>JAGONC010000030.1 GCA_017993235.1 Lentimicrobiaceae bacterium
TTTGTGATTAACCTAATAGGTGGGTTAATTGCTTACTCATTCCTACCCAAAAAGCCTTCTCTGAATCTCGAAATCATTGATCAATCAGTGACTTTATGCTATTGAAATTATGTCGAACTCACGTTATCTTAGAAAGAACTTGCCGGGATTCATCATCTGAAAGTAAGTTGTATATCCATTCATAGTCTACCCGATGAACCTTGAAATCAACGACAAAATCATTGTGGAAGTGACCAAAAACTTGCTTTACATTAAAACCAGAATATTTACTGAATTGAAAATAATCCAGGTAACGAATACCGATCTCATGTAGTTTTCTAAGCACTTTCTGTGGCTGTGCCAGAACAACTACTGAAACCACCATACTATCCGGAGGTAATGCATCAAAATTTATGATTGGTTTGTTTAAAAACGTCTTACAGGTAGTAAATTCATCTATAAATCCGTCCACATCAACACAAGCAGCCACATAGCTTGCATATTCATTCGTTCCCAGTATATATTTAGGAGAAGATCCTTTAATAAAATCTCTACAAAAAAGACGGGAGATTTGGTTATCATCATAGTCATCAATATGCAAACAAGAAGGTGGTTTATAGTTCATTATCTAAAATGTTAGATACTTTGAAGAATGGATATTTAAGAAATAAATCAGCAAATTGAATACAATTCTCTGTTTAAGGTTACTTGAAAAAGATTGATTAAATCATATTCTGAATTTGTTCGAAGAAATAAAAGTCCAATACGACCACCTGGACTTCCTTTTACTTTCTCACCAGACAAACTTAGAGGCACAAATTTCTCTATATGAACTGGAAAATTGAACTCAAGAGAACTAAAATAATCTTCTTTAAGTTGTGAAATTGTATGTCGTAATATATAATCGTGCTTTAATGATTTTTGATCTCTACTGATATTTTGATTTAAAAAAGGTCTGGCATACATTTCAGCATATGGAAATCCAGTTGACATTTCAATTAATTGACTATATAAATCACCAGGACATCGCCGGGTAATCTCTATCAGCCAAATCCGTTCCCCTTTTTTAATGAATTGCGTATGCACCAATCCGTCAACCAGATTTAATTCTTTTGCCATCAATAAGATTGTATCCCGCAGATTATGCAATACTTTTTGACCGAAATCAAAGACGACTCGACTGGTATCGACTACAAACGGATTTGCAGTGCCATGCTCTTCCACAATAAAATCTATATAAATTTTCCCATCCGAGATAAATGCTGAATGGCTGTATAATTGACCTTCAATATACTCCTCAATGATATAGGATTTCGACCTCGAAAATTCCTCAGCAAGCTTTATCGCCTGACCCAATTTCTCTTTTTCCGTTTCTCGTAACAAAGTTGTACCACGTCCGCTATAAGCATCCACAGGCTTGATAATCAGGGGCCAAACGTTGATTTCCTTTTCGTTGGAAAAAACTTTTGGCACCGGCAAGCCAACCTTTACGGCGAACGCCCTGAATTTTTTCTTATTATTAATGGTTTCTGTTACCTCCAGAGTATCTATTCCATAAAAATTACCCTTTTCATTAAGTTCTGAACATACAAGGTAAGATCGATCATTGCATCCCGGTAGAATATAATCTATTTTATGCTTATCGATTAAATCACGTGTTTTGTCAAGGTTTGAATAATCAAGATTGATGTAATTCCTGACAGATTTGGCCAGAGCATCCCCAGGATTCCCTCCGACGACAAATACTTCATTATTGTTCTGAATAAGATATTGATATACTGGCAATGCAGAAAAATTCGTATCTATCAATAGAATTCTGGACACGATAATCGTTTTTACTGAGATAAAATTATTTTATAGATAATCATTGTGTCGTGATCAGGGAGCAGGTAATCTCTCCCACTTTTTTGTTGAGCTCGATCTTGAAATTGCCTCCATTAAAGAAAGGCCTTCAATTGCTTCATTAATGCCATAGCATTCCTCGTTCAGGTAATTCGTTTGGTTTTCTGAATAAAGTGAAAGGGATGAGGCAATATCATCATAATAATTAGCAAATGCTTCCAGGAATCCTGAGGGATGACCTGCTTTAAACCTTGAATATCTTTTTTGATTGCTGATTTTTAATTCATCACTTCCCCGATCAAGAATCCATCTATGTCCTTTATTGTCAGCCATGTATAAATTTTCGGGATTCTCCTGGATCCACTCGGCAGATCCAACTTCCCCATAAATTCCTAATTTCAATCCGTTTTTTTTACCAATTGCAATCTTACTGAACCACATATTGCATGACATACTACCTGTGTATTCAATCATACAGGAAACGTTATCAATAACATGCGGAAAATTACCTGATGAAGAGCACAGACTGATTACACTTTGGGGTATTTCACCTGTCAGGTACCTGATCAGTATGTGCAGATGAACGCCTAAATCAAGTGATATTTTAGAGATCATGCCATCATGAAGCCTCCAGTCCTGAGGTATAATAGGTTTATCATTCGCAGTCACTCGTCGATAACTTTCTTGAGGCATCTCTATTTGAATATGCAGTGGTTTTCCAATGAATCCTTTTCCAATAATGCTTTTTAGTTCACGTATCATGGGATACCCAAGGTAATTATAGATAACCGCAAGGAATCCACTATTCTTTTCTAGCGCAACCCTGATATCATTTGCATCCTGGCTTGTTGTTGCCAGTGCTTTTTCGCATATGACAGGAATACCCGCATTAATGCATAAAAGCACTTGCTCTGCATGTTGATCTGTTGGTGTAAGAATAGCAATAGCATTAAGGTCATCTTTTTCTTTTTCTACAAGTTCAGTCAGACTTAAGTGAACCCGATCATTATGGACACCATACTGCTTCGCAGTCTCCATATTCAATTGTTCATTCCGGCTAAAACAACCAGCAACAAGTTCAAATCGATGATCCAGGTTTATGGCAGTAAAATGAGCTCTACCAACTGCTGAATTCATTGCTCCACCAAGAAAAGCAATTTTTAGCCTTTCATGATTGTTATTACTCATAACAATGATTTAAAAGTTAATAGAAGCGTTCTCATATCAACGTACTTATAATGAATGCTATTTCCAGTGCCTGGGCTGCATTGAGCCTGGGGTCCACTTTTGTATCATAATTGTCGCTCAGGTTTGAAAAGGTCAAGCCATTCAAACCACCAATACATTCTGTTACGTATTCACCCGTTATTTCAAGGTGAATTCCACCCGGAACCACCTTTTCTTCTTTACATATTTCAAAAAAAGATTTTATTTCTGATACAATATCTTCAAATGATCTCACTTTATAGCCCTCATGACTAAAAGTGTTGCCGTGCATAGGATCGCAAGACCATATTACTTTCAATTTATTTTTTTTTACTTCTCTGATTAAAGGACGAAGCCCGGAATCTATGAATTTAACTCCCATCCTGTTTATTAAAATGATTTTACCTTCTTCGTTAAATGGATTTATCTTGTTGATAATATGTATTAGTTCTTTTAAAGAATAAGTGGGTCCGACTTTAATTCCAATTGGATTGCCAATTCCGCGAGCAAATTCTACGTGAGCACCGTCCACCTGCCTTGTTCTGTCTCCAATCCAAAGCAGGTGAGCGCTGGTACTGTAATAATCCCCTGTTGTGGTATCTATTCTGGCAAATGCTTCTTCATAATCAAGCAACAATGCTTCGTGAGATGTATAAATTAAATCCCCTCTAGGAGAAATACTAGGCTTCTTTTTCTTATTAAAAAATAATGAGTTGGTTACATTTCTTTCGAAATTTTTGTAATATTCCAAATTTGATATCTCATTAGAAAAGAAATGTCTTTTCCAGTCAGATAAATTTTGAATATCACCATATCCCCCTTGAGTAAATGCTCTGATAAGATTCAAAGTAGCCGCTGATCTGAAATATCCTTCTAGAAGTCTGTCCGCATTTGCTTCACGGCCTTCAATTGAAGGGGAGTAATCATTAACATTATCCCCTCTGTATACAGGAAAATTAATGCCATTCAAAACTTCACTATCAGATGATCTTGGTTTCGCGTACTGCCCTGCAATCCTACCAATCTTGACTACATTTTTATTCGCCTGAAATTCAATGACCCTGGTCATTTGTAGTACTATCCTGAGGAAATTATGTATTTTGGGTCCGTTACAATCGCTGAAACTTTCCGCACAGTTGCCTACCTGTAAAATAAAGCTATTACCCTTATTGACTTCAGTCAATTCTCGTTTAAGCCTTCTTGTCTCACCTGAAAAAACCAAAGCCGGCAGGTTATTCAATTTAGAAATTGTTTCATTCAGGTGTTTTACATCTTTCCATTCGGGTTGTTGCTGTGCCTGAAAATTCCTCCAGCTGCATTTAGACCAAGCATTTTTCATGAGAATAACTCTAAATAGGATTCAACTATTCTTATTATTATCGGTTGGATATTAATTTAGAAATACTTAAAATTTCACTTTCATTGAGTGTAGGATTGATCGGCAGACATAAAACCTGTTCTGCCAATTCTGTCGCAACAAGCAAGTTCTCAGGCTTAGCTGATGGCAGTCCCCGATAAGTAGGAAAATTGCTAATTAGCGGGTAAAAGTAACGGCGTCCAAAAATATTATGGTCTTTAAGTTTTTGATAAAGCTCATTGCCTGCATGTCCATATTTTTCAAGATCAATTAAAATGGGAAAATAGGGATAACCATGTCGCACACCTTCAATATCTTTATGAAAACGAATACCTGGTACACAAGCTAATTCTTGACGATATGTATCTGCAATAATTTTGCGTTTAGCAATGTGTTTATCCACATATTTTAATTGAAGTAACCCAAATGCTGCCTGCAGTTCGTTCATTTTGGCATTGATGCCTGGTTCGATAACAGTTGTTTCAATTGTAAAGCCAAAATTTTTCAGATATTCTATTCGTTTTTTCATGTTTTCATCCATTTCTAATTAAGGATACTTGAATGTAAAGCCATCCGCCATTTTGTTTTAATACTCTATTGCGCTCAATCCATCCATGTCTTATAAACTGCACTTCATCCAAAAGTATAAACTTGTCCGTAAGTTTTATCAGGCTAAAATAGCCCAGATACGGAAAGAAGTATGGCTGCATGATGGCTAGTTTCATTTCATCTATTCTTAATAAGTTTACAAATAGACTCTAATAAGTTAACACTTAATTCCGGATACAGAGGTAGACAAATCACTTGTTCCGTTGCTCTTTCCGCCACCGGCAGCTTTCCCGGCTGTGCCGACTCCAATCCCCGGTAAGTTGGAAACTGGCTGATCAGGGGGTAAAAATAACGCCGTCCATGAATGTCATTCTGTTTCAGCAGATCGTACAATCCATCACGTGACATCCCATATCCCTCCTCATCAATAAAAACAGGAAAATAAGAATAACAATGCCTTACGCCGGGCATATCCTCCAGGAAGCGCAGGCCCGGAACATTTCTTAACTGTTCGCGGTAACGCATTACAATCCGCCGTCGCTTTTCGATGTTCTCATCAATATATTTCAGTTGAATCAATCCCATCACTGCCTGCACCTCGTTCATCTTGGCATTAATTCCGGGGGCAACAACCGTTGTCTCTCCTGCAAAGCCGAAGTTTTTAAGGTGATCGATCCTTTTTTTCATGGCTTCATCATGACATACGATGGCACCTCCTTCAAAAGTAGTGAAAACTTTTGTGGCATGAAAGCTCATCACCGACAGGTCGCCGAAATTCAACACCGGCTCATTGTTTACGCTCACCCCAAAGGTGTGGCAGGCATCGTAAATGATCTTTAATCCATAATTATCCGCAATTTCTTTGATCCGCACTACATCGCAGGGATTCCCATACACATGCACAGGCATGATGGCAGTGGTTTGCGGAGTGATGGCCGCCTCGATCCTTTCGGGATCCAAATTGCAATACTCCGGTTCGATATCCACGAAAACCGGTTTAATATTATTCCACCAGAGTGCATGGGTGGTGGCCACAAAGCTGTAGGGTGTGGTGATGACTTCACCCGTTATCCGCAAAGCCTGCAAAGCTGTTACAAGCGCCAGAGTACCATTGGCAAACAGAGAGATATATTTCACACCCAAATCAGTACCAAGTTCTTTTTCAAACTGCTGGTGAAAAGGGCCGTTGTTGGTGAGCTGTCCGCTCGCCCAGATCTGTTGCAGATAGGGGGTGAATTTTTCGAGGGGCGGAAGGAATGGTTTTGTAACGGTGATCATTTGCGGATTTATGTAAATATGTTATTCTATCGGCTATTAAAATGTTGTATCGTTAGTTGATCCCAGTTCATTCAACCTGCCTCCACCTGGGATGAAATTGCATCGGTGCCCAGCCGTGGTGCTTGCCTCTCACCGTAAAATAAGCAGCTGACTGTTTTCTGAATATCATACGGGTAACATCATCAGACAGGTCTGACATTCCTACCGTTACTGAATAAATTCCCTGTGCGAATTCAATGCTTGGAAAATACGTTTCAAACGCGCAATACACATTATCATTCCTTATTGACCTGACCTCATCCTTAAAATTCAACACTTCTCCGAAATTGCGCTGTGCTCTGTCGAAGAATGCCAGGTAAATATTTGGTTTTGTGATCTCCCGGTTCAGTTTGATTTTAACCTTCACCGTAAGTTCCTCCCCGTAATTAACATAGAAATCATTGGAGTCTTCACTGCTTCTGCCACCCGACCGGAGTGTCACCTCTTCCAGAATGGCAATATCCGAACCTAAGTAATTACCATATTGCTTGTCAAGCATCGAATAATAGAGGTTGATGCCTTCTGATACGTCAGGCCGGTTGAAGACAACCTTACCTTCATTCATTAAAATCAAGTGGGTGGACATGCGGTCGATCATCGGAATGTTATGCGAAACCAGTATGATCGAGGTATTACGGAGAAGTTCATCCATACGGTTGAAACATTTCAATGTGAACGAAATATCTCCCACGGCCAGCACTTCATCTACCAGCAGTACATCCGGATCCATGTGTGCGGCCACAGCAAATCCCAGCCTTACCTTCATCCCTGAACTGTAATTCTGAACAGGGGTGTCAATGAAGTCCTCCATTTCTGAAAATCCGACAATGGAGTCGAACTTTTGATCAATTTCTCTTTTGGTGAATCCCAGCACTGCGCCGTTATTGTAGATGTTTTCCCTGCCCGTCAGGATAGGATTGAAACCCGTGCCCAGTTCAATCAGCGCGCCGATGCGGCCCTGCATGGTAATACGGCCCTTATCGGGCTTGATCAGTCCATTCAGCATCTTCAGCAGGGTGGATTTGCCCGCTCCGTTGTGACCGATCAATCCCAGACACTCGCCCCGACGCAGTTCAAAGCTCACATCGTTCACCGCCCAGAATTCACCTTTACGCAACTCGGGCTTCTTCGCTCTGCCGATCAGTTCAGTGCCAATATCCCGCACGCCGTACCATAACGAACGCTTTAGCCTGCGGCAGAACTTCTTGGAGACGCCCTCCACTTTTACGAGAAATTCATCGGACATACCTTCGTTTTAAAATTCCAAAGTCCAAAGTCCAAACAAATTACAAATTCCAAAGTGATTTGCGGAGTGATGGCCGCCTCGATCCTTTCGGGATCCAAATTGCAGTATTCCTGTTCGATATCCACGAACACCGGCTTAATATTATTCCACCAGAGTGAATGGGTGGTAGCTACAAAGCTGCAGGGTGTGGTGATGACTTCACCCGTTATCCGCAAAGCCTGCAAAGCTGTTACAAGCGCCAGGGTACCATTGGCAAACAATGAGATGTACTTCACTCCCACGTACTCAGCCAGCTCTTTTTCAAACTGCTGGTGGAAAGGGCCGTTGTTGGTAAGTTGTCCGCTCGCCCAGATCTGTTGTAGATAGGGGGTGAATTCTTCGTACGGCGGGATAAAGGGCTTGGTGACGGTGATCATTTAATTGTTATATTTGCATGAATATCATATCCTTTCTTAATTTTAATATCTAGAAAATTTGCCATTTTCTCCCACTTATCTTTGTCTTCCAAATTAGTATGAAAAAGCTTATTGGGTGCATTTTTTGCAAAATACTCTACAACTTCTCTGTTGTATAACTCATAAACTGACTTGTAGTGTTCTCTCTTTGATTCAAATTCAGCAATTATTTGTTCATCATCCATAACTGGATAATTGTAACGCGACCGATTATAATACTCGTTTAATCGAAAATAGATTTTACTATGTCCATAGCTATGACTATGATATTTGATTAATCCGTGGGAAATCATAGAGTCAAACCATTTATCACTATCTCGGTATAAAAGAATGAACCTGGCATTAGGAAATTTGAAATTGAGAAAGCGATAAAAGTCAGTAGACCACCAGGGATTATCTTCGAAAGCCTGGTTTTCCCTGAACATTTTTGATTTAAAAATTCCTTCATAGTCCCCTTTTTCCCAAAGATTACTCCATTCTTCTGAATGCTCACCGTAACCAGCGACTTTAAACTCATGATCTTTTAAAAATTGTCCAACAGAGGTTGTCCCGCTTCGCTGCAAAGAGATACAGAATATTTTTTGATTTTTAGTGTCTTTTAAAAGTTTTACAGTTTTGTAAAATGCTGTTTTTGTGTTGACCTTACGTATTTTCTTTATTTTACATTTTCTTACCCTATAGATTATAATATCCCAAGAAATGAGTGGTATCCTTATTAACATAGACAACTGTTTTATAAATTTACTAAATGCCAGTCACTTTCCAACTCCAGCGGCGGCCAAACATCATGTTTAGACGTTACCTGAAAGGCTTTAATGTTATTGAGATGGGCAATGGGTTTTGATCCTATGCTCTCTGCCATACTAAAAGTTATATAGTAGATACCCTTGCTCAGGTTAATGCGGGGTATTTTTACATTCAGTGCAATACTGCTTTTTCCGTTTCGTCGGTTCAATATTTCTCCAACACGGTTTAATGGTTCTTCATTCATGCAAATTCCAATAGCTTTTTGCTCATAATCAAACAATGCAATGGATGAAACAGCCTGTTCAAATTTGTTGTCAATTTCAACATGAAGTGTGATGAGCAAATCATCCAGTCTTTTGATCAGTGGCATATCTTCCTCACTATTGTTCACTGTCACCTTCAGTAATTTTATTTCGGAATCACTTCGGATAAAATCGGTACGGGTTCCTGACAGACTGCTGTAATACTTATCAATCCCTTCTGACACATCAGTGCCTAAATACTTTTCACAGCCACCTTCCATCATGAGTATCTGGTTGCATAGTCGGGAAACAAGTTGCATGGAATGTGAAACGAAGATCACAGCGCAATGTTCAACGATCTGGTCAATCAGGTTAAAGCATTTGAGTTTAAAGTTGAGGTCTCCAACGGCCAGCACTTCATCTACCAGCAGTACATCCGGATCCATGTGTGCGGCCACAGCAAATCCCAGCCTTACCTTCATCCCTGAACTGTAATTCTGAACAGGGGTGTCAATGAAGTCCTCCATTTCTGAAAATCCGACAATGGAGTCGAACTTTTGATCAATTTCTCTTTTGGTGAATCCCAGCACTGCGCCGTTATTGTAGATGTTTTCCCTGCCCGTCAGGATAGGATTGAAACCCGTGCCCAGTTCAATCAGCGCGCCGATGCGGCCCTGCATGGTAATACGGCCCTTATCGGGCTTGATCAGTCCATTCAGCATCTTCAGCAGGGTGGATTTGCCCGCTCCGTTGTGACCGATCAATCCCAGACACTCGCCCCGACGCAGTTCAAAGCTCACATCGTTCACCGCCCAGAATTCACCTTTACGCAACTCGGGCTTCTTCGCTCTGCCGATCAGTTCAGTGCCAATATCCCGCACGCCGTACCATAACGAACGCTTTAGCCTGCGGCAGAACTTCTTGGAGACGCCCTCCACTTTTACGAGAAATTCATCGGACATACCTTCGTTTTAAAATTCCAAAGTCCAAAGTCCTTACAAATTATTCTATTGTTCTATTGTTCTATTGTTGACTGCTGACTGCTGACTGCTGACTGTTGACTGTTGACTGTTGACTGTTGACTGTTGACTTTTCATCACGCTCCGATCCGCTCGATGATCATCGGCATGGCCAGGCGGTAAACGACCAGGCTGAAGATAAGGAGCAGAAAGAATGCAAGGGTAAAGATCCAGAATAATTGCATATCCATCACCGGTTGTGCCGTCAGCCAGTTGCGTGTCTGCGGTATCAGAGTGGCCAGTGGATTGAATTTCAATATCATTGCCGCGAAACCACTTTTCGGTGTCGGGTAAATGACCGGTGTCAGGTACATCAGGAACGGCAGTATCACCGTAAGTCCCCTGTTGATATCCGTATAGAGCATGCCAACAGGAGTAAGTGCCAGTCCAATGGAAAAACCCGTGACCGCGATAGCGAAAATACCCAGGGGAACCAGCAGCAAGCCTGTCAGATTAACTGTTTGCTGAAAGTAAACCAGGATGATCGTAAGCAATCCCAGTTTAATTAAAATATTGAATACCAGCTCGTAGATGCCTGCCAGCAAAAGTCCTTCGCGTGGTATATTGATCTTCGACAGCATAGCCTTGTTGGCCGTGACCTCCTTCAGGGGCAACAGGGTCGCCTCGTTGAAGATCTGCCAGAGCAGGGTCCCGGTAAGCACGAATACCGGATAGGAGATGCCTGTATCACCCATTTTCATGACGTTGGTACTCCGGAGAAAGATCCAGAGAGCCGCTGTCATCAACGGAGGGAACAATGCCCAGGCGAAGCCCAGCAGCGACTGCCGGTAAAGGGCCTTGATATTCCGTTTAAAAAGCCTGAATCCCAGTTCATGCGACTGGGGAAGATCCCGAATGATCTCAACCAGATGCCAGATGATTGATCGGTTGTAAGCCTCGGCTGAGTAAACGGTTACTTTATTGCGATGGGACATGATTCAAGATCAGTTATGGTCTAATTGGTCATTTGCTCGGCCTGACGGCCTCGTGTTATTTATGGTTATTCGTTGTCATTTGCTCGGCCTGACGGCCTCGCGTTATTAATGGTCATTCGTGGTTATTTATTGTTGTTGCTGCTGCCTGTATTTCTCTCCCAAAGAAGTAGCGCTTCAGGGTAGACAGCTAGATATTTCTCCTTTTCTTCGGGTTTTACGATCATATACCGGATCTTCCGGCTGATCAGCGTTTCAGCTTTCTGTATAAGTTTGAGCAAATAAGCTGTATCAATATCGTCGCCGATCAATAAAATATCGATCACCGGATTGTCCTTTCCCAGGGCGAAGCTTCCGGTCAGATAGGCGCTGTGCAGCCCCCGCAGGTTCTTGATGACCTGGTCGATGATCTGATCAATGCCGGTATGCTTCATCAACAGCTGCCGGATGGTGCTAAAAAGCGGATGCTCACGGTTGGCCCGGAATACCTTCTTATTGCCCTGCGTACTGGAACCGAGCAGCCCCGCCTTTTCCAGGTGGTTGAGCTCCAGCCGTATGGCGTTGCTCGACTCGCCAAACTCGGCCGACAGGTCGCGCAGGTACGAGGTGGTGCTGCTGTTGAGGAAGAACTTCATCAACAGCTTTATCCGGGTCTTGGAGGTGATCAGAGCTTCCAGCATTTGGATCGTATTCAATATTGAGCAACAAAATTACTCGATGTTTATTTAATATCCAAATTTTGAGGGGAATTTTTTTAGTCAACAGTCAGCAGTCAACAGTCAGCAGTCAGAGGTGGAAGGAGATATAATGGAATTTGTAATTTGGAATTTGTTTGGAATTTGGATCTTGGGATTTGGGATTTGTTTGGAATTTGGTGCCTGGAATTTGGAATTTTTAACCAAACAGCCCCTCAATCCCACGCAGTACCTCTCCCTCATCCGGATCGATATCAAAGACCAGCGAAGGTTTCAGGTAATGCAATTCATGCTCTTTTTTAAACCGCTCCTCTCCCCCGCCGGTGATGTTCAGCATGATAACGGATCGCGGATCCACGCGTTTATTCTTCACTGCCTGTACCAGCGAGGCAGTCGCCACAGCAGCTGCGGGGTGCAGGTCGATGCCTTCCGTTTCTTCAAAAAGCTTTCCGGCGGCCAGGGCCTCTTCATTGGTCGCCACCATGATATCGCCGCCGCTGTCCACCAGCGCATCATACAATCCTCCGGCAATGGAATAGGGAGGCCTGCGGTTAGATAACACCCTGTCAAGGATGATCTCAACCTGCCTCCGGGCAACGTCATCGTCCATCGGCAGAAGGCTGCGGGTACCCGCTTTCCAGGCATCGTACATGGGTGTGAAAGGGAAATTCTGCGATACCATCAGCTTCATCTTATTTCGCCCAAACCTGGCGTCTTCGATCAAACGCAGGTTGGCCTCCCAGGCCGCAATGGCGCCGGTTCCACTGCCGACCGCCTGGAAATAATAACCGGGAATGCGGCCCAGCGTGGCGACAGCGGATAACACGGTGGTTCCCATCCCGTCCCTTCGCGCCACATTTTTCGCTCCGCCTTCAGCAATAAAACGGGGATGCTTGCAGGCAATATTCGACAAATGGATCGCATCATAATAATCGCCGCCAGAACGGGAAACAATAAGCCGGACGTTCTCTCTCACGGGCTCATCAAACCAGAGTACGTCAATATTGTCCTCCGGTACGCACAGCAATAACGGAATATCATTATCCGAGCACACCCGCGCAAACGAGCGGGCCGTATTGCCTGCAGAGGCAACCACCAGCACTTTCTCCCTCGTATTGTCCAGGCGTGCACATACCGAATAGGCTTCGGTCTCCTTGAACGAGCAGGTGCGCATCATCGCCCCTTTCTCCGGCCAGTAACCGCTGAAGGTAATGTAGAGGTTCTCAAGGCCCAGCGTACGTGCAAGCCCCTGGCTTTTATAAGTAACCGGAGCAGATGATCCTTTCAGGAAACGACAAATGGGCAGCCAGTCAGCAAATCTGTACAGTCCATAACGGTCATCCTTCACCTGCAGCTGTTTCTTCGCATAAACGGCACGGATCAGCCCGGGTTTCTCCTCCCCCGGTGCCTCAAGCAACCAACCGGTATCCTCGTAAACCTGACCGGTGACCGCTGATTGAAGTTTGTAGTCGGTTGTTTCGCTCATGTATCGCCCGATGTGAATGGGGTACAAAGATAGGGAACAATGGTAAACTCACGGAATTAAATGATGAAGAATGAAAGATGAAGAATCTCTAATCATCGTATAACTTTAAAAACTCGTACGTATTCCCAGCCCAGCGAAGAAACTTCATCATATTGTCGAACGTGATCACCAGGCTGGCGGTGTTGAGGTTGGGATGAAAGCTGAGGCGTTTGGCCTTCAGCAGCGCTTCATCGAAAAATACATGCACATGATCTTCTTTATCATGGATTAGCCCGAACAGGGAGACGGAGCCGGGTGCCAGGCCCAGATACCTTTGCATCCGTTCCGGGGATGCAAAGGTGAGCTTACCCTGCTTCAGCCGTTTTTCCAGGTCGTGTATGTCGAGCTGGCGGCTGTGCTCCATGATCACCAGGTAATGGCGGTTTCCCTTATGGTTGCGAAAAAAAATATTCTTGCAATGGGTCGAATCAATGTCCTTCCAGTAGATAAGGGCCTTTTCGATCGTATCGCCAGGCGGGTGCTCGTGGTATTCAAAGGAAATACCCAGTTCAGCCAGGATCTCGTATAGTTTCTGATCGCCTACCATAGGATTCGTTGTTCCTTATTTTTTTTGTTAATTTTGTAACAAATTAACAAAAAAATATTGACACTTCCAATGAAAAGAATCCTGTTGTTTATGATCATATCAGGCATGTTTTCCTCCTGCAGCACCCAGGAATCCGTTGTGTATCTCGATGAAATCGACCTGGCCCCGATGGAGATCGGATGGGGTGAGGTAAAAGCAAACCTGAGCGTGGAAGGCAACCCCCTTACCGTGGCCGGACAGGTGTACAAACGAGGAGTGGGAACACATGCCATCAGTTCACTTTTACTGGAATTAAAGGGTAAAGCAATCACCTTCCACAGTTTCGTCGGTGTGGATGACGAATCCGGGGAAAAAGCCTCGGTGGAGTTTTATGTACTCGGAGATGGATGGATCCTCTGGCACAGCGGTGTCATGCATTATGGAGACCCTGCCAGGCAGGTAAAACTCGACGTAAAGGGTGTTAAAAAGCTGGGATTGTATGTCTCCGACGGCGGAGATGGTATCGGCTGGGACCATGCGGACTGGCTGGAGACAAAGATCACCTATACGAAAACCCGTCCCGCGGCGGTTAGATCCTTTGTTTCCGAACCTTACATCCTTACACCTCCTGCGCCGCAAACGCCCCGCATCAACGGTCCGGATGTGTATGGAGCCCGGCCCGGACATTTTTTCCTGTACAGGATCCCCGTGACCGGCAAAAGACCGATCACCTATACAGCAGAAGGTTTGCCCGGCGACCTGAAGATGGATCCCCGGAAAGGGATCATTTCCGGCACCTGCCCGGTGAAGGGGGATTATCCGGTAAAGCTGAAAGCAGCCAACAGCCTCGGGAAGGATGAAAAAACGCTGCTGATCAGGATCGGAGATGCGATCTGCCTCACTCCTCCCATGGGATGGAACAGCTGGAACTGCTGGGGGCTCAGCGTTGACCAGAAGAAGGTGGAAGCAGCCGTGGATGCCATGGTCAGCAGTGGCCTGGCCGACCACGGCTGGTCATACCTTAATATAGATGATGGATGGGAAGCTGCCAGCCGGACTGCCACCGGGGAACTTTTAGCCAATGAAAAATTTCCAGATATGGCAGCCCTGGGAGCATATACACACCAGCAGGGACTGAAACTTGGAATCTATTCCTCGCCGGGTACCCATACCTGTGGCGGATTCCTGGGTTCGTGGGAGCACGAGTTCCAGGATACCCGCACCTGGGCCGACTGGGGTATCGACTACCTGAAATATGACTGGTGCTCCTACGAAAAGATCGCCGTGGATCACAGCCTGGCCGAACTGCAGAAGCCCTACCTGAAAATGAGGCAGGCACTGCAGGAAACCGGCCGCGACATCGTGTTCAGCCTGTGCCAGTACGGGATGGGAAATGTGTGGGAATGGGGAGCCGGGGTGGGAGGCAACCTGTGGCGGACCACCGGTGATATTACCGATGCGTGGTCCAGCATGGCAGGCATCGGATTCAGCCAGGATAAATGCTCTCCCCATGCGGCACCCGGCAACTGGAACGATCCGGATATGCTCGTGGTCGGTAACGTGGGCTGGGGCCCTAGCCTCCATCCCTCACGACTTGCACCGGATGAACAATATACCCACATCAGCCTCTGGTGCCTGCTCTCCGCACCCCTGCTCATCGGATGCGACCTGAGCAGCCTGGATGCCTTCACCCTTAACCTGCTGACCAACGACGAAGTGATCGCCGTTGACCAGGATCCGCTGGGAAAACAGGCTGAAAAAGTGAAAGAAGCACCCGGTCAACAGGTCTGGGCAAAAAAACTGGCCGACGGATCGCTGGCAGTGGGATTGTTCAATACGGGAGATTCGTCGCCTGCAGGAATGTTCAACTGGGCGGATCAGGTGGAAACAACCACCGTGACGGTCACCCTGAAAGAACTGGGAATATCCGGACCTGTACAGGTCAGGGACCTATGGCGCCAGAAAGACCTGGGCACGGTTGCCCAGGAGCTGCAATACCCGGTGAACCATCACGGTGTTGTGCTTCTCAGATTGTCGGAACCTGCTCAGTGAACACTTGGTATAGAATTTGTAAATCAGGAGGTTTTAAAATCAACAAAATAAATCCGTCATGAAAAAAACAATACTCCTTTTCATCAGCTTGTTCCTGGGCATGAGTATTTTATACTCCCAGGTTACCATTGAAGTAAAAGAAGAAATCAAAACGATCTCCAGAGGAGATCAGCCTGCGTTTATTGTGGAAATTCCTAACGGAGATTATAAAACCATCGAAAAAGAATGGATCAGGTTCCTCGAAAATGGCACCCGGCTCAAAGTGGAAGCGGTCTCCAATGAGCTGAACATTCATGGTGCGCTCTTCAAAAATATCACACTGGATTCAGTCAATGTGTATAGTTCCGTGTACAAACTGGATTCATCCATACGCGTGATTGCATGCTTTGAACTCGACAGCGTATTCATCAGCAGCCTGTCGGAGAATCCACGACAGATCGAACTTGCTGCTGCCCTGAAATCGGCGGTAAGGGAATTTGCCGTGGAGCAGTATATTGATGTCTATAAGGAAAAACTGGAAGCCGAAAATAAGCAACTTCAGACGCTGGAGAAAGAACGCCTGGATAAGGAGAACGCCATCGAAAAGAATCAAAAATCCATCAGGGGAGATGAGGAAAGTATCCGCAGGTCGGAGGAAAACATTGAAATCATTGAAGGAGATATCGAGCTTAAAAACACAGAGATCAAGAACAAGAAAGCTGTGGTGGCTTCCCTGAAATCCTACGATCCGGAGGGCTACAAGGTTGCCGACAAGGAGCTCAGCGGCCTGGAACGGGAAAAGAACAAAATGGAGAAGGAGCGGGAAAAAGAACACAAGAACATCGTGGAATACAAAAACGATATCAAGGAATCTGAACGTTCCATAAAAATGTTGGAAGAAGAAGTAGAAGGCATTGAGCAACAGATCGCCGATCAGAAAGACCGGATCGCTCAGATCAAAGACGAGAAAGACCGGATCAAATAATTCAATTGAACGCTATTTTATTCACGTAAAACACGTTGCGTTTATCTTCATTGCTCAGCATCGTGTTCCGGATACGCTGATAACCATAGACCAGGAAATAGTTCTTATACCAGTACATCATATTGCTGCCTGACTCAGCAGTTGTTCTGTCGCGGGTATTTTTTGATTCGATCGTCACATACTCGAGGTTTTGCTGGGGCTCACCGGTGGTAAACACCTTGTAGGTGATCTCTCCTTCATGATTGAACGCAAGGATGGTTTCCTCCCCGTCAAAGATCACATTCACCCGGTTCTCCAGCTTGTTGGAAAGAATGTCCCAGAGTTCCATTCCATTATCCCACAGCATATTTCCTTCATGATCGAACCGGGTAATGAAAGCGGACGTATAACGATACCCGTCAAATACGTTATAATAAGAGGGCATGGGGCGCCCGTACCAGTCGTACATCATCTGTGTAACTGTATGATATTCAGGATAATACGCCTCGGCAACAAAGACATAGCCTTCTTCCAGCCGAATGATATTGTGGACGAGCAGGTTATAGTCAATGGTGATCTCCTGCCCCTTTTTATCACGCTTTCGGATCCGTGAAAGATCGCTGACAGACAGATTCTTATAAAAACTGGCAAACTCAGAAAAATTGTAAAATTTGATAAATTCCTGCATCCTGCCATCAAGACGTGTCACAAAAATACCTGAGGATTCAATGTCAAGACCAGCATAGTACGTGTCCACTTTCCCTTTGGGATTATCCTTATAGGTTCCGAAGATCAGCACATGCTGATCATCCGTGATGATGATCTCACCGCTGTTGATCAGGTATTTGGAGGCGTCATTGGCAACGGGTACTGTAATCATGCTGTCGCCCTCCTGATCAAATTGTTTATAGAAAAGATACTCCTGCGCCTTGTTATCGTAGGCTTTATAGAAGGTATGAAGGATGCCGGCCGTGGAATCCACTTTCATATCCAGCAAAAAGTTGAAGGGCGACTCTGTCACCGGAACCGGTTGTTGCTCAGCTGTTTCCATATTAAAATGCATGATGATGGATTGATCATCATCCCTGATGATCCCAAGAAGGGCAAGCTCATCCCAGATCGCAAAATGGGCCAGAAGGCTCTTGTCGGGTATCTTACCGGTTTTAGCCGTGATCAATCCTTGATTTCCCGGAACACGAAGGATTTCGATATTATTCCCCTCAAAGCTTTTTTCATCATTGTAAAAAATCAGATAGAGATCATTATGGGCGGGCTGGAACATTTTATACTTCAAATCCTTCAGTACCGGCATCTCCTGGATCCAGACCTGATGAAAATTAACGTCATAAAGCTTAAAGATCCAGACCGTATGGTCCTTGTCATCCGTGGAGACAACACTTTCATAGAACAACAACATGCCATGGATCCCAAAAGGGATAACGGTAAACGGTTCGGTGTCCTGGCGGGTTTCGATTTCCAGGCGGATGGGTTGGTTGGGTGATCTCGAAGGTTTATCGGTTGTGCTCTGGGCAAATAAATAAATTCCATAGATGACCATGCAGGTGCATAGCAATATGGATCGATGGGGTAACATATAATTTATTCAATACTGATTTTCACGACCACTGCACTGCCTTTTTCCGAATCAATAACATGCATGAAATACATTCCCTTCGGAAGAATCGACAGATTCAGCGTATGGTTTTGTCCGCTGAGTTCATAACGGCCTATCATGTTGCCCTGTAATGAATAAAGCACTGCCTCGTACTTACCGGCGGGGAGATCCAGGTGGACCAATCCATCGGAAGGATTGGGATACAGATGTATATCTATGGTATGCAAGGGATCTGCAACACCCACATTAGCTTCGCCAACCACCTTGATATCATCCACTTCCCAGGTAGCGGCCTCGGTTGTACTGCTCGTATATTGAAAAGCAATATATACCTGGGTTCCGTCGAAGGCAGAAATATCCACCTGACCCGATGATGTCCAGGTCCAGCTGCCGGGCGAAAGGGTAGCTTCAAGGGTTTCCCATTCGGCAAGGCCGGGATTGCCCGATCCGGCATAGTCGGTCGAAATTTTGACCTGGAGCGCAGGTCCGGTATAATTAAAGGCGGTGATGAAGGTCAGGATCTCGTTATGATAATTGGCCAGATTGATGGCCGGGGAGATCAGCCAGTCATCGTTTTCAAGGGGTCCTCCGCTGAATCCACTGGCCCTCGCAAACCAGTTATTGTCAAATAAATAGGGTTCCCACACCTGGTCGCCGGTCACCGAGTAGGCCGTCCAGTCGCCCAGGGTCTCGCTTTCAAAATTTTCCTCCAGGATCACGGTAAGGTTAGATGTGGTGGCATCCGTTTCCGGAGGGGTGCCATCGGTCTTGTAGTCAATGTATTCACCGGAGTTCGTATAGGGGAAAATTTTGAAATAATAGGTTGTTGCAGACGTCAGGCCGGTGATGGTAACCGATCCGATCCCAAAATCAACGTTGACGGTGCCGTTTCCGTCCGAAAGGTCAGGATCATCGGCCACAGGGATCCCATCCTGGGGTACATCCGTGATGGATCCTTCGGCCATGTAGATCAGGTATCTGTGAGGAAGCTGGGTACCCGTAGCGTCGGTCCAGGTCACCACCATATCAAATCCCTGCGGGCTGGCAGCAAAATCTGTCGGATAGGCCGACGGTTCCGGATCGGGGGTAAAGGCTCCGAACACCTGGTTGGCATTCACAGCACCCATGGTGGCGGCCTGGGCTTCCTGCCAGCTAAACTCGCTGTACATGCTGCCGGTGCCCCCCAGCTGCAATGACCACCCGACCTGGGTGGCACTGGATTCAGAAACGCCGATATCGGTCGAGGTCATTCCGCTGGCCGGTCCGTCGGTTGCCGTCAGCACACCCTCGTAGCTGAGGAATTGGCCCGTTACCACTGTCCCCTGGTAGGAAATGGCCAGACCATCTTCTCCCCCGTTCTGGATCCCATTCATGGGAAAGGTAAGATAATAAAGTGTAATGCCTTCAGCCGTACTGCCCTGGGTAAACGAATCCATGGTCCTGGAGTCGTACTGCGTCCCATAGGTGCCATTGTAGAAGGTGATCGTGAAATCGGACAGAGTATAACTGCCGGCATTTTGCAGGGCAAGTTCGATGAACTCTCCCTGATCATCGCCGGAGTTATCGTAATGGATCTCATTCAGCCAGATATTCTGGGTGAAAGCCATCTGGCCCAGGAAAACCAGAAGGATTGTAATCAGACTTTTTTTCATGATCGTAAAGGGGTATTTGGATTAATGAATCATTAACTTGAATGGTTTTGCCCGCTGAGCATCCTCTGCATGGAAAACGATAAAATAAACTCCTTTTTCCAAAAAACGCAGATCAAGGGTGCCGAAGGGTTCTGTCAGGAATGATCGTGCAACGGATTCCCCGAGCAGGTTGAACACCTCAATTGTGCACGGGATCACTGACGATCTGATCTGTATGATCCCGTTCGAAGGATTCGGATAGACCGTCACCGAAGGTTCAGGATCCTGGCTTTCAATTCCAACGGGTCCGACATGGATATAGTCGGTCTTCACCATTGTGCTCTGGTCGAAGACATTGATCACGGTGAGGGTGACATCAAAATCCCCTGGATCGGGATAGGTGACCACCGGATTCTGCTCGGTGGAGTTTTCAGGGGCTCCTCCCTCGAACTGCCACGACCAGATGGACAGCGGAAATCCAGTCGACAGGTCAGTAAATGCAACCTCGGAGCCGGCATCGATCTCGGTCTCATCCGCTGAAAAATCAGCCACAGGTGGAAAACCAACGATAATATAGCCCAATTTGGTGAGTGAGTCCGCACCATAATCATTGGTAACCTCCAGGGTAACTGTGTAGATACCCGCTGTGGAATAATAGATGCTGTCGGGATGCTTCTCCCCTGACGTCTCGGGGACTGCTCCCACAAAGCTCCATTCCCATGCCGTGGGTTGGGCTGTGCTGAGGTCGAAGAAACTGACATAGTTTCCCGGTGCGATGGCCGTGACATCGGCAATGAAGTCGGCAGTAGGCGGTGTGGCGCATCCTTTCCCGGGCGTAGCCCATATGGTATCTCCGGCGGCATTGACAGCGGCGAATTCGATGGAGGCCTGCCAGTTTTCAGCCAGGGAGTTATCTGCATCCGGCAGGCACAGGGTTAGCGAAGGACCTCCCCCATCCGGCTCAAGAGGCCAGGGGACTTCATCATCGTATTCGACATAATCCAGCACAGTGCCAAAATAATCGCTGATTTCAATATCTTCCCCGCTGTTGCTCAGGGCGCCTTCATACCATTGCAGTGTCTGGATCCCAAAGGTATTCAGCATGGCCGCCGAGTCAGCCGCAATCACCAGGAAACTGTGCGGAGGCAGGACTGCTGCAGGGAAATCAAAATCAATTCCTTCGGTGAAACGCAGGCTTTTCATGACCATAGGATGCTCACCCCGGTTATATAACTCAATGAATTCAAGACTGTCGGTCCCGGTTTCAGGCGGGTTGTACATGATCTCTGTGATGACCAGGCTCCCCGGGATGGTATCAAAAACAGCCATGTAGTCATGCTTCGTCAGGGTATCCTCGCCATATTCATTGGTAATGATCAGCTGCACATCATACAAACCGGGTGCATTGTAAAGAATGCCTTCAGGATGCTGTTCAGCAGAGGATGAAGGGATTCCTCCCGGAAACTGCCATGACCATGTTGTGGGGTGATTTGCTGACAGGTCTGTAAAGTTGACGGCGTCACCCACGTGGATCATGGTATCGCTCACGGCGAAAAATGCATGGGGAGTGTTGTCAATGTACAGTACCTCAATATAATCCTCACGGGTAAGTGTATCTGTTCCGTTGACATTATAGGCGATAAGCTTCACATCATAAAATCCGGGAATGTTATATTCGATCGGACCGGGGTTTGGCAATGTGGAGATTTCCGGAGTGCCACCCGGGAAGAACCAGAGCCAGTAGGTCGGATTGTTGGCGGTAAGATCGGTGAAATAAATACTTTCTCCCTGGTAGATGATCGTGGTATCCGCGGTGAAATCAGCAATCGGGGCCATGCTCCCGCAGCCGCCCCCGGGAGTGGCATAAATGGTATCCCCCTCCTGTGTGATGGCAGCCAGGTCTTCTGAAGCCATCCAACTCTCCGGCAGTGAATTGTCCATACTGGGATCGCAAAGGGTAAGCGAGCGGCCGTACCCGTCTGCAAGCGTATCCCATGGGAGACGGTCGCTGTAGTATACACTGTCGACCAGTGCATCCAGGGTGTCACGCAGAATGATCTCTTCACCCGCATTATCCAAAAATCCCGAAGTCCACTGATACGGAGTATAACCAAAAATACTTTCAAAATCTTCCGCATTTTGTGTAATTACAATGTAATTACCCGGAGAAAGCAATGTGTCGGAAAACACATACTCAACACCTTCGGAAAACCAGAAGTTCTCCAGGTTAACCGGTAAACCGTAGTTATTGAAGATCTCAATGAATTCGATGTTGTCATTTTCGCCTTCTGGAGGATGGTACATGATCTCCGTGATCACGATACCTGACATATCCCCCGGCAGGATGACCGTAAAATCAGCATCACTGTCATCCGACGGGATACTGTCAGCCTCATCGGAGATCCTGATCCGGTAATCGATCCCCGCAGGCTGGTCCTCCGGGATCGTCCAGGTCCAGGAACCTGTGTTCTCTGTGCTGTCGGTCAGCACCTCAGCCATTTCACCCCCTTTCAGCAGCTCGATCCTGACTGCGGTGATCACATCGTCTGTGATCCAGGTGATCGGGTAGTTATTGCCGCGCTCCCAGTATTCACCTCCGTTTGGACTGATAACGACAATGATGGGTTCCTGGAAGGTCACCGAGTTGATATAACCGGGGGTTCCATTGGGGATATTGCTGGGCTCCCAGTTTCCCGGATCGTTATTATCCAGGTCAGCATTGACCAGCTCGAGTGAGGGCCCTGATCCATTGGGTTCCTGGGGCCAGTCACCATCGGAACTGTACTTGATAAAATCAATGACATCATCCAGTTCATTGCTGAGCTCAAGTTCCTCACCCCCACTGGCCAGGGAATCGGAAAACGGCCCCACCACGTTTAGGATCCCATAAAATGAGGTGATGGTGTCAGGATTACGGGCAACCACCAGGTACCCATCGGCTTCCAGCGAAGTGCCCTGCGGAAAAACAAAGCCAATCCCTTCGGTAAAGGACCAGCCCGACAGGTCAAGTGCCGCGGTATCAGCATTGAAAATCTCAACGTATTCAAAAACAGAATCATTACCGAGGTCATCGGAGGGATTGTACATGATCTCATTGATGACGATCTGCTGTGCCTGTATGACAACCGGCAGGGCAATTGCCAGCAGGAGAAAAAGGATCTTATCGTGGATCCTGATGATATGCGTTTTCATGGAATGTTCGATTTTATTTTATGATCATCTTTTTAATGATACTCGTCCCCTGTTCAGGTTCGATGAACCGGATGAAATAAACACCCGGGTTCAGCCAGGTAAGGGTAAGCTGGCTGCGGGTCTGGATGATCCTGCTTTTCCAGATTCGTTCCCCGATCAGGGAATAGATTTCCATTTCAATGGGTACAGGTACCCTGTCGAGGATCACCTGACCGTCGGAGGGCACCGGATAAAGAACGATATCGTTCAGTGCGGCCGGGTATTCATTGATCCCAACCGCTACGTTTATATATTCTGTTTTGACCAGTGTACTTTCCCCGAAGGCATTTGTGACGGTCAGTTCGACATCAAAGTTACCCGCATCATTGTACTGGATCTCCGGATTCTGTTCCGTGGAAGATGAGGGTGTCCCTCCCGGGAATGACCAGTACCATGTCTCTGGATTATAGGTCGACAGGTCTTCAAAGGTCACGGTCGTTCCAGGCGTGATTCCAGTTACATCAGCCTCAAAATCAGCCACCGGAGGGTACCCCACGGTGATATAATTTTCCACGGTTTTCGAATCACTGCCCAGGTTATTGGTCACGGTAAGGGAAACCGCGAAACTGCCTGCCTCATTGTACTGGATATGCTGCGGATGCTGGTCATCAGAAGACGGGGGTGTCGCTCCTTCGAAGGTCCACGCCCAGGTTGTGGGGCTCCCGATCGAAAGATCGGTAAAATCACTGAATCCGCCAACCGCCACGATGGTTTCCGAAGCCACAAAATTGGCTTCAGGAAGGATCCCCTGGCAGCCTCCCATGGGAGTCGCCCAGATGGTGTCACCGTCCTGGTTGACTGCGGCAAATTCCGTGGATGCGTTCCAGCTTTCGGGCAGGGCGTTATCCTGGTCAGGGTAGCACAGCGTCAGGGAAGGGCCGAATCCATCGCACAGAGCAGGCCAGGGAGCCTCGCTGTCGTAGAGCACATGATCCTGCACTACACCGTACGGATCACTCAGCTCCAGTTCTTCCCCGCTGTTGCTCAGGGCTCCTTCTGTCCATTGATAGGCATTCACCCCCAACGTATTTTGGATAGCCTGGGCATCATAGGCCACCAGCAGATATTCACCAGGTTCGATGACCACGTCAGGGAAGGTGAAGTCCACTCCCTTTGAGAAATAAAATCCCTCCAGGCTGACCGCTACCATGTCATTATTATACAGTTCGATGAACTCAAGGGAGTCGGTGCCCTGTTCAGGGGGATTATACATGATTTCGGTGATGACCAGTGAATAGAAGGTGGAGTCTAGCACCGTAATATATCCTGATTTGGTTTCCGTGTCCTCTCCAAAGAGGTTCGTCACCGTAAGGGTCACATCAAAAGATCCAGGTGAAGAATAGACGATCCCTGACGGATCCTGATCGGTGGAGGTGGCGGGTGTACCTCCCTCGAACTGCCACATCCAGGTGTCGGGCTGACCGGTGGAAAGATCCGTAAAGTCAACGCTCATCCCCTTGAGTATCTCCTGGCTGCTGGCAGAGAAGTCAGCTTCCGGGTAAACCGGCACGCCGCAGCCAGCTCCGGGAGTGGCAAAGATAGAGTCGCCGGCCGCGTTGATCGCTGCGAATTCGGTGGAAGCAGACCAGTTTTCCCCCAGAGAATTATCCAGCGAGGGATCGCACAGGGTCAGGGATGGGCCGTCGCCATCAGCCAGGGTATCCCATGGCAGCTGGTCAAGGTAAGGCACAAAATCAATCTGTGTATTGAAATTATCCCTCAGCGCGATGTTCTCACCCCCATTGTTCAGTGCTCCTTCAGTCCACTGAAGCGCGGGTAAACCGAACACACTGTGGAATGCCACTGAGTCGGCACAGACCACAAGATAATCGTCCGGTTCAATGACCACGGAGGGGAACGTGTAGGTCAGTCCTTCGGAGAAATAGAATCCCTCCATATTGATGGCAAACGCTCCCATGTTGTACAATTCAAGGAATTCCAGGCTGTCAGTCCCACTTTCAGGCGGGTTGTACATGATCTCAGTGATGACGATCTGATATTCCGGCAGGGTGCATCCGGCCAGCGGCGACGCCCAGATCGTGTCGCCATTGCCGTTGACGGCGGCAAATTCAGTGGAAGGAGTCCAGTATTCGGGCAACGCATTGTCGAGATACGGGTAGCAGAACGAGAGGGAAGGTCCGTACCCGTCAGGGATGGTATCCCAGGGCGACTCATCGTCATAGGTAACGTGATCGATGACGTTGCCGAACGGATCCCTGATCTCAAGGATTTCCCCGTCGTCATCCAGGTCGCCGCTGGTCCATTGCAGCGGCATGAATCCAAAGACGCTCTGGAAGGCCAGCTTGTTCTTTGCGATCACCACCCGTTCGCCCGGTGTGAGTTGTAGATTCTGGAAGGTATGTTCCACTCCGGAAGAAAAGTAGAAATCGTCGAAATTGATTATTGCGTTGCCTCTGTTGTAAATCTCAATGAACTCAAGGCTGTCGACGCCTTCTTCAGGCGGGTTGTACATGATCTCGGTGATGAGCACCGGAGGAACCTGGTATATGCAGCCGGTTCCCGGGGAGGCGAAAATAGAGTCGTTGGCCGCATTCACGCCTGCGTAATCCAGGGATGCAGACCAGTCATCCGGGAGGGAGTTATCCAGGGAGGGATCGCAGAACACCAGTGAAGGACCAAAGCCATCCGGAGACGTCGGCCAGGGAGCGGCGTCGTCAAAGGTGACAGAATCTACGACCCTGCCCAGGTTGTCGGCCAGGACGATGGTTTCGCCGCCGTTGCTAAGGGCTCCGTCGGTCCATTGAAATGCCTCCACGCCAAAAAAGTTGTTCATCGCTCCCGCATCAATGGCCACCAGGGTAAAACCACCGGGTGACAGCAATGTTTCAGGGAACGAGAAGACCACTCCCTCCCTGAAATGAAATCCCTCAAGATCGACGGCCAGTGTTCCCGGATTGCAGATCTCAAGGAATTCAAGGGTGTCGTTCCCTGATTCGGGCGGATTGTACATGATCTCCGTAATGACAAGTGAAGGGATAGGGCCAAAAACCTGTGTCAGTGTCTGGGGAGCGGTGGAAGGCAGGGTGAACGGCCAGTTTCCGGCAATCCAGTTGTGATCACTGTCGTTCACTCCCCACTCCCACGTATGATAGCCATAGTCGACTGCCAGGTCGACCTGTACCGTGAAGATATGATCGCCTGCCAGCTGGTCGCCGTGTGTTCCGTCGTCGTACAGGGGCGTATGCTCGTTGCCGGAGTTCCAATTCGGGTCATAATTGCCCATTGTATCCCAGCTCCCTTTCAGGTAGAAGCCGTCAAAGGTCTGTCCCGCCGCGTCATTGATGATAAACGTAATCGTTGCGAAGACAGGGGGGGCGCCAGCCACCGTGGTGGTGTTGGTCACCATGTCATAGGTAAAGGATACGGAGTCAACACCGTTGGCCAGGAAATAGGTGTTGTCGCCTGTGCTCTGATCCCAGTTCTTGTTCAGGGTGACCTTGCATTCCCAGCCACCCTCGGGAACCTTTATCTTTTTTGTGTAGATATCATCATTGTCTCCATCGGTCATTTCGCCCAGTGTAGCTGCGGGATCCCAGTCGAGGCCACCCATCTCCGAGAGAAAATTACCGGTGACGGTAGGCGGTGTATGGGTCACAAGGTTCGCATCGATGTTGGTCTTCCAGGTGACAGGGGAAGCGGACTCAAGCACAATATGCTGGTTATTCGCAGGGTAGTTTGGGTTGTCCCAGCTATCCCCCTCGATCACCTTGTATTCGTTATCACCTTCCGGCAATGTTTTGGTCAGCTGAAAGAGCCCGTTGGGCTTCTCGATCATGACATAATTGGGATCTGTCGTATTCCATCCCTGGAATGATCCCACGATCCTTGCAGAAGCAGGATTGGCTGCAATATCGGACTGGCTCCTCGGATTAATCCGGTAGTACGGACCGGCACTTAACCAGTCCACCACGCCGGTAATGGAAGCATAGGATTGGCCTACAACAAGTTCTACTGTCTCAAAATGGTATACCACATTGTCCCCGATATGGAAATAATGGATCGCTTTACTGTCCGACCAGCTGCATGTATAATCGTAATCAGTATACGATTCAACGGTGAAATTCTCAATTTTAACCAGCTGACCTTCCCATTTTTCTCCCGGGTCGGTGTCGGCAGGCAGTGTTTCGCTGATATCGGAGCCATTGATCACCGCAGGTCCGTAAGGGGTGTTGCCGGTAGAAATGGTGCTGAGCAGGGAAGGTGTGACCAGTTCGGTGAGGTTGTTATACACATCGCGTTTTGACCGGATGAGCACCTCGTCTCCCACACTGACCAGGGCGTCGAAATTATTATCATAGATCATCACCCCGTGATAAGCCGATGCATTGTCGCTGATCCAGACATTGTTGAACGCATCATCAGCAGAGATGATCCCCTGGAAGGATGCAAAATGGGTATTGTCCATCAGTCCGCCGGGATTGGTCGTATTGGTAAAGGAAACCGGCATGATGCCCGCGTAAAGATCATAATCTGATGGGATGGATGTATCTTCGATATTATCCACGATGTTATCGCCTGTCATTCCTGTTGATGGTCCGGTGAGGTGTACCAGTTTATTATCCGATGGATCAATGGCAGCGGAGGAAAAGGTGATCGTTGCCGTCCCCGTAAGCAGGTAATTTGCAGGATTGACTGAGGATACGGCCAGGTTATAGATCACATCCAGTGCAGTGGCGGATTTCGCAAAGGCATACTGGATGGAGTTGGTCGGTGTACCGCCGAAGGACTGGCCATTGTTCAACTGGCCCGGGGTGTCATCAGCCGGACCCTGCCAGCTGAACTGGTTGTACAGGGTACCGGAGCCGGTAAGCTGCAGTGACTGCCCGACGGGCTCATTGCCGGTTTCCAGGACGCCTATATCAACGGATTGTACACCTGCTGCAGGTCCGTTGGAAGCTGTAAAAGTGCCTTCATAACTTAGAAATTGCCCAGTAATCAACGTTCCAAGGTATGACAGGGCCATTCCGTCAGGAGCACCATTCTGAATGCCCGAAATCAACATATAATACAGTGAAAAACCCTCACTGGTCGCTCCAACAGTAAACAGGTCGAGGGTATGTACACCATAGCTTGCCCCGCCATTACCATTATAGAGTGTCAGGGTAAAATCTGCCAGATTATATGATTCGGCATTTTGTACAACTACTTCAATGAATTCATTGACATCACCTCCGGTGTTGTCGTAGTGGATTTCATTGATCCATGCGTTCTGAGCACTGGTAATCAGCGATAAGCACAGAAAAAAAACGAATACAGGGAATAACTTTTTCATAATGGATATATTTGTAATGGGTCAGATTTGGTTGATCTTTTAGCTCATTACAAATATATCCATATAAATCAAAGGCGGAGTTAAATTTTTATTAACATCAGTTCTTCACTTCCTCAAAGTCAACATCAGTCACCTCGTCATCCTTACCGGTGGGGCCCTGTTCTCCCTGGGAACCAGCGGTTTGATCGTGAGGAGGCTGTTGTTGCTGGCTGGCCTGGTACATCTCCTGGCTTGCTGCCTGCCAGGCGCTGTTCAGGTTGTTCAGGGCACTGTCGATCGCTGCGATATCCTTGCTTTGATGAGCGCTTCTCAGGTCGGCCAGTGCGCGTTCGATGGCCTGTTTTTTATCTGATGGGATCTTATCACCATATTCCTTCAATTGTTTCTCGGTCTGGAAGATCATCGCATCAGCACTGTTCAGCTTATCCACCCGCTCCCGTTCTTTCCGGTCGATCTCCTCATTGGCTTTTGCCTCATCGCGCATCCGCTGGATCTCGCTGTCGGTAAGTCCTGAAGAAGCTTCAATACGGATATTCTGTGATTTACCGGTCCCTTTGTCCTTGGCTGTCACATGCAGGATGCCATTGGCATCGATATCAAAGGTGACCTCGATCTGTGGGATACCGCGCGGTGCCGGCGGGATTCCATCCAGATGGAAACGTCCGATGCTTTTATTCTGGTGGGCCATGGGTCGTTCACCCTGCAAGATATGGATTTCCACCGATGGCTGGCTGTCGGAAGCCGTGGAGAAGACTTCAGATTTCCTTACCGGTATGGTGGTATTGGATTCGATCAGCCGGGTAAAGACACCGCCCAGGGTTTCGATTCCCAGGGAGAGGGGTGTCACATCGAGCAACAGCACATCCTTCACTTCCCCGGTGAGCACGCCGCCCTGGATAGCGGCACCCACGGCGACGACTTCATCGGGATTCACCCCTTTGGAAGGTGTCTTGCCAAAAAAGTCCTCCACGGTTTTCTGAATGATGGGGATCCGTGTTGAACCTCCCACCAGGATCACCTCGTCGATGTCGGTGGCTTTCAATCCGGCATCCTGCAAAGCTTTCCGGCACGGTTCCACCGTCTGGCGGACATAAGGATCGATCAGCTGTTCGAACCTGGCCCGCGACAGGTTCCTGACCAGGTGTTTCGGGATACCGTCCACCGGCATGATATAGGGAAGATTGATCTCCGTAGATGTCGAACTGGAAAGCTCTATCTTGGCTTTTTCGGCAGCTTCTTTCAGTCGCTGGAGTGCCATCGGATCTTTCCGGAGGTCAATATTCTCGTCCTTTTTAAACTCTTCGGCCAGCCAATCCATGATCGTCTGGTCAAAATCATCTCCTCCGAGGTGCGTATCGCCATTGGTCGACTTCACTTCAAACACGCCGTCACCCAATTCCAGAATGGAAATATCAAAGGTTCCGCCACCCAGGTCGAATACGGCGATTTTCATATCCTTATGTTTCTTATCGAGGCCATAGGCAAGGGATGCGGCGGTAGGCTCGTTGATGATCCGCTTGACCTTCAGTCCGGCGATCTCACCGGCTTCTTTTGTTGCCTGACGCTGAGAATCACTGAAATAAGCAGGCACGGTGATCACCGCTTCGGTGACTTCCTGACCCAGGTAATCCTCGGCGGTCTTCTTCATCTTCTGAAGGACCATGGCAGAGATTTCTTGCGGAGTATACAGCCTGTTGTCAATTTTCACCCGGGGGGTGTTGTTGTCTCCCCGTTCGACCTTGAAAGGAACCCGTGCCATTTCTTTCTGCACCCTGTCGAAGGTTTCTCCCATAAACCGCTTGATCGAGTAAACCGTCTTCACCGGATTGGTGATGGCCTGCCGCTTGGCAGGATCACCCACTTTACGTTCACCGTTTTCGGTAAAGGCGACAATGGAAGGGGTTGTTCTTCTGCCCTCACTGTTGGGGATCACCACCGGTTCGTTGCCTTCCATGACTGCAACGCAGGAGTTGGTAGTACCTAAATCTATTCCGATTATTTTACCCATAATAAATCGTACATTAAATTAAATGATAACAACTGTCAAATTGAATGACAGGGGTAGTTTCAATCATTATGCCAAAGCATGGAAAGCTGCCAGAGGGGTGACAAAAAGGCAGAAGGATTCGAAATCTTATTTGCCGATCTCGGCTTCGAATTTCAGGCCCTTGGTAATCAGTATTTCCTCTGTGAGAGGGCTGAGGTAGTACAGCCTGCTTTTGTTGTACCGGCTGGAGAAGATGCCGATACCGTTCTCAATGTTGGTGAACTCGGGGCGCTCCTGGACGATGCTGCTTGAGACATCGTTCACTTCCATGTACGTATTGAAATCATCTCCGGCCACCGAAAAGATGTATTCCACCGAAAGGGCATACCTGACCTCCACCGTAGCCTCTTTGGAAGGTTCATACGGAACCGTATTCTCGAGCAACTTATAGAAGCTGTTGTTGGCAAACTGGATCAGCATCTCCTCTCCCCCGTCAAGGGATTCTGATTTCCTGGGTGAATAGCCTGTTTCCACGTACTTATACAGCGTATCCGCCACCTGGCTAAACTTTTCCTTGTAATGGAAACGCATCACCACATTGTAAAGCTTTCCGTATTTGGCGCTCAGCCACTCCAGGTCCTTGGGATTGTCGTTATCCGGAAAATGAATGGTAGGTTTTAAGGGATTGTTGATAACAGGCTTGAGAATGGGAAAATCCGAGACAAGCGGTGTGGTTGCACTAATGATCTTTCCCGATAGCCGGTTGGTGATGGTCAGCCTGTATTCACTTTCAGGATCAAGCTGTTGATAGGTCACGCAACGGTAGATCACATGCCTGGGATAATAAAATGTTCCTTCTTCCTTATTGTAAATGGTGGTCGTATCAAAATGGAAGGTCTGGATCAGGGAACCGTCCTTCCATTCGTCCAGCACGACCGTCAGGTTGTTCCTATAGCTGGATGAGTCCGGTTCCTGTGCCATGATCAATGCATTTCCATCCCCCAGGAACGCCTTGTTGATCTTCAGGTAGGAAATGCTGTCGGTCTGGTTGAGCAGGCCGTACACGATCGTGATGTCTTCATAGTCTCCGATAAGGTCAACCTCGGTGCTGCACGACATTAGGGCCAGGATGGAGGATAGGATAAGGATAACTTTTTTCATGCGGCAAAATTACCATTAAAGTTTAAATTTCTACATTTGTTCCAATAAAAACTCCGCTATGTATACGTCCAATTTTGCATCTGCAAAAAAAATTACGACGCATGTGCTTCAGGAGATGAAACTGAACGGCGAACAAATCGCCATGCTGACAGGTTATGATTATTCCATGGCCCGTATCCTTGACCAGGCAGGCATTGATGTCATCCTCGTGGGGGACTCTGCCTCGAATGTGATTGCAGGGCACAAGACCACTCTGCCCATCACCCTGGATGAGATGATCTTTCTTGCCTCTTCGGTGATGCGGGCAGTGACCCGGGCGCTGGTGGTGGTGGATCTGCCGTTTGGAACCTACCAGGGAAATTCGAAGGAAGCGCTGTGCTCCGCCATCCGGATCATGAAAGAGTCGGGTGTAGATGCCGTCAAGATGGAGGGAGGCCAGGAGGTTGTGGAGTCGATTCACCGCATCCTGTCGGCTGGAATTCCGGTAATGGGGCATCTGGGTCTGACACCGCAATCGATCCATAAATTCGGGACCTATGTGGTCAGAGCAACCCAGAGTGAGGAAGCGGATCAGCTGATGGCCGATGCCCGGGTCCTGGAAGAGGCCGGTTGCTTTGCCATCGTACTGGAAAAGATCCCCGCCAGGCTGGCCACTGAAGTGACCGCAAAAGTTAAAATCCCCACGATCGGCATTGGCGCAGGAGGAGGCGTGAACGGGCAGGTGCTGGTCCTGTACGACATGCTGGGCATCACCCAGGAATTTTCACCGCGGTTCCTGAGGCGGTATCATAACCTGATGGAAGAGATACAGAACTCCGTTCAAAAGTACATCGAGGATGTGAAGATCAGGGATTTTCCTAATGAGCGCGAACAGTATTAAGTGAGAGGAGAAAGGAGAGAGGAGAAAGGAGAGAGGAGAAAGGAGAAATGATATCAAGGATTTTATACGAAGATAATCACCTTCTGATCTTCAACAAGCTCCCTTCCGAGATCGTACAGGGGGATAAGACAGGTGATGTTCCCCTGGTTGATCTACTGAAAGACTACCTTAAAAGAAAATACCAAAAACCGGGAAATGTATTTCTGGGGGTGGTGCATCGTCTTGACAGGCCAGCCAGCGGTGTGGTACTTTTCGCCCGCACCAGCAAAGCCCTGAGCAGGATGAATGAGATGCTCAGGGATGGGAATATTCAAAAGATCTACTGGGCGATCGTTAAAAGTAAGCCTGTACCAGAATCCGGCCACCTGGTTCATTTTTTACGTAAAAATGAAAAGCAGAACAGGTCTTACGTATTTGATCATGAAGTACGGGGAGCAAAACGCGCCGAGTTGAATTACCGGCTTCTTTGTTCCGGCGAATTCTATCATCTAATTGAAATAGAATTACTTACTGGCCGTCATCATCAGATCCGTGCCCAGCTGGCTGCGATTGCGTGCCCGATCAAAGGCGATGTAAAGTACGGATTTCCGCGCACTAACGAGGATGGATCCATTCACCTGCATGCCCGGCGGGTAGAGTTTTCCCATCCCGTGTCGAAGGAAACGATCCGGATCGAAGCACAACCGCCCGCTGATGCGTTGTGGGATTGTTTTGGTGGTTTGACGAACGACTGTGAGGCAGCAGCCGGCAGTAGGCAGGCTCCGTAGGAGCCCCAGTACGGTAGCCTGGAATTTGGATGTTGGAATTTGTTTGGAATTTGGATGTTGGGATTTGGAATTTATCCCGGATTTTGTCCGGATAAATTTTTCCGGACAACAATGATCATTTTACAATATTCTGTAAATCAGCTTTGAACGAAAAAGGTTGTTCGGATAAGATTTATCCGGACAACCTGAGTAATCATTCTGTTCATGATATGATTATTTTTACAAGCTGAATAATAGGGGTAAACGTTCCATAGAAATAATCCGCTTCCGCCGGATCTTATAAGTTGTTTCTGAAGAGGCTGCCTGTAACGGGGTGGCCTCTTTTGTTGGGGTGGAGAGGGGAAAATTCCAAATCCCAGGATCTAAATTCCAAACAAAATCCAAATTCTAAATTCCAATCCTTCGTCGTAACGTTCCTCATGATAGGCTTCTGACTGTTGACTGTTGACTGCTGACTGCTGACTGCTGACCACCTCATGCTTCAGTCAAACCCATGGGAAAGTCCCTTTTGCCTGAAATTAACGGCTCCATTCCGGAGATATGGATAAAACTGGTACCTTTGCAATTGCATTGTGATTTATATAACAGTTGAATTTAAATTTTTGATCTTATGGAATTTACAGAAACATTGACCTCGGCTTACCTGATGGGACTTGAAGAAAGATACGGGGCCCACAATTATCATCCGCTGCCGGTAGTGTTAACCCGTGGCGAAGGCGTTTACCTCTGGGATGTGGAGGGAAAACGGTATTACGATTTTCTGTCAGCTTATTCAGCGGTCAACCAGGGGCACTGCCACCCGCGTATCGTCAATACGCTTATTGACCAGGCCCGGACGCTGACGCTGACCTCCAGGGCATTTTACAATGATTCCCTGGGGCCCTACGAAAAATACATCACCGAATTTTTCGGTTATGATAAAATGCTGCCCATGAATACGGGCGCAGAAGGGGTGGAAACAGCCCTGAAGCTCTGCCGCAAATGGGCCTATCATGTCAAGGGTATTGCCGAATCAAAAGCAAAAGTAATTGTCTGCGAAGGCAATTTCCACGGGCGAACCATAACGGTGATCTCCGCATCCACCGACCCGGATGCACGGGAAGGCTTTGGCCCCTATACACCCGGATTTGTCGTGATCCCCTACAACAATATTCCTGCATTGGAAAAAGCTCTTGAAGATCCCGATGTGGCCGGCTTCCTGGTCGAGCCCATCCAGGGCGAGGCAGGTGTTTTTGTCCCTGATGAGGGATACCTTGCCAAGGCCTGCCAGCTGTGCCAGTCGAAGAATGTGCTGTTCATTGCCGATGAGGTCCAGACCGGCCTTGCCCGTACCGGCCGCATGCTGGCCTGCGATCATGAGAATGTGCGGCCCGACATGGTCATTCTGGGTAAAGCGCTTTCGGGTGGAGCCTACCCGATTTCCGCCGTCCTGGCCGACGACGAGATCATGCTCACCATCAAACCCGGCCAGCACGGAAGCACCTTCGGCGGCAATCCGCTGGCTGCAAAGATCGCCATTACAGCCCTGCAAATCCTACAAGATGAGAAACTTACGGATAATGCCGAAAAGATGGGACAGCTGTTCCGGTCGGAAATGAAAAGGATAAGATCCGAAATGATTGAGCTGGTCAGGGGAAAAGGACTGCTGAATGCAATTGTCATCAAACCGAAAAACGGCAAGGAGGCGTGGGATGTCTGCCTGAAGATGGCCGAGAACGGTGTGCTTGCCAAGCCGACGCACCAGCATATCATCCGGTTCGCCCCGCCGCTGGTCATAACGGAGGAGCAGATCCACGATGCAGTTAGCAGGATCCGGGAAGCGATACTTTATTTTGGGAAGTAATGAATGACGAACAAGGAACAAAGAATTTTGATTTCTGAAATAACATCAAAATTCAAAACTCAACATTCCTTGTTCGTCATTCTATTCTTCCCTCATATTCATCATGGCGGTTTTGACGCTTTTAACGAAAATGGCTATCAGTTCATTGTTTTCGTTAATTGCCTTTTCAATGAGATCCTCAGCCCCTCTGCTGCAGGTTCTTTGAATTATCCTGAGACGGCTATAGGTTTCCCTTAATTCTTTCAGGACGATTTTAATTTTATGGATAAAATCCTTCCTCGATTCTCCGCTAATGGCCTCACCATAATTCAGTGCTGGCGATAATCCGGATCGGACAAGTTGACCCGATAAATAACTTCCTTCTTTAGAAGGAGGGAGGGATCGTGAAACTTCGATGATTAATTCAGAGAAATTAATCAGTCTCTCTTCAAGGTTAAAATTTTTCATTTTTATTGGTTAATCCCGAAAAATGAAAATTGTTACCCTGCTTTTATGAAAAATTTTGAAGTAATGAGTTAAGAACAGAGGAATGTTGATTTTTGAGTTATGAATTGAATTCAGAGATCAAAGATCTTTGTTCCTCTGTTCGTAGATCTTAAAATTGTACTACAAGCCTGACGTTCAGCTGCCTCGGGGTGAGCCGGTTTGGAACGGGATACTGGTAGTTGTCGATGGTCCGTACCCAGATGTAAGATACGGTGTTCTTATGCTGGAGAAGATTGAACACTTCCAGGCTGATCCATGCATTCTCGATATACCGTAACGGATTCTTTTCGGAGAAAAAGGTCCCCTGCCCGATCAGTTGCTTGGAAAATCCCACATCCACCCGGAGATATGGAGAGGACTCGAATACATGCTTGTATTTTGGTTGATCCGGCGGCCCAAAGGGCATGTTGGTACCGTAAAGAAAGGTCATCTGCATCCGGTACGTAGGATTCCTGGGCAAATAATCCTGAAAGAACAAACCAAAATTTATACGCTGGTCGGTAGGCCTGCGGATGTAACCCGGATAAACGATATTGCTGTCAGCATCAACATAAAAATCATCTTCAATATCTTCCATGGTTTTCATAAAAGAAAGGCTGGCCCAGGACTCCATTCCCTTGACGAACTCCCCGTTCACTTTCATATCAAATCCTGCAGCGTATCCGTGCGAATTATTGGTGGCCATGTACCGTATCCGTACATTGTCGATGATATAGGGGACAAGATCGTCCATTTTCTTGTAATAGACCTCGGTGACAAACTTGAAAGGACGCGACCAGGCTTCGAAATTCCAATCGCTGCCCAGGACAATGTGGATTGATTTCTGGGCTTTCAGGCTGGTATTGAGGTTTCCCTCAAAATCGCGCATTTCGCGGTAGAACGGAGGCTGGACATAATATCCGGCAGAAAAACGAAAGAGAAGGTCCTGCTTCAGCTTAGGCTTATAAGAAAGTGTGACACGCGGACTGACCAGGAACTCTCCGTTCATGTCCCAGTAATGCAGACGAATTCCGTACGTCAGGGCGAGCTTTGAAGAATCGGTCACCATGATCGTCCAGCTATCCTGGCCAAACGCTGTGATCCGGTTGGATGAGAGGGTATGGTTTGCTTTTACGGAAGAAAACAACTCAAAGGGATTGACAGGCTGTGCGGAGGGATCCTTATATCCCACCGAGTCGCGTGGATGCGGGAGTGAGAAACCGGCCGAATCCAGAAGCTCCCATTCACTCAGCGCATCTTCAATCCATTCGTGCTGATACTTCGCTCCCCACTGTATGTAATGCCGTGATTTATCCCAAATTGCTCTGTGCTCCATATTGAACACAGTGGCATTCAAGTCGTTGCGAGCATGATCCAGGTAGGATCCCACGCCAAGGGTCTCGGTTGGTTCTCCGAAATCTTCATTGGTATAATCTGTCTCCAGCCTGGCGATCCAGTACTGACCCAGGATATCGAAATTTTCAGTCTCGATGGTGTGAAATGCTGAGGTAATGAATTTGAGGGTCAGATCCTTCTGCAGGCGATAATCCAGTGTAAGACCACCCATATAGTTCACAAATTTATCCCGTTCATTCCCTTCAAGGTAGACAGTGAATTTATAGGCATCGTTGATCGCTCCGAAAGCGGTTTCACGCGACACGGGCTCAACCTGATAAATATTATAGGCCATGTAGCCCAGGAACGACAAGCTGAGCCTGTCGTTCAGTCTATATTTCAGGAGGGTCTGTACATCGGTATAGGTTGGTTTGTAATCTCCTTCCGTTTCAAGTCCTTTCAGGATGTACTGATTGTTCTTATACCGGGCACCCAGCAGATAGGTAAAACGCTGATCCGGTGTTGCTCCTTCCAGATGCATGGTAGCGCCGAGCAGGCTGAGGGAGACGGAGCCGGCAAACCTGACAGGCTGACGGTATTTGATGTCCAGCACCGAAGACATTTTATCACCGTATTCGGCATCAAATCCCCCGGCAGAAAAAGAAATGGACGATACCAGATCCGGATTCAGGAAACTGAGACCTTCCTGCTGGCTTGAGCGAATCAGGAATGGACGATAGATTTCAATGTTGTTCACATAGACCAGGTTTTCGTCATAGTTACCCCCCCTTACCGAATACTGGGAGCTCAGTTCGTTCGTCCCGGCAACACCGGGCAGTGTTTTGATCAGGCTTTCAATGGAACTGCCTGATACAGAAGGGATGAGAGTTGCGTCTTTGGGATCGATCCGGGTTAGTGTGGTGGTTCTCAGTTTTCGGTCCTCGATCACCACATCCGGCAGTTCGGTAGCAGATGGTATCATTACGAGGTTAATCTCTTTCCTTGCCCCTGCTTCCAGGTAAAAATCATACCGTTGTGTGACATAGCCTACAAAACTGTAGACGACCGTTATCCCGGTCAGTGCAGGAACACGGATCTCATAGTTTCCGTTTTTATCCGTTGCATTGCCGCTGGGATACCCTGAAACGGATATATTTACCAGTTCGAGCGGTTCATATCGGTTAGCCGTCACCCTGCCATAGATGGTGGCCGTTTCCTGGCCAGATAAATAACCGGGTAACAAAAACAATAAAAAAATGATGACATGGATTTTTCCAGGCATCCTGATAAATTTAAAATCCTGAATCATCTTCTTTCTCCTCTCTCCTCTCTCCTCTCTCCTTTCTCCTCTCTCATTTCTGCCTCTTAAACTTCCCTTCTTTCCAGGCTTTAAAGAACTGTGCCCATGCAAAGGGGTCAAGTATGGTGATGGGTTGAGTCTGGCCTATATAATAATGTTTATAGGTTTCCCAGTACATATAGTTCTTATAGTTCATGCTTCCGTCCATGGGTGACTGCATGGCGCGTTCCTTCATTTCAGCCCTGGCAAGGTTGATACGTGCACGTTCCAGGTCATCCTGGGGTATGTCCATTTTGACAAAAGCTTCCCTGAACTGTTCTTTGGTCGGCCAGGGATAGATCACGGTTTCATCCAGCATGATCGTATCCGAGATCATGGTTTTGATCAGCGTATAGCGGCTCCTTGAGATGGTATCCGGGATGGTGTACGACGATTTCTTGTAACCTACCGATGTGAACAGCACCGTATCCCCTGCGCGGGCAACAAACGAAAAATAGCCATAGTAGTCGGCCACTGCGCCCCAGCGGGTTTGTTTGACCATGATGTGCGTAAAGGGAACCGGACGGAGGCTGTCGGCTGTGACCACAACACCCGAAAACTGGACCAATCGTTCCTTCGGAGCCTGGGATGGATGCACTTCCTTCTGGGCAAGCAGCAAACCACTCAGATGAATCAGCAAGAACAGGAAAACGATATGGTGGTACATCCTCATGAACAGCAAAGTTACCTCGTTTTAGCAGATAAAATAGAACGACCCCGTGATAATTTTATTTTCCCGCAGGATTGGAAATCCTCTTACCGGACCATCAACAAGGATTAAACAGTTCTCCATAAAAAAAGAATGCCGTATCCAAAGAAACGGCATTCACATTATAAATTTTGATCTTTGAATTTTGCTCTTTGCTCTTTATTTATCAAGAAATCCTTTTTCCCGGGCTTCCTGAATGCAGGCGTACAATCCTTTTTTATTAATATTCCGTAATCCGGCTGCAGAAACCTTCAGGGTGATCCATTTCCCCTCTTCTTCAATGAAGAATTTTTTGGTTTGAAGATTGGGATAGAAACGTCTTTTGGTTTTAATATTCGAATGGGAGACTCTGTTTCCTACGATCATACCCTTACCCGTTATCTGGCAAATTCGTGACATTTTTCTGTATATTTTCTGTGGTTCTAAAAGTGGGGTGCAAAGTACGGGAAAAAAAATCAGATATAC
>JAGONC010000031.1 GCA_017993235.1 Lentimicrobiaceae bacterium
AATATTCTACTGTACTTTTTTATCTATATGTGAAAGAAATTATTTTTTCATCCCTACTGACTGTTTAGTTTTAGATTTTGCAAATATATAAAATTATGTGGCAGCTTCCTAATATTGCAGCTAACGTATCTGTAACACTCTTGGTGGTGTTATGTTATATCTGTGCAGAGGAAGGGGTTGTGTTATACAGCCAAAATGGGTGGCTTAACAAACCATGACAAGGGCCCCCAACCTTCCCTGAATGATCGTACAACAAATCCTCCCAACCTTTCATAATCAATCTCGCTTCGTGAATACATGAACATAAATCCGTAATTCTCAGACGTTAAAATTACTTACTCTTGAACGAAATTCAAAGATTTAATCAATAAACCTATCGTGCTTGCATATCTTTTTTGTGCATCCAAATTCCCTAATCCAAATCCAGATTGTCCAACGGACTCTTAATCTTGTCCAAACCCCTCTTGGTAATATGCGTGTAAATCTCCGTGGTCTTGGGATTCTGATGACCCAACAACGCCTGTATGTACCGCAGATCCGTTCCCCTTTCCAGTAGATGCGTTGCGAAACTGTGTCGCAGGGTGTGAACCGTCGCATACTTCTTGATCCCGGCCTTCTCCTTGGCTTGCCTGAAAACCTTTTGCACACTGGTTGGGGAATACTGCCCGCCAAACTGACCCTCAAAAAGCCACTCCCTGGGATGATATTGCCTGAAATAGTCTCTGAGTAATATCAAAACTTTTTCTGAAAGTAAGGAAACCCTGTCCTTCTTGCCCTTACCCTGCTTCACAATGAGTAACATTCGCTTTGAATCAACGTCCTGGATCTTTAAATTGATCAATTCTCCCAATCGCAATCCCGAAGAATAAATTAACCATAACATAGCCCTGTGTTTGAGGTTGCCTGTGCACTTCAAGATAGCAACGACCTCCTCCTCACTCAACACATTCGGAAGCTGACGCCCCTTCTTGGGCCTCTGCACATAATAGGACCTCACAGGACGCCCCAATACCTGCTCGTAAAAAAACTTTATAGCATTGATCGACTGGTTCTGATAAGAAGTCGATATATCACGCTCTTCAATCAGGTACAACAAGAAATCCCTGATCTGTGTCTCAGAAATCTTTTCCGGGTCAAGATCCTGGTAATACAGTAGGAATTCATTGAACATGTGCCGGTACGTCCTGATGGTTCGAGGGCTGTAATCTTTTAATGTCAGTGTTTTGATGAATTCCTGCATACCAAGGGATGCTTTCCCGGAGAACCCAACATCTTTCAATTCTTGGAGCTTATTTTCGGTGAACTCGATTTTACCGGTGAACCGCTTATTAAGCTTCTCCAACGGTCCAGCCAGCAACGAAATGTGCCAGCAACGCTCAGCCGGCGACCACCGCGCTCCGGGAATGGTCCGGATCAGCTCAATGATCTCCTTATCATACGGGAAATACAACTTTAACCGCTCCCTGCTCTCAATGACTCCTTTTTCAACCTGGATCGTTTTCATGGTGTTTTATTGGTTAATCCGGAAATGAGGAAAATGTGACCCGGTTCGAGACGTGGAAAGTAAATGGATGGCTAAAAAACTGCAAACCCGGGAACCTGAAGTTCCTTAAACTTCTGACCGCTGATCACTAATCCCCTGATGCAGCAAACTTTCGTTGCTTCCACCATGCAAAAAAGGATACCACGGCCACGGCAACCAGGGTGTAATAGACAAACATGGGTACAGGTACCGGATCCCCGCCCGCATAGGAATGCATTCCCGAAAGGTAATAATTGACCCCGAAATAGGTCATCAGTACCGAACTGAACCCAATCAGCGCGGCGAAGCTAAAGGCAAAGATGCCCCGCAGGCCCGGAATCATCCGCATGTGCGTGATGAAAGCATATACCAGCACGGTGATCAGTGCCCAGGTCTCCTTGGGATCCCAGCCCCAGTACCGTCCCCAGGATTCGTTGGCCCAGACAGCCCCCAGGAAAGTGCCCATGGTGAGCAGGACCAACCCGATCGTAAGGTTGATCTCGTTGATGTGGGTCAGCTCAGCCAGGCTCAGCGTCAGTTTTGACCGGTTCCGGTCTGTCCTGAAAATGATCAGCACCAGTACCAGAAATCCCAACAGGGCGCCGATGGCCAGAAAACTGTAGCTGGCAGTGATCACAGCCACATGGATGATCAGCCAGAACGATTTCAATACCGGTACAAGATTCGTGATCTGGGGATCCAACCAGGCCATATTGCTCACCATCAGTGCCAGGGAAGCCAGTACGGTGGTGATTGCCAGGGCGATGAGGGATCGCCTGGAAAAGATCAAACCCGATAGAACGATCGCCCAGGCGATGTAAATCATCGTTTCGTACCCGTTGCTCCAGGGAGCGTGCCCGGATATGTACCAGCGGGCGGCAAGCCCGGCTGTGTGCAGGATGAAAAGCACACTGATCAGGACGATGAATGTCCGCTTCATCCATTTTGCGGTTTGTTTTCCTGACACGATCTCTGCTATGAGCAGGACCAGGAAAAGGAAACCGACCAATCCATAGACCGGAAACAACCGTTTGAATAGATTCATCCGGTTATAGGTGATCTCCGCCTTCCTTTTTAAATCGGAGGGATATACTTCTTTTCCGTACCTTTCCTGGTAGATCCTGATCATGTTGACCGACTTGCCGGCCAGATCCCAGGTTCCGTTTTCAGTTGCATCCTTCACCGCTCCGAGGTAAATGGAGAGGATATTGTACACAAATTCGGCGTTGGCGCTGTCGGGTGGCTGCCCCGATTCCTGTGCCGGAGAATGCCAGGTATGGGTGGAATCCTCGGGTATGGGAAAGATCCTCAGGACAGCGCCCGAGTAGATCAGGTAACAGATATTCATCCTCTCATCCACCTTGATGACATCCTTATCAAAGGCACTGCGTTGAGCCGGTTTTTTACTGTATGCTTCCTCCACATACGGGCCTATCTTGTAGATCCCGTTATCCAGGTTGATGAGGTCTTCGTAGGAAGCATAATTTCCCCTGGTTCCGATGACCTTCTTCAGCGATTCGTCGCAAAGCCTGATCATGGGTATTTTTTGCCACGCCACCGGATCAGCGATCATACCCAGCAAGACCTGGTCGGAATTCAATCCCATGAACCTGTCTTTTCTGTATACCTTCCGCAGGAGTTCCGACGACAGGGTATTGATGGGCTTGATCCGGCCCCCGTTGTCCTGAACCATGAGTTCTCCAAACCGCCTGGCGTGGTTTTTATCAATTGTTTTCAGCTCATTCGACGGATTTTGACCCGGGGGAGATGATTGTCCGGCCGCCTGCAGGATAACGAAAAGAAAACCGGTGATCAGCAGGAGCGCATTTTTTCTTTCCAGGCTGGTTCGTTTCAACTCGCCGATCAGGAACCGGAAACGGCTTTTTCGGCTGAAGAGGTTCATAATCAGCCCGGCAGCCAGAAGAAAATAACCTGTATACGTTACGAATGTTCCCCAGAAATCGTGGTTGACCGATAATACCGTACCCCGTTCATCCGCGTCGTACGACGACTGGTAGAAGCGGTATCCACCGTAGCTCAGTACGTTGTTCATGAAAATCCGCCGTGGTTCATTTATGCCGTGGCGTTCATCCACCAGGGTAACCTCACTTGCAAAGGAGGAGGGGCTCATGGAACCGGGATACCGTTCCAGCTGAAAATCACGGAGCTCCAGCGAGAATGGGATGATGACCTGCTGGTTGGTCTGGTCCAGAATGATCACGTTGGATTTTTCATTTTCCCTGATGTGCATGGTTCCTTCAAAACCCGTGAACCGGGTGATGGCAGCACCCATCAGGATGACGATAAAGCCGGTGTGAAAGATCAGGGCAGGGTATTTTTTCCGTTGGATTAGCTTATCCCGAAGGATATTGCCCAGCATGCTGATCCCGGCCACCGCCAGCAGGATCTCGAACCAGGCTGCACTGTAGACAAAGGCTCTGGCTGAATCCGTTCCAAAATCATTCTCGATGAATGTGGCGATAGCGATAGAAAGAGCAACGACCAGCATTACGGCCATTGCAAACTGGATGGAAAAGAAAAATCCGATAAGTTTTTTCATAATCCTCCTGCTTCCCGCCTCCTGCCTCCGCCTCCCTTTACCAGGAGCCTCCCGCTCCGCCACCGCCAAAGCTTCCGCCGCCGAAGCCACCAAAACCGCCGCCACCGCCGAAGCCTCCTCCGCCTCCGAAACCTCCACGACCTCCCTTAAAGTCACCCCAGCTGCCACTATTGCCACCTTTACCCATACTGTTCAGTATCCACAGGGTGGTCCACCAGGGAATGGATTTTTTACCAGCAGCGTAATAATTGCCCCGTTTACCACTAAAAATAGCAAACACGATGATGAAGATGATCAACGGGATGAGAAAAGCCCAGGGAGAGGTTTCAATTTGCTTTTCATACTGCTCTGCAGTATATTCCCCGGATGCCAGCGACATCAGAATGTTCACCGCATTGTCCAGACCGGTGAAGTAATCATTCTGCCTGAAAGCCGGGATCATTTCGTTATTCACGATCCGCTCGGCAAGTGCATCGGGTATGGCGCCTTCCAGCCCATACCCGGTGGCGATGAAGACATCTCCTGACTCCGATGTTGTCTTGGGTTTCAGCAAAACCACAATCCCGTTGTTGAATCCCTTTTGCCCCACACCCCAGGTCTCTCCAATCTCATAGGCGTAAGCAGCCTTATCATTACCCCCAAGGGAATTCACAATGACAATGGCAATCTGGGTGGAGGTTGTATCATTGAAGTGAACCAGTTTATCCTCCAGGTATCGGATCTGATCCTCCGACAGCAGTCCGGTAAAATCGTTGACCAGCCGTGGTGGATAAGGCCTTTCGGGTATGTTCTGGCTGAATGCGGTAATCGGTACTGCAACCAGGAAGAGCAGCATCAATGCCAGGTGCTTGTTTATATGGGCAAGTTTTGGCATCATGGGGCCTCCTGTTTATTCATCACTGAACGATATGTCGTCCGGGAGCTCATTGATATCACCGCTAACATAGGGGAAATGCTTTTTCAGCTGCAATCCTGCTTTCTCGATGGCATAAAGGAGGCCCTCGAGAAATTTGTTTTCGCGGAAATGGCTGATCATATCCTCTTCAATGTTATCCCAGAAATTTTCCGGTACAACCGCATTGATGCCAGCATCGCCAATGATGGCGAACTTTCGGTTATGAATGGCAAGATAAATAAGGATTCCGTTGCGAAGTCGGGTTTCGTGCATTTTAAGCTTTTCAAACAATCTGGATGCACGATCCATCACATCTCCTGTGCAGGTAGTTTCAATGTGAACCCTGATCTCTCCGGAGGTATCCAACTCTGCCTGCCGGATCGCCATTCTGATATCTTCCTTTTCTAAGGCTGTGAAGAAAGCAGACGCTTTAATCTTCATGATCAAAATTCCACTTTGGGTGCTTCGTCAGCGCCAGGTTTTGCTTCAAAGTAGGGTTTTCTGTCAAATCCAAACAGACCGGCGACAATGTTGCGCGGAAAACTGCGGATACTGGTATTGTATTCCCTGGCCGTGTCATTGAATTTCTGCCGTTCCACGGTGATCCTGTTCTCAGTGCCTTCCAGCTGAGCCTGAAGTTCAAGGAAATTCTGGTTCGCTTTCAGGTCAGGATACTGTTCGACCGTGACCAGTAACCGGGAGAGTGCGGAACTCAATTCTCCCTGTGCCTGCTCGAATTGCTGGAGTGCCTCAGGCGTAAGTTTTTCAGGATCAATGGTTATCGAGGAGGCTTTCGCCCTGGCCTCAATCACCCGTGTGAAGGTTTCCTGCTCATGTTCAGCATATCCCTTTACGGTAGCGACAAGGTTTGGAATCAGGTCAGCCCTTCGCTGGTAGACATTCTCAACCTGTGCCCACTGGGCGGATACTTTTTCTTCCAGCGTCACCAGGTTATTGTAAATACCTGTTGCCCAGCCGATAAAAAGCAGGACAAGCAGCAGGATCACTGCAATGACTACCCATTTTGTGTACTTGTTTGACATGGAAATAAGGTTTAAATTCTTAAAATTGTCAAATTGTCAAATTGTCAAATTGTTAGACCGCTGACTGCTAACTACCTACGACAAAATCTCCACGCTTCGTTTCACAAAATTAGTCAAATCTTCGCCAGTCAGCATCTGTTGTGAAAGAAGTGCAAGATCTTTCAGTTGTTTGACCAACCGATTCTGCTCCTCTGCATCTTCCATCCCCAGTAATTTTCCCATCACCGGGTGGTTGGTGTTGATCACAAAGTTATACGATTCCGGCATATCTTTCATAAAGGGCATTCCTCCGCCCAGCTTCGACATGTCTTTCATCCTGCGTATGAATTCGGGCTGGGTGATGATCACCGGTGGATCTTTTTCGCTCATACTCTCCAGGTGGATGATGAACCTGTCTTTGTCGAGGTCCTTTTCGAACAGTGCCTTCAGGTCATCCTTTTCTTTATCACTCAGTTTGGATGGCATTTCCTCCTCTTTCCTGATAAGCTTATCGATCACATCAGCGTCCACCCTCGTAAAATGACTGTTTTCCAGCTTCATCTCCAGCGTGTTGATGAAGTGGGGATCTAGCGGGCCATCCATCACCAGTACGTCATAGCCTCTTTCTCTTGCGTTCTCAATGTAGCTGTGCTGCTCTTTTGCACTGGTTGCATAAAGGTAAACCAGTTTCTTGTCCTTATCGGTCTGTGCATCTTTTATATGCGCAGCATAGTCTTCCATGGTGAAGTATTTTCCCCCGGTATTTTTGAAAAGAGCAAAATTGCGGGCTTTTTCATAGAATTTATCGTCGGATATCATTCCGTATTCGATAAAAAGCTTAATATCTTCCCATTTCTTTTCAAATTCTTCCCGGTTGTTCTTAAAGATCTCTTCCAGACGGTCGGAGACTTTTTTTGTGATATGGTTGGATATTTTTTTGACGCTCGCATCACTTTGCAGGTAGCTTCGGGAGACATTGAGCGGTATGTCGGGGGAATCAATGACCCCATGCAGCAGTGCAAGAAAATCAGGAACGATGCCTTCCACCGAGTCAGTCACAAATACCTGGTTGCAGTAGAGCTGGATCTTATCCTTTCTGACGTCCAAATAGTTTGATATTTTGGGAAAATAAAGAATCCCTGTCAGGTTGAAAGGGTAATCCACATTCAGGTGAATGTTGAACAGGGGTTCATCAAAGGTTGCCGGATAAAGTTCCCTGTAAAAATTCAGGTAATCTTCATCTTTAAGCTCAGAAGGTTTACGGCGCCATGCAGGATTGATGTTATTGATGATCCGGGGTTTCTCCACTTCAACGGTTTTGGCATGCCCGTGCTCATCTTTTTCTCCTTCCACCGGTTCATACGTCTTTTCCGTTCCAAAGCGGATGGGTATGGGCAGGAACTTGCAGTATTTCTTCAACAACTCGAGAATACGGTATTCATTCAGAAATTCTTCCGAATCCTTTGCGATATGAAGCGTAACGATGGTACCCCTGTCATCCTTTTCGGTTTCTTCCAGGGTATATTCCGGGGATCCGTCACATTCCCAGCGGACTGCCCTGGTAGCACCGCCTTTTTTATAGGTCTTGGTGAGAATTTCCACCTTATCAGAGACCATAAACGTAGAATAGAATCCCAGTCCGAAATGGCCGATCAGGGATCGGGCTTCATCCTCACTTTTTCCCTTGAATTTTTTTACAAACTCTTCAGCGCTTGAAAAAGCGATCTGGTTGATGTACCTGTCCACCTCTTCAGCCGTCATGCCAATTCCCCTGTCCCTGACGGTGATCGTTCTGTCTTTTTTATCAACTTCCACGATGATGGTCAGATCACCCAGCTCTTCTTTATATTTACCCAGGGAAGCGATGGTCTTTAATTTTTGAGTGGCATCCACTGCATTGGATATCAGCTCCCTGAGGAAGATTTCGTGATCGGAGTAAAGAAATTTCTTGATGATGGGAAAAATGTTTTCAGTCCTGACCTGTATCGTTCCTTTTTCCATGGTGTTTATTTTTGAAGCTTTTGGTTTACAAAGGATATGCCATGCAGGGATGACTGACAAAATGTCGGGGGAGAAGTATAGATCTACGAACAGAGGATTGTTGATTTCTGATTTCTGAATTTAGTTCAGAAATCAAAATTCGATTGTTCCTCTGTTCGTAAATCCATACTTCTTTTCAGATGAACCCCCCAGTACCCGATGAGTATCGCCTCGGCGGCGTCATCCAGCATCGAGGTGGGTTTGGGTCCGCTGCACTGGCTGATGATCTTTTTAGCCAGGCGGATGGCGCTGAGTTTGGCCTGCTCTCCCGTTCTGAAATCTTTGGGATTAAAAAGATCCTTACGCCAGTCCTCGGCGTAGATCTGGATGAATTTCAGATTTCGCCGCTGGCATTCCTTCAGCCATATCCGCGCGATGTCACCTCCACCTTCCAGGATTACCACAGAAAGAAATGGGATCTGGCTGAGCATATTCTGTATATCACCCCTCAGCCGGTATTTGTTTCCATAGTTGCGCGACCGGTACCATAACAGTTTCCCGTCCGAATCATAGAGTGCAAATCCGGTTCGCACCCCAAGGTCTACCGCCAGTAAACATTGCATGGTACAGGATTATTTAAACTCGATAAAAATAGGGATAAAATACGGAATGTGTCCCTGGTTTGATCCTTTTTCTTAACTTTGTAAGTCAAGATATTGTGTCACTTAAATGTAATGATTATGAACATTGACTGGGGTAATTTACCGTTTGGGTATTTCAAGACGGATTACAATGTACGGTGTTATTACCGTAATGGTGAATGGGGAGAACTTGAGATCAGTTCCTCCGAATATATTATGTTGCATATGGCTGCCACGACGCTTCACTATGGTCAGGGAGCCTTTGAGGGGATGAAAGTCTTCCGGGGTGTGGACGGGAAAGCCCGTTTGTTCAGGTGGGAAGAAAACGGTAAGCGGTTACAGCGCTCCGCCGACGGGATCATGATGGCTCCGGTTCCGCTGGAGCTTTTCCATCATGCTATTCTGACGGTCACACGGATGAACAGTAGATACATACCGCCTTATGGAACAGGGGCATCCCTTTATCTTCGCCCGGTTCTATTCGGCAGCGGCCCTCAGGTAGGGGTGAGGCCGGCTAGGGAATACACATTGATCATTTTTGCCACACCCGTTGGCCCGTATTTTAAAGAAGGTTTCAAACCCGTACCCATTCAGCTGGTCAGGGATTATGACCGGGCTGCGCCACAGGGTACCGGCCATATTAAGGTTGGCGGGAACTATGCAGCAAGCCTTCGGCCTGCTGACCGGGCCCATAAAGAAGGCTTTTCATCGGTGCTTTTTCTTGACTCCAAAGAAAATAAGTACATCGACGAAGCCGGTCCGGCCAATTTCTTTGGAATAAAGGGAAATTCTTATATAACACCTGATTCGCAAACCATCCTCCCATCCATTACCAACATGTGCCTGCGTCAGCTGGCAAAAGACCTGGGGATGAAGGTCGAACAGCGGCATGTCCCCGTGGAAGAACTGGAAGAGTTCGAAGAGGTGGGTGCCTGCGGCACCGCCGCCGTCATTTCGCCCATTGGAAAGATCCACGACAGGGTAACCGGGAAAATCTACGAATATTGCAAGGATGGTAAAGCGGGCTATGTTTCTGAAAAACTATACCGGAAACTTACCGCCATTCAGTACGGCGAGGAACCGGATCCCTATGGCTGGACAGAAGTTGTGGAAGGTGCCTGAGGGATCATTCCTGACATTTCCTTCTGTATTTCCAACGCTGCTGCACGCGCTGCAGGGGCAAAGTCTTTCCCGCTGGAAGCATAGATGATTCCCCGGGAGGAGTTGACGATCAATCCGCAGTTACGGTTCATTCCGTACCTGACCACTTCCTTCAGGCTCCCACCCTGGGCTCCGACACCAGGCACCAGCAGAAAATGATCAGGTACTATTTTCCGGATGTCGGCCAGCATCTCCGCACGCGTAGCACCGGCAACGAACATCAGGTTTTCTTTTGTGGCCCAGGTCGCCGACCGTTCCAGCACCTGCTCAAAAAGCTTTTTATGACCGGCATCCTCAAAGAACTGGAAGTCATTCGCTCCTTTATTGGACGTGACAGCCAGCAGAATGATCCATTTACCCGGGTAGGAGAGAAAGGGAGTGATGCTGTCCTCACCCATGTAGGGTGCCACGGTCACTGCGTCACAGTCAAGGTTTTCGAAGAAGGCTCTTGCATATTGCCTGGAAGTATTGCCGATGTCCCCGCGCTTGGCGTCAGCAATGATGAGGACTCCGGGATCCGTAGCACGGATATACCGGACTGTTTTTTCGAAGCTGAGCCACCCGCGGGCGCCCTGGCTTTCGTAAAATGCCAGGTTCGGCTTGTAGGCGATCACCAGGTCATGCGTGGCGTCGATGATCGCTTTATTGAATATAAAAACGGGATCATCCTCTTGCAGGAGATGCACCGGGATACTGCCTGGATCCGTATCAAGGCCGATGCACAGAAAGGAACTTCTCCTGCTGATTTGTTCTGTAAGCTCTTTATAGGTCATAGATGCACGCTTTATTCACTGCTGACAGCTTCTTTCAATCGTTCTGCATTTTCCGCAACCTGCAGGGCGTCAATGAGTTCCTGAATATTTCCGTTCAGGATGGACGGGAGGTTATACAGGGTAAGATTGATCCGGTGATCGGTAACCCGTCCCTGAGGATAGTTATAGGTGCGGATCTTAGCCGAGCGATCTCCTGTGCTGACCATGGTTTTCCGGCGGGTAGAAAGCTCATCCATTCGTTTCTCGTATTCCAGCTCGTATATACGGCTTCTGAGAACGACCATCGCCCTTTCCATGTTCTTGATCTGCGATTTCTGATCCTGGCAGGTCACAACAATACCGGTGGGAATATGGGTGAGTCGCACGGCTGAATAGGTCGTGTTCACCGATTGTCCGCCGGGTCCGGAGGAGCAATAGGTGTCTTTACGAACATCCTCTGTATTGATTTCCACGTCGAACTCCTCGGCTTCCGGTAAAATAGCCACGGTGGCAGCCGAGGTATGGATGCGGCCCTGGGCCTCGGTAACAGGTACACGCTGTACGCGGTGCACGCCCGATTCATACTTGAGCTGTCCGAAAACACTTTCTCCCTGAACCTTGAAGATGATCTCCTTGAATCCTCCCACCGTACCATCCGTGAAATCAATCACCTCCACTTTCCAGCCTCTGTCTTCACAATACTTGGTATACATCCGGTAAAGATCACCGGCAAACAGGCTGGCCTCATCACCGCCTGTCCCGGCCCGGATTTCCACAATGGCATTGCGGCTATCTTCCGGGTCTTTTGGGATCAGTAGCAACCGGATCTCCTCTTCCATCTTTTCTTTTCTTTCCGTCAGCACCTCGAGCTCTTCCTTCGCCATGATCCTGAACTCTTCATCCTTTTCCGTATAAAGAACATCTTTAACGGAAACGATATTGTTCAGGATAGTCTTATACCTTTTATAGGCATCGATGACAGGCTGCAGATCCTTGTAATCCTTATTCAGCTTGATATAACGCTTCATATCGGATACAACATCCGGATTGCTCATTTCCTGGGCGATTTGCATCCAACGGTTATGTAAAGCTTCGAGTTTTTCCAGCATGGCTTGTTTCAAAAGTGGGTGCAAAATTACGGAAAATATCATTAGAGGGGCTATATTTGCGGGAGATAGAATTTTACCGGCAAGCAGTAGCCAGATGACAGCCGCCAGTTAGTAATTTAACAATTTAACAATTTGACAATTATGAAATATGTTGGAGCTCACATTAGCACCTCCGGTGGAGTGGAGAATGCACCGGTGAATGCCCATGCAATCGGGGCCCGGGCGTTTGCCATGTTCACAAAGAACCAGCGCCAATGGTTTGCCAAACCCTATACGCCTGAGAACATTGAAAATTTTAAAAAGAACTGTGAACAATTCGGTTATCTGCCCTCCCATATTTTACCCCACGACGGATACCTGATCAACCTCGGGCATCCTGATCCGGGGGGACTGAAGCAATCCCGGGATGCGTTTCTCGATGAAATGCAGCGGTGTGAACAACTGGGCCTCGACCGGTTGAATTTTCATCCGGGAAGCCACCTGGGACGGATCAGCGAGGAGGAGTGCCTGCTGATCATCGCAGCGTCAGTGAACCTGGCCCTGGAGAAAACAAGCGGAGTTATTGCCGTCATAGAGAACACAGCCGGGCAGGGCTCCAACGTGGGTTATGTCTTTGAGCATCTCAGGTTCATCATTGACCACGTTGAGGATAAAAGCCGCGTGGGCGTTTGCCTGGATACGTGCCATTCGTATGCTGCGGGATATGATATAAAGACGCCCGAAGGGTATGAAGCCACTTTCCGGAAATTTGATGAGATCGTTGGATTATCTTATTTGAAGGGTATGCACCTGAATGATGCAAAAAAAGGACATGCCAGCCGTGTCGACCGTCACGAGGTGATCGCAGGAGGATTCCTGGGCGAAGAAGTATTCCACCGGATCATGAATGATCCCCGCTTCGATGATATACCGCTCATTCTTGAAACACCTGAGGAGGATCGCTGGGAGGAGGAGATCCGGAGGCTGTACGGGATGATGGAGGAGTAGGGTATTGTCAATTGTCAATTTTCCATTTTTAATTATCAAATGGCAATAGGCAATTGACAATTGACAATTGACAATTGACAATTAAATCAATAGGTAATCTCTCCTTCCGAAGAAATGATCGTCAGTCCTGGAGAATCCGATGGTTTGCAATAACCGATAACGCGGGCATCCACTCCGAATGAGAGGGAAATGCGGATGATGTCATCGGCAAGCCATACCGGGACATAGAATTCCATCCTATGGCCCATGTTGAATACCTGGTACATCTCTTTCAGGTTCGTCCCTGACTGTTCCCTGATGATCCGGAACAGGGGAGGGATGGGAAACAGGTTATCCTTGATCACATGAAGACCGTTGATGAAATGCAGAATTTTGGTCTGTCCGCCACCGCTGCAATGGATCATCCCGTGAATGTTCTTCCTGAGATGGTCCAGGATCTCCCTGACGATCGGTGCATAGGTCCGGGTGGGCGACAGGACCAGTTTCCCCATGTCCATCCCTTCAACCGGGGAGGGATCGGTCAGTTTCAACGTTCCTGAATAAACCAGGTCAGGAGGCATGCCGGGATCGAAGCTTTCGGGGTAACGTTCAGCATAATCCTTACGGAACAGGTCGTGGCGTGCGGAGGTAAGCCCGTTGCTTCCCATTCCGCTGTTGTATTCATGCTCGTAAGAAGCTTTGCCCGAAGAAGCCAATCCCACAATGACATCTCCGTCCTGGATGTTTGCGTTGGTGATGACGTCCTTTCGTTTCATCCGTGCTGCGGCCGTGGCGTCAACGATGACCGTGCGGACCAGATCTCCCACATCGGCGGTTTCCCCACCGGTCGGAAAGATTCCGATTCCGGATTGCCTGAGCATCTCCAGAAATTCATCGGTGCCATGGATGATTGCATGGATGACCTCGCCCGGTATCCGGTTTTTATTCCTGCCGATGGTTGAGGAGATGGTTATCCCGTCGGTACAACCCACGCAAAGCAGGTCGTCAAGGTTCATCACGATTGCATCCTGTGCAATACCTTTCCACACCGACAGGTCGCCGGTTTCCCGCCAATAGAGGTACGCCAGGGAGGATTTGGTCCCTGCTCCATCGGCATGCATAAGGCTACAGTATTCCTGATCGCCTCCCAGTATATCGGGAATAATTTTACAGAATGAACGGTCATAAAGACCCTTATCCAGGTTGCTGATAGCCTCATGAATCTCCTTCTTGGATGAAGAAACTCCACGATGATTATAACGCGATTGATCGGACATAGTACGAATCAATGTACCTCACCCCCAACCCCTCCCCATGTGGGGAGGGGCAGGGGTGGGGTATTATTCAAAGATGATTTCCGATGTTTCCTTATTGATGGTGAATTTCCCAAATTGCTGAAGGATCGGTTCTCCAAAAAGCATGGGCATTTCCAGATCCTGAATGACCGTTATTTTCAGGTCATTTACCTTCTTGTTCCCGATGCGCATTTCCCGGATATTGAAAACGGATCGGTCGAGAATGCTTCCTTCAACAAGAATGGTGTTCGGATCACCGTCGAAATCGTTTTTGCTGATGGCGCCTGTCTTAAGCAGGTTCAGGGCTTCGCTGGCTGAAATGCTGAATCCCCTGGCGGTTTTAAGGTAAGTAAAGATGATCGTATGATCGTTGACAACGCACGGGGCCATGATTGTCTCACCTTTCCCCGGGGTAAATGCAATTCTGTCTTCCTTCTGCAGGTCGGTGACGATATTGATCTGCGCGGTTGTGGAAATATCCTCTATTTTGGTCTTTGGGATAAAGTCCTTGCTCAGCACTTTGAATTCGGTTCGCCGGTTGAGCTGGTGTGCTGCTTCTTTATATTCCAGCGTTTTAAGGGAATCAATGTAGACTTCGGTGAGTGTGGTTCCAGCCGGGAAGAAGAAATCATCTTTTTCGAAATCCTTTTTCAGGGTGCGGGGAACCCGCTCGCCATATCCCTTGGCAACCAGTCGTTCGGGATCTATGCCCCGTTCAATAAGGTAATTGACCACGGATTCGGCGCGGCGCTGGGAAAGGATATCGTTGTATTCCTCCGACGCGCGGGCATCGGTATGGGATGCCAGCTCAATGATGATCGTCGGATTCTCATCCAGGGTCTGGATCAGCCCCTGAAGGGAGTCCTGGTACTGTGGCAGCAATTCCCACCGGTCGAGTTCATACAGGATATCCGGCAACACAATCGGTTCTGCCGGAATGGGCTCCAGCATGAAATCCCTGATAAAATCCTTGCTGCCTTCTTCCCCGACGGTCGTGATCTTTCCGCTCACCGTGAAGTAGTTATCCTTGTCAACGATGATCTCATACGATGTGTTGGGAGCGATCTGTGTTTTGCCAAAATTATAATACCCCTTGGGATCGGTTTTAGCCTCGATGGATGTTCCGTTCGAACCAATGAGTTTCACTTTTGCACCTTCAATGTACAGGAGTGTCAGATCATCTTTCACCACTCCCTTCAGGGTGTATTCAAGGGGTGGTTCGATGAACGAGTACAGGTCATCGCCTCCCCGGCCGTTGGGACGATTGGAGGTGAAGAAACCACTTTCTTCCTCCGGTCGGAAGACAATACCAAAATCATCACCGCTGGAATTGAGTGGAGGTCTGACATTCACCGGGGCCGACCATTCTTCGTTGACCAGGCTGGATTTAAAGATATCCAGTCCGCCCATGCCAGGATGCCGGTCAGATGCAAAATAAAGAACCGTATCGTGCCTCAGGAAGGGAAACATTTCGTCACCGACCGTATTGATTACGGATCCCATGTTAACCGGAACGCTGAATTCACCATCTTTGTCCTTCCGTTTGGCTATCCAGAGATCTTTGCCGCCATATCCCCCTTCTTTGTCTGATGAAAAGATCAATAGCAGTTCGTCTTCACTCAGGGTCGGGTGACCCACGGTGATGGAAGTATCGCTGAAGAGGGCGATCAGCTGCGGATTGCCGAATGATTTGCCCGAAGCGGTGGATTTATAGATCTGGCACCCTCTTTTTTCGCCTTTCATGTTGCCGCAACGGGTGAAATACATATTCCTGAAATCGGAGTCAAAGGCTGCAACTCCTTCGTTTGCTTCGCTATTGATGATTTTTTCTTTCTCGATCAGTACCGGTGTGCTCCAGGCGCCCTTCCGGTCAAGTTTAGCTGCAAAAAGATCGCTGAAATTCTGTCCGGTCCACTCATCCATACCTTTGCCGGTCACTCCGTCGCGGGTGGAGGTGAAAATGACCGAGCTATAGAATTTATCGGAAAAAGTGGGTGCAAAGTCATCCGTTTTTGAATTGATTTTTTTCACATTCTCCACCGAATATTTCGAGCTTTGCTCCAGCCATTCCACTGCAAGGCGGCATGATTCAGCCCCATCCCTTCCCCTGACATCATCAGGAACCCGTTCTGTAAACTGGTCATAATAGGTGATCGCTTCCTCATATTCTCCAAGTCCTTTTAACGCATCCGCATAATACAGCAGTGCCACCGGTTCTTTACGCTGATAGTCCATCCGGATGACTCTTTTATAAGCGGGTGCTGCCTTTTTTTTGTCATTTACCAGGCGGTAACAATCAGCGATTTGATAAGCCACCCGGCCTTTTTCCGCTTTATTGTTCTTGATCTTTGAATAAACCTTTTTGTATCGGTCAATGGCGACGTAATACTGTTGATCCGCATAAGCTTTGTCGGCCAGCTCCGTCTTTTTTCTCTGACCGTAGACATCCGGTGACAAGAAAAAAACAATGAGAAAGGTCAGGTAAATTATATGCTTGATTTTCATCTTCTTAACAAAAATTCACATGATTGGCGTATCCTAACAGGCCGCGATCAACGGTTACTATGGTAATTTAACGATAAACATCCTGCAAATCATATTGCCATACGTAAAAATATGCCGGTTAATCCGTTCAAGCCTCTGAATCGGGAATCTGTTTTTCATCATTCTTATCCGCAACAGGTTTTTTTAAATCGATATCCTGCTCACTCAGTCCTGATGATTGTTCCATTGTTTTTTTTGCTTCCTTGAAATCCCTGGTGGCCTCACTGGCTCCCTGCTGGATTTCGCGACGGATATCATTGGATGCCTTCTTCAGGTCGTTCATCGTTTTTCCCAGTTTGCGGCTCATTTCAGGCATCTTGCTTGGTCCAAATAACAAAAAGACAACCACCAGGATCAGCAGGATCTCTCCACCACCAATGTCCAGAAAAAGGAGCATTTAAGTTTTGGTTACTTGAATGCGCAAAGGTAATAAAAAAGCCCTGGAATTTGATCTTTATCGGATTCCAGGGCTTTTATAGCCAGGTTGAAGATTATGCTTTAACTGTCTTTAATTCTACAGCTTTTTTCTTCCTTTTTATATTCATCATGGCAAATTCATAAGCAATAGGCACTGAAATGAATACTGATGAATAAGTACCTACAACAATCCCAACAAAAAGAGCAAAACAAAGTCCTCGGATCACTTCGCCTCCGAAGATAAACATCGCCAAAAGGGTTAACAGGGTTGTACCCCCTGTGTTAATCGTTCGGCCAATAGTGCTGTTCACAGCTGCATTCATTGTTTCCGCGAGATTACGCTTAGGATATAACGTTCTGTATTCTCTAACCCGGTCATAAATGACCACAGAGTCGTTGATCGAATAACCGATGATGGTCAAAACCGCGGCAATGAAGTTCTGATCAAGTTCAAGTGCAAAGGGCATGATATTATAGAATATCGAATAGAGGGCCACCAGGATGAAAGTATCATGTGCAAGGGCAGCAACCCCACCAAGCCCAAAACTCCATTTTTTAAAGCGGACAGCCATATATAAAAATATACCTATCAAAGACAGGAAGACTGCCCACGCAGCTTTTACTTTTAAATCGTCGGCAACCGTCGGTCCGACCATTTGTGAACTGAGTTTCCCTACCAGCTTTTTGCCAGTTTCCGCTGAAAAGGTTTGATAATCAATTGGATTCTGATAGAATCCCGTCACACCTTCGTAAATTTTTCTTTCTACCAGGGAATCACCAGTGGTTGAAACATCATCAACCATGTACTTAGTGGTGATTTTAACCTGAGTTGAGGGCCCAAAGGTTTTTACTTCAGGGGCTGAACCCAGGACCTTTTCCAATGAGTTTCGAACCTCGTCAGTCCTCACAACCTGGTCGAATCTGACGATATATGTTCTGCCTCCGGTAAAATCTACACCTGGATCCATTCCCCGGATAATCAAAGAGGTTACGCCAATGATTATGATCACTAAAGAAATAAGGTAGAATTTTTTTCTGTTACCGATAAAATCATAGTTCACTTTTGTAAAAAGGTTCAGTGTGTATTTGTTAGCGAATGTAATCACCTTGTTTTTGTCGAGCATAATCGTGAAGATAATCCTGGAAATGAAGATTGCGGTGAACAGGGATGCGACGATGCCGATGATCAATGTAGTTGCGAAGCCCTTGATAGGACCTGATCCAAAAATGTACAGGATCACACCGGTAAGCAGGGTGGTCACGTTCCCGTCGATGATGGCTGAATAGGCATGTTTGTAACCATCGCTGATAGCCAGTCGCATGCCCTTTCCGGCTCGCACTTCCTCCCTTATGCGCTCATAAATGATCACGTTCGCATCCAGGGCCATACCGAAAGTCAGGACGATACCAGCGATACCAGGTAAGGTCAGGGTTGCACCAAGGGAAGCTAGAATCCCGAAAATAAAGAATATGTTAACTAACAATGCCAGATCAGCAACCGTTCCGGCCTTACCGTAGTAAAAGATCATATATAATAATACGATAACAATTGAAATGCAGAATGAGAGAACCCCGGCATTGATGGCTTCACGTCCCAGAGTTGGCCCTACTACTTCTTCCTGGACGATGCGGGCGGGTGCAGGCATCTTGCCGGCTTTCAGTATATTGGCTATGTCCTGTGCCTCTTCCACCTCCATTCCTCCACCACTGATAGAGGATTGCCCGTTTGGAATTTCAGATTTCACATTGGGAGCCGATCTGACATAATCGTCCAGTACAATGGCGATCTGTTTTCCTATATTTTCACCGGTAAGGCGTTTCCACACCCGGCCGCCTTCAGCATCCATGGCCATGGAAACTTCCACCGCGCCATTCTGGTCATAATCCTGGTATGCATTGGTAATGGCATCCCCTCCCAGGGGTGCAGAGCCATCCCGGGTTGTAATCCTTAATGCATAAAGGGTCAGGATATCACCGGTCTGCCATCTTTCCGGTTTGGCTGACCAGGCAAGTTTCATATCCCGCGGAAACACATCCTCTGCCTGGCGGAGCATCTGGTTAACGATAGCCGTATCTTTAATGGCCGCATAACCCACTGCAGCGCCGTTGGAGGCATACATCTTCCCATCCTGCTGGTAAAATGCGGGAGACAGGTAATTGAACAGGGGATTTTCCTTTGCCCACTCTTCCCGTGTTTGATCCTCATCCGCGGTGGTTTCCCTGGCGGTATCCGATGCAATCAGGTCTTCGAGGGTGGAGGTATCCTTTGCCATCAGTTCCGTATCTGCCAGTAATGTTGTATCAGACTGATTTCCAGCGACAGATGAAGTGTCTGTCAGGGTGGTACTGTCGGCTGCGGGTTGTGCCCCGGATGCTGCCATCTCTATATCCCGCAAACGCAAATTGGCTTCCGTGAAAAAGGATGCCAGTTCGGTAAAACTGTAGGTTTCCCAGAATTCAAGGCTGGCCGTACCCTGGAGCAGCTTCCGGATACGTTCGGGTTCCTTGATGCCGGGCAGTTCGATCAAAATGCGGCTCTGCTGGGCCATGCGCTGAATGTTTGGCTGTGACACGCCAAACCGGTCGATACGGGTACGGAGGATCTGGTAGGACTGATCAATGTACCGTTCGGCTTCATTCCGGATCACATTGATCACCTCATCATTGGTAGAGGTGGTAGTGATCCCCTGATTCTTGAACTCATATGCAAAAATGGCTGCAAGCCGGGCATTGGGATCGATCTCTTCAAAGGATTCCTGGAAAAGATCCACAAAATCCCGCTGGCTGTTCCGCTGCTTACGCTCTGCCATCGCAATGGCCTGCGTGAAAGTGGGATCCTGACTGTTACCCGATAAGCCCCGGATGATATCTACCACGGATACCTCCATCATCACGTTCATCCCCCCCTTCAGGTCCAAACCCAGGTTTATCTCCCTTTCCTTGCAGTTCTGGTAGGTATATTTTTTTAGTAATATATTGTAAACTATTTCGTTGGACATCGAGTCAAGGTAATGCCTTTCCCTGACTTTCGACAACGAATCCATGAAATAACTTTCACGTAATAAATCTCCTTTTGCCAGCTTCTGGGCTATCGAAGATGCCTGCTCATTCGTTGCAAAAACTTTTGCCTTCTTTTCCACTCTTTTGGTAAAGAACGTAAACGAAAGCTGAAACAAACTTGCCAGGGCGAGAATGATAGCAAATGTCGCAATCGCACCTCTATTCTGCATGTGACGTTGATTAAATGTTAAATTAAGAACGGTTATTTTTTTGAGCCTGCAAAATTAGTAAACCATTTGCAATTAAACAATAAAATAATGTGAAGAAAATTCGGGAAGAAAAGGAGCTAATGCGGATGGAATTGAGGCTCGATAATGGTCAATGACGGTCATTCGTGGTCATTTATGGTCATTCGTTGTTGTTCTTAGTTATTCATGGTTATTTGTGGGATTGTTTAACTTTGTGTTGGGTTAAATCATGCAGGACGGGTGAAAAGAGATTTGATCATTCTCCTATTATGGATCCTTTTCTGGACCCTGGTGCCTGGAATCAGGCTCATTGCCCAGGGATCAGCCGTTATGGGACAAGGGTCACGGGTTGGCTATGAGGATTTTGGCTTTAGGAAGGATTTTTCGATCCCGGTTCGGAATGAGCTGGATCAAGCCTTTTTACAGCCCTGGGTCGGTGGATTGAATGCATGCCAGATTTCAGAAGTGGATCTTGATCTGGACGGAATTATGGATCTGGTCGTATTTGACCGGCATGGCAACCGCCTGTTGCCTTTTATCAATCACGGGAATTATCTTCGGTCAGATTATACCTATGCACCTGAATACCAGTCCCGCTTTCCGGCTGTCAGGGAATGGATGAACCTGGCGGACTATGACGGTGACGGCAGAAATGACCTGTTCACTTATACTACCGGGGGGATACGGGTCTACAGGAATGCATCGGATACTCTCCTGACCTTCAACCTGGAAATACCAATGCTTTACTCATATTACTATACGGGACAGGTGAATTTATTTGCACTGCCGGATGACTATCCTGCCTTTACCGATGTGGATGGGGATGGCGACATGGATATCCTCAATTTTTTTACGCTCGGCAAATACCTGAACTTTCACCGGAATCTCTCGGTTGAAAAATATGGGATCCCTGATAGCCTTGACTTTCGCCTGGCCGAACTGTGCTGGGGTCATTTCGAGGAAAATGAGCTTTCCAACGTCTTATCCTTAAATATCGACTGCGAGAACCGTCTTCCGTATGATGCCTCCGAGCGGCATGCCGGATCAACCTTGCTGGCGCTGGATATGGACGGTGACCAGGATAAGGACCTTCTGGTTGGTGATATTGATTATGCAACGATCATCGGACTTACCAACGGGGGTACTTGCGATTCAGCCTATATGACGCATCAGGATACGATGTTCCCTTCAAATACAATAGGAATTGATCTGATGTCAATGCCTGTTTGTACCTATATTGACGTAAACCATGATGGGACCAGGGATCTGCTGACCTCCCCCTTTGATCCGGGACTCGACCGGACCGAAAACAGCAACAGTGTCTGGCTTTACGAAAATCTGGGAACAAATGATGCTCCGGTCTTTCATTTTAAGCAGAATGATTTTCTCCAGGAAGAGATGATTGACCTGGGAGCGGGTGCTTATCCTGTCGTTTGTGATGTAAACCAGGATGGATTGCAGGATCTGGTGGTGGGGAATTTTGGTTACCTCGACACGGCGTATTACCAGCTGGGGTATCTGTACCTTACCTACCGTTCGCAACTGGCATTGTTTCTTAACACAGGGGAGGAGGGACTGCCTTCGTTCAGGCTGGCTGATAAGGATTTTGGCCATTTGTCATCCCTGATGCTTACGGGTGCCTATCCTGCACTGGCCGATCTGGATGATGACGGGGATATGGATCTGCTCGCAGGTAATAGCGATGGAATCCTGATTTATCTGGAGAACCTGGCAGGACCGGGACAGATGCCTGTTTTCGCCGATCCAGTCATGAATTTTCAGGGAATTGATGTTGGCGAATACAGCGCTCCTCAGCTGATTGATCTTGACCGGGATGGATTGACTGACCTGGTCATGGGTAAAAGCGATGGCACCCTGAGCTATTACCGTAACACCGGTTCAAAATCCCATGCTGTTTTTACCCTGGTTACCGATCTTCTCGGAGGGGTAGATGTAACCGATACGACTCTCTCCCTGGATGGATTCAGTACGCCCTGTTTTTTTGAGTCAGAAGGGGAATACCGGTTGTTTGCCGGTTCAGAATTCGGTCATGTTTATTATTACCGTGATATCGAAGCGAATCTTGCGGGTTCCTTTACTCAGGTGTCCGATCATTACCTGTTCATCGATGAAGGATCACGGACAGGATTGGCCGTCTGGAATTTCAACAACGATGAATTTCCCGACATGCTCATCGGTAATTATTCCGGCGGGCTTGCCCTTTATAAAGGTGTGACTCCTTCTCCACTTCACACGGGAGAGCTTCAGGAGATCCTGCCAGGATTAAGGCTCTATCCCAATCCAGCGGGAGATATTCTGTTTATTGCGTTTTCAGGGTCCATGCATGCTGAGCCCTGCGGGATTCACATTATCGATCTGCTGGGCAGGGAAATGGAAACTTTCAGGATCGACGCAAAGGGAGTGCAAACCCTGAACGTCAGCCGATTGCCACAGGGTGTCTACCTGGTGATTGCCCGTTGCGAAAAAAGTGCTTTCGGTGCCCTGAGGTTCATCAAGTACTGAGAAGGGTCAGAAGTTCGGTTTTAACGCGTATTTCTTATAGAAATCCACGATTTCCCTGACTGCTTCTTCGGCCGTGTCGACAAGCCTGAAGATGTTCATATCATCCGGATGGATCTTACCTCCCTGGAGAAGCTGATTTTCAATCCAGGTGATCAGTCCCGACCAGTATTCTTTTCCCACCATCACAACGGGGAATTGAACCATTTTATGGGTCTGGATGAGGGTGACCGCTTCAAAGAGTTCATCCAGGGTGCCAAAGCCGCCGGGCATAACGATATAACCCTGAGCATATTTGACAAACATCACTTTTCTGACAAAGAAGTGATTGAATGAAAGGAATTTGTCAGGATCAATGAACTGGTTGGGGATCTGCTCAAAAGGAAGTTCGATGTTCAGTCCGACGGATTTTCCCCCGGCGAAGTGGGCTCCCTTGTTGGCGGCTTCCATGATACCCGGACCTCCTCCCGTGATGATCCCAAATCCGTTTTTGGTGAGCAGGTAGGCAATCTCTTCGGTAAGCCGGTAATTTTTATCGGAAGGTTTTGCCCGTGCAGAGCCAAAAATGCTTACGCATGGCCCGATTCTGGCCAGGGATTCGAATCCGTCGACCATTTCAGCCATAATTTTAAAAACGGCCCATGAGTCCTGGGTTTTGATCTCATTCCAGCTCTTCGGCTCAAATGCCATGCGGATCTTCTGTTCCTCACCCAGTTCCTCCCGATTCAGTCCATTATTTTCTACTATCATAATATCCTAATCTTAGATTCTAAATTACTATGTGCCTTTGTGCCTCAATCAAGATACTCCCTTAAAAACTTCGCCGTATAACTCTCCTCTTTTTGAACCAGTTCCTCGGGTGTTCCCTCGGCGACAATATAACCGCCCCGTTCTCCGCCTTCCGGTCCCAGATCGATGATATAATCAGCCATCTTGATCACTTCCATGTTATGCTCGATGATCAGTACAGTATTGCCCTTGTCGGTAAGCTTGTTCAGCACGTCCATCAGCACCTTTACATCTTCAAAATGAAGCCCGGTGGTGGGTTCATCCAGAATGTACAACGTTCTTCCCGTATCTTTCTTCGACAGTTCGGTAGCGAGTTTCACCCGTTGTGCTTCTCCTCCCGAAAGGGTTGTCGACTGCTGACCCAGGTTAATGTAACCAAGTCCTACATCGTTCAGGGTCTTGATCTTCTGGATGATGGAGGGTATGTTTTCAAAGAACTCCACAGCCTGGCTGATGGTCATTTCGAGCACATCATTGATGGATTTGCCTTTGTACCTGACTTCAAGGGTTTCGCGGTTGTACCGTTTCCCGCCGCAGGTCTCACAATCCACCTGGACATCCGGCAGGAAGTTCATTTCGATGATCCTTACGCCGGCTCCCTTGCAGGTTTCACAGCGCCCTCCCTTCACATTGAACGAAAACCTGCCGGGTTTGTATCCCCGTACCTTTGATTCAGGCAACTGATGGAACAGGTTCCGAATCTCATCGAAGACACCGGTATAGGTTGCGGGATTGGAACGGGGGGTCCGGCCGATGGGCGACTGATTGATTTCGATTACTTTATCGATCAGTTCCAGTCCCTCAATGGATTGATAGGGCAGGGGTCTGATGTTGGAGCGGTAGAAATGCCTGCTCAGGATGGGGTAAAGGGTTTCGTTGACCAGCGATGATTTACCGCTTCCTGACACTCCTGTGATACAGACCAGGTTTTCCAGGGGCAGGGTCAGCGTGATATTTTTAAGGTTATGGCCACGCGCGCCGTTCAGGACCAGGTATTTACCATTTTTCATCCTTCGCTTCTCCGGGATGCGGATCGCTTTTTTACCACTCAGGTACTGACAGGTGATGGTGTCGCATTGAATCATCTCATCAGGGGTTCCTGTTGCAACGATTTTGCCCCCGTGGCGGCCGGCTCCCGGACCGATATCTACCACGAAATCAGCAGATAGGATCGTATCCTTATCATGTTCGACCACGATGACGGAATTGCCAATATCCCGTAGATCTTTTAAGGAGTTGATCAGCCGTTGATTATCCCGCTGATGTAATCCGATGCTGGGTTCATCCAGTATGTAGAGAACGCCGACCAGTTGGGATCCGATCTGGGTTGCGAGCCTGATACGCTGTGACTCCCCGCCGGAAAGGCTCCGGGCCTCCCGGTTCAGCGTCAGGTAATCGAGCCCGACATCCAGCAGGAAACGGATTCTGGACCGGATCTCACGGATCAGTTCATACCCGATGGTCCTCTGCCTGGATTCCAGGCGGTCAGGAAGATCATGAAACCATTGATCCAGCTGTATGATATCCATGTTTGCCAGTTCGGCGATATTCTTTTCCTGGATACGAAAAAAGAGGGATTCCTTTTTTAAACGGGTTCCATGGCACTCCGGACATTCCACGTTGTTCATGAATCCATTCAGCCAGTTCTTCAGGTTTTGTGAACTGTTTTCCGTATCCTGATTTTGAATGAAACTGACAATACCGTCGAATGTCAGTGAATAGGTGGAGGTAACTCCCAGGTATTCATTTTTCACCCTGAACATTTCATCGGACCCGTACAGGATGGTATTGACCGCTTTTTCAGAGATGTCGCAAATCGGTGTATCGAGCGTAAATCCGTATTTTTCACCGATCGCCTCCATCTGCCTGAAGATCCAGTTTTGCTTGTATTCCCCCAGGGGAGCCAGACCGCCTTTTTTGATGCTTTTGGTATCATCCGGGATGATCTTGCGGATATCGATCTCCGAAATGATCCCCAGTCCACTGCAGTGTGGGCATGCACCATAGGGAGAGTTAAAGGAGAAGGTATTCGGTTCAGGTTCGGGGTAGGATATACCGGATGTGGGACACATCAGCAGTTTACTGTAATACTGAAGGCTGCCGGTATCCAGGTCGAGGATCTGAACAAGACCCTTGCTGTGTTTCATGGCAAGGTGCAATGCATCCTGTATGCGTTTGACCGAGTGTTCACTTACGGCAATCTGGTCGATCATGATTTCGATGTCATGGATCCTGTACCGGTCCAGTTGCATCCCGAAGGCTATTTCCTGTACATCACCATCAATACGTACTTTCAGGAATCCCTGCCTTCGGATCTGCTCAAACAGCTCCCGGTAGTGACCCTTTCGCCCCTTGACAACCGGGCTGAGCACAGCAATGTGCCTGCCTGCAAATTTTTTGAGGACCAGTTCGACGATCTTGTCCGGATTGTACCTGACCATCTTTTCGCCGGTGACCCAGGAGTAGGCTTCTCCGATGCGGGCATAGAGCAGACGAAGGAAATCATAGATCTCGGTGATCGTACCCACAGTCGATCTGGGATTTCTGCTGGTGGACTTCTGTTCGATGGAAATGACCGGACTCAGGCCTGTGATCTCGTCCACGTCGGGACGTTCAAAATCACCGATAAAATGCCGGGCATATGCCGAAAATGTCTCCATATATCTCCGCTGGCCTTCCGCATAGATCGTATCAAAAGCCAGCGAGGATTTTCCACTTCCGCTTAATCCGGTGATGACCGTAAGCTGATTGCGGGGAATGCGCAGGTCAATGTTTTGTAGATTATGAACCCGTGCACCAAAGATTTCCAGATAGTCCGTACGCATGTTTTTCATCCTGTCGGTCAGTTTCTTGCTTGCGATCTGTTATGTGTGCGTGCAGACTTCATACGTTACTTTAAAAAGTAAAAGGGCTCGTAAAATCCTTAAATAGGGGGGCATGGTTATCCCGCGATGAAACCAACGGATTGGATATCCCCCAGGGTATATGCAGATCTGGGTCGTTCCAGCGTATGCAGCCTTCCGATTCTTTATGATAGACCTGTGTGCACTTGTAGGAAAACAGGGTGCCGTCTTTCAGGGTAAGGAATCCGTGGGCAAAACCGGGAGGGATCCAGTACATCCATTTGTTCTGGGAGGTCAGGATCACCGTGGTACATTTGCCGTACCAGGGAGAATTTTGCCGTAAATCCACTGCGACATCCAGCACAGCACCCCTGACTACCCTGACCAGTTTTCCCTGTTCAAAGGGAGGCACCTGAAAATGAAGTCCGCGGATCACCCCTTTCTGGGATTTGCTTTCATTATCCTGTACGAATTCCATTGACAATCCATGTCTGGCAAAGGTTTCCTTGTTCCAGGACTCAAAAAAGTACCCCCTGCTGTCGCGGTAGAAATCAGGCTTGATGATCAATACATCGGGTATGTCAGCTCTTATTATTTGCATGAATGATCCGTTGGCAGTTAGCAGTTAGTAGTTTGCAATTAGCAATTAACAATTTAACAATTTAACAATGAACATCATATATGGATCACCTCCCCGTACGCCGCTGCTACGGCCTCCATCATGGCTTCCGACATGGTGGGATGGGGGTGTACCGATTTCAGGATCTCATACCCTGTTGTTTCCAGTTTGCGGGCCACGACTGCCTCAGCGATCATCTCCGTAACATTTTCGCCGATCAGGTGAGCACCCAGCCATTCGCCGTATTTTGCGTCGAAGATGACCTTGACGAAGCCATCCCTGGCACCTGAGGCACTGGCTTTTCCCGAAGCTGAGAAGGGAAACTTGCCCACCTTTATCTCGTACCCCGCTTCTTTCGCTGCCTTTTCCGTGTAGCCCACCGAGGCAATTTCGGGATGGGTGTAGGTGCATCCCGGTATGTTCCTGTAATCAATGGGCTCAGGGTGGTGACCGGCTATCTTTTCAACGCAGGTGATCCCCTCTTGCGAGGCAACGTGAGCCAGGGCCGGTCCGGGAACAAGATCGCCGATGGCATAATAGCCATCCACATTCGTACGGTAGTACGCATCCACCCTGATCTTGTCCTTTTCAACCTGGATCCCAACCTCCTCAAGTCCAATACCCTCGATATTCGACTTGATTCCGACGGCTGACAGTACAATTTCCGATTCAATGATCTCTTCTCCCTTGGGAGTTTTGACCTTTGCCCTGCACATCTTTCCTTCAGTATCTACGGATTCAACCGATGAAGAAGTCAAAATGCTGATGCCTGCTTTCTTGAAGGACCGGGCGAGTTGCTTTGACACTTCCTCATCCTCCAGGGGAACGATCTCGGGTAGTAATTCAATCAATGTCACTTTTGTGCCGATGGTATGGTAGAAATAAGCAAATTCAGAGCCGATGGCGCCTGAGCCAACAACGATCATGGAAGCGGGTTGTTTGGAAAGCGACATCGCCTCACGGTAACCAATGATCTTTTTCCCGTCGATCTTCAGGTTGGGTAGTTCTCTCGACCTGGCTCCGGTGGCAAGGATGATATGAGAGGCTTCATAGGTCGTCACATTCCCTGAGGGATCGGTTACATCCACCTTTTTACCGGGTCGGATGACTCCGGATCCTTTGATAGGATCGATCTTGTTTTTTTTGAATAAGAACTGGATGCCTTTGCTCATTCCTTCGGCAACGGAACGGCTGCGCCTGATGATGGCTTCGAAATCGGTAATTGGTTTGTCCTTGATCGTAATGCCATATTCGCTGGCATGCAAAGCATAATCCAGAACCTGGGCGCTCTTCAGCAATGCTTTGGTGGGAATGCATCCCCAATTCAGGCAGATGCCCCCCAGTTCTGCTTTCTCAATGACAGCGGTTTTCAACCCCAGCTGCGATGCCCTGATGGCTGCAACATATCCGCCCGGACCGCTGCCTATGACAATAAGATCGTAATTCATAAAGGATTGTTTTTTTAAAAATGCAAAAGTAGTAAATTTTTCTCCGCGAAGGTATTGCAGTGAATCCAGCCATAGAAAATTATCCATAATGTTAATACGGACCTACCTTCAATTGTGACCCACCTGCCTGAGAAAATTCAATTAAGATCGGCACATGTCCTGACTTGTGAATTTATAATTATCGTACTTTTGTTAATTCGTTAACAAGAAACAAAACAATCAATGAATTCAAGAGGATTAGCGTATTACAGGGAAGCAGCCAGACGATCAGCCCAATGGCATGCTGCCTATCAGAAAAGGTTGAAGCAGCTCCGGTTTGATACCCTTGCCGTGCATGGTATTTATTCGATGCAGGAATCGTTGGATTTCAATCAGGGATCCATCATCGAACCCATCTATATGTCATCCTCACAGGCTTATCGTGATGCGGATGAAATGGAACTCGCATTGGGATATCAGATTCCAACGTGGTGTTATTCCCGCATAGCAAATCCCAGTATGTATTACCTGGAGGGTGTACTGGCGTTGCTTGAAGGGTACGGTTCCGATATTGAGACCACCTGCGTGGCGACCTCCTCAGGCATGTCAGCCATTCAGAGTGCCGTAGAGCAATTTCTGTGCGCTGACCCCCACAACCCGGGTGCACCCATGAATTTTGTAGCTACCTGCCAGGTTTATGGGGGAACGTTTCAGCAGTTTTCAATCCGCAAGGACAAAGAACGTCATATTGAATGGCGCAAGGTGGTTAACTCCAATGATATCAACCAGTGGGCTTCGCTAATTGATAAAAATACGCGCTTTTTATATGGTGAGATGCCCAGCAATCCGGGACAGGCCTTTTTTGACCTGGAAAAAGTGGTCGAGCTGGCCCACAGTCACGGTATCCCGATGATCGTGGACTCAACGGTGGCTACCCCTGCACTCTTACGACCTCTGACCTGGGGAGCAGATATTGTGGTTCAATCAACTACTAAAACATTGACAACCAGCGGATTTGGAATTTCGGGTGCAGTGATCGCCCGTAAGAACCTGACCTCTAACCTTGATAATCCGGCGATGAAGGCAGATTTCTGCGGGTACCTCAAACAGCTTCCCAATCGTGATAATGGCCCCAACTTGTCACCGGTGAATTGCATTCTGACCCTGAATGATATCCGGACCCTGCGGTCAAAAATGGATCTGATGAGCCGCAATACCATGAAGATCGCCCGTTTCCTTCAGGGGCACAAGCATATTGAACAGGTTGATTACCTAGGCTTAGAGACCCACCCCCTTCATGATATCGCCAAAAAATACCTGGTACTGGTTGATTCGGAATACGATGAGTTATATGGTGAAAAAGTGAACCGGTATGGTCACCTGATGTCCTTCCGTATCAAGGAAGGAGCCCAGGCCACACGGGATGTTTTTGATGCATTTGAAAGGATCTGGAGAGCCACCGATCTGGGAAGGATCAAATCCGTGGCAACAATACCTGCCATCTCGACCCATTCTCAGCAGGGCGAAGAGGGTAGAAAACTGGCCGATATACCGCCAAACCTCATCCGGTTATGCGTCGGAGCAGAACACGCCGATGACGTGATCGCTGACATAGATCAGGCATTATCGGTGCTGGATGGGAAAAAAGTGCATTTTACTTCACCTGAATTTTCGGCTGGGGGAGCGTCATCAGCTAAACTGGGATAGCCCCACCCCTGGCCCCTCCCCATCCGGGCTGGACAGTTTGACAATTTAACAATTTGACAATTTAACAATTTAGCCATATGAAACAACGTATCGTCATCATCGGTTTCGGAACCGTAGGTCAGGGATTCTGTGAGATACTCCTCAACAAAAAGGAATACCTGAAAAAGCAGTATGGGTTCAAATGGGAAATTGTAGGCATTGCCGATCAGGTATATGGTAATGTTTACAATGCCAAAGGACTCGATGTCCCATCCCTTCTTGAGGAAGCCAAAGCAAAGAAGCCATTTTCAAGGGACGTCACTCCGTGGGACACTCTTTCACTTATTAAGAAAAGCAAGGCCGATATCGTTTGCGAACTGACCTTTACGGATCTGAAAACGGGAGAACCCGCCTTCACCCATTGCAAAGAAGCGCTCAAATCAGGCAAGCATGTGGTGACCAGTAACAAGGGACCCGCAGCACTGCATTACCGCAAGTTGATCAAGCTGGCTGACAAGAACGGATTGCATTTCAGAATCGAAGGAACCGTGGTGGCGGGCACACCGATCCTGAACCTTGCAGCCGGCCCGCTGGCAGGCTGTGCAATCGCTAAAATCAGGGGTATCCTGAACGGGACCACCAATTACATGCTGACCGAGATGGAAAAAGGGATGACCTATGAAAAGGTTCTGAAGATTGCCCAGGAGCTGGGCTATGCAGAGGCTGATCCTACCGGCGATGTGGAAGGACATGATGCACGGGGTAAGGTGACGATCCTCGCCAATGTGGTCATGGATGGCAACCTTGCCATTGATGATGTACCCTGCAGCGGAATCACAGGGATCACACCGGCCGACATCCGTACGGCAAAGGAGAACGGCAAACGCTGGAAATTGATTGGCACCGTGGAAATGAAGGATGGAAAAGTGACCGGTTCAGTCGCTCCGGAAATGATCGACCTGACTCATCCCCTTGCCGGTGTCATGGGAGCCACCAACGCACTGACCTTTACCACTGATCTGCTGGGAGACGTTACGATGATAGGTCCGGGCGCAGGCAGATGGCAAACAGGTTTTGCCATCCTCAACGACGTGCTGACCATTGATTCGGCTTATTGAACCTGCTTAAGATCCTAATAAGTGTAAAAGCAGACCGTTTTCGGCTCCGTCATTTCTTGAAGGGAAAATTTTATCCCCTCTCTTCCTAACCCTGAATTCTTTATTCCGCCAAATGGCATCGAATCGAGCCTGTAATCGGTTGAATCGTTGATCATGACACCCCCGCAGTCCAGCTCCCGGGCGGTTTTCAGTGCAGTGTTCACATTGGATGTAAAAATGGCAGCATGCAATCCGAAAGGTAAACTGTTTGACTTTTCAATGGCTTCTTCAAGCGTGCTGACCGGATACAGGTTCACGGCAGGACCAAAAACCTCATCTTTATGGATCCGTGCGTTCTCCGGAACCTTCTCCAGCACCGTTGGTTCCATTACGGCACCCTTTCTGCCGCCTCCGTACAGACAGACAGCCCCAAGCTCAATAGCTTCCCTGACCCATGACTCGACCCGGATGGCTTCTTTTTCCGTAATCATAGGACCCATGTCGCAATCCTCGGCCAGTTTATTGCCAATTTTATATTTCCCAGTCATTTCAACGAATCTGGTTTTGAACTCCTGGTAAATATCCTGGTGTATATATATCCGCTGCACCCCGATGCAATTTTGTCCTGCTGCCCAGAAAGCACCTGATACACACGATTCAACTGCCAGTAGAAGATCCGCATCCTTCCACACGATGACAGGTGAATTGGATCCGAGTTCCATACCTATTTTCTTAATCCCGGCGATTTTGGTGATTTCTGCTCCGGCTTCATACCCTCCTGTAAAGGATATCATTCGTATGGCCTTATTTTTTACGAGGGATGGGCCGATTTCGCTTCCATGTCCGGTGATCACCTGCAGGCATTCGGCAGGTAAACCTGATGCCAGAAATGCTTCTGCCAGTTTGAGTGCTGATAATGGAGTTACTGTGGCAGGTTTTAGTATGACACTGTTTCCTGCTGCAAAAGCTGGCCCCAGTTTATGGGCAACTAAATTCAACGGGTCATTAAAAGGAGTTATGGCAAGAATGATCCCTATCGGAAACCGGTAATAATATCCAACACGTTTTTCGCCACCGGGAAACGAATCAAAGGGAATTGTTTCACCCAGGATCCGCTTAGATTCTTCCGCAGAGATCTTTAGTGTATTTACGCAACGATTGGCTTCCTTTCTCGCTTCTTTAATGGTTTTAGAACCTTCCCTGGCAATGGTGGTGGCAAATTCATCCAGGTGCAAAGCCACATAGTCTGCCGTTCTGTTCAAAATGGTAGCCCTTTCATAGACCGTCATTTTTTTAGCGATCTCAAACCCTCTTTGAGCTGATTCGATGGCAAGTGCTACATCCTCTTCACTTCCTTTTGGTACCAAATCTATTAACGAATTATCGAAAGGATCTGTCACCTGTATGGATTCTCTTTTCTCAACCCATTTGCCTCCAATTAACATTTTCATAATCAGATTTTTATATTTTTCAATTCAATTGTACATCCGTAATTATCTGAGGCCACAAAATTAAAGTTTTATTATCTACTGTTCAAATAATTATGGTGAGCTCGAAAAATGCCGGCTTGCATCCTGTTGCTCAAATTTGTCTCTTTGCTGATGAATTCGTTACTTTGCAAAAATTATTCTCTAAATTCATTTTACTTATCTGAATATGAAAAAAGGTGCTTATACCCTGCTGATCACTCCTTTTAAAAAGGATTATTCACTGGATGAAGAGGCCCTTCGCCGTCTTGTCCGCATGCAGGTGGAATCGGATATTGATGGGATTGCGCCACTTGGCGTTACGGGTGAGAATACCCTTATGACGAATGATGAAGTGAAACGATTGGTGGAGATTGTCGTGGAGGAGGCGAAAGGCAGGAAACTGATCCTGCCCGACATCTGCCTGGCCGGAACAAAGGAATCCATTGACCGGGCAAAAATGTTTGCGGACCTGGGAGCCGATTACGTGGTGGCTTTTACACCCTACATGGTTCTGCCCACTGCAGCCGGCCTGATCACCTATTACGAAAAACTGGCTGATGCCTCGCCTGTTCCCCTGATCATGCACAGTTCCAAGGGACGGACCGGTGTTGAACTGGCTCCCGAAACAACTGCCTACCTTGCCAAGCATCCCAATATCGTAGGTATAAAGGATGGGAAAAAAGAACTCGACCACCTGGCAAAGATCATCTATCTTACACGTAATGAAGATTTCCTGGTCTTTACCGGCAAGGATACCACTGCTTACCCGCTCGTGGCTTTTGGCGGTGCGGGAAGCTTTACCGTTTCCGGTAACGTGATCCCGGATGTGATGGGAAAAATGATCCATTTCGCCCTGGAAGGCAACCATCAAAAGGCACGGGAGCTTCATTACTCCTATTACCCCCTATTTGAGGCCTGCCGGTTTGAGACCAATCCTATGGGCGCCAAGAAAGCACTGGAACTGATGGGAGTCATTGACGGAACCCTGCGCCCGCCGCTGACACCCCTCAGCGAAGCCAAGACCGGTGTCCTGGCCGCGTTGTTGAAGGAGAGGGGACTGATATGAGATCGGTGAGGTTGTTTGCCCCTGCCACCAGCGCCAATGTGGGGCCGGGGTATGATATTTTTGCCCTCACGCTGAAAGAGCCGCACGATGAGGTCACCATCACCCTGAACGACTCGGGTCAGCTGACCTTCGATATTACCGGTGACGAGCAGGGAATTCCCACTTCGATCCAGGACAATGTAGCCACGCTGGCTGTCCTGGAATTGCTCAGGCGCAAGAACATTCAGCAGGGGATGCACGTTATCCTGCACAAGAAGATGACCTCCGGCGGTGGACTGGGAACCACCGGCGCTTCAGCGTCAGCCTGCATTTTTGGATTAAACGAGTTACTGGGCCTGAACCTCTCTTCCAACGAAATGATCGATATCGCACGCATTGGAGAGATCGCCTCCGGCGGATCGCCGCATGCGGATAATGTTGCAGCCGGGATCCTGGGCGGCTTTGTGCTGGTGAAAAGTTATCACCCGATTGATGTGCTGAAACTGGAGGTGCCGCAAATTCCAATCGTACTGGCGGTGATACGAAAGAGCCAGCGAACCACGCGGGGCTTCATCACCTATGAGATCGGCCAGGAAAAGCTCAAGGAGCAGATGGCTCGCTGTTCCCGCGTCATTCATGCCATCCATACCCGCGACATTGAAGAATTCGGCCGGGCCATCAACGTGGATTACATTGCCGAGCCGGTCCGCAGCGCCGCCATTCCCGGATACCAGGAGATCAAAGCCAAAGTGCTGGATGCCGGGGCGTTCGGTTTCAATGTCAGCGGAGGAGGCTCTTCCGTGTTTGCCGTCTGTCCGGGCTCGAAAATGGATGAGATCGCTAACATCATGGAAGAGGGCTTCAGGAATAACCCCCTGTTTTTCGGCGTGATCAAGACGACGGCAAGTAATACCGGGGTCCGGATCATTGAAAGTCATTAAAAAGTGATTCATGGTCATTTGCTCGGCGCTTCGCGCCTCGCGTCATTAATGGCCATTATAGGGGCTAAGAATGACAATGAATGACAATGAATGACAATGAATGACAATGAATGACAATTGAATGACAATGAATGACAATTGAATGACTATAAATGACCACAAAAAATACCCCCCAACCCCGTGAACCTTGATTTATCCACCAAAGCCGCTCTTGTCACCGGCTCCTCCCGCGGCATCGGCCGTGCCATCGCCAGGGAGCTGGCCTCTGCGGGGGCAAGAGTGGCTCTTCATTATAATAATAATCTTTCCAAAGCAGAAGAAACACGCTCTCAGCTTGAAGGCGACGGTCACATTCTTATCCAGGGCAACATGACCCGCCCTATGGACCTGGTGCGCATGGTGGATCGGACTATTGAGAAATTCGGGAAGATCGATGTCCTGGTGAACAATGCCGGCATCTACGAGGAGGTGGACTTCCTGCGGATGACCTATGACGCCTGGCAGCAGGCATGGAAACGGACCATGGAAACCAATTTGACGGGTGTTGCAAACCTTTCCTTCCTGGTCGCCAACCACATGGTGGAAAAGGGGAGCGGCCGGGTCATCAACATTTCTTCGCGCGGAGCCTTCCGCGGAGAGCCGACGGCATTCGCCTACGGCGCCAGCAAGGCTGGACTGAACGCGCTGGGGCAATCCATGGCCAAAGCCCTGGCTCCGCATAATGTATTCGTATTCACCGTCGCTCCCGGCTGGGTCGACACCGACATGGCCACCGACGGCCTGATAGGTGCGCGGGGAGAAGAGATCAAAGCCCAGAGCCCGCTGAACCGCGTGGCACAGCCAGAGGAGATTGCGCGACTGGTCGCATTTCTGGCCTCAGAGGGACATGACTACATGACCGGGTGCATCGTGGATATCAATGGGGCGTCGTATCTGCGGACGTGAGCGAATAAAAATCCCAAATTCCAGTCCTCATATACCCTTACCGCCTGCAGGATGGGATTTTCTGATTTCCATAGGATAAGCTTTTACTGGTCGATATTAAGGATGGAGAACCATCTTCTTTGTCAAACTAACGTTGTTCGCTTGAAGTACACAGTGATAAACTCCTGATGGATAACCATTTGCATTCCAATTCACCTCATGTTCTCCCGAAGAGTACCTTTCTTCCGTCAGCCGGCAGATTTCGTTTCCAGAATTGTTATAAATTTTGATCCTGATGAACTGAGGATCGGGTAAAGAGAACCTGATGACGGTCGTTTCCGCAAAGGGATTCGGCTGGTTCTGATAAAGCACTATCCTGTTGCCGTTGGAAATCAAGCCATCATCAATCCCGAAGATCCCATCAGCGCCATCACCCACGATCTCAATCTCACTGAGCTGATTGGTCCCCATCGCTTTCTGGTGAGCCAGATAAAGATGGTTGTCGGCGAACTGACCGTCAGGAAGCAGCAGCTTTTCCCCCTCCGGATCCTGCCAGAAGATCTTCGTGGCAACGCTGTCGGTAGCCACCGGATCTTTTCCTGCCAGCAGCACCTGATGCTCGTACGGCTCAAACGCCGGGGCCCAGGCTCCTTCGCCGCCAATAGCGTTTTTGATTCCGTCAACGACTGCCAGATGGATCGGGCGGGCCATGTTCAGGTCGCAGATCGAACGTGGAAGGTGATACACTGGATCTCCTCCCTCATGGTGGAGCTTTGAGCGAGTGCCCGTGTCACCCTGCATCTGGTAGAACTGCAGCGGTGCTATCCCGACCAGGTTTTTCATCGAATGGGTCATGCCCGCGATGATATGCTGTTTCATCTTGGTCACCGAAACAAAGACATCGATCTCATCGAGGATCTGATTCAGGATGAAGGATTCATAAAAAAAAGGATTGCTGCCGGTGGAACGTGTGCAAAAGCTTGTATAGGGTGCTGAGTTGTTCAGGTTGACCATCTGGGCTCCAAGGTATTGCTGGACGTCCTGATAACCATACTGGGTATAACATGCTGAATCCCACAATGATTCAACGATAGTAATCTTGCCGGGGCTCACCCCGCTGTCGATGATCAGTTCGCCAACGGCTCTCAGAACTTCTGGATGGTTCCACATACATTCCCTGACATCCACCCCGTTCAGTTTGGGATGATCTGCCCAGTAGGAACCGCCTGTCAGGTTGATCTTGATGGCGACCCTACTGCTGGTTTTCATGATATCGCTGATCCCGCCCAGTGAATCAAAGAGGTGTTCGACCTTTTGGCGGATATAGACCCGTTCGTAGTTATCTGCCCTGGTGGCAGCAACTTTGGATTTGGAATCAGTTCCTCCGAACAGGGAAAGGCCATCCCATCCCTGGGTTAATCCCGAAACTGGTGCCAGGAATGAAGCAATAGAAAGCCCCGTCAACTTGATGAAGTCCCTCCGCGATGTGGTGTGGCTTTTGTCCGGGATTTCTTCTTTTCTGGGCATTATATTCAGTACTTTTAATAGATGTTTGAATGGCCCCGGTCTTCAGACCGGGGATTTTGGCAGTTTTCTCTTATTTTAGGCCTTTAGCCCAAGACAAATGTATCATTTTTTACATAACGAAAGCCAAAGGTGATGGGCCGGTGTGTAATGGAAAACCTGCAAAACGTATCGGCACATTACCCATACGACGAAATTCCAATTTTTACGGTCATGCCGAACCATTTGCACACCGTAATCGTCATTGATGGGGATAAAATGCCGATGGGAAATCGTAGAGACGCGGCGCGCCGCGTCTATACGACAAATAACACGCGTAACGTACCAACGAAATGGTTGGCGGTAACCATCGGCGGCATCAAATCGGCCGTTACGAAATTTGCGCACGAAAATAAATTGGATTTCGCGTGGCAGACCCGTTTTCACGACCATATTATCCGTGATGCGGGTGAAATGAACCGGATTGCACGGTATATTGAAAAAAATATCGCACAATGGGAATCGGATCATTATTGCGAATAAATCACCATATCGGTGTGGCAGATCGTAGAGACGCGGCGCGCCGCGTCTCTACAGGAAACGGGGACCGAAAACAGGCGACGCAATCAGAATTCACACGTGCACATCAGGTTCCTGTCTCCGTACGCATCGTCAATCCGTGTCACCGGCGGCCAGTATTTCGTTTCCAATGGTGCCGCCGTGACCGCCTTTTCCCTTGAATACGGATACTCCCAGCGGCTGCTCATGACCATGGCCGCCGTATGAGGCGCATTTTTCAGCACATTGTTGGCTGGATCCGCTTTTCCGTCAATGATCTCCTGTATCTCCCCGCGGATCTCGATCATCGCCTCCACAAAGCGATCCAGCTCGCGGAGCGGCTCGCTTTCCGTGGGTTCCACCATCAGGGTGCCGTGAACCGGAAAAGCCACGGTAGGTGCGTGGAAGCCGTAATCCATCAGACGCTTGGCGATGGAAATGACCTCCACTCCGGCTGTCCGGTGGAACTCGTTGCAGTCGAGGATCATCTCATGCGCGCAGGTGCCATTTTTGCCGGTATACAGGATCTTGTAATGATCCTTCAGGCATGCCAGCAGGTAATTGGCATTCAGGATGGCATATTTCGTGGCTTCTGTCAGCCCTTCCGCACCGAGCATTTTGACATACCCATAGGAAATGGGAAGGATGAAAGCGCTGCCAAAGGGAGCAGAAGCCACTGCATGGATCGGATTTTTGCTTCCGGTCGGAACAACGGGATTGGATGGCAAAAATTCAACCAGGTGCCGGGCCACCCCAATGGGGCCGGCACCCGGACCGCCACCGCCGTGAGGGATGGCAAACGTCTTATGCAGGTTCAGATGACACACGTCGGCACCAATCTGCCCGGGACTGGTCAGTCCGACCTGGGCATTCATGTTGGCTCCGTCCATGTACACTTGCCCTCCATTCTCATGAACGATCTTCACCAGTTCCAGGATGCCTTCTTCAAACACTCCATGCGTTGAGGGATAGGTCACCATGATCGCAGAGAGATGATCACGATGGGCAACCGCCTTTTCGTGCAGGTCGTCCAGGTCGATGTTACCCATTTCGTCGCATTTCACCACCACGATCTCCATGCCCGCCATGTGCGCGCTGGCCGGATTGGTGCCATGGGCAGAGGATGGGATCAGGCACACATTGCGGTGTCCCTGTCCATTGGCCCGGTGGTAGGCCTGAATCACCATCATACCGGCGTATTCACCTGCCGCTCCCGAATTGGGTTGAAACGACATGGCGGCGAAGCCTGTGATCTCACAGAAGATCTTCTCCATCTCGCTGATCAGTATCGAATAACCTTCCGCCTGGTCCTGCGGAACGAAGGGATGGATCTCCGCAAAATCAGGCCAGCTCATATAGAACATCTCAGCGGCCGCGTTCAGCTTCATGGTGCAGGAACCCAGCGGGATCATGGTCCGGTTCAGGGCCAGATCCTTATTCTCAAGCATCTTCAGGTACCGCATCATGTCGGTTTCGGAGTGATACGTATTGAAGATCGGGTGCATTAAAAATTCACTCTTCCTCTTCATTTCTAAAGGAAATGTGCTGATTTTCTGACATTCTTCAGGATGGCAGATGAACGGAGTGAACGGGATTCCGCCAGCTTTAGCCAGGATGCCAAGAATCAGGTTGATATCGGCCAGTTCGGTGGTTTCGTCCACAC
>JAGONC010000065.1 GCA_017993235.1 Lentimicrobiaceae bacterium
ACACCATCGTCAGGGATACATTTGAACTGCTCAGCACGGATTGCTACAAGTTCATCATGTACGACGAAGGGTGCGACGGCCTGACAGGAGGTGGGTACTATCAGCTGAAAGAAGCCAAATCGGGAGGTCACATGATCTATTTCCACGCGGTGGCAGATGAGTTCACCTGCAGGAAAATAACGGAATTCCAGATCGAATGGGTGGGACTGAACGATCCGCTCAAACGGGAGCCGGTCACCCTTTTCCCGAATCCCTTCAGCAAAAATACCGAACTGCGGCTGAACCTGCAGCAATCAGTGGATGTGACCATCGCTATCTTTGATATCACAGGGAAACAGGTATATCTTTCCGACTTAGGATTACTTCCGGCTGGAGAGCATGTGGTGCCTGTTTCTTATGACCAGGTATCACCGGGACTCAACTTCGTGAGGGTAAATCTCGGAAGCAAAATCTATACAGAGAAACTGGTGCTGGAGTAAGATAAATGCAAGTCATTATAAAAAAGAGATTGCGCTCCTGCGCAATCTCTTTTTTTGTTATTTATGGTCATTAAAATGACATACATTTGCAGACTTAATTCAGCAAGAACCATCCAAAATCCATAATCATGAAAAAATATTTTCTATTGATCCCCGGATTGCTACTCACCCTTATGATCTCTGCACAGCAGGTTGACCGGGATAAGGTCATCGTGGAGATCGCCACCGGAACCTGGTGCCAGTTCTGCCCCGGGGCTGCCAAAGGTGCAGACGATCTTATTACCAACGGGAAAGAAGTAGCCATCATTGAATATCACGGCGGAGATGAATTTGAAAACACTGCTTCCGCCTCACGGATCAATTATTATAACATAACGGGATATCCTACGGCCGTCTTCGACGGGACCCTCAAGGTCGAAGGTGGGGATCATACGGCAAGCATGTATTCCTATTACCTCCCAAAATATAACCAGCGGATAGCCATTCCTTCATCCTTTACGATCGGTGTTGAGGGCGAAAATACCTGCTTTATCAATTACAGTGTAACCGTCACCGTCAACAAGGTGGCAGATGCCACAGGAACGTTCAAGCTGCATGCAGCAGTTACGGAGTCGGACCTCCAGGTAAACTGGCAGGGAATGTCGGAACTTGACTATGTGGAACGGATGATGGTGCCCAGCCAGAGTGGTACTCCCATCGATTTTACGTTCAGCAACACTCAGGTGGTCAACCTCCTTTTCACCGTAAATGCGGATTGGGTCAGGGAAAACTGCGAGCTGACCGTATTCCTCCAAAACACCAGTACAAAGGAGATCCTGCAGGGGGTCAAGATGAACCTGACCGATTTCCCAACCACAACGCAGGTGGATGCAGCCCTGCTGGACATCCAGAATGTCAGTGAGGTCAACTGCTCGGGCACAGTCGCACCGACTGTCACCATCCGGAACAACGGTCAGAATAGCCTCAGCAGCCTGGAGATCGATTACCAAGTTAACGGCATGGGGGAAGGTCAGTACAACTGGACAGGCAGCCTGAGCCAGGGGCAGACAGAAGCGGTTGAGCTACCTGCGATCTCTTTCCCGCTGGATGACCAGAACACGCTGGAGATCCAATGCAGCCATCCCAACAACAGCACGGATGAGTGTCCTGATAATGATGCCGTAAGCGCTTCCTTTACGGATAATGCCCTTCAGGCTACAGGCACCATCTATCTGGTCTATCGGCTGGATAACCATCCCGAGGAAACCTCCTGGGAACTCAGGGATCAGACCGGGGAAGTTCTTTTCTCAGATGGACCTTTTCCGGGAATGCCGGGATTATTTGTAACTGACACCTTAGCGTTACCCGGTGACCAGTGTTATGATTTCATCATCTACGATAGCGGGGGAAATGGGATATGCTGCACTTACGGCATCGGACTTTACTCACTGAAGGATTCCGAAGGGATTGTTCTGGCTCAGGGTGGGAATTTTGGCTACAGTGAGATGACCACGTTCGAGGTGGCAGGTGGAGTTGGAATGCCTGAAAACACGGCTGGCGGAACCGTTCATGTTTACCCCAATCCCGCCAATGATCAGGCAACCGTTAATATTACACTGTCAGAACCGGGGCGAGTTACTTTACGCATCTGCACCCTTGCCGGGGATCTGATCACCGTGTATGAAAAAGGATTCCTTGCCGGTGGGGAGCACCAAATCATACTCGACACCAAATACCTTCCTGCCGGTGTTTATTTTCTGGAGATTATGACAGAAGGAATGACAGGGAACCAAAAGCTTGTCATTCTTAAATAACAAAGACTTTCGTATCAAAAAGGATCTTCGGGCAGTTCTATTTCCACATGATTTGGCAGGGTGACCTTCAGGGAAGGTTCCTGTTCCATAGCACGCCGGATAGCCACTTCAGCCTCCCTGTTCCTGGCCCAGCTGCGGCGGGCGATGCCGTTGTTCACGTCCCAGTGCAGCATCCTGCGCAGGCGGATCTCCGCTTCATCGCTGCCATCCAGCATCATCCCGAAGCCACCGTTGATCACCTCGCCCCAGCCAACGCCGCCGCCGTTATGCAGGGATACCCATGTGGCTCCCCGGAAGGCATCCCCGATCACATTCTGTACAGCCATATCGGCTGTGAACCGCGAACCGTCGTAGATATTGGCTGTTTCCCGGAATGGGGAATCCGTTCCCGAAACGTCGTGGTGGTCGCGGCCCAAAACGATCGGAGCACTGACCTGACCATCCCTTATGGCCCGGTTGAAGGCAGCGGCGATTTCCATCCTTCCTATGGCATCGGCATAAAGTATCCTTGCCTGGGACCCAACTACCAGTCGGTTCCTGCCTGCTTCCCTGATCCAATGGATATTATCCTGCATCTGCTCCCTGATATCTTCGGGTGCCTTACCGGCAATATGTTCCATGACTTCAAGCGCAATCTGATCTGTCAGCTCCAGATCTTTCGGATTGCCGGATGTACACACCCAGCGGAAAGGGCCAAATCCATAGTCAAAGAACAAGGGCCCCATGATATTTTCAACGTAGGAAGGATACCGGTAGGATCCGTTATCGTTGAATATATCCGCTCCTGCTCTGCCGGCTTCCAGCAGGAATGCATTTCCGTAATCCCAGAAAAACATACCCCTGGTGGAGACCTTGTTGATGGCCTCTACTTGCCTGCGGAGCGACTCGGAAACATACGATTTAAAAGACACCGGATCTCTTACCATCAGCTCATTGGATTCATCGAAAGAAAGACCCACCGGGTAATAACCACCAGCATAGGGATTATGGAGCGATGTCTGGTCGGAACCAAGGTCAACGGCTATGTTCTCGCTCACCAATTTCTCCCATAGATCCACCACATTGCCCTGGTATCCCAGGGATACGGCTTCCCGTTTACACTGAGCGCTGACGATGCGTTCAATCAGCAGGTCGGCATTGGCATACACTTCATCGAGCCAGCCCTGCTGATGTCGCTTCTGTGTCGCTTTGGGGTTGATCTCGGCGATGACTCCCACACATCCTGCGATCACGGCTGCTTTCGCCTGTGCACCCGACATCCCTCCCAGTCCGGAGGTGACATAGATCTTTCCTTTAATGTCTCCTCTCTGCATCATGCGGGCTGCATTCATCAGCGTGATGGTGGTTCCGTGTACAATACCCTGGGGGCCAATGTACATATACGATCCGGCCGTCATCTGTCCGTACTGCGTAACGCCAAGGGCATTGAACCTTTCATAATCATCCCGTGAGGAATAGTTGGGAACCACCATGCCATTGGTCACCACTACGCGGGGGGCTTCAGTGTGCGAGGGAAATAAGCCAAGAGGATGGCCGGAATACATTACCAGCGTTTGCTCATCAGTCATCGTGGCCAGATACTGCATGGTCAGCAGATACTGCGCCCAGTTCTGGAAAACAGCTCCATTGCCGCCATATGTGATCAGTTCGTGCGGATGCTGGGCGACTGCCTCATCGAGGTTGTTCTGGATCATCAGCATAATGGCCGCCGCCTGCCTGGAACGATGCGGATATTCATCCAGCGGACGCGCGTAAATCTTATAATCAGGCCGGAAACGATACATGTAAATCCGACCGAAATTCTTCAGCTCGTTGGCAAATTCAGGAGCAAGGGCGGAATGAAATTTCGGATCGAAATAACGAAGTGCATTCCGGACCGCAAGCTTCTTTTCCTCAATGTTCAGAACATCTCTTCGCACCGGTGCGTGGTTGATGGCAGGATCCCAGGATTTGATTTCCGGCAGCGAATCCGGAATTCCCTGGATAATGGCTTTTTGAAAATCAGTGACTGTCATGGCGATTCACTTTAAGTGTCAGGACAAAATTAAGATAATTGATGATTTGTTGTTGTTGTTTTTACCTTTGTTTGAAAGAATTATGATGATTACCACGGATTTTCCTTTCATCTCAATGAGAACGACCTGTCTTTTACCACAGAGGCGCGCGGAGGGATGCACAGAGGCGAAGGAGGATTCAAATTGATTAAAACATTATCGCCATGACAGAAATAAAGATCGCATGTCTTCTGTTCTCGCTTTTCCTGACCGCGATGCTCAGTTTAGACAAACCGGCAAGCTCTCAGGAACCGAAAATCAGGCAACCGGTCGATACAGTCGGTTTTGCCCATCTGGACTGGCAAATGGATAGTATCATGACTCGAATCATGCGGCTTGATTTCAATGATAAGGATGGGATCGATGAAGGGGTGTGCTTATTGAGCAGCTGCCTGATACGGTTGGCAATCTCTCCCCACGATGATTATACTTATGTTGGAAAGATGTATCCTGTCATTTTGAGCTGCATCAAAGCTAAAACCATTGTTCTGTTTGGTGTGGCTCATAAAGCAAAACAACTCGGGCTGGAAAATGTGCTGGTTTTCGACAGTTATGACTCCTGGCAGGGGCCCTATGGGCCCGTTAAGATATCAAGCGCACGTGAAGAACTCATGCAGGAATTGTCCCGTGATCTTTATCAGGTGAACGATTCCATGCAGGCAGTTGAGCATTCCGTGGAAGCCCTTATCCCCTTTTTACAATATCTCAACAAAGAGGTCGAAATCGTACCTATCCTGGTGCCGTATATGTCGTTTGAACGTATGGAAAAGATTTCGCAGGCTTTAGCTGAAGCGATTGATAAAGTGAGCAGAAAGAATGCATGGAAATGGGGCAATAATTTGGGTATTATGATAAGTTCGGACGCCGTGCACTATGGAGATGAAGACTGGGGTGACAGTAATTACGCTTTCTATGGCACTGACTCATCAGGCTACCAAAAAGCGGTAGCCCATGAATGGGAGATCATCCGGTCCATCTCGGGTGAATTAAATCCTGAAAGTACCAATAGGTTCATGAATTATACCGTGCAGGAAAACGATTACAAAGCCTATAAATGGACATGGTGCGGGCGGTATGCAATTCCCATGGGATTACTGACGAGCTATTATCTTTCGCAACAGCCCGGACAGGAACCGTTGTTCGGGATTCCGGTTGGATATCAGACAAGTATTGACCATGATCCCCTGAAGGTGGATGATCTGCGAATGGGGGTGACGGCCCCGGCGACGATGAGGCACTGGGTCGGGTACGCGGGAGTTGTTTACAAATAGAGTCATTTGTTACCCCTTGATCCATCAATTTTTTCCATGTAATGTATAAAATTCCTATCCGAAGGATTTCAACGAATTGTCGGCACAGCTACTGCATGCCCCCCAACTCCCCGATCGAAAGGAAAAAACTGAAGCAACTATTTTGATTAATGCCGTTCACCGCGTATTTTTGCCACCCAAACCATCAATCATCCAATGAAAAAGCTTCTGATCGGTATCATGCTTCTTCTGCTACCTGCATGGGTATTCGCAGGAAATCCGGCACAGATCCCCGCCCTGTTCAACATCCGTATCGAGTTCATCCTGTTTGGGCTGACATTGATCGGGGTAGCCCTGTTTCATAAGCACACGCTCTGGGTTGCCCTGACCGGTCTTACTGCAATCCTGATCTTTAAATTCATTTTTGATCCCGGATTTAATCTGCTGGAGCACCTGTTCGGGCATAACTCCTTTAGTGATCAAATTCTCCATTCGGATATGCGCCAGGGAGAATGGACCATACTACTGAATTTGCTTGGTTTGCTGCTGGGATTTGCCCTGCTCTCCAGGCATTTTGAAGAATCAGAAGTTCCCGACTGGTTGCCAAAACTATTGCCTGACAACTGGAAGGGACCCTTGATCCTGCTTTGCATGGTGTTCGTCCTATCCTCTTTCCTGGATAACATTGCTGCTGCAATGATCGGCGGTACCATCGCACTGGTAGTCTTCAAGGGGCGGGTGCATATCGGTTATCTTGCTGGCATTGTGGCTGCAAGTAATGCCGGTGGATCGGGCAGTGTCATCGGCGACACCACCACTACCATGATGTGGATCTCCGGTGTCCCTGCTCTCAATGTTCTGCATGCATACATTGCGGCAATCGCAGCTTTTGCCTGTTTTGCAGTCATCGCATCGCTCCAGCAGCACAAGACCCAACGTATCCAGGAAGATCCGACACGTGGATACAGGATCCGCTGGAACAAACTGGTCCTGGTGCTCTGTATCCTGATCGGCACCATCCTAACCAATATTTTATTTGATTTTCCTGCTCTGGGGGTATGGATCGCCATACTGGTCGGAGCCATATTTGTGAAAACCGACTGGCACGAACTTCGGGTTGCCTTACCCGGCTCGATATTTCTGCTATCCCTGGTCACCTGCGCCTCCATGATGCCGGTTGACCAGCTGCCACATGCTTCCTGGCAGTCAGCATTCACCCTGGGATTTGTTTCATCGGTGTTTGATAATATTCCCCTCACGAAACTGGCCCTCGAACAGGGTGGCTACGACTGGGGAGTGCTGGCCTATGCTGTGGGTTTCGGAGGAAGCATGATCTGGTTCGGATCATCGGCAGGCGTGGCCATTTCCAATAAGTTCCATGAAGCGAAGTCCGTGGCGAAATGGCTTGCCAATGGATGGCATGTGGCCATAGCCTATGTAGTCGGGTTCATGGTCTTGCTGGCTTTATGGGGATGGAATCCGGAAGAAATCGCTAAAAAAGAAAGTTCACAATCCACCGAACAGGTTATTTCTCATTAACCACAGAGGCGCGCAAAGTAAAAACAGAGGCACACGGAGGTAATTCAGATCATTTCAAGTTACGGATCCTCACTTCACAGGAAGGAAAGTCCTTCAATAAACTTTCCAGTCTGGTTACATCGGTTTCACCATAGTGGTACGGATAAAGTACGGTAGGCCGAAACATCCGCACGGCCTGGCTGACCATCTCCGGTGTCATTGTATAGGGCAGGTTCATGGGCAGAAAAGCGCAGTAAATATTCCTTAAATCGGCCATTTCAGGTATATTCTCCGTGTCACCTGCAATGTAGATCTTTTTATCGCCAATGCTGATCACATAGCCGTTGCCGATCCCTTTCGGATGAAATGGCTCCCCGTTGCTTCTTTTATTGACAACGTTGTAAGCCGGAACAGCCTGGATGGTGATTCCCTGAACGGTCCTGGTTTCACCGTTTTTCATGGCTATGCCATCGGGTAGTTTATCCAGGCATGATTCAGAACAGATGATATCCGTACCTGTTTTGGTGATTTTATCAATAGAAGAAGGATCGAGGTGATCCCCGTGATGATGCGTGACCAGGATCATGTCGGCATCCGGAAGGGATCCATAATCGGCGTACTGATCCACCGGATCGATATGGATCACCTTATTGTCCCATGAAAACATCAGCGTTCCATGCCCGATGAAGGTCATGTTCAACGTACCGGAAGAGGTTTGGATGGTATCCGTTTCAAAGGGTTTCTGGCCCATACAAAGAATGCTGTTCAGGGAGATAAGGATGAAAAACAAGAAGCGCGACTTCATTGTTCATAGGTTTATACTTATACCGGTGTCATTCATGGTCATTAAGTCATTCGTTGAAATGTGATATAAACCGATATAAAAATCAGATTTATACAAAGACTTGATAAAAATCGAGCCGCTGCTGCAACCTGTTTTTTACGTGCTCGTAGCACAAATTGTAAAACTTTAAAAAAGAAACAGTATGAAAACAGTC
>JAGONC010000032.1 GCA_017993235.1 Lentimicrobiaceae bacterium
CAGAAAATGGGGAGCGAAATCCCCTGATCACCGAACCGGTCATTCTCCGGTACAAGGGTGCCGTTCCCGGATGGATACTCATTATCCATATTATCGTGATCTTCTCAGCGATGCTGCTTTCCACACGCACAGGGATGGAGGCTTTTTTCAGGCGACCCCGGGTGGTTCCCTATACGTGGTGGACCATTATCCTGCTGTTGGTCGGAGGCATGATCCTGGGTCCGGTAGTTCAGAAATACGCATTTGGGGCTTTCTGGACCGGCTGGCCCATCGGGCATGATCTGACGGACAATAAAACAGCCATAGCGTTCATTTTCTGGCTGATCGCATTTATCCAGCAGCTAAGGAAACGGAACTCAAGGATCTGGGTGATCATTGCGGCCATCGTGCTGATCATCGCCTTCATCATCCCGCACAGCACGTGGGGATCCGAGCTGGATTACACGCAACAGTAAACCGATTTCGAAAGGCAGTACCGTGACTAGTTAAGGGAAGGATCGGGAGGGTAATTTGCCCACAGGGCATATTCATCTCCAATTGATCTCATCAGATTGCCCCACATTTTACGGGGATTGTCGTGGATTACCTGGTCAGCTTTTGCGGGTGAAATCACCCAGGATTTTTCCTTCAGTTCCCGTTCGAGCTGACGCGATCCCCAGCCCGAATAACCGATGAAGAACCGAATGTTCTTTGATGTCAGCTGGTGCAGGATCATCATTTCTTTGATCATTTCGATATCTCCACCCCAGTAAAGGCCATCCATGATCTTTATGCTGTTTTGTACGAATTCACCAACCGTATGAAGGTAAAAAATGTTTTCGGTCTTGACTGGTCCTCCCAGGAACATCTCCGCATCAAATTCAGGAAAATCCTTGGTCACCTCGTTCAGCCTGGCCTGAATAGGTTTGTTGATGATCAAACCGAAGGAGCCCTGGTCATTGTGTTCAGCGAGCAGGATCACCGACTGTTTGAAATAGAAATCTGTCAGGGAAGGCTCTGAGATCAGCAACCTTCCGGGAGCAGGTTTCATATTTTTCTTTTTTTCAGGCATATTCACGATACCTATACAATCATCATAACGCCAGGTTATGGCTTGCTATAATTCGGTGTAAAATTAATAGATACCCGGATATAAGTCAAGCGCTTCCTCCGGGGGACACCCTGAATCCGAAGAGATGGGTGCGATGGCAGGATGGCTATGCCTCTGCGGTTTTCTCAGGTTCAGCTTTGTCTTTTTCTTTCGTAGCCGGTTTGGCTTTTCTGACCACTTTTTTTGCCGGGGCTTTCTCCTTCACTGTCTTCCTGACTGGCTCCTTTTTCACTTGTTTTTCAGGCTTTTCCACTGCAACTGGCACCTCCTCGATCGTTACCTCCGCCATAGGTTCCGGAACGACCATCACAGGTTCAATCACAATAGGTTCCTCAACTACCGGTACCTTTTTCACTTCTTTTTCTTTTGGAGCAGAAACGATACGTGGTGAAGTTCTTTTCTTTTTCCGGGCCCGCCGAACACCATAGGATCCAATCGTTATTTTCCCTCTTTTCGATTTTTTATCACCTTTTCCCATCGGTTATGTTTTATTGATCCGTTTGAAGTTGCAAAAGTAGAAAAAAATACCCTTCAGTTCCGCATCCGGGAATTCATAAATTCTTTTTCGTGCAATTCAGGCCTTTTTACCACTGTGGATGCCCATCCGATGAGCGTATTGACCCTTTCCAATTCCGAGAGCTGCCAGGGTACGGATGATTTCCGGAGCCTTTGAGTAAGATCATACAGGCAAATGGCAGCAGCAACCGAAATGTTAAAACTTTCTGTAAATCCTTCCATGGGGATCCTGACGGAACAATCAGCCATCTCCAGGGCCGCGGTGCTCAGGCCGCTGAGTTCTGTTCCGAATAACAGAGCAGTCTTTCGTTCCAGGGGCAGTTCATTCAACCGGTACCCGTCCCGGTGAGGAGTGGTCGCTACGAGGATATATCCCTTTTCTTTCAACGCTGTCAGGCAACCACGTGTATTGTCCTCACGAAGGTTATATTTCTCAATGTTGAGCCACTTTGTGGAACCCAGGGTAATATCGGGATTAACGGTGTAAGGGTATCGGTTTTCAATGATATAAACATCCTGGATTCCGAAACAATCGCACGATCTCATCACGGCGCTTGCATTGTGTGACTGGAAGATATCTTCCAGCACAACGGTGATGTACCTTGTCCGGTTCCGGATCACTTCTTCAAACCGCCGCTGCTTGTTCAGGCTGACAAACTGAAGCAGGTAATCCAGGTATTCCTTTTTATATTTTTCTTCCATCAGCTGAAGATAAAAAAAGCTCCGGTGATTACCGGAGCCTTCCTGCTTAAATGATAACATTTCTTATCTGACCAGGCCTTTCAATTCTGCACCCGGTTTGAACTGGGCGATTTTTCTGGCAGGAACCTTAATTTCCTTGCCCGTGCGGGGATTTCTTGCAACGCGTGCAGCACGCTTTGCAACACTGAACGTTCCAAAACCAACAAGTGTGACCTTGTCTCCCTTTTTCAGGGAAGTGGATGTCACTTTAAGGAATGCTTCTAAAGCTTTTTTAGCATTCGCTTTGGTTAACTTTGATTCGGAAGCAATGGCTCCAATGAGTTCGGCTTTGTTCATAAGAATGAGGTTTTGGTGAATGTTTAAAAATCAAGCAAAGGTAACCTATTAAATCATGCAAATCAAGTAAAAATAATGATAAATTTATTTTCAGCCCAAAGTAACTCATTTCATTCCTGCAATCAAATTATTTAAGCGCAAATAGGACAATAATCCAAAAAAACATACTTTTGCAAAAAAATTTTAAAATGGCCAAAAAGAAAGATAAAGCAGAAGAAAATATTCTGGCAGTTGAAGCAGCGTTGAGTAAAACAGAGGTTTTTATTGAGAAAAATCAAAAAATTCTTTATATCATCATCGGGGCGATCATTGTGATCGTTTTGGGCTTTTTCGGTTTCAAGAAATTATACATGGCGCCAAGGGAAAAGGAAGCTCAGTCCCAGATGTTCATGGCAGAAAAGTATTTCGAGAAGGACTCTCTCCGGCTTGCCCTCAACGGCGATGGAAATTACCTCGGATTTCTTGACATCATACAGGATTATAAACTTACCCGGACCGCAAAGCTGGCTCATTACTATACCGGGCTGTGTTATCTGCATCTGGGAGAATTCCAGACTGCCATCGATTACCTGAAGAAGTTCAGCAGCAAAGATCAGATCATTTCTTCGATGGCCTTAGGAGCTACCGGTGATGCATACCTTGAACTGGATAACAGGGACAAAGCCCTTGAATATTACCTGAAAGCGGTGGACAATAACAGCAATAATTACACGACTCCCATGTTCCTGCTGAAAGCGGGAATGACCTATGAGCTGAAAGGTAATAACGCAAGTGCGCTGGAGCTTTATGAACGAATCCGGGATGAGTTCAGGACCAGTTACGAATTCCGGAACATTGACAAGTACATTGCCAGGGTCAAGGGGCTCACGGGCACAACCCCGTGATGACCACGGCCCTACCCTTAAATAACTATCCATCAACAAGATCACACCGATCAATCCACGGCAGACGTGGTGTGATGCCACCTCGGTAAAGCCTATGTCACTCCGCATCGTATATATGGGTAGTCCGGATTTTGCCATTGGCCCACTGTCATTGCTGGTTGAAAACGGATATACGATTCCCGCAGTGGTGACTGTCCCGGATAAACCTGCCGGAAGGGGACAAAAACTCAGCTCATCACCCGTTAAACGGTATGCACTGTCGAAGAAGATCCCGGTTCTTCAGCCGGAAAATCTTCAGGATGAATCCTTTATCGGTCAGCTACGCGACCTTCAACCGGATCTGCAAATCGTTGTTGCCTTCAGGATACTGCCTGAGATCATCTGGAAACTGCCACCCCGGGGAACCTTTAATTTACATGCATCCCTGCTGCCTCAGTACAGAGGCGCGGCACCCATTCAATGGGCGCTCATCAACGGTGAGCATGAGACCGGAGTGACCACTTTTTTTCTGGATAAAGGCATGGATACAGGAAAAATCCTTCTACAGGAAAAAGTACAGATTCACCCGGATGAAACTGCCGGCGAACTTCACGACCGACTCATGGAAACCGGATCCCTGCTGGTTCTACAAACCGTAAAGCTCATCGAGACCGGTCATTATCAAATCCTGGATCAGTCAGCCAGGAACCCGGATCATCAGCTGCTCAGAAAAGCGCCAAAGATCCGTAAGGAAGATTGCCGGCTTGACTGGAATGGGGACAGCCTCTCCCTTTACAACCGCATCAGGGGATTATCCCCGGTCCCGGGTGCTTATACGATATTTGAAGGGGCAAACCGGCAAACCTTTCAGCTCAAAATATACCGTTCGCGCATACAGACCGGTCAGATGGATCAACCACCCGGACAAATCCTCACCGATCACCGGACGTATTTCGGCATTACCACAACGGACGGAATGATTTACCTCGACGAGGTTCAACTTCCCTCAAAAAAAAGAATGTCCGTAAGTGAATTTCTTCGGGGATTTACCCTTCCTGACAACCTTAAAATCCTCTAAAGACTTGATCTGACAAGGTTTTTATTAACAAATATATCGTTTTATCAACATTTATGCGGGTTTCAGAGGGTCGACGCTTGCAAATGCTTGATATTGGCTTATCTTTGCACACCATAAATTATCTTCGGATAAGATTAATTTTTCACCTTATTTAAATTTTACTAAAATGAACAAAGCAGAATTGATTGAAGCCATCGCTTCAAATGCTGGTCTAACAAAAGCTGACTCCAAAAGGGCGCTGGATGCTTTCCTGAAAGCCACCTCAGGTGCCTTGAAAAAAGGTGATCGGGTAGCGCTTGTCGGTTTTGGCTCTTTCCAGGTTGCCAAACGCGCTGCAAGAAAAGCCATCAGTCCACAGACCAAGAAGGTAATCAATATTCCTGCAAAGAAGGTTGTCAGGTTTAAAGCTGGGAACACTCTTGCCGGGATGGTGAAGTAATTCTTCTTTTCGGAGTTAAAAAGCTGATCACACCCAGGGTGAGATCAGCTTTTTTTTTCTATTGACCACAGGTACCGGTAAGGCAGGTTTGCATCGGGCCCGGCGTATCCTACTCCGATACGCGGCAAAGCAGCCATGCATTCCGGGACAACCACAACTCCCCGGTCTTCAATCCAGATTGCGTCCCGGGTTCTCGTTCTGACCAGAGGTATGCCGGAGAAAGCGGTTGTAATGCCCAGCGCCCTGGAAACCAGGCCAGGTCCGTTCACAGCAGATCCTTTTTCCACCCTTCGCTGTAGCCGCATTGTCATCGTACTGCAACCTTGGGTCACCACCATACCCCTTACCAGGATAGCGTCCGGCACATCTTCAACATTTGTGACAACGTTGAACAGGGCGTGGATCCCGTAACAAAGGTACACGTAAGCCACTCCCCCCTCCGCAAACATGACGCGGGTCCGACCGGTCCTCCTTCCACCATAAGCATGGGAGGCCCGATCATGAATCCCTCTGTAAGCCTCTGTTTCGGTAATCATTCCGCCTGCCAGCCGATCACCCACCCAGGAAAAAAGGTATTTGCCAAGCAACGACTGCGCCAGCTCATTTACGTCTTCACGCAAATAATATGAACGATTAAGCACTAGGGATTTTTGCCTGACCATTGCAATTGCTGTTTGGAATTCAAGGTGATCTTCTCCTGGTCGAGCAGCCATCTGATCGTCTGAACCACTTTATCTTCGTCCATGATCCCAGCTGCCTGTACCAACTCGGTCATGGTCATGGGGCCCTGCACCAAAAGATTTTTTACTGTATCGGCAAGGTATTCCTGTTCTTTTTTACTGCCTGCCTTCTTCCGGACTGCCAGGCAGCAATCGCATGCACCGCAGGATCGGGCACCTGTCTCCCCGAAATAGGCCAGAAGCTGCTGGCTTCTGCACCGGTCAGCGGTGGATACATAGGTTAGCACAGCCTCCAGCCGTTTCCAGGCAACTTCCTTACGACGGACGTACATGCTTTCTGAAAATCCAAGGTGCGATGCTTCCGCCCGTGGACGTGTAAATGTCAATTGAGGTTTGTCCTTGCGGGGAAGATAGGTCAGGATGTCATGATCCTGCAGCCTGATGAACCATCGTACTGTCTCATCCCTGGTCAGTCCGGTTCTGCGTGCAATCTCAGCCTCATCGATCCGGACGAAATCACTGAACAGCCCGCTGTAGGACCTTAACAGCGTTTTGATGAAGGTATCTGCAGCCGGATGAGCTACCTGGAACTGGTAAAGGGTTTGCTTATCTACCTTGATGTAAATTCTTGAGACCGTATTCATGGCATCATTCAAGGATACATATCCTTCCCTTTCAAGTACCTTCAACGAATTGAAAACGACTACCTGGGACAGGTTGTACTGTTTACAGAACGTAGCCAGTTCAAAATCGAACTGTTGGTCCTCTCCCGTCCCTATGGGTAAGCTGAGATAGTTACCCAGTGAATTATAGACCATTTTGATGGTTGTACTGTCGGGGAACGATAAGTGATAATTGGAGATTGCCTGATCCATGTCAGCTTTTTCATAAAGCAGGACAGCGTAGGATTGTTTTTCATCGCGTCCGGCCCTGCCTGCTTCCTGGAAATAGGCTTCCAGGCTGTCGGTGAGATCCAGGTGAACGACGTATCGTACATCCGGTTTGTCGATACCCATCCCAAATGCATTCGTTGCTACGATCACTTCGGTTTTCCCGCTCATCCATTCATCCTGCCGGACGGTACGGATCCGTGGATCCAGACCGGCATGGTAAAAGCCGGCGCGGATATTGTTTTTAGCCAGGAATGTGGCAGTTTCCTGTGTTTTCCGTCTGTTCCTGACATAAATGATACCGGTTCCGCCTGCATTCCGGATGATCCTGAGCAGTCGTCCTTTCTTATCTTCCTCTTTAAATACCAGGTAGGTAAGGTTCTTTCTTTCAAAACTTTTCTGGAAGACATTTCGTTGCGGGAAGTTCAGTTTCACCTGGATATCCTTTACCACTTCCGGAGTTGCGGTGGCTGTAAGCGCAAGCACAGGTATCCCGGGCAGATATTCACGGATCAGGGCGATCTCCAGGTAAGGAGGCCGGAAGTCGTACCCCCACTGTGAGATGCAGTGCGCTTCATCCACAGCCAGCAGACTGATATTCATTTGCTTGAGCGCTTCAATAAATCGTTCCGTTCTGAGACGTTCCGGAGAAACGTACAGGAACCGAATGCCCCCATAGAGGCAATTATCCAGTGTGACATCAATTTCCTGCCGTTCCATGCCCGAATAGATGGCAGCTGCCCTGATCCCCTTTTTATTCAGGTTTGCCACCTGGTCTTTCATCAGGGCAATGAGGGGCGAAATCACCAGGGTGACGCCGGGCAAGGCCATACCAGGTACCTGAAAACATACCGATTTCCCGCCCCCTGTAGGGAGCAGTGCCAGGGTATCCCTTCCACTCAGCACCGAGCAGATGATTTCCTCCTGCAGCGGTCGGAAGGAAGAAAAACCCCAGTATTTTTTCAGGATTCCATGGATGTCGGGAATCTGCTTCATGCTAACCTTTCCTTTCTGAATCCAGCTTAAAAATAAAGAATTATTCCGTACCGGGCTGAGAATCCTTTCTGATCAGCAGCACGACGTTTTCAACATGCTGTGTATGAGGAAACATGTCGACCGGCTGAATCCGGCTGATCCGGTAATGATCCTGCATCAGGGAAAGATCCCGTGCCTGGGTGGCAGGATTACAGCTGATGTAAACGATTTTGTGCGGTAAGATAGCGAGCAGCTGCCTGATCACTTTTTCATGCATGCCGGCCCGCGGCGGATCGGTGATAACAATATCGGGCGATCCATTCGCTTCAAGGAATGTATCGTTCAAAACGCCGGCAATATCCCCGCAAAAAAAACGCGTATTGGGAATCTGGTTAAAGCGGGCGTTTTCAACAGCGTCGTCGATCGCAGGCCCAACATTGTCAATACCGACCACGAGCCGGGCTTTACCGGCAATATAGCATGCGATGGTACCGGTACCGGTATACAGGTCATACACAAGATCACCTTCATCGGGACTGGCAAAAGAGGCTGCAATACGGTACAGTTCAACAGCCTGGAGCGTATTTGTCTGGAAAAAGGAAACCGGACCCACCTTGAAACGCAAAATTTTGCCTGTACCATAGGCCGGCATGGTTTCAACCAGGTAAGGCGCCCCCCTGTAAAGGTATATTTTCTGATCGGTAATGGTATCGTTTCGCTTTTCATTGATCACATACATCAGGGAGGTCAGCCAGGGGAAATTACGGGCAAGGTGATCCAACAATGCCTCGACGACAGATTCATCCAGGTACCTGAATACGGGAATGACCATCCATTCTCCCTGAAGCGTATTGCGTATGATCAGGTTACGCAAAAGCCCTGTACCCTTTTTGACATCATAGAACGGGAGATCCTGTTCGATTGCAAAGGCTTTTACGGCCATTCGTATGGCATTCGAAGGATCCTCCTGAAGACGGCATTCACGGATGTCCAGCACACGGTCGAACATCCCGGGGAGATGAAAACCAAGGGCCCTCATATCCCTTGTATGATCTCCGGCATCCGGTGAGCCCTGATCCGTCAACCAACGGCGGTTTGAGAAGGTGAATTCCAGCTTGTTCCGGTAATGGAGGGTTCGTGTGGAAGGAAGGATCGGCGAAATATCCGTCACATCCAGTTTTCCGATGCGGGTAAAATGATCTTCGACCTGTTTCTGTTTAAAAAATAACTGTTCGCTGTACTTCAGGTGCTGCCATTTACACCCCCCGCAGAGACCAAAATGAGGACAAAAAGGATCCTGGCGTTTTTCCGACCGGTGGTGGTACCTGACGATCCGGCCTTCCCCAAACGATTTTTTCAAGGCGGTCAGTTGAACATCCACCAGATCACCGGGAGCTCCGAAAGGGATAAAAATGACCAGATCACCGGATCTTGCCACTGCCTTTCCTTCGGATCCGGCATCCGTTATTTCAACCTTTTCTATCAGGGGGAGCGTTTTTTTCTCTTTTCTTCTCATTTCCTTATCATCGCTGGAATGGGTGTGTAAAATTACAATTTAAAATGTTGTTTGAATTTGAAAGGATTTGATCTATATTTACTCCGTATTAATTATATTCTCTTTACACGGCGAATGACCCACATGATTGAATGGCTGGAACAGCATCAACTTCCCTGTGTCTACAGGCAATTGCTCGGGATCCCCTGTCCTGCATGCGGATTGCAGCGCTCCTTCATTGAATTGCTGAAAGGTCATATCCTGGAAAGTTTTCGTGTTTACCCTCCCCTGCTGCCCATCCTTGTCCTGTTTATTTTTACGGGCCTGCATCTGATGTTTAAATACAGGAAAGGTGCGTCAATACTCAGGACCATTGCCATCATCACCGGTGCACTTATGGTTTGCAATTATATCATTACCATCATTTTATCACATTAATAGTTACAAAAAATGGAAAACACGACAGATCCCACAAATCAGACAAACAGCAGTATCCCTGCTTCAGCTCCAGCCTCTGTACAGGAAGTACTTCCCAACTCAACAGCGGTGCTGATCCTCGGAATTTTATCCATCATAGCCTGTTGCTTTGTTGGATTGATCCTGGCCATCATTGCCCTGGTGATGGCTTCCAAGGGTAAGAACCTGTACGAGGCCAATCCGGGCAAATATACCGCAGGTTCCTTCAACAATATGAAAGCCGGAAGGATCTGTGCCATCATCGGTTTGATCCTCAGTTTGCTGGTCAGTCTCTATTACTTTATCCTGATTGCCATCCTGGGAGCCGCTTTTTCCTTTATCCCCTGGGATATGTGCTCATTTTAACCCCGACCGTCCATGAAGATCTTACCGATAGAGACAGTCCGTCAGGGCGACACATATACTATTGAAAATGAGCCAGTTACAGATATCGACCTGATGGAAAGGGCTGCCCTTGCCCTGAGGAACTGGTTTTTAAACCACATATCGAAGAATCTGGTCATTAAGATTTTTTGCGGAACTGGCAATAATGGAGGCGATGGACTGGCGCTGGCCCGGCTGTTGAATTCGGAAGGTTATCATCTAGAAGCCTATGTTCTGCATTTCGGACAGAACCTCTCTCATGCCTGCCAGGTAAATTATGACAGGTTATTCAAGAAATCAGGCGTTAGGATTTATGACCTGAGTGAAGAAGATGATTTTCCGGAGATCAGTGGTGAAGATATTGTGGTAGATGCCATCTTCGGCTCTGGATTGTCGCGTCCGGTCAAGGGATTCCCGGGTGGTCTCATCCGGCACATCAATAAGAACAATGCTGTCGTTATTGCGATCGATGTGCCGTCGGGATTATTCTGTGATGAAAGCAACAGCCAGAATCCGGGGGCCATCATCGAAGCAGATGTAACGCTGACGTTTCAGTATCCCAAATATGCGTTTCTGTTTGCTGAAAATTTTAAATATGCAGGATTGTGGGAGGTATTACCCATTGGGATCCTCGAGGATTTCATCCGGGAGGTTGAGGTGGATAATTACCTGATCGAGCTGGAGGATTGCAGATCCATTTACCGGCCGCGGGTTAAGTACGCGCACAAGGGACATTTTGGTCACGCGCTGCTGATTGCAGGCAGCTATGGAAAGATGGGAGCAGCCGTACTGGCCTCCCAGGCCTGTCTGAGGGCGGGGGCGGGTCTGCTCACCACCCACATTCCATCCAGGGGCTATCAGGTCATGCAAACTGCTGTCCCAGAAGCGATGGTGTCACTGGATGTTTCCGATTACGCTTTTTCAAGCCTGATGGAGCTGTCGAACTTCAACGCCATCGGGATCGGTCCCGGGATTGGAATGAAAGAAGAAACCCAGAAAGCGCTCAAGCTTCTGATCCAGGGTTCTGATTCACCTCTTCTATTTGATGCGGATGCCATCAATATTCTGGGTGCCAATAAAACCTGGCTTTCGTTCTTACCGAAGCACTGTATCTTCACGCCACACCCTAAAGAGTTTGAGCGGCTGGTTGGAAAATCGACCAATGATTTTGACCGGGTGCAGATGCAGCGGGACTTTTCCTTTAAATACGAATCTTACATCATCCTCAAAGGAGCTCACACCTGCATTTCGTGTCCTGACGGGCGGTGTTATTTCAATAGCACCGGTAATCCCGGGATGGCCACAGGCGGAAGCGGCGACGTATTGACCGGAGTTATCCTTGGATTACTGGCTCAGTACTATCATCCGAAGGAAGCGAGCATCCTCGGCGTTTACCTGCATGGTTTGGCGGGCGACATCGCAATGGAGAAGCTCAGTATGGAAGCGCTTATCGCTTCAGATATCGTTCAAAACCTCGGGAGTGCTTTCCTGAAGGTCAGGGGCTAGGGAAACACCATCCGGGATTAACGGTTTATCCTCAACAAGATCCTCCTCAAGCCTTAAATTCTCAATAATGAATGACTGACGGTCGGGTGTATTCCTTCCCATATAGAAGTCCAGCATCTCGGTTATGTTAGCGGTTTTCTGCAGGATGACTGGCTCAAGCCTCATGGAGGCGCCAATGAAATGGATAAACTCATCGGGTGATATTTCACCCAGGCCCTTGAATCGCGTGATCTCCGGATTTTTACCCAGTTTGAGGATCGCCTCTTTTTTTTCCTCATCGGAATAACAGTAGAGGGTCTCTTTTTTATTTCTGACGCGGAAAAGGGGAGTTTGCAGGATATAAAGATGGCCAGCCCTGACCAGGTCAGGATAGAACTGCAGAAAAAAAGTAAGCAGGAGTAACCGGATATGCATGCCATCCACATCGGCATCGGTGGCGATCACGACATTATTGTACCGGAGGTTTTCCAGCCCGTCCTCAATATTCAGGGCGGTTTGCAGCAGATTCAATTCATCATTCTGGTACACGACCTTTTTGCTCAGTGCAAAGCAGTTCAGCGGTTTTCCCTTGAGGCTGAACACAGCCTGTATGTTGACGTCACGTGATTTGGTGATGGATCCGCTTGCGGAATCCCCCTCAGTGATGAAAAGTGTTGTTTCCAGCCTTCGCTCATCATTATCCTGGTAATGGATGCGGCAATCCCGAAGCTTCTTGTTGTGCAGGCTGACCTTTTTCATACTGTCTTTCGTCAGCTTCTTGATACTGGCGATCTCTTTCCGTTCTTTCTCCGATTGTTGGATCTTTTTCAGCAGGGCATCTGCCGTTTCCGGATTCATGTGGAGATAATTGTCCAGATGACGCTTGACGATATCGTGAATGTAGTTGCGGATCGTCATGCCTTCCGGCTCCATATGAACCGATCCGAGCTTGGTTTTGGTCTGCGATTCAAAAACAGGTTCCTGGATCTTGATGCTTAGTGCAGCCACCATGGCGGCCCGGACATCATTCGTGTCAAAATCCTTCTTGTAGAATTCCCGGATCGTTTTCACCACTGCCTCGCGGAAGGCAGCCAGATGGGTACCTCCCTGCGGTGTGAACTGGCCATTGACAAATGCATAGTACTCTTCACCGTAAAGCTTTGCACTGTGGGTTATGGCACATTCAAAGTCAGCTTCATGGATATGAATGATGGGATAATTCAGCGGGTTACCGTTGATATTCCGGGTTAGCAGATCCAGCAATCCGTTCCTGGCCCTGAAACGCTGGCCGTTGAATATCACGGTCAGTCCATTGTTCAGAAAAGCATAATTCCATAAAAGCTGCTCAACATATTCAGGAATATAATGGTAGTTACCAAAAAGCTGTTCGTCCGGCACAAAGGTGACGATCGTTCCGGCAGGCTGTTCCTGTTCTTCCACCAGTGCCTCCTTGATCAGCTCTCCCCGCTCAAATTCAGCGATCATCACCTGTCCCTCGCGGATGGATTGCACCCTGAAAAAAGAAGATAATGCATTGACGGCTTTCGAGCCCACACCATTGAGGCCAACTGCCTTCTTAAAGACCTTGGAATCGTATTTGGCTCCCGTATTGATCTTTGAAACACAATCCACGACCTTCCCCAATGGAATGCCCCTTCCAAAATCCCTTACCGTAACCTGTTTATCCTTGACCATGACTTCAATCGTATTGCCATATCCCATCACATACTCATCAATGGCATTGTCCATGATTTCCTTGACAAGGACGTAAATCCCATCATCATGGGAGGCTCCGTCACCCAGTTTCCCAATATACATACCGGGTCGCAGACGGATATGTTCTTTCCAGTCGAGAGACCGGACGGTTTCTTCTGTGTAATTGATCGTCATCCTTTACCTCAGCCTTATCTGGCGGATACAAAAGTAATGATTGCCACCTTAGCTTTGGGGCAGCTGGCAGAGTATTTTTCAAACAAACCCTGTTCAAATCTTTCGCGAAGGAGAAAGGTTCAGCGTTCCAGTATCCAGACATGCCGGTATTCAGGTCCAAGATCGTCCCTGACTTGTCTGGCTTCCGGATACGTTCCGAAATCATTGATGGAAATTCTGATCTTGTGATCGAATGTAATGATCCTGGCTTTATTAAATCCCTTCTGGTGATACTCCAGCAAGACCTGATTTGCTTTTTCCATGCTGGCCAGGCTGGCGATGATCAGATAATAACGCAGACTGTCGACGGGTGATATTTGTGAGACCGGCATTTTGGTTTCAGCTACCGTATCCGGTTTTGTCAGGGTGGGTGGATAACAGGGTTCAGGTGCTCCCCGCGGATCAGACTCCTCCCCCAGCCAGATGATCGCATAACCTTCATAAATGCAGGTTCCCATCGCTCTCCATTTTTTTTGGGACCACGGACCTTTGTTGAGGATCATCTCATTGAAATGATCCTGAAGTTTCCATTGTGCCAGAGCAGCTACCGGTTCGATGTTATCGTTCTGCCAGTAGATGATCTCATAGCCCTTGAATTTATAGGGAGTCAATTCCTTGGGTTTATTCCACATGCATGCATAGGCCGGATTGTCGTCGCAAAAGCAGCAGGGTGTCCACCTGCCCCTGTCCGACCAGCTGTGCAGATTGCAGGATCTTACGGCTGGCCGGTTATAGGTCAGATCCTTTGCGTGGACCTGCGCAACATAACAGAGTGATCTGGATAGCGGGATGCCTGGCAGTTGATGATCCTGCCTGAAATGATTCATGCCGATATATAGTTGGTAAGACAGTGAGTCGAGACAGGCATCAGTGCTGGCCTTTCCGGAAGAGGCACCCTGGGAAAGACACTCCATGGGCCCAGGAACCTGCCACAGAAAGAATAGCAGCCAAGTATACCTAATCGTTTTAAACATGACAGCGCTAACCGGTCATTTCCTGTTCCCATTATACTGTTTTTATAAATCAAAGTTACCTGCAGAAGGCCGTTAATGACGTCAGAGATAATTAACCAATTGCTTTTCACCAGTTTAACATATTTTAACATAGGATAATATTACCGTTGGATGATCCTTATCTATTTTTGCGAAGGAAATTTAATCACCAAAAGAATGGATACGAATATCAAGGAACTCAACGAAAAAATTCAGCAGGAGAGTGCGTTTGTTGACCTGATCAACCTGGAGATGAGGAAGGTGATCGTAGGGCAGAAAGGGATGATCGAGCGGATGCTGATCGGTTTGCTTGCGAACGGTCATATCCTTCTGGAGGGCGTGCCTGGACTAGCTAAAACACTGGCTATCAAATCTATGGCCAACATCATCAGCGCAAAATTCAGCCGCATCCAGTTCACGCCCGACCTTCTGCCTGCCGACCTGATCGGAACCATGATCTACAGCCAGAAAAAGGAGGAATTTGTCGTACGGAAAGGTCCTCTTTTTGCCAACTTTATCCTGGCCGATGAAATCAACCGGTCACCGGCGAAGGTTCAAAGTGCGTTGCTGGAAGCCATGCAGGAAAAACAGGTAACGATCGGTGATCAGACCTATAAGCTGGACGAGCCCTTCCTGGTGCTGGCCACCCAGAATCCCATTGAGCAGGAAGGCACCTATCCGCTTCCCGAAGCACAGGTTGACCGTTTTATGCTCAAGATCGTGATCTCCTACCCCGACAAGGAAGAAGAAAAACTGATCCTTCGCCAGAACATATCTGATCAGGAGGCCAGGACATCCACCATTTTGAAAACATCCGACATACTGCGTGCAAGAGATGTCGTCCGCCAGGTGTACCTGGATGAAAAAATCGAGAATTACATTACGGATATTGTATTTTCATCCCGGTACCCCAAAGAGCATAAACTGGCCAAATTCGATGGACTGATCTATTACGGAGCCTCGCCCCGCGCCAGTATTTACCTGGCACTGGCTGCCAAATCCTACGCATTCATCAAAAGAAGAGGTTACGTAATCCCTGAGGATGTAAGGGCAATAGCACTGGATGTGATGCGTCACCGCATCGGGTTGACCTATGAAGCGGAAGCCGAAAATATCACCACCGAGGATATCATCAATGAAATTTTAAATACCGTCGAAGTACCCTAATCACCGATCGCTTTGGAAACCACCGATATCCTGAAACGGGTAAGGAAAATTGAGATCAAGACCCGCGGACTGTCAAACCAGCTATTCTCAGGCCACTACCACAGTGTGTTCAAGGGACGCGGCATGGCCTTTACCGAGGTACGGGAGTACCAGTACGGGGATGACATCCGTAGCATCGACTGGAACGTCACCGCCAGGCTTAATCATCCCTTTGTCAAGATCTATGATGAGGAACGCGAATTAACCGTTGTCCTGCTGGTCGATGTAAGCGGATCGAATGAATTCGGATCAAGCAAGCAGTTCAAGGAGGAAATGATCACTGAAATCGGAGCCGTGCTTGCTTTTTCTGCCATCCAGAATAACGACAAGGTCGGTGTCATCTTTTTCAGTGACCGCATTGAAAAATTTATTCCGCCAAAAAAAGGAACCACACACATCCTGAGGATCATCAGAGAACTGATTGACTTTAAGCCTCAGAGCAACAAGACCAATATAGCACAGGCGATGCGCTATCTGACCAATGCTATCAAAAAACGAAGCATTGTTTTTCTACTGACTGACTTTATCGACCGGAACTTTGAGGATGCGCTCAAAATTGCCAATAAAAAACATGATCTGGTGTGCATCAAGGTTTACGATCCGAGGGAGACCGAGCTCCCCAATATCGGAATGGTGCGTGTCAAAGATGCTGAAACCGGCATGATCGGATGGATGGATACGGGAAGGCAGTTGCTCCGCGATCAGTATCGGCAATGGTTCCGGGATCAGGAGCAGCACCTGAATTGTATCTTTAAACGCAATGGAATTGACTATGTGATCGTCAGAACGGACCAGGATTACATCAAGCCCCTGCTGAACCTGTTCAGACAGCGGGAAGCCCGCAAGTGAATCCACAATGCAAACAAGAGTTATGAAACGGCTTATTTCATATCGGTTGTTCCTTATGATCCTTCTGACAGGGGGACTGAATCTGTGGCGGTTTTCGGCCGTTGCCCAGGAGATCCGTGTGAATTCCCGGCTGGATACGAGCATGATGATGATCGGTGACCAGACCACCCTGACACTGGAAGCAGTTGTACCACCCCATTGCAGGATCGTCTGGCCCGAAATTGCTGATACACTGATCCGGCAGGTCGAGGTGGTCCGAAAATCGCGGATCGACACCCTTGAACAGGATCAACCCTCCGGCAACCGCCTGCTTATCCAGAAACTGGTGATCACCTCCTTCGATTCCGGTTATTTTGCGATCCCGCCTTTTGTATTTCTTTATCAGACTCCGGATGCCATGGACTACAAGACGAGCCAGACAGAAGCACTTCTGCTTGAGGTGGATAATCCGGATGTCGATCTGAGCGCTGACATAAGGGACATCAAGGGACCGCTAAGAGCACCCGTTACCTTTGCCGAGATCTGGCCCTGGCTGCTTGCAGCGTTACTGTCTGCCGCTGCGGTCATCCTGGTGATCTATTTCATCCGCAAAAGGAAACAGGATCGGCCGCTGATGCAATTCCGGCGCAAACCCCAGCAACCGGCGCACATCCTTGCACTGGACGCATTGGAGCACCTACGATCCAAAAAACTCTGGCAGGCCGGAAAAATAAAGCAATACCATACGGAACTGACGGATATCGTAAGGGAATATATCACTGCCAAATTTGGCATCCATGCCATTGAGATGGTAACAGACGAAATCCTGGGTGCAGTGCAGGAGAAACCCATCGAACCTGCAACCCGATCCAAGCTGAAAGAGATGCTGCAACTGGCAGACCTGGTGAAATTTGCCAAGGAAAATCCCCTGCCCGATGAACAGGAACGTAGTATGAACCAGGCAATTGATTTTGTTAAAGAAACCATACATGCTGTTGAAGAGCTTCAGCAGCCGGCACAAGAGATCGAATCCTGATAGAAACATGTATTCATAAACAGGTATGGCACTGAGCGACATAGAATTTGCAAATCCGGGATTCTTATATCTGCTGATCATCATTCCCCTGCTCGTCGCATGGTATTGGTTCCGCAACCGGAAATATCATGCCGACATACGGGTGCCTTCGATGGAATCGTTGCAGAAAAGCGGCCGGAGCCCGAAAGAGTACCTTTATCACGGACTGGTTGGACTGCGGCTGCTGGCTGCAGGGCTGCTCATTGTCGCACTTGCCAGACCCCAGACAAGCACTCGTAAACAGGACATTACGATTGAAGGTATCGACATCGTTCTGACCATGGATATTTCAGGGAGCATGCTGGCAGAAGATTTCCAGCCCAACAGGCTGGAAGCCAGTAAAAAGGTAGCCAGTGAATTTGTCGGGGGTCGGCCCAACGACCGGATGGGCCTTGTGGTTTTCAGCGGCGAAACCTTTACCCAGTGCCCGCTGACCACTGACCATACGGTGCTGTTGAATCTGTTCAAGGATATCAAAAGTGGCATGATCGAAGATGGAACTGCCATTGGCGACGGCCTGGCCACTGCCGTGAACCGGTTGAAGGAGAGCCAGGCGATCAGCAAGGTCATCATCCTGCTCACCGACGGAGAAAACAACATGGGTTCCCTGGATCCCTTATCCGCCGGCGAGATCGCCAAAATTTTCGGCATACGTGTGTACACCATCGGAGTAGGAACCATCGGGACCGCTCCGTATCCGGTTCAGACGCCCTTTGGAACACGGTACCAGAATATGGAAGTGCGCATCGACGAACCACTGCTGAGAGAAATTGCTGCCATGACAGGAGCACGTTATTTCCGGGCTACCGATAATCAGAAACTGACGGAAATCTACCAGGAAATCGACCGGCTGGAGAAATCCAAGATCGATGTGACCGAATTCAGGAAGAAAAATGAAGAATTTCTCCCTTTCGCCCTGCTGGCAGGCCTGGTCTTATTGCTGGAAATGGTGCTCAGGTATACCGTTTTAAGAAATATCCCGTAGTAAAATCCCATATTGAACTGACTGAATCCATGATACGATTTGCACATCCCGGTCTGCTCTACCTCCTGCTGCTGGTCCCTGTTTTTATTATGGCATTCATTTTACTTTTACAATGGAAGAAACAGGCCTGGAAAAAATTTGGCGACTTCAGGATCCTCAGCCGTCTGGTTCCTGACTACTCCAGAAGCCGGCTTGTGATCAAATTTATATTTCTTTTAATGGCAATGATCTTTCTGATCATAGGACTGGCAGATCCCCAGGTGGGTTCAAAACTGGTCAAAGCGGAGCGAAAAGGGATTGATATCATGCTGGCGCTTGATGTTTCCAACAGTATGCTGGCGGAGGATATTCAGCCAAGCCGGCTGGAACGTTCAAAACAATCCATCTCCAAGCTGATTGATGAACTTCGCAGCGACAGGATCGGCATCATCGTGTTCGCCGGGAAAGCTTACACACAGCTTCCCATCACAACCGATTACTCGGCTGCAAAAATGTTCCTCTCCACCATCTCCGTTGAGGCGGTGCCCGTTCAGGGAACTGCCATTGGGGAAGCCATCGAACTGGCCTCGAACTCTTTTGATGAAAGCGCTCAACACAGCAAAGCCATCATCATGATAACGGATGGAGAGAATCATGAAGGCGATGCACTGACCATTGCAAAAGAAGCGGCAGATAAGGGGATACATATTTATACGATCGGGATGGGTCTGCCGGAAGGTGCACCGATACCCGTATTTCAGGGACAGAACAAAATCGGCTATAAAAAAGACAGACAGGGCAACACCATCGTAACCAAACTCAATGAAACTATGCTGCAGCAAATCGCCTCAGCAGGCCAGGGGGTGTATGTACGTGCCAGCAATGCCTCTGCCGGATTATCGAAGATCTTTGATGAAATCAATGAACTGAATAAGACGGAAATTGATTCCATGATGTTTTCGGACTATGAAGACCGCTTTCAGTACTTTCTTGCAGTGAGCCTGATCTTTTTGATCCTTGAACTGATGGTGGTCGAACGGAAAAGCAAGTGGATCAGGAACCTGAATCTTTTTCATCTGAAACAACAACCGGAATGAAAAGAATGATGCACAGGCTGTTATACAAAAACATAACCGGGATAGCCTTTTCGATACTGTTCCTCTGGCCGTCCTTTCTGGTGTACCCGCAATCGGAAAATAAGCAGATCAGAAAGGGAAACCACTATTATGCGGATGAAAATTATAAGGAGGCTGAGATCGAATACAGGAAATCACTTGACAGGAACGACGCATCGGTTCCCGGCAGGTATAACCTGGGCACTTCCCTCTATAAACAAAAAAATCACCAGGAAGCCATCCTTAGTTTTGACTCCGTCCTGAAAGCGTACCCTAATGAAAAGATCCAGTCGCAATCTTACTATAACCTCGGGAACTCCCTCCTGAAATTCTCCATGGATTCAGCCGGTACCCAGTCAAACGCCCTGCAGGGAAGCATTGAAGCCTATAAACAGGCATTACGGCTGAATCCCGGTGACAGTGCAGCCAAATATAACCTGGCCTATGCCCAGCGTCTGCTTCAGCAACAGCAACAACAGCAGCGACAACAAAACCAGGGACAGCAGGACCAGCAGAACCAGGATCAGCAGCAGGGACAGCAGGATCAACAGGATCAACAGGATCAACAAAAGGGACAGCAGGATCAGCAGAATCAGCAACAGGAGCAGCAAAAACAGGAACAGCAGGCACAGTCAAGGGAAATTTCAAGACAGGATGCTGAGCGTATGCTTGAAGCGATGAAAAATGATGAAAAGAACACACTGGAAAAACTGCGTGAACAACAGCTAAAAAGCCAACGGGTGACCTTTGAAAAAGACTGGTAACCAGCGCAGAATATATTTTGACTATAGACCATGAATCGAGATTCAACGATTAGAGGATGTTACTCAGCGGGATGGCTGTTCTTTCTGCTGTTACTCACTGCAGGATTGATCTCCCGGGAGGTAAACGGACAGAATGTTCAGTTCACGGCTTCCTCCCGTCAGACCGTAAGTGTCGGGGAGCAATTCCGGCTGAATTTCACCGTGAATGCGGATGGCAGGGATTTTAAGGCGCCATCCCTGAGTGATTTTTATGTTCTGTCGGGACCCAATCCATCCACCAGTTCCAGCATTCAGATCATCAACGGCCAGGTATCCCGATCGGTGACCCTCACTTACGGGTATATTCTCCAGGCCATCAAGGAAGGCGTTTTTCAGGTTCAGCCAGCCACCATCACCGTGGATGGGAAGCAATATGAGTCCAATGCGCTGACAATCAACGTCAGTGCCGCTGGAGGATCCCAGCCATCCGGGCCTCAGACACCCTCGACACCCCAGCCCCGACAGCAGGAAGAAGTTGGAGATGTGGGGCAATCTGATGTCTTCATCCGCACATCCGTGAACAAAAAAAATCCCTATCAGGGAGAGCAGGTAATCGTTTCGCATAAAATCTACACCCGCGTGGGCATCAGCCAGTATGGCGTCGAAAAATACCCCTCCTACAATGGATTCTGGACACAGGAACTCCAGAATCTCCAGGATGAACCCAATAAACACAACGAGGCGATCAACGGGCAGGAATACCTGGTGGCTGAAATCAACAAAGTGGCCCTGTTCCCGGTCAAAAATGGCACACTGACCATCGAACCCATGGAATTAAATGTGGTGGCACAGGTCAGAAGGTCCAGGAGCCGTTCCAACGATCCATTTGCCGATTTCTTTAACGATCCCTTCTTTGGCAGCAGCTATCAGAATGTGCAGAAAAAAATCGTTTCCAATCCCGTCACCATCGAGGTAAAGCCTCTTCCATCAGCCAATAAGCCAGCCGATTTCAATGGTGTTGTCGGCAAGTACACCTTTAAATCAAATATAGACAAAACAAGCGTTGATGTCAATGAAGCTGTTAACCTGAAGTTCACTGTCCTGGGAGAAGGGAACATCCGATTAATTGACGAACTGAATGTCGCTTTTCCACCTGACTTTGAAGTATATGATCCTAAAACGTCTTTCAATCTGAATAAGAACAGCCAGGGGATATCCGGTGTAAAAACCTTTGAGTACCTGATGATCCCGAGGAATTCAGGGAATTTCAGGATCAAACCGGTTGCTTTCAGCTATTTTGATCCGGAACAGGCAGCCTACGTCAGCCAGTCATCACCCCTTTATGAGATCAATGTCAGAAAAGGGGCTTCGCCTTCCAGTCCTGACATATCTTACAGCGGCGTCGTACAACAGGATGTACAGTATATCGGTACCGATATCCGGCATATTAAAAACAACCCGGTTATTTTAACGGTAGCAGGCAAGACGCTCTTCGGATCCATTACTCATATCCTATTGATTATCATTCCTTTACTACTTGCCATTTTCCTCACCCTGCTCATCCGGCAGCAGCTCAGGAAAAGAAGTAATGTACACTGGATGAAGACACAAAAAGCCACCAAAGTGGCACGCACCCGACTGAAAAAAGCTTCAGAATACCTGAAATCACTTCAGGAAAAGGAATTTTACAATGAAGTATCCCAGGCATTATGGGGATACATCAGCGATAAATTCAACCTCCCGCTGGTTGACCTCTCAATGGATTCAGTGCATGAAACCCTGAAAAACAAAAACATTAAAGATACGATCATCGAACAGTTCATTGAAACGCTGAATCACTGTGAATATGCCCGTTTTGCACCCGGTGAAAAGTCAGAGAACATGGACAAGATCTATGAAGAAGCTCTGAATGTGATCAGCAAAACGGAACGGGAACTGAAGTGAGAGGAGAGAGGAGAGATGAGAAATTGAATGACTATGAATGACTACGAATGACTACGAATGACCATGAATGACTGTAAACGACCTGGAACGACTATCCAAAGCCACAAAGGACAACAATTAACCATAAATAACAATGAATAACCTCCGTGTATTTATTGTCGGATTATTGTCAATTCTCTCGGGAACGGTAACTGCAGGGATCAATGAGGATCTGGTAGCGCAGTCCAATAAAGACTATTCCGCAGGGCTGTATTCGAATGCCATTGAAGGATACACTAAAGTACTTCAAAGTGGATATGCATCTGTAGAGCTGTATTACAACCTCGGGAATGCCTATTTTAAGACTGACGACCTGCCCTCCGCCATTCTTTTTTATGAAAAAGCAAAAAAACTCAAACCCAATGATCCGGACATCCTTTTTAATTTGAATGTTGCCAACAGCCGGATCAAAGATAAGATCGAGGCCGTGCCGGTGCTGTTCTACAAGCGGTGGTGGAGTCACCTTGTCAATGCCTTCAGCCCGGATGGATGGACCCGGTTCCATATGATCAGCTTTCTCGCCTTTCTGGTGGCAGTTGTTTTTTACTTTATTTCCAAAAAGGTATTCATACGTAAAATAGCTTTCTGGACAGGCGCGTTGATGCTGACTGGTTCGTTGATAACGTTTGGCATTGCCCTTCAACAGGACCGAACTTACCAGGAAGTGAAAGAAGCGATCGTATTTGATCCCAGCCTGACAGTCAAAAGCTCGCCTTCGGAGAACAGCGTTGACCTCTTTGTCGTGCATGAAGGTACGAAGGTCACGATTACCGACAAACTGGGTGAGTGGTACGAAATACGCATAGCCAATGGAAGTGCAGGGTGGATCCCCGGTACATCCCTGAAAAGTATCTGACCCTGTACCTGCCAGCTGACACAATGGTGATGAGTGAATCCCCGGGAAGGAGTTGGTTTTACCCGCGGATTGATTTTTCGTAATTTTGCGGAAGATCGAAAATGATCATTTATGAACTAATTATCAGTTAAATAACTTAATTAAATCCAATCTTTATGAAAAAACGGATACTTTTTGTTCTGGTTTTCCAGGCTTTTGCCATATGGGGATTTGCACAGCAAACAGACACCCTGGTCGGTCCCTGGAAAAATGGCGGAAAATTTGCCCTGAACTTTTCCCAGTCATCGCTGACCAACTGGGCACCGGGTGGACAGAATTCCCTGGCGCTCAATTCGTTTTTAAATTATTTTGCGGATTTCGCAAAAGGAAAATCCCTCTGGGAAAACAGGCTGGATCTTGCCTATGGATTATTAAAGGAAGGTGATAATGACATCAGGAAGAGTGATGATAAGATCGATCTGTCATCAAAATATGGTATGCAGGCAACCAAAAAGCTGTATTATGCTGCCCTGCTGGGTTTTAAAAGCCAGTTCAGCAAAGGATACAATTACCCGAATGATTCAATGGTCATATCCCGCTTTCTGGCGCCCGGTTATCTTTCCATAGGTCTGGGTATGGATTGGAAACCGGTGGATTATTTTTCCTTTTACCTTTCCCCTGCCACTGCACGCTGGATCATCGTCACCGATGAGGATTTATCAGATATCGGTGCCTATGGTGTGGATATAGGTGATAAGGTCAGAACCGAAGTGGGTGCCATGGCGCGGTTAGAATTCCTGAAAGATATCGTTAAGAATGTCAACCTGAAGTCAAAACTTGAACTCTTCTCCAACTATCTTGATCAGCCTCAGAATGTTGATGTCTATTGGGATAACATGTTCGTCATGACCATCAATAAATACTTGTCCGCATCGCTGAACCTTACGCTGGCCTATGACGATAACCTGAGGATCATGGATAAAGATGGCAAAACAGGGCCAAGGACACAGTTTAAGGAAGTATTCGGTATCGGATTCACCTATGGTTTTGGAGACACCAAGTGATCAGACGATCACGACCTAAGCCTGTCGAGTGACCGCACAAGCCGCTCGTCCCTTTTGATCGCCCATGTGGCTAAAACCAGGAACACCAGGGTGATCAGCGGGAACACGGAACCCATTCCATAGGCTGTCGTAATGGCCGTGTCCCTGGAAACCTTATCCGTGTAAAAGAAAAATAAAACGATCAGTACGATATTCAGCAGGATGGCAATGTTGACGGTCCGCAGTTGCCGCAGCCGCTTCTTGTATTGAAGGATGCTGAGTACGATCAGCGTCAGGATCAGTACCGCAATGAGGATCATCGGGAGGTAAAACAGGGATTTATAGGATATTTCAAGGGTTTCCGGTTGTCTCACCATTCCGTAGAGGAAAAACGATACGGTTCCCATATAGGTATCTACCGAGTCGCCGAATTTGTAGGTGGCAACCGGGAAGAAAAACGCTAGGATGATCGCTATGAAAGCTATGGATAGATAAACCGTCTGGATTCTCTGGATCATAATACGTGATTTTTAACGTTTATTGTTGTAAAAGTACAAATGATTTTGCGGATGAATCATTATGGGATGAATAAATTTGTATATTTGCACCTGAAATTCTGCAGCTAGATTCGATAGCTTTTCATTGTTTAATGGATGTTTGACATAATTTGAACGCGTAGGGGGGACTCATAATTACTTTCACTGATATTCTTTCATTTATCTTCTGACGTTAAGAATTTCCTTATTCATTTATTTAAGTAACCATGTATCATATCAATGAATTGAACGAGAAGCTTGTAACCGAGCTTAGAGACATTGCAAAAGAACTCAATATTACCAGCAGCGAAAATTTGAAAAAGCAGGATCTGATCAACATGATCCTTGATTATCAGGCCGATAATCCTTCGGAGGACCTGCTTCAGAAAGAGAAGAAGGGTGTGAAAAAGACCCTGAGGCTGAGGCGAAAAAGAACTCCCTCTGATTTGGAAAGGAAAATGGAACCCAAAAGTTTCACTCCGGCACCGGAAATTCCCTCGAAGCCGAAATCGGAGGTGATCCCGGATTTTATGGAAGAACCGGAAAACGGTGAAGAGATCCTGAACATCATGGAGGGTGAAACCTTCAGTCTTGACCTGGAAGAATCACCGTCAGTGACCCAGACCGGGGAGCCGGAACTGGAAACAGCCGAAACCGATCAGGAAAAAGAAGAAGTGGGGTCACGGTCATTCAAGGATAAACCCGGCTACCGGAACAAGCATGTGGAACGGCATAAGGATGAATACACCTTTGAGTTTGAAGGTATCGTCATGGCGGAAGGTGTACTGGAGATCATGCCCGACGGGTATGGATTCTTACGTTCATCGGACTATAACTACCTGAATTCACCCGATGATATTTACGTTTCCCAGTCACAGATCAAGCTTTTCGGACTGAAGACCGGTGATACGGTTCAGGGAAGTATCCGTCCGCCAAAAGAGGGAGAAAAGTACTTTCCGCTGATCAAGGTCGAAATGATCAACGGCCGTGATCCCGAAGATACGCGCGACCGCATACCGTTTGATTATCTCACACCATTGTTCCCCGTCGAGAAGTTCAGGCTGACAGGGCATCCCCAGGAGACCCTCTCCACACGGATCATCGATCTTTTCACCCCCATTGGAAAAGGACAGAGGGGATTGATCGTAGCGCAACCGAAAACGGGTAAGACGGTTCTTCTCAAAGAGATAGCCAATGCGATTGCCTATAACCACCCGGAGGCTTATCTGATCATTCTGCTGATCGATGAACGTCCGGAGGAAGTGACCGATATGGAACGCAGTGTGAATGCGGAGGTCATCAGCTCCACTTTCGATGAGCCGGCCGAACGGCATGTCAGGATATCAACCATTGTGCTGGAAAAAGCCAAAAGAATGGTGGAATGCGGACACGATGTGGTCATTCTGCTGGATTCGATCACCCGTCTGGCCAGGGCTCACAATACTGTGATGCCTGCCTCAGGCAAAGTGCTTTCCGGAGGTGTTGAAGCCAATGCACTCCAAAAACCCAAACGCTTTTTCGGTGCAGCAAGAAAGATCGAAGGCGGAGGATCGCTGACCATCATCGCAACCGCGCTGATCGACACCGGATCAAAAATGGATGAGGTGATCTTTGAAGAATTCAAAGGCACAGGGAATATGGAACTCCAGCTCGACCGTAAACTGGCGAATAAGCGCATCTGGCCTGCCATTGATATTGTCGCTTCCAGCACGCGTCGCGAAGAATTGCTGCTCGACAAGGAGACACTCCAACGAATCTGGATCCTGAGGAATCACCTGGGCGATATGAATCCACTGGAAGCTATGGAGTTTCTGAAGGATAAAATGAAATTCACCCAATCGAACGAGGAGTTTCTCATTTCGATGAATGCCTGAGCCTCAAGGAAAGGATGACCTGGTCATCCCTTCACAATCTTTTTCGCCAGGGCTGCCATATCCATCCCGCCGAAATCTCCTGAACTCATCATCAGCAAGTTGGTATTGAACCAATCCATCTTTATCAGATCATTCATCATATTTTCTGAATCCGTATATACTTTCAGGTCCGGATGATTAAATGCTGTCCTGACCTGTTCAGGATGTATCTCGGGCAGGCGCTTCAACTGAATGGCATGGGGATTATAATACACCATGGGTAGATCTGCCATCACCATGGTATCCGCATAATGAGAAAGAAAATTCCCGTTCAGACTGCTGTAGGTATGCAGTTCGATGCAAGCCACTAGCCTTCGTTCAGGAAACTGCTCCTTCACTGCCTCCACAGTGGCCATCAGTTTGGACGGTGCATGGGCAAAATCAATATAGACGGAGGTATGAGCATCTGATGCCAGTAATTCCAGGCGTTTGGCTGCACCGTTGAAAGTACCGATGGCCCGGTCAAATTGACCATCGTCCACACCCAGCTGCTTGCAGAGCATCCTTGCACCCTCCAGATTGATCAGGTTATGCCGCCCAAAGACCTTCAGGGGAACCTCAACCGTATCCTGAACAAGAAAAGTCACCCCCTCACGGATTCGATAGACAGGCATCTGGTACGGAACTTTATTCACCCCTTTCTGTACCGATTGACTGACCGCCCTGACATGTTCATCCTCCATGTTATAAACCAGGATACCACCCGGAGGCACCAGTCCTGCAAAGATCCGAAACTGCTCCAGGTAATCTTCAAACACAGGAAAAACGTTGATATGATCCCAGGCAATCCCGCTGATCAAAGCAAGATCAGGCCGATATACATGAAATTTTGGTCGTTTGTCCAGGGCAGAGGTAAGGTACTCATCGCCTTCGAACACCATTAGATGGCTGTCGTTGGTCAGATGTACCGTATCTTCACACCCGTGTACCGGCGCTCCGATCATGTAGTCACAGGGGATCCCGCAGGAATAAAGAACATGCAGAACCATGGCCGTGATGGTCGTCTTGCCATGACTGCCGCCGATCACCACCCTGATCTTATTTCTGGCATGTGCATAAAGAAACTCAGGAAAAGAATAGATCGTCAGGTTCAGTTCCTTTGCGCGAACGAGCTCAGGATTATCGGCTCGTGCATGCATTCCCAGGATCACGGCATCCAAACCGGGATGAATCCGGTCAGCTGACCAGCCCTCCCGTTCAGGCAACAATCCAAACGAAGCGAGCCTGCTTTTTGAAGGCTCAAAAAGCTCATCATCTGAGCCCGTCACGATGTCGCCCTTGCGATGCAGCGCGATGGCCAGGTTGTGCATGACATTGCCGCCGATGGCGATGAAATGATAACGCATATTGCCTGTATAATGATTTTCCGAAATGAATGAATCCGTCAAATTTAGGGTTATTTGGGGCCTTCTCACAGATTTTTGCTACTTTCGCCGGGAAATTATTTTTAAAGCAAATCATACCTTATGAAAAAAGCGATCTGTTATCTGATAATGATCCTGTTGTCCAGTTCCTTTACCGTATCCGGTCAGGAAAAATTAAAGGCTGAAAATTTGTGGCAGATGGGCCGGGTGGATGACATCCAGGTATCACCCGACGGACAGATGGTTCTTTATGGTGTTACCCGGTACGATCTGACCGAGAACAAGGGTAACCGTGATCTGTACGTAGTTCCGGTGATGGGTGGTGAAGCAAGAAAAGTAACTGATTTTGAAGGAAATGAGTTTAATGGCGTCTGGCGACCGGATGGCCAGAAGATCGGGTTTCTGAGTGCAAAAAACGGAACGGTCCAGATCTGGGAGGTCAATCCGGATGGCTCAGATCCAAAACAAATTTCCAACATTGAAAATGGCATCAACGGATTTTCCTATTCACCCGTTCTCACCCATATTTTATATTGTCAGGACATGAAACTGGACTCGGCAGCCATTGATTATTATCCCGACCTGCCCAAGGCTAACGTAATGATAATTAATGATTTGATGTACCGTCACTGGAACAGCTGGCATGATTATTCCTACAGCCACATTTTTGTGACCAGGTACGATACTGCCGCTATTAAAGACGGAATGGACATTATGGAAAACGAGCCATGGGACACCCCGCTGGCTCCCTTCGGGGGAATGGAGCAGATTGCCTGGAGCCCTGATGGCAAGACCATCGTCTATACCTGCAAAAAGATGAAGGGTAAAGATTATGCCTTAAGTACAAATTCGGATCTTTACCTTTATGATATGAAACTAAGGATGACCTACAATATTACCAAAGATATGAAGGGTTACGATATGGATCCCGTTTTTTCACACGATGGTCAGAAGATTGTATGGAAAAGTATGGCGACCGATGGATATGAGTCCGATAAGGAGAGGATGATGATGCTTGATCTTTCCGATGGATCTATAAAAGACCTTTCAGAAGGATTTGACCAGAACTGTTCGGGGTTTGTCTGGTCGGAAGACAACGAAATCATTTTTTTCATCAGCGGCATCAACGCAACCTATCAGGTCCATGCCCATTCCCTTCCGACGGGTAACACAGTCCCAATAACCCTTGGCGCTCATGATTATACATCGATCGCCCTGGCTGGACCACAGCTTGTTGGCACAAGAATGTCGTTGTCAGCGCCCACAGAGATATACAGGGTTGACCTGGATGGATCCCAGGTGCAGATAAGTTTCACCAATAAGAACTTACTTTCAAAAATTACCATGGGAGAAGTCAAAGAAAGGTGGATAAAAACAACCGATGGAAAGGACATGCTGGTCTGGGTCGTTTACCCTCCGTCCTTTGACCGTAACAAATCCTATCCAGCGCTGTTATACTGCCAGGGAGGTCCGCAAAGTGCGGTCAGCCAGTTCTGGTCGTATCGCTGGAATCTCCAGATGATGGCGGCAAACGGTTATATCGTGGTCGCCCCAAACCGGAGAGGTCTACCCACCTTCGGGCAGGAATGGAACGACCAGATTGCCGGGGACTATGGCGGGCAAAACATGAAAGATATGCTTTCCGCTATCGATGAACTGGCCAAAGAACCGTATGTGGATGCAAAACGACTGGGTGCAGTCGGAGCCAGCTACGGGGGGTACAGCGTTCTATGGCTTGCCGGCCATCATGAAAAACGCTTCAAGGCTTTTATTTCTCATTGCGGGATCTATAATTTTGAAAGCATGTACGGTTCCACGGAAGAATACTTCTTTATCAACCATGATTATGAGGGACCGTTCTGGCAGCAGCCAAAACCCAACAGCTACAGTTTCTCTCCTCATCTGAGCGTGGATAAATGGGACACCCCCATCATGCTGGTCACCGGAGGGTATGATTTCCGCATTTCCTATACCCAGAGCATGGAAGCATTCAATGCAGCTCAGCTGCGTGGCATCCCAAGCCGGCTCCTGTTCTTCCCGGAAGAATCGCATTTTGTCCTGAAACCACAGAATGCGGTGTTATGGCAGAGGGAATTCTTCAAATGGCTGGATACCTATCTCAAGTAGATTGCCGATTGCTGATCGCTGATGTTCAATGTAAATGTTTTTCTCTGCGATGGAAATTAAACGTTGCCAATGGCCAGACAATGATCTGCTGATGATCAGATATCACGATCAGGAATGGGGTACTCCCATATTTGAAGATCAAAAGCTTTTTGAATACATTGTACTGGGCACTTTTCAGGCAGGGCTCAACTGGCGTATGATACTTCATAAAAGGGATAATTTCCGTAAAGCTTTCCTTGAATTTAACCCGCAGGTCATTGCCCTGTTCAAGCAAAATGAGATTAACTCCCTGCTGGAAAACAAAGGGATCATCCGGAATAAAGCAAAGATCGTTGCAACTGTCAATAATGCAACAAGGTTTCTTGAGATTCAAAAGAACTATGGCACCTTCAGCGGTTTTATATGGAGCTATACGAAAAATAAACCTATTCATAATTCCTGGACCAATATCAGCCAGATACCGTCACGCTCTGAACTATCCGACAGGATCAGCAGAGATCTGATCAAGGCTGGTTTTAAATTCGCAGGTACGAAAATAGTTTACGCATTCCTTCAAGCCATTGGTATGGTAAATGACCACACCAAAGATTGCTTCCGGTACAGGGAGATTCAGGCAATGGTCCTTTAAGCGCTAAGATTATTTTTTCACTTCGCTGGAGTCCGGTTCAAAGCGCAATGCTTCGGAGTTGATGCAATAACGCAGCCCGGTTGGTAATGGCCCGTCTTCGAACACATGCCCTAGGTGCCCCCCACAATTCGCACACAATACTTCTTTGCGTACCATCCCATAGCTGCGATCGATGTGTATGTGCACATTGTGTTCGAGGTAAGGTGCATTAAAGGCCGGCCATCCGCAACCGGAGTTGAACTTGGTTTCCGATTCGAACAGTTTCTGACCACAACCGGCACAATGATAGGTACCTTTTTCGAAGAATTCGTCATATTCCCCTGTATATGGACGCTCGGTCCCCTTCTCCCGCAATATATGAAACTGCACCGGAGTGAGGTACTGACGCCACTCTTCCGCTGTCTTTTCCACCGGAAAACGAACAGAATCTCCTGCCATTGTATCCATAGTTGACTGATAATTGATATATTGCCCCTTGGATGATAGGATCATTACTGCTGAAAGTATCATCATTACGATCCATATGCCCGGGCTGGTTAATTTCATAAAAGTTCCTATTTTCTGTTTAAACAAAAAAAACTTTCTAAAGTTCACCTCCCTCCTATATCTTTCATCTTAATTCTATCTCTCCTTTCTCCTTTCTCCTCTCTCCTTTCTCCTCTCTCCTCTCTCCTCTCACTATTTATTTTATCTTTGCTAAAAATCTATTTTTTATGGACCTTGTTTGGATTATCCTGGGATGTATCCTGCTCATTGTGGGTATTCTGGGCAGTTTTCTCCCTGTATTGCCCGGTCCACCCCTGGCGTATATCGCACTGCTTATCCAGCAGTTCCGGGAAGAAAAACCCTTTTCCGTTAACTTCCTGATTATCTGGGCAGTGGTCACCACGGTCGTCATTTTGCTTGACTATTACGTACCGATCTGGGGTACGAAGAAATTGGGAGGCACAAAAGCCGGCATGTGGGGAGCTACCATCGGGATGTTCATTGGGATTTTCTTTCTGCCGCCCCTCGGCATCATTCTGGGCCCTTTTATCGGGGCGGTGGTTGGGGAATTCACCAAGGGGATCGATTTTAAAATGGCCATGAAAGCCGGCTTTGGATCCTTTCTGGGATTTATTGCCGGCGTGGTGATGAAAACCGTTATCTCCCTGATCATGGGATTTTACCTGATCAGAAGTTTTTTCTAAGCCATTTACGATGGATATGCACAAGATACATATGCTTAGCCGGCTTTCCAGGGAAATCCGGCAAGCGGTTCTGGAGAGCCTGGCAGAAGCCGGATCGGGTCACACAGGGGGATCGCTGGATCTGGCTGATATATTTACCTGCCTGTATTTCGATATTTTACGACACAATCCCAAATTCCCTGACTGGGAAGAGCGCGACCGGTTGATCTTATCCATCGGACATGTGGCCCCGGTTCTGTATGCAACGCTTGCACAGGCAGGCTACTTTCCGAAACAGGAGTTACACACGCTCCGCAAGCTGGATTCACGCCTTCAGGGGCACCCGGGGAGGGAACACGGCCTGCCGGGAATCGAGCTGTCGGCAGGTTCACTGGGGCAGGGTCTTTCCGTGGCTGTCGGCCTTGCACTTGCTGCCCGTATGGATGAAAAACCATGGCGGGTTTACAGCATTCACGGTGATGGCGAGCTCCAGGAAGGTTCCATCTGGGAAGCAGCCATGAGCGCCTCACATTACAGGCTCGACAACCTCACGGCACTCATCGACCGCAACGGCCTGCAGATCGACGGCAAGACCTCTGCTGTCATGGAGCTGGAACCGCTGGCCGATAAATGGAAAGCCTTCGGATGGCACGTGGTTCCCTGCGACGGGCACGATCATCAGGATATCCTCCGCGCGTACCGGGAGGCACAGCGTACAAAAGGAATGCCCACGGTCATCCTCGCCCATACGATCATGGGTAAAGGAGTCGCAAGTATCGAAGGCGACTATCGCTGGCACGGCAAAGCACCGACCAGGGAGCAGGCAGCACAGTTCATCCGGGAACTGTAATAAAATCAAATATCATAAATCAAATATCATAAATCAAAATTGAGTTCCGTAGGAACGAAAGTATGGTAGCCAGGGGTGTAAACCCCTGGAGGTAAAGGAGTCCAATGGAAAGATATTTCAACAAGGGAGATAAAGCCACCAAAACAGGGTTCGGTGAAGGTGTGTTGGAGATCGGAAAACGAAATCCGGGTGTTATCGGCATTGGCGCCGATATTACCACATCAGTCGGAATGAATCTTTTTGCCCAAGCATTTCCTGAAAGATTCGTTTCCCTGGGCATCGCTGAACAAAATTGCATCGGGGTGGCAGCCGGGCTGGCACTGGCCGGCAAATTACCGGTGTTCGCCACCTATGGTGTATTTTCGGCTCTGCGCACCACCGACCAGATACGGGTGTCGGTGTGTTACAACAATCTCCATGTGATCATCGGCGGAGCGCATGCCGGAATTTCGGTAGGCCCTGATGGAGCTACCCATCAGGCGCTGGAGGATATTGCCATCATGCGGGTGTTGCCCAACATGACCGTCCTTTCTCCCTGCGACGCTACTCAGACCAAACTGGCTGTCATCGCAGCCGGGGAACAGGTACAGGGACCTGTGTATGTTCGCTTTGGCCGGGAACCGGTGCCCGATTTCACAGCTGAGGACATGGATTTCATTGTGGGAAAGGGACAATTGCTACACGAGGGTGTGGATCTGACCATTGTCGGAACCGGCCACATGACCTGGGAAGCACTTCAGGCTGCCAGCATGCTGGAAGAACAGGGAATTCATGCACGCGTGATCAATCTGCACACAATAAAACCCATTGATACAGAGATCATTATCCGTGCAGCCCGTGAGACCGGAGCAATTCTTACTGCAGAGGAACATCAGATCACCGGTGGATTGGGAGGTGCTGTGGCCGAAGTCGTTGTAAGACACCATCCGGTGCCTGTAGATTTCATCGGGATGCAGGACCGGTTTGGTGAATCGGGAAAACCGGAGGAATTAATGGAGAAATATGGACTGAAGGCACACCATATTGCCGACAGAGCGAAAAGAATGATGGATAAAAAGAGATGACATCCCCCAACAAGAAATGTCATCCTTTTCTTTTTCAAACAAGCCAACTCATAAAAATATCCTCGGGATATTGGACATCCATCAGATAAAGTCCATGAGCAGGCACCGACATCCCTGCCGATGAACGATTCCGGCATTCGATGATCTGATGAAATTCAGCCAGTGTGATCTTATGCTGTCCCAGTTCCAGCATAGTACCGACAATCGCCCTTACCATATTCCGTAAAAAACGGTCTGCAGTAATGGTAAAAAGTAACAGATCACCCTCTTCCGTCCATCGGGCATCCATGATTTTACAATAGTTTGTCTTCACCTGCGTATGCAATTTGCTGAAGGATGTAAAATCACGGTAATTCATTAATTCTGTAGCGCCGGTATTCATCACTTCAACATCCAGCCTACCGTACACGTAATGCGCAAGATCAACCAGAAACGGATCCTTACGTCGGCTGATCTGATAAACATAGGTCCGCGACACTGCGTCAAACCGGGCATGAGCATGAGGTCTAACTAAAAAAACATTTTGAACGGCGATATCTGCAGGCAAATATCCATTCAGCTGGTAGACCAGCTTCACCCTTTGTTCCAGTGTAAGGTACCCGCTTTCGAAATGAGCATAAAACATCCTTGCATGTACTCCTGAATCTGTCCGGCCACAACCCACCAGGCGGATTTCGCTGTTGAACATCACCGAAAGTGCTGATTCCAGCGTAGCCTGAACGGAAGGTGCATTTTGTTGTATTTGCCATCCATGGTAGTTCTTACCCGTAAATGATAGCTGAAGAAAATAACGGAAAGGGATAGATTCCATGATCGGTCAAAATTATAAATTATTCAGATTGACCCCTTGACGCCAGAATTCTTAATTTTGCATAACCTATTAGGAGATATACGCAAACAGGGTTTTTATGAGCAACGAAATAATGATCTTATGCGTGACGGCCCTCTCAATCGGCTTTATTCACACCCTTCTCGGTCCGGATCACTATCTGCCCTTCATTGTGCTTGCCAGGGCACGCGACTGGTCAGTGATGAAAACCGGGTTGATCACAGCAGTTTGCGGTCTGGGTCATGTAGGAAGTTCGGTGTTGCTGGGATTGCTGGGTGTGGCACTGGGTGTGGGCATTTCCCGACTGGAAGGATTCGAGGCCTTCAGGGGCAACCTGGCCGGGTGGGCATTCATTGCTTTCGGTCTGGGGTACCTGCTGTGGGGAGTCTGGAAACTTCGGCGGAAAAAATCACATTCCCACCTTCACGTGCACGACGACGGGACGGTTCATGAGCATATGCACTTGCATTCCCCTGAACATCTTCATCAACATGGTAAGGCCACCACGCCCTGGGTCTTGTTTATCATTTTCGTGCTGGGCCCCTGTGAACCCCTGATCCCCCTGCTCATGTATCCCGCAGCAACGCACAGCATCAGCGGAATGATACTGGTTGCAGCCATTTTCTCCCTGACGACCATCCTGACCATGCTGACCGTAGTGATCCTTGCCTACTACGGGTTACAATTCATTCCGATGAAAGGAGTGGAAAGATACATGCACGTCATTGCAGGTGCAACCATCCTGATCAGCGGGGTGGGCATACAGTTCCTGGGCCTCTAGGCCTACCGCCTACCGCCTACTCGCCTCCATCATCCAACCTGAGCCTTGTCACCATCAGCTTATCCACCCGGCTGCGGTCCATATCCATCACCTCAAAATGCAGATCTTTATACTGGAATGAATCGCCCTCACGGGGAACTTTCCTCAGAAAGTGCATGGCGAGTCCGCCAAGTGTTGTAAATCCCTCATTTTCAATATCTTCATAGGAAAGGATTCCGAACGTGTCCATGAAATCGTCAATGCTCATTGCACCATCCACCAACCATGAACCGTCCTGACGTTCAATCACTTCCAGCTCCTGATCATCGAATTCTTCCGGTAAATCACCCAAAATGGTTTCCGTAAGGTCATGCAGGGTGATGATGCCCTCGACAGCACCATACTCGCTGACCACGACAGCAAAATTTGTTTTCTGCAGCCTGAAAAGTTCCAGGACCTTGTCCACCATCAGGTTCTCCGGTATAAATAACGGCTCTGCGGCCACCCTGGTCAGGTCGAATGGCTGCTCTTTTGCAAAAAGAGATAATATATCTTTCACTGCCACAACTCCGATGATATCCTCGATGGTTGTTTCGCACAACAGGTACTTACTGAAATGGTGATCAGCGATCAGTTCCATCACCTCTTCCCGGGTGGCCGACCTGAGGATATAGATCACATCCGTGCGGTGGGTCATAATCTCGCTTGCCCGTTTATCCCCGAAACGGAATACATCGCGAATGCGCTGGGTTTCTTCCTTATCAATGATTCCCTGCTGAGAGCTTTGCAGAAGAAGAAACTTAAGATCCTCTTCCGTCAGCGCCCGGTCATTTTGCGGTTTGATCCTCAGTAGCCGGGTGATGGCTCTTGTGGAAACCGTCAATACCCATACGAACGGGTAGGCGATTTTGAATAAGAACGACATCAGGGGGGTCAAGCCGATGGCAATTCTCTCGGGATTATTGAGTGCCAGCGATTTGGGAACCAGTTCGCCGATGACCAGGGAGAAAAAAGTGATCAACGCCACGACGATGATAACAGAAAGATTATGAGCTGACTCCGGTGAAAGTGACCACTTCACAAATAGAGGAGCAACGTCATCTGCCAGCGCGACGCCTCCAAATGCACCCGATACAATGCCTACAAGGGTGATCCCTACCTGGATCGTTGAAAGGATCTTTTCAGGTTCCTGAAGGAATTTCAGCATTTTCTCTGCCGAACGACTTCCCTTTTGGGCAATGCTTTCCAAACGCACCCGGTTTGAGGATACAAGAGCGAATTCGTACATGGCAAAAAGGCCATTGAGGAAAAAAAGAAGAAATATTATCAGGAGTTCTACCATCTTACGATAGGGCATTCAAAACCGTGCTGATCAGCGTTGGATGAAGATCGGCCCATCATACATTCATCCCGGTATTCTTCCGCATGAATTGTATCCTTTCAAAGCTGCCTGTTTTTTCCTTTCCCTGAAGGATCTTTCCTCTGAAATGCTCAATGGTGGGATAGCGGTGTGCCTGCATCCATGCAGCCAGATCTTCGTTGATCTGTGTGATCACGTCCGGCCCGTTCCTGTAAAGTGTTGTGCAGATCTGGGCAGCCCTGGCTCCGGCCAGCAGTACCTTGATGACTCCTGCATAATCATGTATACCCGTTGATGCTGAAATATCGCATCTCACCTTGTTGGATAAAGAACCAATCCACCGAAGAGGCTCCGTGATCTCGACCGGACTGCTCAGGTAGTTGTCAAAAACAATGCTGATGCTGTCAATATCGATGTCCGGACGGAAGAACCGGTTGAACATGACAACGCCGTCAACTCCTTCCTCATCCAGCCGTTTGATCATCCGCGGCAGGTTTGAAAAGTAGGAGCCGATTTTAACCGAAACCGGTATGGTCACCTGCGATTTGACCGCTTTGAGGATAGAAAAGTATATTTCTTCAACCTCGTTGCCGGTAATGGTCTCATCGAACGGGAAAACGGCAATGTTGAGTTCCAGTGCATCAGCCCCCGCCTCCTGCAGTTTCCCTGCAAACCGAGGCCATCCTGTTGGAGAAATGCAGTTCACACTGGCGATGACAGGGATAGCCACCGCGTCCTTAACCTCTTTGATCAGCCGAATGTATTCATTGATACCATGCTCTTTGGAAATATCCATGATATGCTCTGCAGCACGGGGATACCAGTAGTACATTGGATGATCATCGAGTTTTTCGGTGATATCTGCCATGATCTGCTCCTCGAAAATCGATTTCAGAACGATAGCGCCGGCCCCCTTACGGGCATAAATCTTTATATTTTCAGCAGAACCGGTCAGTCGGGAACTGCTGACGATGATCGGAGAAGATAATGACAATCCCAGATAACTTGTTGAAAGACTCATAAGTAAAACAGTTTTAAATGATTTGTTAAAAATACAACAAAATCTGATTACATTATCAGCTTTTCCAGTGAAATAGGATCCGTCAGATGGTCCTTTAGAAAGGTAAGTGCCTTTTGAAGGTTTTGTCCTGCCCTGGGTGTGATCCCTTCGGTGAACTCCCATTCATATCCCCGTATATGCAGCATATAAACGACGGGTTCCTTCTGATATAGTTTTTGACATAGATCCAGGATGAAAGAAGCTGAAACAGCGTGCATAGTGAATTCGATGGATGCACCTGATGGATCAACGCGCGTTAGTTTAAAATCTTCAATATCTTCTTCAATGGATGCATCAACCAATATCACGATTTCCTTATCTG
>JAGONC010000007.1 GCA_017993235.1 Lentimicrobiaceae bacterium
GGAAGAATCCTTTTTTATATAACGTTGATAGTCAATAAGTTACTAACAAATTTTGTTAATAACTATCTGGCTATCAATTGCTTAATAAATTATTATAGTGGCATTTTTTACATCGAACTCACGTTAACATATCTTCTCTGCTATAACTTAGTTGCCACCATTTGTTGTAGAAATTGATATGATGTTTGTTAATCCTGGCGTTGGGATCAATATTCAGGGCTTGTTTGTTTTCCCTTTCCTGTTCCTTTGCTTTTAGCTCGCGTTCAGGTAATACTGACCTTTCGATTATTTTAAAAATTTCTTTGAAAGATGACGCCTCATTGATATCTTTCCCGGTAAAATCAATCACAAAGCGCTGAGGTTGAGAGCCGAAATCTGCCAAGAGTTCGTCACCAATCAGGTAGGGTTTCAATATTATTGAGTATTCCGGGTGATCTTTTAGGATAGCCAATGCTTTCCCTTTTGGTAACAGGAAGCCCTCATGGCCATGCGTCTGCCCCTGAAAAACACGCTTTGGTACTTTATTACAGTTGAGCGATATTGCGGATGTAACATCGGTTTTCAGGCTTAGACTGCTGTTAATTGTTTTAGTTCGGTGACTATTAAGCTGTTTTTTCTCATCATAAAACCATAGCAGTTTTTCCTTGTCATCCTTTCCTTTTTTCCAGTTGACAATCGAAACAAAAACTGCAGCCTCTCCACTCCATTCCTGTGAGGTAACTGCATCTATGATCGTTCCGTCATTTTTCACGATATAATCCAGGCTTCCTTCACGACTATAATTCTGCCGGATCGTATTCGTTCCCACTAATCCTGCATAAGAATCTGGTTTCAGGTGCTTGTGGGTCTTATAAAACCAATACACACAAAAATCAGCTCTTCCAGGGATTTCAGGATAAGCTGCCCGCAATTTATTTAGGTATGAACGCCCGAACTCCTTCTGCATTTTATTTTTACTCTGATAGGGTGGATTCCCTATGATGGTGTCTACTTCAGGCCAAATGGCTACTGTACCGTTTTCGTTGATGAGCGCATCCCTGCATTGAATGTTATCCTTCAGGTTATCCAGAGGCAATGGTCGGAATTTATTGTCATGGTCTTCCTTACCCTCTATCCAGCTCAGTTCTTTCGCGATCATCATTGTCACCCTTGCCAGTTCAACTGCAAATGGTTTAACATCAATACCATAAAACTGGTCTGTAGTCACATATTTATACTTCGGTAAAAATTTTACCAACCTTGTAGCATCTTCGTTCGTTGTTGAATATTCCCTGATCCGATGGAGTAACTGATTTTCCAGCATTTTCATTTCCTTAAAAGCGATAAACAGGAAATTTCCACTTCCACAGGCTGGATCCAACACCTTAAATCTAGATAATTCGGAAATGAGCTTGTAATATTCGTCAAGTGAACGCGCTTTCTCAATCCGATCCTGCCATGGCTGTACAATAACCGGCACAACGATTTTTTTAATGTCAATTTCATGGGTGTAGTGTGCCCCAAGTTGATGGCGTTCTTTTTCCTCAAGGGCTGCTTCGAAGATGGAGCCAAAAATGGCAGGATTTACTGTTTTCCAATTAAAAGAAACAGCCTGATTGATCAGTTCGATTTCATATTTTGTCAGTTCAATAGGAGATATTTCATCGAACAGACCACCATTGAAGAAATCCACATCTTTATAAATTCCACCCGGGATCAAACCTTTCGTATTCATGGCAGTAAACAAACCACCAATCAGGTCATAGGATTTGGTGACCAGATCAAATCCGCTACCAGATTCACCGAGCAGGTCTTTAATTATTCTCGAAAAAATGTGATGCGGGAGAAGATCAACATCTTCAGCAAACATGCACAATACCATCTGAAGGCAATATTTTAATGCAAATTCAGGTTCTACCCCCCTTCCTTTCAACGATTTATAAACATTCGAAATGAAATAGGCAGCTTGTTCTGTTACATCATTAATGTCATAATTAAAGATAGGCGATCTTGGTTTGGACAAAAGAAAACTGAAAGCTTCCTGACGCTTGGTCAGATCATTGAGTGGAACTTTCTCGAGGGGTTGATAGACCTGAATATTCAGATCGTATATCCAAAATTCATCAAAATTGCAAAGAATAAGATACTGAGGACGCCCAGGAACCAGTTTTATCCAGTAATCAAAAGCTTGCTGGTAATGAAGAGAAAGATCCACATCCCGTTTTTTCATTTCGATGAGAACGATCGGTTTCCACACCAGATCGGCAAATTGTGTGGAGCCAGTTTCTTGATCTCGGATTCTAAACTCACAGTTGGCTCCGGCTCCTTTCAGTCCATCGGAATAACCGAGGGCGTTGAAAAAATGATCCAGGAATAACTGTGCTTCTCCCTTCTCATCACCGGTGATGTAATTTTCGACATATGCGATAAAGGAATCAAAATCGGTAACTTTCATTTACGTAAATTGATTAATCCCGGTTTTCTGCAAAGTTAAGGAAACAGGGATTAAATTTTGGGGGTAAAATACCGGGACTCATCAGAGATTTGACTTAAATATTGATATAGGGAATAGAATCAAAGGATATCAGGGAAAGAGCTTATAGATATCTCTTCTATGAGCAATTAAGATAAAACGAATCGTAATCGCATTAATGACCTCAAATCCAACGCGATAATCACCGATCCTTATCCTGCAATAATCTGAGAATCCAGTAAGCTTCCTAATGTTGGGTAATTCTGACAGGGAGGTAGTAGTTTCAATCTGAAGGATGATCTGCTTAAGCCGGCTAAGAATTACTTGACTGTGGATACGTCTTAAAGACCTTTCAAATGACTTATCGAACTCAACAGTCATTTCTTTTCCAATTGTTTTATGATGGAATCACGGGTAACATTTTCTCTGGTTTTCGATTGCTCCATGAGAAGTCCCAGGGCAAGATCCTCATACTGTTCTTCATTTATATTGAATACATTCGCACCCAATTTTTTGGCCAGTTCTTTCAGGATCCTGGCATTTTTCCTGTCGGTTTGAATGACTATTGCGTCCATAGCTGTTTTTTTACAAAAGTACTCAAATTAACCGAAAATGATGTATTCATTTACATGCATTAATACCACACTAATTCACTACTTTTGAACACAAATCCCCGATCATGAAAACGTTGTATGTCCTATTATTAATCCTTATCTTATCGTATACGAATTCTTCAGGACAGTTGACTACTGCCGAGCAAACTGATTTCACTTCCACTTCCACACATTCCGATGTCATGAGCTTTGTCGGTGAGCTGACCAGTCTTTCTCACTTCGTGAGGATGGATACCCTTGCCATATCGGTTGAAGGAAAGGTGGTTCCGTTGCTGGTCATGGGCGATCCCCTGCCTGAACGACCGGAAGAACTGGCATCCGACAGCAGGCTGGTGGTCTATATCCAGGCGAACATTCATCCAGGAGAGGTAGAGGGAAAGGAAGCCAGCCTGATGCTGGCAAGGGACCTGTTAAAAGAACATGATCCGAAGTATTTCCGAAACCTGGTAATTTTGATCTGTCCGAATCTGAATCCCGATGGCAACGATAAGATCAACATACAGAACCGCACGAATCAGAACGGTCCCAAAAACGGCGTCGGTGTGCGGTATAACGGTCAAATGCTGGATCTGAACAGGGATGCCATGAAGCTGGAAACACCGGAAATGAGGGGTGTGATCACGCATGTCTTTAACCGGTGGGATCCCGCCCTTACCGTTGACTGCCATACCACAAACGGGTCGTATCATGAAGAAGCGGTGACCTTCAACTGGATGGTGAATCCCAACGGGGACAGGAGTCTGATCAATTATATGCGGGATGAGCTTTGTCCGGGGGTTTCCGCCAGGTTAAAGACCACGTATCATGTCGATAATATTTTTTACGGCGAGTTCATTGACTTCAAAGATTACAGCAAAGGATGGGAATCCTATGCTTCGGAGCCACGATATCTGGTGAATTATGTGGGTGTGCGTAACCGGCTGGGTATCCTGAACGAAAATTACGTTTATGCAGATTACAGAACCCGGGTGATGGGCTGCTATGCCCTGCTTCGATCCATTCTGGATTATTCGGCAGAGAACAGGGAAAAGATCAACGACCTGATCCGGTCGGCCGATGAAGCAATGATCCGCAGGGGAAGCGATCCGGTGCCGGCTGACTCTTTTGCCCTGGAATATGAAGCCAGACCCACCCCGGAACAAGTGACCATCCATGCCTATGAAGTGGTTCCCAATCCTGAACCCAACGTCTGGCCCTATTTTATACGCACCGACAAGAAAGTGACCGTGACGGTTCCCTACTTTGCCGATCTCTATTCCACAAAGAATATTCTTTTTCCCCGAGGATATATCCTTACTATTCATGACCATCAGGTGCTGTCGCTGTTACAAACCCATGGCATTCAGTATAGTCAATTGGAGGATTCTGCCACTCTCCTTGTGGAAAGTTTTGCCATCAGTGAGTTAAAACCCTCCGAGCGGTTGAACCAGGGGCATTACACCAACAGGGTGGAAGGAGAATACAAGCCCGAAAAGAAAACTTTTCCACCCGGGACGATCGTGATCCCAACTGCACAACCGCTGGGAAAACTTGCCGCCTATCTGCTGGAGCCCCAGTCGGATGACAGCATGCTGTTATGGAATTTTTTCGACCGGTACCAGGTCCCGCAATGGGGCAGAGGGTATTATCCGTATCCGGTTTACCGGATCATTAAATAAAGAACTTCACCTCACCCTCCGTGAGGGTGAGGTGAATCGCGTAAACAGTATGAAGCTCAGCATTAAAAAAATCCTCGACCGACCGGCAGGAGTATTTTTTTTCTTTGTCATTCTTTCGGTTGCACTTCGCTTTTTCAGTTTCTTCCCCAGTGTGATGAACCATGACGAGTCGACCTACCTGGAGATCGCACGTGAAATGCTGGAAGGGAAAAAACTGTATGTGGATCTGATCGATATCAAACCTCCGGGGATCTTTCTTATTTACGCCCTTTTTCAATGGATATTCGGACATACTATCTTTGTAATGCGGGTGCTGCCTACCCTCCTGATCGCTGTATCTTCTTTCATCCTGTATAAGAGCAGCCTGTGTTTGGCCTCCAATCCCCGCATTGCCATTGCCTCAGGGACCCTCTATATTCTTTTTTTATCAACCTGGTCGGGATTCGGAATTTCCCCTGACATTGAGGTCTTTTTTAACTTATTTATAATCAGTTCATTATATGTTTTTATCCAGAAGGACCACTGGATGAATTATACTGCGGGAGGCCTGCTGATGGGTATAGGTTTTATCATTAAGTATGTCGTGCTTTTTGATTTTGTTGCTTTTATTCTGTTTTTTATCTGGAGATTTTTCAGGGATCATGATCTGAAAAATTCCGGATCCATGGTACTGAAGCTTTCCCTGTCTGTGATTGGGTTCATCCTGCCTTTCCTGTGTGTGAACCTGTATTATTATTATTCCGGTCATTTTCAGGAGTTTGCCGAGATTACCTACGGTGCTGTTGCACGATATCCCAAGGAGTTCGTGCCTGGCCGGATGGCCGTATTCGTTTTTGGATTTATGCTTTACTTTCTCCCGGTATTCGTTTTCTTTTTCTATTCGCTTTTCAACCGCTCCCTGAAATCCCATATCGGGAAAGATATACGCATGTTGTCACTCTTCTGGGCCATGCTGGTGACCATTGGGATTCTTTTGCCGGGCAATACATTCAATCATTATTGGATCCAGGCCATGCTGCCGGTAAGTCTGCTGGCCGGGGCCTTTTTCCATCCTGGCAACCGGCTGCCAGGCATCCTGACCAGGCTTACACAGGGGACTGCCGGAGGGATCATTTTTGTATCGTTCTGCGTGGTGATCATTCTATTTTCGATCCGTGACCATATGGGAAAGGAAGATACACCGCGGCAGATTGCAGCTTATCTTGAGCCCAGGCTTCAGCCCGGAGATGTCATATACGTTGCCAATCACTATCACATTCTTTATTACTTGCTTGAAAGAGATTGTCCTACACCCTATGTTCACCCCTCGCTCCTGACCTCTCCCAGTCACAGGCAGGCACTGAACCTTGACCTTGAAAAGGAATTGAAACGGATCAGCGACAGAAATCCTTTTTATATCCTGATCCAGGAAAAAGGGCAGAATAATATTTATTGGTTGTATCCGTTTCTTAATGAATATTATACAATAGAGAAGAAGTTCAAGGAAAAGATGGTGCTGTACAGGCGTAAACAATGACGAAAGGGGCCCGGATTCCCTGCATCAGGATGATCAAGTCATGTTACCAGCAAACACGACTTCCTCTTGAAATCTCTCTGGAATATTCATTGGACTCATCTTCATGACCTGGGCCATTTCATCCAGTACAGAATGAATGTTTTTCCAGGATGCCTGCTCCAGAAAGGCAAGGGTCAGTTGCTGGCGCAGATGAAATAACCTGCGGCGCTGATGATCATCGAACAGCACCCGGTTCTGGTACGTCCTTTCCTCTGTGTAATGATAAGGAACCCGGGTGACCTGTTTGAAGAGCGCATAACCATAGTTTGTCGCCTCAGTTGAATTCATGGTGTAATGAGACCATCGGTCACCATATCCCCTTATTTTCCATTGTTCCCGGAACTCGTTCCGGGCCAGGTCGGAGAAGGGTGAGATGATCAGCGGGAACAGCAGGTAACTGGAAGACGCCAGTCCAATGTCAAGATCATTTAAAAACCGGGCGGTCTGATGGAGGGTCTCAGGTGTTTCTCCTGGAAATCCCACGATGAAGGTCATCAGCGCCGTGATCCCGTTCTGGTCAAGGATCTCAATTCCGCGGCGGACAGCCTCCATGTCCTGGGATTTGTTCATTCTTGCGAGTTGTCCTTTATCTCCTGATTCAATTCCCAGAAGGGAGATCAGCAATCCTGAGCGTTTGATATCCTCAATGTTCGATTCATTGACCGACGAGGCCCGCATAAATCCGATCCACTGCTTTATCCCCGACTCCATGAACGCTGCCGTGACCTCCTTCACTCTTCTGGAGTTGATAAAGACATTGTCGTCGGTCGGATGCAGGATGAACGGCCGGTTGCCGATCCGTTGGCGGATCATGCTGAGCTCGGCCATCAGGCTTTCTTTGGACCGGATGAAGATCTGCGGATAGAGCTGGTAAAAGTCACAGTACCGGCACCGGAACGGACACCCGACCGAGGTTCTGACCGGGATCTGTTCGGGCAGGTCGTCCAGCAGGTCCCACCGGGTAAAGTCGTGGTCGTAGTCCACCTGCTCGGTCTTCCGTTCGGTAAAGTGATAGGTTCCGTCGGATTGCGGCAGGGCGAGGTTGGGGATGTGGAAGAAACCCGTTTTCTTCCCCAGGGAAAGTACATCAAGGATTTGAAGCAGGGGCTCTCTTCCATGCGGGGCGGCCACGTATATGTCGGCCGGTATGTCCGTTCCAGACACATTGAACAGCAATGGATTCACATCATCCATTTGCGACAGCTGTTCCCGTTGAGAAGCGAAGAACTGGTAGCTTTTCCATACAAAGACGCCACCGGCGATCAGCGGGATACCGGGCATGTGGCGACGGATCTCCAGCACCAGCTGTTTCAGTGATTCCGTGCTCAGGATCATGGTGGTCGAAAGGCAGATGGCAAGGGGATCAGCAGCTGCGAGCCGCCGGAGTTCGGCATCCGAACACTGGTATGTGGTCACGGTCTGGTAGCCCTGCTCACGCAGAAGGCCGGTCAGGTAAAAGCCGGCTGCCGGCATCATATCTCTTTTGGAGGGGATGGCCGGCAGCCGGTCGTACCTGAATCCGTTCTGCATCAATTCATACAGGGTGGACAGGGTCAATTCGCGGTTGCTTCCCTTCAGCCTCAGGATCAGGTTGAGGTGATACTGGGTCACATCAACCATGGGTGCTATGACCGCAACCGTTTTTCCCATGCGGGAAACTAATAGTTAAAGATTTCTTCCAGTGTCAGCTCTTTCACCGGGCCAATCTTCCCGAGCAGATCCAGCCTGACGTCCTCCTTCTTGCCCAGCACCAGGTAGGTGTAGTTTTTCCCTTTGATATGCTGATCAAAAAAGGCATTGAGATCATCCAGGGTCATATACTGAACTTGATCATAGATATCTTTCCGGATATCATAATTGATCCCTTTGTCGAGGTTCGACAAATAGGTCCAGAAAACCTGGGCCTTAATGATACGTTCGGAATCCAGCTGTTTAATAATCGATTCTTTGGCCATGTTGAATTGAATTTCAGCCCTTGGCATCTCATTCATCAGTCCGAGCATGGTGTTGGTGGCCTCCATCAGTTTATCGGCCTGGGTGCCGACAAAGGCGTAATTAAAGTTACTGCGGTCGGGTTTAGTGGCGAGAGCATAGGAGGCCATGGCCGAATAGGCCAGTCCCCTGGCTTCCCGGATCTCCTGGAAAACGATCGAAGAAAGGCCAGAGCCAAAATATTCTCCAAACACACGTGCAGCCGGATATAGTGACTTATCGAACAGCTGATCCTTTGAAACCAGGAGAAGGTTTACCTGGGTCATATCGTAGTTGACAAAATAGACCTGGTTCTGTTTTGTATCCAGTTCAGGGTAAAGAACCGGCTGAGGATATTCTTTCAGTGGTTCGGTCACTTTGTGATGGGTATTCAGCATTTCCTTCACCTTGCCCATTTCTTCCTGTCCGTAATAGAAGATCTTGTGTTTATATGCATAAATCTCCCTGATCAGATCGGTGAGAGCTTCAGGGTTCAGCGAATTTAGGGCTTCCTCATTAAGGATATCCGTGTAGGGGGAAACCGGTCCGTATTTACCATAATTGAACATGGCGCCCCAGAGGATGGCGCTGTTATTCAGCTTATTGTCGGCCCTGTCTTTCAGGATTCCCTTCACATATTCTGAATAGGCTGCTGGATCAGGTTTTGCGTTGGAGAGGACATGCTCAAGCAGCTCGACTCCTTTATCGAATGATTTTTGCAGTCCGGAGATCGAGATGTACGACCTTTCATCTCCTGCACTGACACTCATTCGAAGGCCGTAACGGAAGAATTCCTTCTGTAGGTCGGCAGGCGAATATTTATCGGTGCCCAGGTACGGTAAATAATTGACGGCAATCGGAAGGTTACGGTCATGATTTTTTCCCATATCGATGATATAATTCAGGCTGAATAATTCATTAGAGGGATTTTTCATGTAGTAATATTCAATTCCGTCTTTCAGCATTTCTTTTGAAATTTCCTTTTCAAAGTCGATGAATACAGGGCGTATCTCTTCTGATGGAATCTGGGCAAATTCTTTAGCAAAACCCGATTGCAGATCACGGTTGACCGGTACAGGAGTGATGGGAGGTTTTTCGACCTTTTCCACCGAGTCCTTTTCGCCCAGTCGTTTATAGACCACCACGTAGTTGTCCGTATAACGATCATTGACGAATTTGATCAGTTCTTCCCTGGTGACCTTTTCCATTTCGTCGATGAATGACAGCTGAGTTTTCCTGTCGATACCATTGGTAAATCCGGAAACCAGGGTAAATGCGCGGGCCATATTACTTTCCTCCCTACGGATCTCACTGAGGCGGAAGTCATTGATCACGGCTTCGAGCATCCAGTCGTCGAATTCACCTTTTTTCACTTTTTCAATCTCAGCCAGCAGCAGGTCCTTCACTTCCTCCAGAGTCTGCCCTTCACGGGGCATCCCGTAAAACAGATGCATGCCGTAATCCCGCAGGAACTGTGCGTAAGAACCTGCTCTGAGCACTTTTTGCTGCTGGTTCAGGTCCAGGTCGATCAAACCCGCCTGGCTGTTGCTGAGGATCTGGTCGATCAGTGTGGCATATTTACGGTCGTCAGAATTAAATCCCCCCAAACGGTAAGCAAAGCTGACCGATTCGGCATCCGGACCATGGATCTCTTTTACCACGGGCTGTGTGATGGGTTCCTCGACCGGTTGTTTGATGGCAGGCAATTCCCTGGATTCTTTATTACCAAAGTACTGATCGACCAGCTGAATGGTTTTGTCCGGGTCCAGATCCCCTGAAAGGACTACGGCCATATTATTGGGTACATAGAAAGTACGGTAGAAATTATAGATGTTCACCATGGATGGATTTTTCAGGTGTTCGGGCAGACCGATCACATCCCTGCCATAGGGATGGGTGGTGAACAATCCCTCCATCAGGGCATTGCTGGCCCGGCTGTCATCCATGTCATTATACATATTGTATTCTTCATAGACCGTTTCGAGCTCGGTATGGAACAGGCGCAGCACCACATCCCCGAACCGTTCGCTTTCCAGCTTTAACCATTTTTCAAGTTCATTGGAAGGGATGTCATTGATATATACCGTTTGATCGTAGGAGGTTCCTGCATTGGTATTTTTGGCGCCCAGGCTGGATACCAGCTTATCGTATTCGTTGGTGGCCACGTATTGGGCTGAAAGCTGGGAGAGGCTGTCGATCTGCCGGTAAATAGCCAGTTTCTGTTCCGGATCCTGTGTGGTCCTGTGCTGCTCGAACAGGTCAGAGATCTGCTGAAGGAGCTTTGATTCCTCTTCCCAGTTGGTGGTGGCGATCTTTTGCGTTCCCTTGAACATCAGATGTTCGAAATAGTGAGCCAGACCGGTGGTTTCCACCGGATCGGAAGCCGATCCTGCCCGGATGGGGATCAGTGTCTGGATCCGCGGCTGATCCTTGTTTACAGAAAGGTATACTTTCAATCCGTTTCCCAGGGTGTACACCCGGACCCCCAGGGGATCATTGGTCACGGATTCATACGAATAGCCGTTGGGGTCGGTCTTGGTCTCGACCCTGTACTTCTGGGTCGTGCAGGATAAAAATCCGGTCATGACCACTACAGTCAAAATAAGAATACATTGTTTCATAAGGATACCATTGTTTGTTAATACATTCAGTGAAATGGAAAACAAGAACAGCAAAGGTAGGAAATAAATTTTACAGTATCACCCTCTCCGGCCAGGGATCGAATTTAGCAGTGCCCCAGAGTTTGTTGATATAGTCGATGGAGAAAAAGTCCTCAAAGGCATGGATCCAGTAGGTGCCCTTATCCGTGAGCCGGATATGATCGCTACCTCATTACAAACGGCACAATGACGGCAATGATCCCCGTGCATACCACCACCATCAGGAACAGGTTATATCGCACGCTGTAATTGCTGAGCAGCGAGGCATCATAGTACTTGTCCACCTGCTGGTCCCGGTACATGGTCAGTAATCCGTTCAATAGTTTTGCACGGGTCTGTTTGCCTTTCAGCATGCCGAAAATGGCTACAATGTTGATCAGGATGACCAATCCGACAAAGATGAACATCACTACCAGGGTGGTATCATCAGTCCGTGATTTTTCTGCGGAACTGGCATTGATGGCAAGGGTGATCAGGTTAAGTGCAATCGAAGACAGGATGAAAATGGTGTCCGTCTTTGTGTTTTGCTGCAACTCATTGGTGATGTGATGGTGAACATGTTCGATCATGATTCTTCGTGTTTTGGTTGGGTTAACGTATTTGGTTTAAAAATAGCGATTTATGGGGCTGGTGTCAATATATTTCAGGGATTGCGTTAATTTTTTTTTGGCTTAACCACAAAGGAACACAAAGAATAGCACAAATTAACACTAAGTAGTTTATTATCATATATATATCTTTGTGCACTTATGAAATCCTTCGTGTTTCTTTGTGACTGGGTACTTATTATACACTCCCCTGGGGTGAGGCATTAAAACCAGCTGAAAAAGGAAAAATAATGATGACTGATCTGGTCGGGAGGGTCGAACAATAAAAGTGTCGGGATTCCCGCTGCCCTTGAAAAGTAGGGATCCATTGCTTTAGCTTCTTCGATTCGTTTTTCGGCCTCGGCCTGGTTTCCCAGGAACATTTCGGCCTGTCCGAGCCATCCCGTTGCATAAGCTTTCAACGGTATTACAGGTTCCGGTTTCGTATTTAAATATTTTTCAAGGTATCTTTTTGCAAGGGGTAGTTCACTGCCTGCAAGCGAATCATTTTGCATTACCTTGAAAATGTGATACCTGGCCAGGTCAAGGATGGCGATGTTTTTCGAGGGGTCGGCCTGAATGGCTTTATTAAAATATTGTTCGGCCTTTTCAGGATTTTCGGCAAACAGGCAGGCTTTACCCGCTTCCATTAGGTAATCCGGTTTTTCACCGCCAAGTGTCATCAGGTCTTCCCAGAATTTGACCAGGTCGGAGCCCTGCGTGGCCAGAACGGCTTTTGCTTTTGCACCATAATAACCATCCATGGTCGCCAGTTTTTCTGCATAGCCCGCGGCCTTTGCACTGTCGCCTCCCATATCGGCAGGCAACAGACCATAAAACTCAACAAGGTAAAGCATCGCCTCATGATAATCGGGTTTCATGACAAGAACCTTTTCAAACTCCCTGATGGCTTCATTCACATGGGATTTCGGATCCCCCTGTCCCATTTCCATAGCGAAATAGGCATTGAAGAAAGTGACCAGCGCTTTGTAATAGGCATAGGTCACATTGGAAGGATCATACTGCACCGCTTTTCCTGCTGGAATAAGAATGTCGCTGATGGAAACCTGCCCACCGCCGAGCAGCAGGTAGTGGTTTAACCGGGCCATTTCATAATGTGCCAATGCAAACGTAGAATCGCGGGTAAGGATGCTGTCGAGAAGCCCCCTGGCGAGTTCCGCTTTACCGTTCATTCTCAGCTGGTAAGCTATCTCTACTTTTTTTACCGGATCATTCCCCGGGAACATGCAGGAAAAGAGGATCAGGGATGTCAGAATCATTGACCAAATTAATTTTTTCATGGCAGTTAGTTATTGCGTTAAACATAAATGATTGTAATTTAGAGGCAAATCTACCGGGATGGAGATTTTTCCGTTTGCAGGATGCTTGTAAATCTTTTGTATAAACTTTGCAAGGGATTTTCTTTCGTTGATCTTTCGCAATGAGCACTTTTGTGAAAAATAATGACCAGCAGGTATTCGAAATGCTGAAACAAAAGGTGGCGGAACGCATGAAACAATCCTATCCGGGCATCAATCCTTCCGTCGCGGAGTGGAAAGGACAGGAGATCGTGGATTTCCAGGAAGAGCTGTTACACTATGTGAACGCCCACATCAGTGAAAAATGGTTCTATAATCATATGAAATCCATTAATCCCAAACTGCCCCGGATCGATATGCTCAATTTATTGAGCCGGTATGTGGGTTATGCTAACTGGGATGATTTTAGATATGAATGTGCAGATCAGTCCGTGGTCATTGTCAAACCGGGCAATCCCAACAGGTATTTCATCTTTGTCCCGGTTTTGGTGCTGTTGGCCATGGGAATCCTTTTTCTGATGTTTAAATTGCTCAGCAACCGGGAGTATACCTTCCGCTTTTATGACGCAGATACGGCAGAGCCCATCACCAACACGATCATTGAAGTCAGTGTGCTCCTCCCGGGCGAATCACCGGTAAGCCATTTGTGTCGCCCCGATGGTAGTTTTTCCCTGAAAACGAATAAGGCCAGCATTCGCTTTGCGATCAAGTCTCCATATTATCAAACAGATACGATTGTCCGAACGCTGGATAAATTCAATCGTGACGAAACGGTCACACTTTGTCCGGATAACTATGCACTGATGATCCATTATTTTTCGAATATGAATGTTAGAGACTGGCGACAAAGAAGGGAACAGCTCAATCATATAATTGCAGACAGCGCCCTGATCTTTCAGGTTTTCGGCAAGGAAGCCATTGGTGTGGAATTATTCACGAAATGGGACTTCATCAACAAACTGACATTGCCTTCGGCAGGATTAAAGAATATCGAAATATTGGATACCCGGTATCAGGAAGACAGGATCACTATGATCCGATTCAGGCAAAAGGTGGCCGAAAGATGAAAAAATACCTGATCATATTCTGTGCGGCATTGGCTTACCTGTTCCTGAGCTCACGGTCCTGCGAGGGGCCGGAGCAGCAGGATATCCTGACGGATGAGGAAGTTCTTGCGGCCACAAAGGATTCCATTGAACATCGTTTTGCCTTGGACGATCTGTCCCCGGCATTGCTGAACGCATTGGAGATCCAGGCACAGCAAAAGCTGGCCGACTTCGGCGACTATCTTAATCTGTACACGGATGCATCCCTGGACAGTGCATTCAGAATCCAGGCCCGGGGCATGGTACGGGAACTTTTTATTGCTGATACGGTCCATATCAATCCATTACTTATGAGCCATGCAGGTGGTATGAACCTGTCAATGAATGATTTTCTGGTTGCTCAAACGAATATTGATTCTCCTACCCTCCTGATCGATTCTATCAGGACGATCAAATCCCTCAGCAGGACTGATGAGGTGTCCTACAAAGGAATCATCTCCTTTCAGCGACAGATTCAGTATCATACCGGTTCCGACACCCTGCTCAGTGACAAAACCAGCATGGCGGCGGAGATCATTGCCTTTAAAGCCGTAAAGGCTATTGGTAGCGACACCCTAAGGGTTTGGGAGGTCTCTCTGGGAGGTATCTGGTAGTAGTACCTCACCGATTCTTTCCGACACTTCATCCCCTTTTTTCCACACTTCGGCGATTTATATTTTTATATTCCTCAGCAAGGGTGAAAATTTGCCTGCAAATCAGGTGAAAATGAAAACCACCCTTTTTCTGATTCTGTTTGCCGGTATCGTGACATCAGTGAGTTCCCAGACCACAATCATGGGACGTATTACGGATAAATCAGGCGAAACCATTGTCGGTGCCAACGTCTATCTGGAGGATTCATATGATGGAACGTCATCGGATGTAGAGGGTAATTTCCGGTTTATCACTGAGCTTACCGGACAACAGAAACTGATCACCAGTTTCATCGGGTATGTTCAGTACGAGCAATCCCTTACTATTAACGGTGAACCGGTCACACTTTCTATCATGCTTCAGCCCGACGACCAGGAACTGGGAGGGGTGGAGATCACGGCCGGTTCGTTCGAGGCGAGCGATGAGAAAAAAGCGGTCATCCTGAGGCCTTTGGACATCGTAACGACTGCCGGGGGGCTGGCGGATATCTCGGCTGTTCTGAACACCCTGCCCGGCACGCAGACTGTGGGCGAAGAGGGAAAACTGTTCGTGAGGGGAGGCGACAGCTACGAAACCCAGACGTTCATCGACGGCATGCAGGTGATCAATCCGTACACCACCTCCATGCCCGATGTGCCTTCCAGGGGGAGGTTCTCGCCTTACATGTTCAACGGCACGATGTTCAGTACCGGTGGTTTTTCGGCAGAGTACGGTCAGGCCCTTTCGTCGGCGCTGATCCTTAAGTCGAACGACCTGCCCGAGCAAACGGTGACAAGCCTGTCGTTGATGACCATCGGCCCGGGAGTTGAACACACGCAGAAATGGGATCATTCATCGGTCTCGGCCTCCATGGAATACATGAACCTGCAGCCCTATTTTGCCCTGGTCCCACAGGAGTTTGACTGGGAGAAGGCTCCCGAAGCGGTAGGCGGAATGATGACGTTCAGGTATAAAACCGGACCTGACGGCATGCTGAAAGGATTTGCTAACTACAGCCACTCGAGCAGCGCTATGTACTATCCCGACATGACCGATCTGAACCGGAACATGCTGATCGGGATGAAAAATGACAACCTGTATACCCAGGCCAATTACCAGGGTGCGATCGGTAAGCATTGGATCACACAAAGCGGGGTATCGTATATGCGTAACATGGATGACACCGACCTGGATCAGGACAACGTGCATGAGCTGGAACAATCCTGGCAGGCAAGACAGGTGTTCCGTTACCTTCACAGTGAAAAGGCCGTCTTCAAAGGGGGGGTGGAATGGATGCGGAAGTCCTCTTCACAGGCGTATTTTGCATCCGATGAGAACATAACATACACCACCAGGTTTACCGATGATCTTTTCAGCGGTTTTCTGGAAACGGAAGTGACGCTCTCGCACCGCTTTGCCGCCCGTGCAGGCGGAAGGTATGAGTATTCCGCGCTTCTTCAGAGAGGGAACATCGTCCCGAGGGTGTCGATGGCTTGTAAAACAGGCGCCAGCAGCCAGGTCTCCGTCGCCTACGGTATCTTTTACCAGACTCCCGCCAGCGACTATCTCCGGTTCAGTCACGATCTTGATTTTGAGCGGGCCACACACTATATACTCAATTACCAGATCATGAAGAACCGCCGTGTGTTCCGCGTGGAGGTATACAGGAAAGATTATCATGATCTGGTGAAATACACCACTCTGAATACTCCGGATCCCACGCATTATAACAACAACGGAAAGGGATATGCTCAGGGGATCGACATTTTCTGGCGCGACCAGCGGACCTTTTCCAATATCGACTACTGGATCTCCTATTCCTTCCTTGATACGGAACGGGATTATAAGGACTACCCTGGGCCGGCGGTGCCAACGTTCGCATCCATGCACAATGCTTCGGTGGTGGTGAAATACTGGGTGGGGAAATTGTCCACCCAGTTTGCAGGCACCTACTCGTTCGCCAGCGGCCGTCCCTATTACAATCCAAATTCGGATGGATTTCTGACGGACAGGACAAAACCTTACCATGACCTGAGCCTCAATGCCAGTTACCTGACGGAGATCTTCAAAAAATTCACTATTGTCCATCTTTCCATCAGCAATGTGCTGGGATTCAATAATGTATTCGGCTATCATTACCAGACCACTCCGGGAACCGACGGGACCTATCCTTCCTTTGCCGTGAAGCAATGGGCCAAACGCTTCTGGTTCCTGGGAGTGTTCATTTCCATATAAAATCAAATTTCAAAGAGCAAATTTCAAAAATCAAAAATGAGCAACAAATAACCATTAATAACCATTAATTGCCTTCCAATGAAAACATTAGTAATTACATTTGCGATTTTTATGATCAATCTGGCTGGTTTTTCACAGAAAGATCAGTACACTGCCATCATGAAGACGAACATCGAAAAGATGTATACGTCGCAAACAGTTGATGAATACCAGTCGTCAGCCAATACTTTTGAGCGGATTGCCCTTACGGAGAAAAAGGAATGGCTGCCCTCCTATTATGCTTCTTACTGCTATATTATGATGGCTTTTATGGCGCAGAAGCCCGACCAGATCGATCCTTATCTTGACCTTGCACAGAAGCACCTTGATCATGCTATGGCCATTGACGGGAAGGAGACTGAACTGTTTGTCCTGCAGGGTATGCTACATCAAGCCCGGATCAGTGTCGATTTCATGGGAAGGGGGATAGCTTATTCCCAGATGGCCCAGGGCGAACTGGAGAAGGCTGCTGCGATTGATCCGAAGAACCCCAGGGCATTCTACCTGATGGGAATGAACGTTTACAGCACCCCACCAATGTATGGCGGAGGTCCGGAAGTAGCACTCCCCCTTTTCAAAAGAGCACAGGAGAACTTCGAACTGCGGGAAGCGGTCAATAATGACCTGATGCCGACCTGGGGTGAAGAGCACAACAGCCAGATGATCACTGAATGTGAGCGGAAAAATTAATATATTTACAGTTCGGATTGATCCATGAAAGGCGTAAAGAAAAACCTGCTCAGGCACCTCAGGGACATCGTCATTGTTACGGTCGTTGGAACGTTGGTGTCCCTGCTTTTTATCCTGAATGAACTGACCTGGCACAATGTACTGGTCAACATGGGCTACTGTGCCATTCTGGGTACCGTCATCTGGAAAGGGAACGAGATCCTTTGTTATTGGATTGAAAGAAAGTACCCCTGGAAGATCAATCCAGGTAAAACACTAATAGTCAATATTATATTGACAATACCAGTGTCCATCATTCTTATCTTCCTGGTCAATTTCGGTTGGTTCAGCATGGTCTATAAGCTTGATTTCTGGCAGTTTTTTCTGAAGCAGGGAGGCTATTGGCTGGTGGTCATTCAGTTGTTGGTCACGATCATCATCACCCTAACGCTTTATGTCGGAGACTTTTTCAGATCCTGGCGTGAGTCCGTCAAAAGGGAGGAACAATTTAAACGCGAGAGCCTTTCTTTTCAGTTCGAATCATTGAAGAACCAGGTCAACCCGCATTTTCTTTTCAACAGCCTGAACGTACTGAGTTCCCTGGTCATGAAAGACCAGGAGAAGTCAGTGCAGTTTATCCGGCAACTTTCGGAAGTGTACCGTTACGTGTTGGAGTTGAAGGATAAGGAAGTGGTGGAGTTGGGAACGGAGATGAGGTTTGTGCAATCGTATGTTTATTTGCAAAAGATCCGTTATGCCGATAACCTTCACGTTGAGCTGGATCCAGAACTGGAAAAGCATTATTTAAAGCAGGTCATTCCTATATCCGTTCAGATGCTGGTCGAAAATGCGATCAAGCATAACATCGTCTCAGGGGATGAACCCCTGACGGTAAGGATCATGGTGGAGGATGGGTACCTGGTGGTCAGAAACAACCTGCAGGTCAGGACAACGATTCCGGAATCAGGGAGTATCGGTCTGAAGAATATCAAATCGCGGTATGAATATCTGACGGAGAAGGAGTTCATCATTGTGAATGACGGGAAGGATTTTGTGGTGAGGATGCCATTGATCCATTTGAAGGGATAACATCCCACGCTGAGGGATGTCATCCCTTATTACCCCTCCCCCGACCCCTCCCCTGCCAGCAGGGGAGGAGTGCAGGAGGGTATAAAAAAATACCTATGAACGTTATCATCGTTGAAGACGAAAAGCTGGCTGCCGAGTACCTGCGTGGGCTGATCCGCAGGTATGATCCCGGGATCGAGGTGATCTTTGAGGCGGACTCGGTTAAAAAAACCGTTCAGTGGTTTGATGCAGGCGGAAAACCTGACCTTGCCTTTTTGGACATCCAGCTAGCCGACGGGCTGAGCTTTGAGATCTTTGACAGAACAACGGTCACCTGCCCGGTGATCTTTACTACGGCTTACAACGAGTACGCCCTGCGGGCGTTCAAGGTCAACAGCATTGACTATCTGCTCAAGCCTATTGACCCGGCTGACCTGAAAAAGGCCATCGACAGGTTCAGGACAGGCTGGCTTAGGGAATCCCCGGATACGACCGCCCATCGGCTGGATACCATCGACCGTCTTCTGCATCAGTTTACAAAAACATATAAATCACGCTTCATCGTGAAGGTGGGCGAACACCTCCGGCCGGTCACCGTGGAGGAAATCCTTTACTTTTACAGCCTGGACAAGGCTACCTACTTCGCCACGGCCGAGAACCGCCATTACCCGGCGGATTTCTCGCTGGAGTACCTGGAAGAGATCATTGATCCCGGGAGGTTTTTCCGGATCAACCGCAAATATATGATCAGCCTGCCTGCCATTCTGGACATCGTCAGCTACTCCAACAGCCGGCTGAAGATCAGGCTGAAGCATTCCACCGATGAGGATGTCATCGTTAGCCGGGAGAAGGTATCTGAGTTCAAGCAATGGCTGGACCGGTGAAGAATATCCAACATACGAACATACGAAGTTGAAGTAGAACTGAAAGGCGAAGGAGATTGGTGATTTAAAGTCAGAATTCTGACTTCGTCAATTCAATCATCAATCGCCTTCTACTTTAACTTCGCCTTCTACTTCGTATGTTCGTATATTGGATATTCGGCAGCGCCTCCCCTTCCGACCGTGCCACGACCACCGCTCCACAGGTATCGCCCAGCACATTCACGGTCGTTCGGAACATGTCGAGGATACGGTCGACGGCCAGGATAAGACCGATCCCTTCCAAGGGCAGCCCAACGGCGGACAGCACGATGGTCATCATGACCAGTCCCGCCATGGGTACACCCGCTGAACCGATGGCAGCCAGCAGTGCAGTGAAGACCACCACGACCTGCTGCACCACGGTCAGGGGGATCCCATACGCCTGGGCGATGAACATGGCCGCCACGCATTCGTAAGCGGCCGTCCCGTTCATGTTGATGGTGGCTCCGAGGGGCAGTGTGAAGCTGGTAATCCGGTTGGAAACACCGCAGTTGTGTTCCACCGCTTCCATGGATAAAGGAAGTGTCGCGTTGGAGGAGGCGGTAGTGAAGGCAGTAAGTAAGGGTGTGGAGATGGAGCGGTAGTGTTTCAGCGGATTGACACGGCCAATGAGTAAAATGATCAGCGGCAGAAAGACTATTGAATGGATCGCCAATCCGCTGATGACAACGATCATGTACAATCCCAGCCGGGAGAACAATTCACCCAGGTCGCTCTGTTCTGAAACGATGCGGGCTACGATGGCAAAGATACCCAGGGGGGCAAACCGAATCACGAACATGGTTATCTTCATCATGAGATCGAAAGTGGCGTTGAAAAAATCGGTCAGGATGGCTTTATGGCTGGGCGACAGCTTCATGATGAAATAACCCATGAGGATCGCCACAAAAATCGTTGCCAGCATCTCGTTTTCGGCAAAGGCCTTGAAGATGCTGGTCGGAACGATGTGGATAAGGGTGTCTCCAAATGATCGTTCCACTGACTCCAGGGCTTCGATCTTCTGACTGAAGCCCAGGTCGGCCCCAACACCCGGCTTGATCAGATTGACCAGGAACAATCCGGTCACAATGGCCAGCAGCGTCGTAAACATATAAAATGCGAACGTTTTCATGGCAATTCTTCCCAGCCTTTCAGCCGTGCCAATATTGGTCACTCCCGATATCAGCGAACTCAGGATCAACGGGATGACGATCATCAACATCCCTCTCAGAAAAAGATCTCCTATCCAGGCGATGTACCGGACATACTCTTTGAGAAATGCGCCACACAACACTCCCAATGCTAACCCGATCAGTATCTGCCAATGCAGCTTCAGTTTGAGGATTTTCATATTTTCTTGGCTTGATGAGGCAAAATTGCAAAAAATTGTATTTTTAAATTAATTTTGCAGCACATGAAAGTTGCGGTCAGGAAACAAACAATTACGATTGATCCTGTTTTTCAGAAGATCATGGAGTCAGCCAGGGATCTTACTGAAAGAAAAGGAGTGAAGGGATTTTCGCTGGCGGATCTGTGCCATGAGGTGGAAATCTCGCCGAACACCCTTTATCAATACATTGATAATGAACATGATCTGGTGCAGAAGATCCTTGCTTTTGAGCGGGAGAGCTTCAGGATCATCTTCGATGAATATGATTTTGACGGGGTAAATTCCATTGATATATTGTTGACGGTAAGCAAGGAAATAAGCCGGAATTTTAAAAATATCAATCCCTCCACGACCTTCGACCTGAAAAAATACTATCCGGAGATCTATCAGGATCATTTCCAGAAGCGGGTTGATTTTATTTTTGAACAGATCAAGCTCAATATTCAGAAGGGGATCAATCAGGGTATGTACAGGGAAGATCTGAGCATTGAACTGGTTGCCCGGCTATACATCAGCAGACTGATCGATATTCACAATCCTGACTTTTTCCCGCCCGAACGATTTTCCTTTTCGATGCTTTTTGAAGTGATGTTTGAAAGTTTCATCCGGAGCATTGTCAAATCCGAAGGTCTCCGGTATTTTGAGGAAAAGATCAAAACAAACGAGTTTTCATCCCTCAGATAAAAATAGCAGCCTGATTTTTTAGTAAGAAATCCCCGTGCCCCTGGTCTAACCGGGATACTGAAGATCCAGCGTATCCTCATTCTCCCATTCGATATTGAACTTTGGGCCTTTGATCTTTTTCTGATCCTTTTTATTGGGGACCGAATCCTGCTCATCCTCTTCCCACTGGATCCTGAAATTAGGTTGTTCCCTGTAATTTATTTTTTCGGTATTTGCTGCATCTCCCCTGTTGATGCTGAATTCTTTCTGAAGGGCTGCCTTAAGTTCCTGCCGCTCATGCTGCAGGTCTTTTGCCAGCTTCTCCTTCCATGCAGGGCCGTCAAAACTGAATCTGGGATGATCTGTGGTTCCCGTCATGGCAACGTACAACCGTGTCCGTCCCAATCCATCGTCCTTCACCACACCAAATTCCCGCTGCGTATCGGGTTTGACTTTTTTAGAAAGCAGCTGGGAAATCAACAGGTTGAGATGGTAGTCGATCTCATTGCTGAACGTATGTGTGCCGTAAAGGGTCAGTTCCAGTGGATTGGATCTGATTTCCATCTCAGGTATGATAATGGTGCTGTTCCGGATCTCGATAAGGTTTTTTAATTCCGAGAACCGGATATGTTTCAGGTCATCCAGGTCCAGAACACCAGCCAGCTTGTAAAGAGGTGCATACCCGATCAGTTCCCCGGATGTCACCGTGATCTGCCCCAGGGTGTAAATGCTTTTTGCATCAAGGGTCAGGTTCCGGGTTAGTTTGGATGAATAGAACACATCCGCGTCAACATAACCGCGAAGATGTTGATCGGTCAGGTCGCTCTGACCAAAATTACGGAAATCGTGAAACAACTGCCGGATATCAATATGGTTCAACCGGACATTGCACCGGAAAAGATAAAGATGGTCGTTCACCGGATTCAGATCCAGCCCGGCGGTTATGGTCCCCTGCATGGAGGAGAAAGTAAGGTCATTCAGGGTGATCCGCTGGTCACGCATGATCAGTCTGGTCTGAATCCCGGAAGCCGAAAAGTCATCCAGCAGGAATGACTGAATGGCAACGTCTGCATTCAGTATGATGTTCGATGGAAGGCTGAAAATATAACCCGAAGTGCCTGAATTCCGATTCCTGTTCATGAATTCATTCATATTCAGTTGGTTGGAATTCAATGAAAGATCCATTTTAAGGATTTCACCCGTTGAAAAGATCGCTGGAAGATAATTCAGGATCATTCCCCTGACCTGGTAATCGCTGGTTTCGGTCTTTCCTGATAAATCCTGAATCGTAAGAAGCTGATTGTCGAAACGAAATACTGCACGGACGTCACGGCATTTCAACGGACTCATTTTTATAATGATACGGTCAGCGAAGAGATCTGCATTACCCTGAATCCTCCAGTCGAGCAGGTCATGAGCGTTCATTTTATTAAAACTATTCAATGGTCCTTTCATTTCCACCTGCATGTTGAGCCTTCCTTTGATTTCCTGAAGGGTGTCAAAAGGCAGAAGATCTGCCAGGCTGCGTAGTCCCAGGTCCACATCGGCCTTAAGGCTGACAACGGGGTGTTTCAGCTGGGTAAGTCTCAGGAATCCTTCCACCCGGCCATCACCCAGGGATGCCTGAAGCCTGTCGATGCTCAGTTCATCCGTGGCATTGTTCCCTTTTGCAGCGTGAAGGGAATAACTGCCTTCCGCAAGGATGTCAGTGAACCTGACCTTCGATTTCTCCGGGCCCAGCTTTCCTTTGGCCAGGCGGAAATTCATCTGAAGACCGGGAACCGAACCTGCACTCATTTTTCCCTTGATCGCCATGGTTGCTGACACCTGTCCATCCACGGAGATTTTATTCATCCATGACAGGTATTCCGATGGTATCAAACTAAGGCATTCCTTCAGAGGAGCTTCTGCCATACGGATGTTAAGATCCATCTCCTGACCCTCCATCATTGGAACGGTGCCATCGGTTGTAAATGTCAGCAGGCCTGTCCGGATCATCCCCTCCCTGATCCGCAGGACCTGGTCGTTGTTATTGACGGATACGCTCGCATACAATTCCCTGTCCCGTAGATAGATTTTATCATTCGTTTTGATCAGTCTGGCCAAAAAGTTTCCCCTGACAGTAAGATCAAAATTTTCCTCACTGATATTGCCTTTTGCCCTGCTCTCGTTCACCCGGATGGTATACCTATCGCCGTTCCGCCTGTTTTGCCAGGATACGTCAATCATCCGAAGGATCACTTCACGGATTTCGATGGCAAAATTGCCTGGTTCAGCGTCAGAAGAGGGTTTCCAAAAATGAAAATTATCACTGCCATCTTCAAACACGATCAGGTTGATACGGGCATTCTCCATTTTAACGATTTCCAGGTTATATTTTTTGTGCAGGACATCCATGATGCTGAACCGCATGGAAAATGCATCGGTATGAAGCAGGTCATTGCCTTCGGCCCGGTTGAGGGGATCGGTGATCCTGACATCCTTTAAATTGACGGAGATCATCGGGAAATGAGCCAGCAGGGAGATCCGGATTTTGCCGGTCCGGACTTCCGCCGTCAGGTTTTTGTTGATTTCATGGATAATGGCCTGCTGAATGGAGTCCTTATAAATCAGGAAAAGGACAGTCCCTGTTAAGAGGCTTCCTCCGATGACGATCAGGAGGATGATAAGCACCCTTTTCAGGATTTTCAGCGTGCGTGGTATGATGGGATGCATGAATCTATCTTCTCAGGCATAACGTCAGCCATGGTCAAATGTTTTAATTCTGCAAATTACGATGAAAAATTCTACCTTTGCCTAGATGTAACCAAGAACGGTATCCCATGAACGTCACACATATTGAACACCTTGGCATTGCAGTCAATAGCCTGACCGATGCGGTTCCTTTTTTTGAAAAGATCCTGGGCGTTACCTGTTATGGGATTGAAGAGGTGAAGGATCAGAAGGTCAGGACCGCTTTTTTCCAGGTTGGTCAGACCAAAATTGAGCTCCTGGAATCTACAGATCCGGAGGGGCCCATTGGCCGGTTCATTGAGAAAAAAGGCGAAGGGATCCATCATATCGCTTTTGCGGTGGAGGATATCGGGGACGCGCTACTGCAGGCAGAATCCCTGGATATTCAACTGATCGACACGGTTCCCCGGAAAGGAGCAGAAGGTCTGTCGATCGGATTTCTGCACCCAAAATCAACGCACGGGGTGTTGATGGAGTTGTGCGGGAGGGGAGTCATGAAGCATGAAACATGAAATATTTCATGTTTTGTTCTTCATAATATGTACTGTGATAAAATACTCATAGAATGTTGACCATAGGCATTGCCGGCGGTTCAGGATGCGGGAAATCAACGGTGGTCAAGGAGATCATCCGGCGGCTTCCCAAGGACTCCGTCACGATCATACCACAGGATGCCTACTATAAGGACCACGGGCATCTTTCTGCGGAGGAGCGGAAACGGATCAATTTTGATCATCCTTCTTCTATTGAGTTCAGCCTTCTGGCTCATCACCTGGATCTGCTCCGGAAAGGACTGTCCGTCGAAATGCCTGTCTATTCCTATATCACCTGTGCCCGTTCAAAGGAAACCATCACCATATCTCCCAGCAAGGTGGTCATTGTGGAAGGGATCCTGGTGCTGACCAATCCGTTAATGCGTAAAAAGCTGGATATCAAGGTATATGTGGATGCTGACCCGGATGACCGGCTGATCCGGATCATCCGCCGGGATATTGAAGAAAGGGGGAGGTCGTACAAGGAGGTGCTCACACATTACGAAAGGTATGTTAAACCCATGCATTTACTGTTTATCGAATCCTCAAAGCGGTACGCCGATATCATCGTTCCCCAGGGAGGCACAAACCATATTGCCATTGATATCCTGACATCCCGGATCAGGATGAAACTGGCAGAGTAGGGAAGGGAACCATACCTTAACCCCATTTGTATGAACAATTACCCGATTTGAATGTTAACTTTCCAAACCATTCGCTATGAAAAGCAGACTTTTTTCAATTATGGTGCTCTCTCTTACAATTTTCTTTTCAGGAATTATAGCACCATTGATTTCAGCGGCTGACCGTCAGGAAAAGCCTTCTTCTGAACCCAAATACATTTTTTTCTTTATCGGTGACGGCATGGGCCTGGCACAGGCTGCCTCCGCTGAGGTCTACCTCTCAGCCATCCAGGGAAAAATTGGCTTTGAAAAGCTGAATCTCAGCAGGTTGCCGGTACAGTCCTTCATGACCACCTATAGCCAGAGCCACTTCATTACCTGTTCGTCTGCTTCAGGGACCGCTCTGGCGACAGGCCACAAAACTTCCAACGGGACGGTTTCGATGGACAGTGCTCACATAGTTGATTACAAGTCCATCGCCACAATAGCCCTGGAGCATAACATGAAAGTGGGCATTATCACATCGGTTTCCCTTGACCATGCTACTCCTTCGGCCTTTTATGCTCATGAATACCGGAGAAGCAATTATTATGGGATTGGACTTGACCTGGCGAATAGCGGTTTTCATTTTTTTGGCGGAGGTGGTTTTTTAAGAAATGAAGGTGAGAAACCCGGCGATGTACGGGTGGTGGATGCTGCTGCGCGAAAAGGTTACAGGATTGTGAATTCGGTGAAGGATTTTAATGCCCTGACACCGGACCAGGGGAAAGTGCTTGCCATCAGTCCTGTTTTAGCGGGTGGGGAATCTCTTCCTTACGCCATTGATGACAAGGGCGATGGCATTTCCCTTTCCAGGTTCACATCCAAAGCCATAGAATTACTTTATGGGAAAGAGGGTTTTTTCATCATGGTGGAAGGGGGTAAGATTGACTGGGCGTGTCATGCCAACGATGCCGCTTCGGTCGTAAAAGAGGTCCTCGCGTTTGATGAGGCCATTGGTGTGGCCATGGAGTTTTATAAAAAATATCCTGCTGAAACCCTGATTGTGGTCATGGCGGATCATGAGACCGGAGGCATGTCGCTGGGCATGGATGGGATGGACGAAAAACGAGCCTATGGATTACTTCAGTATCAGAAATGTTCCATCTCCGCATTCACCGAAAAGATCATGGACTATAAGGAAAAGGGGCTTGATACGTTACTGACCTTTGAAGATATCCTGGATACGGTACAGTATTATTACGGACTGGGCAATGCTGATTTACCCCTGAATGAAGTGGAGATGATCTATTTGAACGAAGCCTACAATCAAAGCCTGGGACATGAGGGTGAAAATACGGCAGGAGTGGCGAACCTGTATGGAGAAGATGAACCGCTGGCGGTAATGTGTGCGCGGATACTGAACCGAAAGGCAGGCATTGGCTGGACTACCTCAAATCATACAGCATTGCCTGTACCGGTGCGCGCAGTCGGCAATGGACAGGAGATGTTTGTTGGTTATCAGGACAATGCGGCTATTCCGGTTAAAGTGATGCAGAAGCTGGGATGGATCCGATAGGATCAAAATCCAAATCCCAAAATCCAAATCCCAAATAAATCCCAAATTCCAGGATCCAAAATCCGAACAAATTCGAAATCATAAATACTGAATACTGAATCCTAAATTTTTACAGCCTTTTCAGCCGGCTGATCTCTTCTTTGGAGAGGGGACGCCATCGGCCCCGGGGCAGGTCTTTTTTGGTCAGCCCGGCGAACACAACCCGGTCAAGCCGGATCACTCTATATTCCAGGTGTTCAAAGATGCGCCTCACCACTCTGTTTTTGCCCGAATGAAGGCGAATGCCAATTTCTTTTTTTGAGTCGGCTCCCTCGACCCAGGCAATTTCATCCACCTTTACAAATCCGTCTTCCAGGGTGATCCCTGCAGCTATGGTCATCATATCGTTTTTCGTCAGGTTCCTGTCCAGTTCGACATGGTAGATTTTTTCGATCCGGTGGCGTGGATGGCTCAGTTTTTTAGCCAGTTCACCATCGTTGGTGAACAGCAGTAAACCCGTGGTATTTCGGTCGAGGCGGCCGACGGGATAGATACGGTATCGTGAGGCGTCTTTTACCAGGGTCATTACCGTGTTGCGGTCCAGAGGATCGTCAACGGTGGTGATATATCCCTTGGGTTTGTTCAGCAACACATAGACCAGGGGCTCTGCCCGCAGGGTTTGATCACCATACTGGATCTTATCCTTTCGCGATACCTTTACCCCCAGTTCCGTGACGATTTTTCCGTTTACCCGGATGGCACCTGCCCGTATCAGTTCATCGGCTTCCCTTCGTGAGCAAACGCCGGCATTGGCGATGAATTTATTCAACCGGATCATTTCGGGATCGGGGAGGCTTTTCCGGAAACCGGCTGTTCTCCCGGGTCCGGTCACTTTCGCATCCCGATTTTTCCCAAAGGATGACCCTGGCCTGTCCTTGTCCTGTGCTGTTCCGTAGGGTCGTTTTTTTCTTTCCGCATCGTGAGCGGATCGTGCAGGTCGCCCGGCTGCACCTGGTTCCCCGTAGGGTCGTCTTTTTCTTTCCGCATCGTGAGCGGATCGTGCAGGTCGCCCGGCTGCACCTGGTTCCCCGTAGGATCGTCTTTTTCTTTCCGCATCGTGAGCGGATCGTGCAGGTCGCCCGGTTGCACCTGGCTCCCCGTAGGATTTTCTTTTCCTTTCAGCACCCGGTGAGGCCCCGGCGGATTTCCTTATATCTGCAGATGGCCTTTCGGTCCTCCCCGGTTGACTGTTTTTTGTTTTACGGAGTATCTTTATCCCCCGAGGTTCCGGATTATCATCGGTTTTTTCCTCTTTATCCAGGATCAGGACTTTTTTTCGTGGCCTTCTGGATTCAAAGAATTCTTTTCGCCGTGCTGATTCCTGCTGGGGTACCGGTGGTTTGAATTCCGGATTTGCAGGAGGCCCGGCGGATTTCCCTTTGCGTGGTCTCATGATGGATGAAATGAGCGGCAAAGGTAGTAATAATAAGTCAGCAGTCAGCAGTCAGCAGTCAACAGTCAGCAGTTGACAATTGATAATTGATAATTCTACAGGGTCGGGTAGAAGGCATCAATGATATGGTTGACTTCCGGATTCCTGCCACGGAGTAGAATGCTGATGATATCGAACCGGGTCTCCTTTTTAACCCCATACCGGTTGATATACGAATTAGCTGCCCGGATGAGCAATTTTTGTTTTTGTCGGGTCACAGAATCCTCCGGTTCGCCAAAGTCGCTCGAATGCCGGGTTTTCACCTCCACGATAACCAGGTACTCTTTATCTTCTGCGACAATATCGATTTCATTTTTACCCCATCGCCAGTTGGTTTCAAGGATGGTGTATCCTTTGGAACGGAGATATTGCACAGCGATCTCCTCTCCTGCTTTTCCGGTTTCGTTATGTTCTGCCATAAATGGGAGCGTTGATAACCATTAATCCCAAAACAGGGGAAAATGTACCACAGTGTTTTAAACAAATCACAAATTCCAAGATCCAAAACCCAACAAATTCCAGGATCCAAATTCCAAACACTGATCTAACCCCTTAAACATTCGGACTATGCTGCTGATGTAGATTTGTAGTATTTGGGATTTTGGTCTTGTAATTTGTTTGGAATTTGGACGTTGGAATTTGTAATTTGCTTAAGCTTGTTTGAAAAAAATCTGATCCCCAACACTTAACATCGTCTCTCTTCCAAGAATCAGTGCCCTGTTATCATCAGCATGTCCCGCCGGGAAGTTGAAGCACACCGGATAATCATATTCCCCGACGGCTTCGGCGATGATCTCTTCGGCTGTCTTGCCGAAAGGAACCTGGTTGTCCTTTATACCGGTCATATTCCCCAGGATCAGTCCGGCCAGACGGGAGAGTTTGCCGCTGCGCTTCAGGTTGAACATCATCCGGTCGATATGGTACAGGTATTCGTCCAGATCCTCCAGAAACAGGATCTTCCCATGGGTTACCAGGTCCGAGGCCGAACCGCATAATCCGTAGATCAGCGACAGGTTGCCACCTGTAAGGATTCCCCTGGCAGTGCCTGGCCGGGAAAGGGGTGAAGATGGAATGGTATAGGATAGCGACTCTCCAAAGAGCGCTTTTCGCATTGATTCAAAGGTGCCGGTTGTTTGTTGGGGATCTCCGAATTGAATCGGCATGACAGCGTGCAGGGTTTCAATACCAAAGTTGGTGTGGATGTGCGAATGCAGTCCGGTAATGTCGCTGTACCCCACGATCCATTTGGGATCGGTTACAAACCGGGTAAAGTCGAGCCGGTCAATGATCCTGACCAGGCCATATCCTCCCCTGGCGCAGAAAATGGCCCGGATATCATCTCTGTCAAGCATTTGCTGGAGGTCAGCGGCTCTTTCCGTGTCTGTTCCGGAAAACTGATTCCAGGATCCTGTCAGATGTTGTCCTATGGCCACATCAAGACCCCACTCCTGTAGTTTGCTTATGGCAGGTGCCATCTCAGCTGCGGTTACTTTGCGGGCTGGGGCTACAAGGGCAACGGTACTTCCCTTTTTGAGGTATGCCGGAGTTTTCATATACAGGGATCAACTCAGGTGATCAATATGGGCAAATGTTCTGTGGATGCCTTTTTTAAATTTGATTCTGGGATATCCCATGATGACAACAAGGCCTTCACGGCTTTTAAACCGGATCCCGTATTTCTCCCTGAATGTACGTGCACCTTTTCCCGATTGAATAAAAGGGTGTATGGCGCCCAGCATGCAGGTACCCAGTCCCAGCGATTCGGCTGCGGTCATGGCATAGGTTGCTGCGATCAGCGGATCGGCCGGATCGGTAAAGGGAGAACCATAAAAATACAACGCCACAGGAGCGTCATACATTACCATGTTTTCTCCTTTATCCATGGATTCTGTGTATTTGTAAATCAAAGGCCGGAGGAAATCCCGGAACATGTCGGCATTGGCCTTGCCCCAGAAGGGACGCATCAGGGTGATAAACCAGCCCGACACCATCCACCGGAGTGATTTGAGGTATTCACAGTAGTCTTTGGAGAACTGCAGGACGTGTTCTTTACTTTCCAGAACCAGTACATTGACATCGGACGGGGGAATTCCCATAGGTGCTGTGGCGGCTGTACGAAGGACCTGGTCGATCAATTCCCGGTCCACGGGTTTATCCTTGAATTCCCTTATGCTCCTTCGGCGTTGGAAGAGTGTGAGGAGGGATTCATAGGATGCGGCACCTGCCTTTTCGGGAACAGGAAAGAGATCGGCCGGGGAGAGATGGCGTCCCTGAATGGATATCGCATCGCAAGGGCAAACGGCCATACAGTGACCGCAGGCTATGCAGCCAAACAGGGCATACGTTGATTCTACAGCTTTACCGTTTTCGATGGCAAGGCTGAAGTCTTTGCAGACTTCAACGCAAAGGCCACACCCATTACAGGCAAGGGTATCAATGAAAATACGTCCGTTTTCCGTAGTTCTTGAAGTTGTTATCGGCATAGGTAGGGATTTATTTTGTTCGCAGATGTTTGTAAATGAAATAGACGATCCCTGCCCCCAGCAAGGCCAGTACAATGTAGTCAATGATATGGCTGTATTTCATGATATCATCCCAGTTCTGCCGGAGGTAATATCCCGCCACCGTAAGGATCGTATTCCACATGCCGGCACCCAGGATCGTATAGACGGAAAAACGCCCCAGGGGCATACGTCCGCTTCCGGCAGGTATGGAGATCAGGTGGCGCACAACGGGAATGAAACGGCAGATGAAGATGGTCAGACTGCCGTGGCGGTTAAAGAATCGTTCGGTTGCCTCAAGGTCTTTCCGGTTGAGTAAAAGATATTTACCGTAACGGTCAACGAAGGGTTTTCCACCGTAACGGCCAATGTAATACGAAGCCAGCGATCCGACGATGCTTCCCAGCGTGCTGGCGATGATCACTCCCGCATAGGTGAAGCGGTTCTGAACGATCAAAAAGCCCGCAAAGGGCATCACGGCTTCGCTGGGCACGGGAAGAACCATGCTTTCCATGACCATCAGAATGAAAATACTGATGTATCCGGTCTGGTCAATGAAGTTCGTAATGTGTGTGGCAAGGAACTCGGTTATACCCATGAAATGCGGGATTGAAGGAGCAAAGGTCATCATTTTTACGTTCCCTCCCAAAATCTGCGTCCATTTTATCAGGCCAACAGATAAATCCCTGCCAGTGAACTTCAAATCTCTATCTTTGTGCAGATTTACTGACAGTTTAACGGTTAACATTTTACACCATGAGCTCAACGGATCGCTGGTACAGCCGCACCACAGTCACTTCAGCCCTTCCATACGCCAACGGACCGCTACATATTGGTCACCTGGCCGGCGTATACATCCCCGCCGATATCTACGTGCGCTACCTTCGCAGCAAGGGTGAGGATGTCCTTTTCATCGGAGGCTCGGATGAACATGGGGTTCCCATTACCATCAAGGCACGGCAGCAGGGAGTCACCCCCCAGGAGATCGTCGACAGGTACCACCGGATGATTAAGGATTCTTTTGAGGAATTCGGGATATCCTTTGATATTTACAGCCGTACCTCGAATCCCGTTCATCATGAAACCGCTGCCGGCATTTTCAAGACCCTGTACAATAAGGGGGAATTCATTGAAAAGACCACCCTGCAGTACTTTGACGAAGAGAATCAGGTGTTCCTTGCCGACCGCTATATCACAGGCACCTGTCCCCGCTGTGATTTTCCGAAAGCGTACGGTGACCAGTGCGAAAACTGCGGCACATCGCTCAGCCCCGACGACCTGATCAATCCCCGCTCTGCACTGAGCGGCAAGCCTCCTGTGAAAAAGGAAACAAAACACTGGTACCTGCCGCTGGATAAATACGAAAGCTGGCTGAAACAGTGGATCCTCCAGGAACATAAAGATGACTGGAAACCCAATGTATACGGCCAGTGTAAATCCTGGCTCGATCATGGATTACAGCCCAGGGCCGTGACCCGTGACCTGGACTGGGGAGTGAAAGTTCCCCTGCCGGAAACGGAAGGCAAAGTACTTTATGTCTGGTTTGATGCACCGATCGGTTATATTTCGGCCACCCGCGAATGGGCTGCATTGCATCATGCCGACTGGGAAGTGTGGTGGAAGGCCAAGGATACACGTCTCCTCCATTTTATCGGTAAGGACAACATTGTTTTTCATTGCATTATTTTTCCCTCCATGCTCTACCACGAGGGGACATACATTATTCCGGATAATGTCCCGGCCTTTGAGTTCATGAACCTCGAAGGGGATAAAATATCAACATCACGCAACTGGGCCGTGTGGCTGCATGAGTACCTGAAAGATTTCCCCGGCAAACAGGATGTATTGCGGTATGCCCTTACCACCAATGCCCCGGAAACAAAGGACAACGATTTTACCTGGAAGGATTTCCAGGCACGCAACAACAGTGAACTGCTGGCAATCTTTGGTAATTTCATCAACCGCACCCTGGTGTTGACGGACAAGTTTTTTGGCAACAGGGTACCGCCGGTAGGCATCATGAACGAGTATGACCGGCGTGTTGCGGAAGATGCCTGTACCTTCCCTGACCGGATCGGCAGTATGCTGGACCTTTTTCGATTCAGGGACTCGCTCAGCGAACTGATGAACCTGGCCCGCCTGGGGAATAAGTACCTGACCGATTCAGAACCATGGAAACTGATAAAGACCGACGAAGCACGCGTGGGTACCATTCTGAACATTTCCCTGCAGCTGTGCGCCAACCTGGCGATCCTGTGCGAGCCATTTCTGCCTTTCTCAGCAGCAAGGATACGGCAGATGATGAACCTGCCTTCCATGAAATGGCTTGAAGCCGGCCGGATGGATATTCTGCAGGCAGATCATCCCCTCAGCCGCTCCTTTTACCTGTTCGAGAAAATTGAGGACGGCGTGGTCGAAGCTCAGGTGAAAAAGCTGCAGGAAACCAAAAAGATCAACGAATCCCCGAAACCAGAGGTCAAACCGCAGAAACCGCTGATCACTTATGACGATTTTACCCGGATGGACATTCGCCTGGGCACTATCCTGGAAGCCAAACAGGTACCCGGGGCAGATAAACTGCTTGAACTCAGGATTGATACCGGGATGGATCAACGCACGGTGGTGGCAGGCATCGCCATGCATTATAGGCCCGAAGAGGTCGTGGGCAGGCAGGTTTGTTTTCTGGTCAACCTGGAACCCCGGAAACTCAGGGGACTTGTCTCCCAGGGTATGATCCTCATGGCAGAGAGCCCCGACGGTAAACTTGCGTTTATCAAACCTGAACCTTCCTTACCGGATGGAAGCGACGTGAAATGAATATCCAAAAAAAAAGGCTGACCCGTTATATGAGCCAGCCTCTTAAAGTTTTTCCGCAGCTTATTGCTAGATGCCTCTGTTGGGTCGTCTGTTAAAACCGCCACCTCCACGGTTGCCACCGTTGGGATTATCGGTTCGGGGTCTCGCTTCGTTGACCACCAGTGTTTTACCCATAAAATCAGCGCCATTCAGCGATTCAATGGCTTCATGGGCTTCTGCGTCATCATTCATCTCCACAAATCCGAAGCCCCTGCTTCTTTGGGTCACTTTGTCCATAATGATTTTGGCGGATTGAACTTCGCCATACTGCTCAAATAACTCCCGAAGGTCATTATCCTTGGCCTTGAACGGGATGTTTGCGATGTAAATGTTCATTGAAAAAACAATTAATAAATTAAAAAAATTCTGACCTCTCAGTCAGCTTAAAAATCGGACAAATGTAATACAAAAAAACACAAAGCGTATCATTATTAAAGATTTATTAACGGAAATGGACGTTTTATGATAATTATCTGGCGATCAGGCCGGTTTTTTTACTTAACCACAGAGGCGAAAGGAGGATTGCACGGAGGCGCACGGAGGGAATACAGGAAATCAAATGCAAGTCAGAGAAAGCGGATGAGATACAGGCGGACACCTTCGTTGCGCGTATAAAATTCGGCCTCCGTGCTGAAGAAGATCCTTTTTTGCCGGAAATCCTGAATGACCCTGTTATCGGCTATATAGTAGATTTCCCCCGGAACCTCATCGCTCCTGTGACGGAGAATCTGGCCGGTTTCCATTGTGCTGCATCTCCAGCGCAACCAGGCCCCGGATACCCTCATCCGACATCAGGGGGACATTGCCCAGATGAATGAACAGGCCGCAGAAAAACAACACAGACGCCAGGATGAGCACGCCTGATTCCTTACGGGTCAACGCCTGTTTGATGTGATCCTTCATGATGGCCGATTATTCGAGCGGAGTGCAAATTAATAAAAGCACTGAATAATTCACCATTTATCACCATTGGGGCAATGCAAGAAATAGTTATCTTAGTAGCATTCAACTGCGATGGTCATGGAAGAGAAAAATACAAAACCCGTATCCCGCACAGAGCTGAGTCCTCTAAGTTTCCTCCGGCGGAGTGCTTCGATCGTGCCTGAAAAAATTGCTGTCATCCATGGCGATCGAAGGTATACCTACCGCCGGTTTGAAGAACGGGTGCATCGCCTGGCCGGTGCATTGATCAGGTCAGGTATGGCCAGGAATGACAAGGTCGCATTTCTTTGTCCCAACACCCCCGCCATGCTGGAAGCTCATTACGGTGTTCCGCTGGCCGGGGGCGTGCTGGTAACGATCAACACCCGGCTGAACCAGGAGGAGATCCGGTATATCCTGGTCCATTCCGACAGTCGGTTTTTATTTACCGATGCTGAGTTTCTTCCGCTGGTATCCGGTTTGAACATTCCCGGCCTTACCGTGATCCAAATCGATGATTCAGGTTTGGCCAGCGATCCCTATGAGCAGTTCCTGGCTGAAAGTTCACCGGAGCCTTTGCAGGATCCCGTTGACCACGAGGATATTCCCATTTCCATTAATTATACTTCAGGCACCACCGGCAAACCGAAAGGAGTGATCTTTTCTCACCGGAGCACCTATTTGAACGCCCTTGGTGAGGTGATTGAAACGGGTCTGTCGCTTCAAACGGTTTATCTGTGGACGCTGCCCCTGTTCCATTGCAATGGCTGGTGCTTTTCGTGGGCGGTGACGGCGGTGGGCGGCACGCATGTTTGTCTGCGCAGGATCGACCCGGGACAGATTTGGGAGATCATCCGCAGGGAAGGCGTGACGCATTTCAACGGCGCCCCCACGCTTCATACCATGCTGGTGAACCATACCAGAGCCTACCGGTTTGACCAGCCCGTTGCCGTTACCGTTGCAGGAGCTCCTCCGTCACCCACCCTGCTGGAAAAGCTCAGGTCATTGAATTTTAGACCGATACACGTATATGGACTAACGGAAACCTATGGCCCCTATACGATCTGTGAATGGCACCCGGAATGGGACCTCCTGCCGCTGGAAGAACAAGCCCACCTACGTGCACGGCAGGGTCAGGCTTATGTCACTGCCGACCTGGTCAGGGTGGTGGATAGCTACATGAACGATGTGCCACGGGATGGTAAAACCATCGGAGAGGTGGTGATGAGGGGTAATAACGTGATGCAGGGATATTACAAGCAGCCGGAGGCCACAGGGGAAGCCTTTCGGGGTGGCTGGTTCCATTCAGGCGACCTCGCTGTGTGGCATCCCGACGGATATATTGAACTTCGCGACCGGCTGAAGGATATCATCATTTCAGGAGGAGAAAATATATCGACCATCGAAGTGGAACAAACGGTGGTCAGGCACCCGGCAGTCCTGGAGTGTGCGGTGGTGGCCATCCCGGATGAAAAATGGGGCGAACGGCCAAAAGCATTTGTCACATTGAAAAGAGGTGCCTATGCGTCGGAGGAGGAAATCCTGGCTTTCTGTAAGGGACACATGGCACATTTCAAGTGTCCCGCCGTCATCGAGATCTGTGAGTTACCCAAAACGGCCACAGGAAAGATACAGAAGTATGTGCTGCGTGAGAGGGAGTGGGCGAAACGCGATAAGCGGATCAATTAGTCAGCAGTCAACAGTCAGCAGTCAACAAAATGAATCATTGCTGACTGTTGACTGTTGACTGTTGACTATTTCTCCCCGATCACCCTGATCTCGACCCGGCGGTTCGCCGCTTTTCCCTCGTTAGTGGTATTGCTGGCCACCGGGGAGCTTTCACCATATCCCCGGGCACTTAATTTATTGGAAATGCCGTGTTCGTTCAGCCAGTCCACTACTGCCTGTGCGCGGTTCTGGGAGAGCTGGAGATTGTATTCACCCGTGCCATCTGAATCGGTATGCCCCGCAATCTCAAGATTGAGACCGGGTCTCTCTCTGATCACCGTGGCCAGTCGCTCAAGGACCTGGACGGATTCAGGGGTAAGGGTGGCTTTATCCACATCAAAATGAATTCCGTACAGAACCAGCAACCCTTTCTTATCAATTTCTTCTCCCATTCTGGCAGTGGATTCATCCAGTTTTTTCAGGGGAATGATCAGCCTGTTGTTCTCTGACTCTTCATAATAAAGATATTCATCATAAGGGAGCGTTTTTGCTGTGTATCCTGTTTTTGATGCAGTGATCAGCGCCAGCCCTGCAGGAACGTTGCTCAGGATGAACTCTCCCTGGCTGTCAGTAGTGGTTTCAACAACATTGGTTGCAGACGCCAGTGCCTCGGCAATGCCTTCCTTCGTGTTTTCATCCACCACTTTTCCCTGTATGTTTTGAACATAGGCTATTTTTCCCGGGTTAACCAGCAGTTGCACAAAGTCAATGGCAAATCCGTCACCTGCGCCGGTGGTAACATCATCAATTCGAATGACCATCCGACCAGTCTTTACCAAATCAAGGTCTTCGGAAAGGAGTTTCACGGTAATCATTTTGCCGATGGGCCCCGTCTGGTCAAGGGCATTGATCATATTTTCAAGATAGGGGACATTTTCTCCGTTGATGCTTACCTGGTAGACCGTACTGAAGGCAGGTGCCTGGAAATCGTCCACGAACATCCGGATCATGGCTGAACGGACATCAATGCCTGTCAAAGAATATTCCATGGTAACTGCCTGGGGTTCATTACCCGGACGTTCCGTGGATTGTGTATATCCATCCGTCCAACCCGGATTTTGCGGATCAAAGCTGGATACCACAAAGATTCTGTCGGTCCCTGCCGGATCGTCGGATTCGGCTTCCCAGGGAAAATCGTGAGGATCGGTATCCTTGCCCCTAAAAGGATTGAAATCCTCGGGCCATCCAAAGCCAAGGTTATCAATGTCCCCCACCCTGACGATCAGGTCAGCTTCGGGTTGATTTTTTAATACAGAATAGGGATTGTCCCATTCACCGTTACCCTGTGCATGAAGATTGAGGCTGCATGCCCAAAAACAAAGCATAAACACCAGGAAAATGAGTTTTTTCATGTTAAAGGATTTAAATGAAATAAAGCCAGGATCGTAAGGAGGAGCAATATTATAAAATAAGTCTGCCTGCTGCAAGTATATATTCATCTTTTTTTAAAGAGATGTCACTCCTCATTTATGGAACAATCCCCCGGAGTACCCGGATCATGTGGCCGGCGTCAAAGCAAATGCCCATTCCGTTCCGGCATCATATTCATCCAAACGGGTCCATCCGTTGGTCGCTTTGGCATAAACCCGTAACACCTCTGCAAAGGCAGCCTGTGTGCAGGGCCCCAGAAGTGATGCGGGGGGAAACGCCCCGTGAAAGTTGCCATGATGATCGCCATCCCATTCTCCTGCATCGTCAGCGGCCACTTCCCCGCTGATGGATTTGATGATCATGGCTCCCCTCCTGATCCAGTAGGAGAATGTCGCCCGTTCGGATGGATGAAGCGCATGAAAATCAAGTGTAACACTGTCACCTGCCGCAAAATGGAGAAATCCACAGAGTGGATTAGCGCCCACAGTTCCGATTTTCGGTGCATCGATCAAAGCCTGGCAGCGCCTGTTGTCGATATTCAGGCAGAAAATAAAGCCACCGTCCTGTATTTCTCCGGCATATGGCAGCCGCGAGTCGCCATCTGCATTTTGCAGCACGATGAAGCGGAAAGTGCCTGCACCTGGTAATACCTGATCACCGGCGCTGTCATAAATCTCCAGTTTGAACCCGTATTTTCCGTACGCCAGGTTTGTACCTCCAGGCAGGTTAACGGAGTTAAGGATGCCACTGTAGATATCATTACCGATCGGTTCAGCAGGCCACTGATACACGTGATTTGGAGGAGCCAGGGCCTGCAATTCGGTCTGTGTCGGGCGGAATTCATACATGGTTTTGCCCTTGATGCTTTTGGGACCCAGCGTATATACAGGGAATGTCGGTGGCTTTGAGGGGTGAGCCAGGTCGTAATCCGCGTAATACCTTGTCACAGATGGCGCCACGGGCGTATTGAATTCATACCATACCGGGTTGCCCAGCAGGTCAAGATCCCCGTCCTTGTTATACAGCCAGCGGTAGTACTTTAATGATGAGGAGGGAATGTTGACCGAATGGCTTGCCCTGAGCCCCAGTGTGCCACCAAAGGGGGCACCTGTGGCCGCGATGTGGCCGCCTGCATCCGAAAAATCATACCCTACCAGCCCATCCGAGCCAATGCTGTCGATCAGTATCCCTCCGACCTTATTGATCAACACCCATGTACCGACTCCTGCAGGGGGTATAACCGGGTCGGAAGGAGCACATACCCTGGCAGCGGGATCTTTTGTTTCCAGAACGACTTCCGTACCGCACGGATAGTCCCAGTAAGTATGACAAACCATGCCGGGATCGTACAATGTATGCAGGACACCCCCGATGCATTGGACCGCCTTGAAGTACAGGTCGGGATGATCACCTCCGCAGGTATAGTCGATCACCGTCTCAAAATACCCGTTTTCATCCGTGCAGGTACATTTGATCAGATCCTTTTTGTACCATTTCATGAACCAGGGCACCAGGCACAGGTATTTAACCCACTTTGCCTTGTTCAGGATCAGTTCGCTGCGGAGCTGGGAGGCAGTCACCGCTGAGACCACCGGAGTGAAATCAGCCGGAAGTTCAACATAATCACCTGCTTCTGATGGAATGTCGCCTGCTGCCATTGCCGATTCTTTAGCATCGCTGATTTTAGTGATGAGTGGTGGAGGCGGCCAGGGAAGCGGAATGACTTCCCTGGGAGGCAGCTTGATCTTTTCCTTAATGATAGCGATCAGATCATCCCGTAATCTGAAAATCTCATAATCGGGCAGTTTGGCGATGATCATCGGAAAAGCATCCACTTCATAGATCTTGATACAGGCCTGGCATACTCCCCATTCCTGAACCGTACCATCGGGCATGGAAACTCGCTTGATCAGACGCCCGCGAACCAGGCAATGACAGGTCAGCCATTTTCTCCAATCATAGGGATAAACAGCAATATTGACAGGGATATGATCCTTGTCAAGGTTAATGTTTTTACTGACGGAGCCCAGACGCAACAGTGATTTTTTGGAGGGAGCATATGGATCCTCTCCACCTGCTTTGATGAGTGTCTCCATCCACAGTGGTATCTCCTTTTCCTTTGGGGCCATTTCCGTTACCGGCCCCACGATCATCCGAACAGACTGGCCCATCATGGAGGAGGGTAATTCTACCAGAGTCTCCCCCTTATCTTTTCCGGAGATTTTTTCCGCCATTAAAAATTTTCCTGAACGGTCATATATGTATACCATACCTTCAGGAAGATCCTTTCCTCCGGCATCCTGTAAATGAACAGTTACCGCAAGTGATAGTTTTCTTGTTTTTTCTTTCATGATTGATACCTCCTTTTCGTTAGGTTGACACTGGAAAGAGTAAACATTATATGGTGACCATCAGACATGGTTAAATAGAAATGTGCAGAAAAACCTTGCAGGGTGGTAAAAGGTGAATTACCGGGTACAATCGGAAAGGGTATACCGGGAGGTCACATTTGGAAATACAGGGTGCTAATATATATAAAAAAATTCAATAATGCAAGTAGTAAAAAAAAGTATTCATTTGATTTTTCTTGGAAGGCATAACCTATTCCAATACATATTCCATATATTTGCTAGCAGTTCAAAAATTCCAGCCATGAAATTTATTGCTTACATTCTCAGGGGCACAGTAATCTGTTGTCTCTTAAGTGTTTTTATGCTACAACCGGCCTGCAGGAAAGAAGCATTGAAAACTCAACCTCCTACAAAGGTTCAGGCGGTCAATGTCCTTCAGACCACGGTCCCCATCAAAACTGATTTTGTCGGGCAAACCTATGGATACAAAGACATTCCTATCCGCGCCAGAGTGGATGGTTTTCTCACCGGGATACATTTTCAGGAAGGAACGTTTGTGAGGCAGGGGCAATTATTATATTCCATTGATCCTGAGCCATTTAAGGCTATGGAAGCTGAAGCGATGAGCGGGGTGGCAGAGGCACAAACTATGCTGGCAAAAGCCGAGAGCGACCTGAACCGGATCAGGCCATTGGCGGAGATCAACGCGGTGAGCCAGAGCGACCTGGATGCGGCTGTGGCACAGTTTGGTGCTGCCCAGGCTTCCCTTGACGCAGCCAATGCCAACCTGAAATATGCACGTATCAATCTGGGTTATACCAGTATTTTATCTCCCATTACGGGGGTTATCGGCAAAACACTGGCAAAAACAGGGGAATACGTGGGCCGTGCACCGAATCCCGTTGTGCTGAACACCGTATCGATCATTGATACGATCCTGGTGCAGTTTTCCATTACCGAATCGGATTATCTCTGGATTGCAAGGCAAGTCATCGAGCAGGAGCAGGATACTATACCCTATGGTGGTGAGGCCAAGGCATCATATAAGGACAGGTACCGCCTTGTGCTGGCCGACGGAAGTATCTTCCCCTATCCTGGCAGGTTTAATTTTACTGACCGGCAGGTGGATCCCACCACAGGAACACTGCTGGTGCAGGTATCGTTTCCAAACCCCAACAAACTGCTTCGACCCGGTCAGTTCGCAAGGGTGCAGATCGTTGTGGAAGTCGTCGAAAATGGCTTGGTGATTCCTCAGCGGAGTGTCAGGGAATTGCAGGGTCTTTACCAGGTGTATGTTGTAAACGATACGAATGCCATTGATGTTCGCCCCGTCAAGCTGGCAGCAAAGGTCGGAAGTATGTACCTGGTACAGGAAGGGCTTACTCCAACAGACCGTATTGTGTACGAGGGTTTGAACCTGGTCCGTCCGGGTCAGAAGGTTGATCCCCAGATGGTGGAGGTGCCTGCAGAATTAATGAAATTTTAACCCCTAATACCGGAATCCGATGGCAGAATTTTTTGTAAGACGGCCGATCGTTGCCATGGTCATTTCGATCTTTATCGTGATCCTTGGCGTGATTTCGATCCTGAGTTTACCCATTGCCCAGTATCCTGATATTACCCCGCCGATGGTTCAGGTAACGGCCTACTATACCGGAGCCAGTTCACTGGATGTGGAACAGTCGGTGGCCACCCCCCTGGAACAGGAGATCAACGGGGTGGAGAACAGCATCTACATGCAGTCGATCAATTCCAATGATGGTACCATGACCATCAAGGTATCCTTTGAGGTGGGAACCGATCCGGATATGAGCAATGTGCTGACACAGAACCGGGTTTCATCTGCAACTCCGAAATTGCCGGATGAAGTCAAGCGATTGGGAGTTTCCACCAAGAAATCGCTTGCTTTCCCAGTACTGCTGATTTCGCTCACATCACCGGATAAGACCTATGATAAGCTCTTCCTGAGTAATTATTCCAAGATCAATGTAGCGGATATTCTTGCGCGCATTCCGGGTGTCGGACGAATCGATGTCTTCGGCGTGGGTGATTATTCCATGCGGATCTGGATCAAACCTGACCGGATGGCCCAGATGGGTATCACGGTCAACGAGGTTGTCAATGCCATTAAACAGCAGAACGTGATCGTAGCCGGAGGTAAATTTGGCGGAGAGCCGGCCCCTCCGGGCACCGACTTCACCTACTCGGTGCGTCTCAAGGACCGGTTGCAGACGGAAGAGGAGTTCGGTAACATTGTGGTACGGCAGAGTGCCGAAGGTTTTCAGGTACGTTTGAAAGACCTGGCCCGCATTGAAATGGGTACGGAAAGTTACAAGATGTTCGCACGCCTGAACGGTGAGGATGCGGGTGTCATTGCCGTGTACCAGAGTCCCGGTTCCAATGTGATGGAACTGGCCTCCCAGGTAAAAGCTACGATGGCTAACCTGGCGAAGGATTTTCCGCCGGATCTGAAGTATGATGTTTCACTGGATACTACGCTGGCCATCTCCGAGGGAATCCGTGAGATTGTCACCACATTGTTGGAAGCACTGTTATTGGTGATCCTTGTGGTGTTTATCTTCCTTCAGAACTGGAGGGCCATGATCATACCCCTGTTGGCGGTCCCCGTATCCCTGGTGGGAGCCTTTATTTTGTTCCCGGTCTTCGGCTTCTCGATCAACACCCTTTCCCTGCTGGGTATTGTCCTGGCCATCGGTATCGTCGTGGACGACGCCATTGTCGTGGTGGAAGCGGTAATGGTCAATATTGAACACGGGATGGAGCCGCGCGAGGCGACCATCAAAGCCATGAAGCAAATCACAGCGCCCATTATTGCTATCACACTGGTACTGGTAGCCGTTTTCATCCCGGTGGCTGCCATCAGTGGAATCACCGGCAGCCTCTACCAGCAATTTGCCATCACCATTGCCGTGTCGGTGGTTTTTTCTGCCCTGAACTCCCTTACCCTGAGCCCTGCACTCAGCTCCATCCTGCTGAAGGAACCCAAACCCGTAAAGGGTATCGTCGGAAAGTTCTTCCGGGGATTTAACAAAGGCTTCAACAAAGCCAATGAAAAATATACCAGCTTTTCCCATGTGGTAGCCCGGAAGGCTACCCGTGGAGTCATCTTCATCGTGATCTTTCTGTTACTGGCAGGAGTACTGGGCAGGGTGATACCGGGTGGCTTTATTCCGGAAGAAGATATGGGCTACTTCTTTATCAATGCTCAGTTACCAGAAGCAGCCTCTTTACAGCGCACCGACAAGGTTGCCCGAAAGATCGAAACGATCCTTTCCTCCCACGAAGAGGTGGAATTTTTAACCAGCATCCCTGGTTATAGTATGCTTACCGGTGGCCTTTCGACCAATTCCGTGTTTATTTTTGTTTCCTGCAGGGAATGGGGTGAACGCGGGAAGGAAGGCGAGGTACACAAGCTCATCCGGAAGCTGAACCGTGAGTTTGCCGCAGCCATCCAGGAAGCGCCCAGCTTTGCCTTTGGTCCCCCAGCCATACCGGGTCTTGGAAACGGTTCCGGTTTCAGCATCATGATCCAGGATAAAGGCAGCAACAATACACCCCTGTACCTGGCCCAGCAGACCCAGAAATTTATCCAGGCTGTCCGCCAGCGACCTGAGATCGGCTCGGTCTTTACCACCTACCAGGCTACCACCCCGCAACGTTACCTGGATGTAGACAGGGAAAAGGCCATGAAGATGGGATTGAACCTTCAGGATGTTTACAATACGATCAGCGCCTTTCTTGGAGGTACATATGTGAATGATTTCAACCGTTTTGGGCGGGTATACAAGTCCTATCTCCAGGCTGAGCCGGAATACCGGCTGACCGAAGAGGACATGGCCATGTTTTTCATTAAGAACAACGAGGGAAAGATGATCCCGCTCAATTCCATCGCAACGGTCGAGAACATCGGAGGACCTGAATTCACATTCCGGTTCAATATGTATCGCGCTGCCGAGGTGACCGGTGCACCCGCACCCGGATACAGCTCGGCACAGGCCCTCGATGCCCTGGAGGAGGTGGCAGGGGAAGTGCTGCCGGATGACATTGGATATGCCTGGAATGCTATGTCGTACCAGGAGAAAAAGGCCGCGGGTACCGCCGGTTTGATTTTCGTCTTCTCACTGGTATTTGTGTTCCTTATCCTTGCCGCCCAGTATGAAAGCTGGTCGCTACCATTTGCCATCCTGCTCGGAACCCCTTTTGCCATTTTCGGCGCTTTCCTGGGAATATGGATCGCCCGCTTCAGCTCCGATCTTTATGTCCTGAATATCTTTGCCCAGGTCTCTTTAATTCTCTTACTGGCTCTGGCAGCAAAAAATGCCATCCTGATCGTGGAGTATGCCAAAGATAAGTTCGAAGAAGGATTGTCCCTGATGGAAGCCGCTATCGAAGGTGCCAAATTGCGTCTGCGTCCGATCCTGATGACCTCCTTTGCCTTTATTCTGGGCGTGGTACCCCTGATCACGGCCAACGGTGCCGGTTCCCAGGCGCGTAACGTGATGGGGGTTGCCGTTTTTGCCGGGATGCTTATCGCAACTATGCTCGGTATCTTTATGTATCCGATGTTATTTGTCCTGATCGGTAAGTTAGGTAAATATGAAAAGAAGAGAGATTTGAAGAAGGCACAACAAATTGTCGTAAAGAATAATGAATGATATGAAAAAATATAGTATCCACCTGACGGTGATCCTGTTCATCACAATCCTGTCAGGATGCATGGTGGGTCCGAAGTACCAGAAACCTGTGGTACAGACCCCTGCTCATTTTACTTATGCTGATACGACCGGCCAGGATTCAGCGTTTGACCTGGAATGGTGGATGCTCTTTGAGGACCCGCAACTTGAAAAGCTGATCCGTACGGCATTGTCTGCAAACAAGGATGTACGCATTGCCGCTGCCCGTATTGAGGAGGCCAGGGCATCCGTTGGCTATAAACGGGCGGATATGTGGCCCATGATTGGATATGAGGCCAACATACAGGGCGGAAACCTGAATACGGTGCTCAATTCGGGGAAAACCACAAATCATAATACCTATTATGCAGCTCCGTTCCTGTCATGGGAGATCGATTTCTGGGGGAAATACCGCAGTGCCACCGAAGCCGCAAAGGCAGACCTGCTGGCCACAGAGTACGGATACCGTTCGGTGATGATCAGCCTGATTACAGGGGTAACCTCCACCTACTACCAGCTGCTTGATTATGATAACCAGCTGGCCATTTCCCGCCAGACCCTGGAATCACGAAAAGAATCCACATGGATCGTGCGTGAACGGTTTAATAAAGGAATAGTCCCTGAAATCGACGTGAACCAGGCCGAAATACAGGAGAACATTGCCGCTGCGTATATACCTCAGTATGAAAGAGCTGTGGCACAGACTGAACATGCACTTTCGATCCTGCTGGGACAAATGCCCGGAAACATTGATCGCGGTATAGAACTGAACAAGCAGCCCATTCCCCCCGATATTCCTCCCGGCTTACCCTCGGACCTGCTTACCCGCAGACCCGATATTTGCTATTCCGAGCAGGCCCTGGTGGCTCAGAATGCTTACATCGGGGTGGCACAGGCCGTCAGATTCCCTTCTTTCAGCCTTACTGGGTTATTTGGAGCGGCCAGCCCCGAACTGACCTTTTCAGCCGCCAGCGCTGCCTGGTCGGTCGGCGGTGACATTCTCGGGCCCATCTTTAATTTTAATAAAAACAAACGGAGGGTTGAAGTGGAACGGCAACGTTACCAGCAGGCACTGTTGGACTATGATCAGACCGTGCTGCAGGCCTTCCGCGAGGTGGAGGATGGACTCATCGGGATCAGTACCTTCAGAACCGAACTGGAGGCTGTCAACAGGCAGCGCGTGGCTGCCCAGAATGCGGCTGTTCTATCGCGGTCGCGGTATGACGGCGGTGTGACAAGCTACCTGGAGGTGCTGGATTCGGAAAGGACCCTTTTCGATACAGAACTGAATGCATCACAAACCCTGAGGGAACTCCTCACTTCGTATGTAATACTGTATAAAGCGCTGGGAGGAGGATGGATCTCCAGAGAGGAGAAAGCCGCAGCATCCACCCCGCCTCAAACTGAATAAGTAATCGTACCATCATGCCTGATTATGTGAATCATCTCTTTCCCTCCCTGTCAGAGATCCCTGAAGAATTTCTGCCAGGTGAACCTGTCCACCAGAAAGAATACCTCATCAATGGTCGCCTGCAAAAATGGGAGGGACCCGTACAGGAGGTCCTTTCGCCTGTCATGATCTCTGAAGGACGGGATGCAAAGCCCTTTCTTCTCGGAAGCTATCCCCTGCTGACAGAAAAGGAGTCCCTGGAGGTACTGGACGCTGCCGAAAAAGCTTACAATAATGGCCGTGGCGAATGGCCAACCATGCCGGTGGAGGAACGAATCCGCCATATGGAAATATTCGTCTTTAAAATGACCGACAAACGCCAGGAGATCGTCCGTATGCTGATGTGGGAAATAGGGAAGACACTGGCCGACGCGCAAAAGGAATTTGATCGCACGGTAGAATACATCGGCGACACCATAGAGGCGCTGAAAGAACTGGACCGGAATTCCTCCCGCTTTGTCATCGAACAGGGTATCATGGGTCAGATCAGGCGGTCGCCCCTGGGCGTGGTATTATGCATGGGACCCTTTAATTACCCGCTTAACGAAACCTTCACCACCCTGATACCCGCCCTGATCATGGGCAATGTGGTCATTTTCAAGCCTCCCAAGCTGGGAGTCCTTATGCATTATCCATTATTGGAGGCCTTCCGGGATGCCTTCCCGGCAGGTGTCATTAATACCGTCTACGGTGATGGGCAGGCTGTGGTCGGACCTCTTATGAAGTCAGGCCGGATCAACGTGCTGGCATTCATCGGTACCAGCCGTGTGGCGGATATACTCAAGCACCAGCATCCCAAACCTCACCGGCTGCGCTGCGTGCTGGGATTGGAGGCCAAGAATCCGGCCATCTTCCTGCCCGATGCCAACATCGATCTGGCGGTGAACGAGGCAGTACTGGGAACATTGTCGTTCAACGGACAACGATGCACTGCCCTGAAGATCCTGTTCGTCCACCGGAAGATCAGCGAAGAATTCCTGGAGAAGTTTTCACAAAAAGTTTCTTCCCTGTTTATGGGCATGCCCTGGGAGAAGGGAGTGCAGATCACGCCACTGCCCGAAGCAGGGAAGCCTCAATACCTGATGGATTTGATAAAAGATGCTGAAGTGTTCGGTGCCAGAATAGTGAATGAAGGAGGCGCCGCGATCCATGAATCCTTCTTTTTCCCGGCGGTTGTCTTTCCGGTGGATTCCCGGATGAGACTGTATCATGAAGAACAGTTCGGTCCTGTTATCCCTGTTGCAGTATTCGACGACATTGAAGAACCGATTGCCTACATGATGCAGTCGAACTATGGCCAGCAGGTTAGCCTGTTCGGGAATGACCCCCAGCAGATAGCCAGGCTGATTGATCCGCTGGTGAACCAGGTCTGCCGTGTCAATCTGAACAGTCAGTGCCAGCGCGGACCGGATACCTTCCCTTTTACCGGGAGAAAAGATTCAGCGGAAGGCACCTTATCGGTTTCGGATGCACTGCGTGTGTTTACGATTCGCACCCTGGTGGCAGCTAAAACCACTACGGAAAATAAAATGCTGATCAAAGAGATCCTTCGCGGAAATCAGTCCGCATTCCTCAATACCGACTTCATCTTTTAATTGTCAATTGTCAATTAAATTAAAAATTGACAATTGACAATTAACAATTGACAATTTTCAGCCCTGATCAGGCTTTTTTTCTGAATAAACGCAGAATGAGCAGTAAAAGAATGGAACCGGCGACAGCCAGCAGGATGCTTTTCCAGTCAAATCCCTTCACAGAGCCAAGCCCTAACAAGGTACCGATATAACCACCAATCAGCCCGCCGGCAATACCAATCAGGATCGTAATGATCAATCCGCCCGGGTCTTTCCCTGGCATGATGAATTTGGCGATGACACCCGCAATCAGTCCGATGACGATCCAGGATAAAATTCCCATGATAACCTCCTTTACTAATTGTTCGACATTGAAAAGACCATACAAAGTACGTTAAAAAATCCAAGAAAATCGTTAAATGTCAATTAATTGTTCATTCTGAAACAGCCTTATCCTTTTTTTTGTTCCATATCCAAAGGGCTTCTTCATGGATAACATCTTCCACGGACATCTTTTTACTGGCCGATTTTTGCAGTACCAGTCCGTACCATGCTGAATCATTGCGGATCACCTGTTCGGCTTCCTTAATGAATGCAGCTAATCCGGTCGTATCAGTCATGTCAGGTGCGGGATTTTGTAATGTTCCAGAAGTGAGCAGACCGTCAATCCCCTTTTTAGCCAATTCGTAATCAGGATGATTGAGCAGACTTTTAAAGTTTTCAGAAGGCTTTAGCCTGAGAAACGAATCCCAATAGGCCTGGCGGGTCATCGCATCCCAATGAATGGCCCCCGTATAATATTGATGGGTCTGGAAAACATTCAGGGATAGGAAAGTTCCGATCAGGCTGAGATAGAGGATCCTTATCCCCTGTTTTTTCTGAAGGGCCCAGGCGGTGAAAGCGGTCAGTGGGAAAGCCAGTAACGCATAGGCGTCAATCATTGCCCTGAGCCCGAATCCACCTCCATACCACCAGGCCCACCATGAGAAAATAAAGTAAATGAAGACCAATTCAATTAGGATGATTGGAATGAATAAAGAATGGTACCGTTTAAAGGTCGTAAATACCCCAAGGATTGAAAAGATCATTACCGGTGTATATACCAGCCATCCTTTCCGGTAGCCGAAGATTCCCTGAAGGATATGGGGGTGATGAAAGAAAAAACGTTCCTGTCCATAGGAATAATAGATGAACTGACCCGTTGTCAGATGCCAGTAGAGGAACTGAGGAACCAGCACCAGAACTGCAGCCAGTAATATGATCAGTAAATGTTTCCATGAATTGAGCAGAAACCGTATCCGCTCCCTGAGAGCTGACCAGTTTCCCACTCCCCATAAAAAGATCAGCGGCAGAAATAACAGGTTCAGAGGTCTTACCAATACGATCATTCCTGATACCAGTCCTATAAAAATGGGATAATGCACCTTAGGCGTTGTATACCATTTTATGACAAGGTAGATAAGGCAAGCCACCAGGCTAAAGCTATAGGCATGCGACATGGCGGGCTCGATCACAGAATAAAAAAACAGATTTGTGGCCAGTCCAATAGTAAGGATGGTAAAGGCTGTTTCCTTGTCAGAAAAATATTTTAGAAGAGCTTTTCGTAAAAACCAAAATCCAAAGTAGACATAAAAAAGACAGGATAGGATCAGGGCGAACCGGTATGGGGGTGAGAATCCGTCTGCTATGTATCCAAGGGGTTTAGCCAGCAGATGTGCCGAAAGGAAAAAAGGGACATACATGTACGACATTCCCATACTTACACGACTTACCAATCCCCCATTCTCAGTTTGCTGCACCCAGAATTGATCCTTGTACGAATCCGGATTCTGAAGGGTAAACTGCATGGAAATATCATGATGTACGAAAAGTGCAGGTAAATACTGATAATACGAGACGACATCCCAGACAATGATCCGTTCTTTTTGGCGCCATAAACCATATTCCAGATTGGCATAAAACATCGCAAGAACGGTCAGCCAACAGGCTATCCGGGATAATCCCAGTTTATGGATCAAGGTATGTAATTCTCCTTTTTTTAACATTTACTTACCCGTTAAAGGTATTGATCCCAGGGCAACTTACTCCTTTGCCCCTCCCCCGTCCCCTCCCCTGCTAGCAGGGGAGGGGTGCAAAGGTAGGGTACATTAAAACGTTCCCTTCAGCGACACAATAAAATTCCTTCCCGCCGCCACGATACCCGAAGAGTAGGGCCGGTAGCGCTGGTCGGTCAGGTTCTCGATCCCCGCACTGACCATCAGAAAATTGGTGACCTGATATATGGCCTTGATGTTCAATGTATACCACGAAGGACAGTAAGGATTCCCATCCGCATCCACCGCGTACATATAATCCTTTCCCTGTTCTTCCGGTGCCAGTTCCTCATTCGATATCTCCCCGTTATATACCCCAGACAGATCAACTGTAGATCTTTCGTGCTTCCACAGCAGATGCGTGGAACCAAACCAGGGTGCTGCATGCCTGAGTGGGCCCATGCTTCCGTCATCGAGCTCTTCTTCCCCTTTCTGGTAGTTGAACTTGGAAAGGATCTTGAAGTCGGCCGGTAACTTCAGTTCAATGCCTGCCTGGACGCCATACACGTAGGCGTATGCAGCATTTTGCATTGCCTGGACCTGGCTCATTTCGCCATCGTACATGATGCTGTCCATCCCGTTCAGGGTGTAATCGCGCCTGACGATGGCATTGTCGAGGTATGTGTAATACCCGGTCAGATCGATTTTCAGGAGCTGTCCGAAGATTTTCGTCAGGCTCAGCTCACCGTTCCAGGCATATTCTGCCTCGAGATTCGGATTGGGCACCAGAACGGATCCGGGTTCCGAGTCGAATACTTTTCCCACATCATCAATGTTGGGTGCACGGAAACCCGTACAAAGGTTCAGGTTGACCTGCCAGTTGTCCCCGGGAAGCCATGCCATTCCCAGACTTCCGGTGAGGGCGCCGGTGCTGATATCAAAGTCGGTAAAAGGAAACGGATAGAACGTGGTGTCAAAATCCCCGCTCAGCATCACCTGATTGTACCGAAGTCCTGCCTGCAGGGTAAGCTGATGTACCGGTTTTATCCGGTAGTTTACATAACCGGCAAACGACTCCCAGTCCGAAGGGCTTGGATACCGGGCAGGGCCAGGAATCCGGATACCTGTCGAAACATCTTCATCTTCCCCGGTCGATTCAACGGTATTAACCAACGCCTCCACGCCATAAAACAAACCCTGATGATCGCCGATTTCTTTTTCCAGGTCAAGGTTCAATGAGTACGCATTTACTTTTTCAATCCTGTGTCTGAGCTCCGTATCCCCAAAGTCACGGTCGTGACGACTTTCCTCGAAATTTTGCCAGGCCAGTGTCACGTTGAACATATCGTATATCCGATTTGGTTGCCGGCTGGTCATGCTCAGGGTGTTCATCATCCATTTTTGCGGGCCGTAGTACCATTCCGCTGAGCGCAGCTGCCCCTTTTTCTCCCGGAGGAGCCGGTCATAGCGGGAATAATTCGATGATGTGGAAAAATGAAATCCGTAGTTGAAATTCCATCTTTCATTGGGCTGAAAGCGGATCTTTTGCATGATATTGACCTGGTGATAGCCCGAGGGAACCTGTTTCAGCGAATCGGGATTGATCACCTGCGTATCCGTTCCGTCGATGGTCTTGGCATAATATTTCCTCAGATAATTTTCTTCAGGGCCATGCCTGCCCATGATCATGTCATCATAATCGGAGAAGGTACCGCTGGTGACAAATGCCCATTTTTTCAGGCCTATAGTCAGATCGAGATGACCTGTCTTTTCCATATCTGCTGATGACCACCTGGCCAGGGCACTCCCTTTCACCAGTGGCTTATCTCCGGTGGAGAGGGAAGGGGTCAGTGTGTAGAAGCTCATGACACCGCCAATGGCATCGCTTCCGTAGATCAGGGATCCGGGACCGTACGCCACTTCCGTCTTTTCGGTGGCCAAGGGATCCAGTGAGATCACATTCTGCAGGTTGCCGCTCCGGAAGATCGCCGTGTTCATCCTGACACCATCCACCACGATCAGTAACCTATTGGTAGCAAATCCCCTGATCATCGGGCTTCCTCCTCCGAGCTGGCTTTTCTGTACAAACACCTCCCCGCTTGTCTGGAGCATATCAGCGGCAGTCTGGGGATTCTGCAGGGCAACTTCAATGGGCCTGATCATAGTGATCTTCTGAGGAACATCCCGCTTGCTTTCCTCCCAGCGTGTGGCAGAAATAACCACTTCATCCAGCGAGAAGTCCACCTGGTTAAGAAATAGTCTGTACTGCATCATTTTCAACTGATCGTATGAGTACGTTACCGATTCATACCCAAGCAACTGGATGAAAACGGAATCCGCACCCTGAAAAGCTGAAATATCAACGCGTCCCTTAAAGTTCGTTACGACCGCTACGGTCGGATTATGCCGGTATACGGCCACCATCTCCAGGGGCTGGTGCGTTACCTTGTCCTTGACCACCAGTTCCTGGGAAAAGACAATGCTGGTGGTCATCAGTAGAAATAATAATATATATAGTCTGTTCATACGATAAAATTTAAGCTGTTGATATATTCATGACAAACCACAAGGATTCCTTGGAATACCTTACTCCAATTCATCCGGAAAATATTTCAAAAAATCAGCTCAAATCACAGGGGGAGGGGTATCGGGTGGTGATTCCCATTCTGTATAATGAAAATAAAACGGTGTTGAGCAGTCCATGTACCAGGGATCGAGGCAGGTCAGGGTGTTGGTTTCGGAAAAAAACAGGGTATTATACCATTGCATCAACCGTTCCCGCTGCCTGTCATTACCGGGCATATTCTGCATTTCATTTTTCACCTGTTCATCCAACCGGGCAAAAAGCAGGGTTTCCTTTTCGTCGCGGATGCAATAAAACCATGTGGTTTCACCATGATCTTCCTGCCTGACGATATCATACATTTTCCCCTGATACCTGAACTCATGGTCATGGATCCATTGAAACTCATCCCAGTTATCCTGTATAGTCCGTGATAGTTTAAGCAGTACGATTTCATCCTCAGGCACTCCGGCTTTGATCTGTTGCTTGATCTCATGCCGGATGTGCTGCTGCTGGATCCTGAAATACAAATAATAACCTGTTGACTGGAACATCAGCAGGAAAAAGCATACTATGGAGGAGGCGATCTTCACTTTTAAGAGGTCAAAATTAACGATTAAATATTCGCTCCTGTATAAATATACCTGGATTTCTACTGCTGCATTTTCTCTGTGCGTCTTTGTGAAACCCTCCATCGCCTCTGTGGTGAAATGCATTTTTACCACAGAAGAGCACAGAGGTATGCAAAGAGGCGCGCGGAGGGAATGGCCGGATTGTTGTTACAATGGTTTTTCCTTAACAATTTTTGTTATTATCATTCAATTATTTACTTTTACATCCCACATCCAATCATCCTCGCCATGTGCACGTCACGTTCAATGCCAGAATGCCTGCTGGTATTATTTTTATTTTTAATGTTCACTCTTTCCGTTTCAGCCCAGCAGAAAACCGATGAAAGTCTGTACATCCGGGAATATGATGACTTCATCAAGGTGAAAACCGAGTATATCCCGGATACCAAGAACCGGTTGTTCGAGTTCCGCAATGTTAGTGCGGAGACGCTGATCATTGAGCTGACGCCCTGTAAATACCGGCCTTACCTGAACGAGTTCGATCCGCTGCCTGCCGAACTGTTCACAAAGGAGGGATATGATAATTACCTTGAATTCGAGATGAAACCGGGTGATATTCAATGGCGGGAGTTTGTGATTTCGCCGGTAAATGTCTGGAAGGTGAATGTGGAAGTGAGGCGGAAAAGGTAAAGAGCAAAGAGTAAATTTCAAATTCAAAAATATTCATCTGGAACATGAAGAGGACAAGATTGCTGAATTATCGTATCCGGATGGTATTTTATCCGGTCCTGTTCATTTCCAACAAGATCAATTGGAGGTTTGGCAGGCCGTTCAGGTGTGAGGGAATGGATGTGGAAACCATTCGTCATCTTCTGCAGCCGGGGATGATCATCCTCTCGCACAAGGAATTTGAATTTACCAATCTGTTCATCAGGGGATACTGGAAGCATTCGGCCATCATCATGGATCACGACATGCTGATCGAGGCTACCGGCAAGGGCGTAGCGCTCAAACGCATCGATGAGTTCATCATGGAGGTGGATGATTATGTCATCCTTCGGCCAACATTTTGCGATTCAGAACTCATGGAAGAGACCTGCCGCTATGTACGCCGCGTGATCGGATACCCCTATAACTATGCTTTCTTACATGGCATAAGGGCCTTTTATTGTTCGGAGTTGATCTACTGGGCTTACCGGCTGGCCTGCCATCATTTACCGCAGCGGCAGGAGATGGAGAGGAGGGTGAGAGGGAGGATCCTCAATCCTCAGGATATTTTTGAGTCGAAAGACATCTGGCAGACGGTTTTTTACGTGAATGCTGCTTCGCAGCAGTAAAACGGCGCAGTCCAAATTGTAACTCCGCGCTCCCAAATGATTAGGACCTGAATCGATGTTAAGCGCGTATCCTGTGCCCCCGCAAAGCATAATACAAAATGAAAAGGAACAGGGGAATCGGCACGAAAAAGCCTGCCGACATGCCATGGATATCGGAAATGTATCCCATTAGGGGAGGGAATATGGCACCGCCCACAATCGCCATCACAATAAAGGAGGATGCCTTTTTCGTTTTTGGTCCCAGGTCCTTGATGCCCAGTGCAAAAATGGTCGGGAACATGACCGACATGAAAAAGAACACGGCGTACAGGGAAACCAGGGACACCCATCCCAGGTGAGAACCCACAACCGGCAGCAGTAAAACGCACAGTGCAGCGTATATGGCCAGAAGACGCACCGGTTTCATGATCCCCATCAGGTAACTGCCCGACATACGCCCGATCATGAACAGGGCAAATCCGATGGATAAAAAATACGGGCCGTTACTGACATCGAAGCGCGGATGCTGTCCTTCATCGGTCACAAAATTGATCAGGTAGCTGAAAATGCCCGTCTGGGCAGCCACATAGCAAAACTGTGCGATGACTCCCAACACAAAATGATGCTGCCTGATCAGTGGTATGAAAAACGAAGGTTTCTCTTCAATCCCGTTGACATGTACTCCATGAGCGATGTCGATATCCTCTTCCGATATTTCGGGAAGGGGGAGCCGGGAGAAGACAAGTGCAACCATCAGCACCACCAATCCGATGATGCTCAGAGGCCAGATCAGGGAAGCAAGTTTTTCCCCTTCCACATGGCTCTGGTTGCTGTAAATGGACAATGCGATCAGGGGTCCGATCACCCAGGCGAGCCCGTTGAACGACTGTGAAAAATTGATGCGCTGTTCGGCGGATTCCCGTGGTCCCAGTTTTGTCGTGTAAGGATTGGCAGCAGTTTCGAGGGTAGCCAGCCCACAGCCAATGATGAACAGGCAGATCAGAAAGATCCAGAATGATTCCAGGGAAGTAGTGCCTGCGATTAGAAAGGCACCGGCTGCAAACAGTGACAATCCCAACGTAATTCCTTTCCTGTATCCAAATCTCCTCATGAAATAGCCCGCAGGTAAGGCCATGGTGAAATAGGCCCCGTACAGTGAAAACTGAATGAAGCTCGATTGCCATTTCATCAGATGAAGGATCTGCTGAAAATGTTTATCCAGCGTATCAATCATCCCATGGGCGATTCCCCAGAGAAAAAACAGGGAGGTGATCATAATGAAAGGCAACAGAAACTCCCTGGTCGTCAATTTGTTTTTTACCATAGCCTGAAGATCATCGGGATTTTACCTGTAAAGAGCACCAAGTGTTTTGCACGCCCTGTAATCCTGACCTTCCTTATCCATTCCGAATGCGTTCCACATGCCGGGGCGGAAGATCTTCTGGTCGGGGATGTTATGCATGCACACGGGGATCCTGAGCATGGAGGCCAGCGTGACCAGGTCAGCGCCGATATGTCCGTAGCTGACGGCTCCATGGTTGGCTCCCCAGTTTGCCATTACCGTATAGACGTCGGTGAAGGCTCCCTGCCCGGTAAGGCGGGGGGCAAACCAGGTGGTGGGCCAGGTGCGGTCGGTACGCTCATTCAACTTATGGTGAACCTTTTCCGGCAGGTCGATGCTCCACCCTTCAGCCAGTTGCAGTACCGGGCCCAGGCCTTTTACAAGGTTGATGCGGCTCATGGTGAGCGGCATGCCGCCTTTCGACAGGTAACCCGACGAGTACCCTCCGCCCCTGAAATATTCTGTTGTGGCTGGATACCAGGTGGTTGCCTCCAGGCAGGCATGTACCTCAGCCTCGGAGATCTCCCAGAACGGTTTCATGGCAGGTTCTCCACTGACTGTCTGCCGCCCGGTGCCATCCAGCGTGGCAGCCCCTGAGTTCAGCAGGTGAATGAATCCATTACCGGCCAGTCCTGTGGGTTCTACTCCGATAACCCGCTTCACAGCATCCGGGCTCCAGTAGGTGCGTACATCGGCAAAGATCTGGGCGGTATGGGTGAGAAGGTGGCCAAACAGCATCGCGACACCATTGAGCGAATCATTCTCGGTAGCCACGAGGATGGGCTGGCGGATACCGTTCCAGTCGAAAGAGGAATTCAGGATGGCTTCCAGGAAGTCGCCATTGGGAAAATGGTCGGTCCATTGCCGCTGACCCTGGAATCCACCGAGAATGGCATTATGACCCAATGACTCTTCGATGAATCCCATCTCCGCAAGGCGAGGATTGCCCTTCATCAGGTCGCGGGCGATCATCGCCATTTTCACAACAAATTCCCAGGTTGCATCTTTTCGCTGCCGGCTGTGTTGCCTGGATGGCGGATTGAAATCAGCGCCTTCCCTGCAGTTTTTTTTCACCCAGCGCATCGCGCTGCCGAATTCAGCCGGATCGAAAATACCCTGATCAATGCGCCGGAAAAACTCGGTCATGTCGGTATATTCGTTCCTCATGCCAAGCCAGCTCTGGAAAAAGTCTTCGCTGACCATGCTTCCGGCTATGCCCATGGACACGGAGCCCATGGAAAGATAGGATCTGCCCTGCATGATGGTTACTGCCAGGCCTGCTCCGGCAAATCGAAGAAGCTTTTCCTGAACATCGGGGTGAATGGATCCATCACCGGCATCCTGCACATTTTTCCCGTAAATACCGAATGCTGGAATGCCTTTCTGGTTGTGCCCGGCCAGTGCTGCCGCCAGGTACACTGCCCCGGGGCGCTCGGTTCCGTTGAATCCCCAGATCGCTTTCGGGTAAAGCGGATCCATGTCGATGGTCTCACTGCCGTAGCACCAGCAGGGGGTGACGGTCAGGGTAAGCCCGACACCGCTCCTTTTAAACGTATCGGCAGTCCTGGCTGCTTCCGCAACACCACCGATGCAGGTATCGGCGATGACGCATTCTGCTGGTTCGCCATCCGGATACCGGAGATGACTGCTGAGGAACCGGGCAGCCGTTTGGGCCATCTGCATGGTCTGCTCCTCCAGCGATTCACGCACGCCATCCCGCCGTCCGTCAATGACGGGCCGGATACCTATTTTGGGAAATGACGATGGAAAGTTCCTGGCGGTTTGAGTATCTGATGTGCTCATCACTTGTAAATAATTGGATATTAATTAGTATAAAATTGTTATTAATGTCAAGGTCGGCCAGACACTATGCCGGTATAGCGCATGAAGGCATCGTCCCATTGCCCGGTATTTTCAGGGTAATAATTTTTCACCGGACAATTTCTCCTCACCAGCATTCTGGCTTCATCCAGCGTTTTCAATTGACCGTCAGCCATTGCCTGGCAGAGAATGCTGCCGGTAGCCGTTCCCTCAGCCAGCGCAGCAGAAACGGATTTACCTGTGGCGCTGGCCGTAAGCTGGCATAGGAGTTCATTCCGGACTCCCCCGCCCGTGATATAGATCTCATCTACAGGCTTCCCGCGCAACCGTTCAATGTGCTGCAGGGTGTACCTGTATTTCATGGCCAGCGATTCAAGGATGATTCTGATCAACGTTCCGCGGTCTCTGGGCCGACACTGGCCAGTCTGTTCCAAATATTCCATGATGGCTGATGGCATGTTGCCGGGATGTTGAAATCGAGTATGATCAACATCAATAAAACCCCTGTGCGGCTTTGCCTCCAGGGCCATACCGATGAGCCGGTCCCAGGAATAACCGGCATTTTTCCAGAACCGTTTGCATTCCTGGAGAAGCCACAGCCCGGTATGGTTCTTCAGGATATGCCAGTTGCCACCCAGGCCACTTTCGTTGGAGAAGTTCATGGCAAAGGATTGTTTGCTGATCACGGGGCTTGGACTTTCATATCCCATCAGCGACCAGGTCCCGGAGCTGATGAAGGCCCAGTCACCGCCACGGGCTGGAATTGCCGTTACGGCTGAATTGGTGTCGTGGGTGGCCACAGCCACAACAGGTACCGGCGGCATACCGGTGATGTTGCAGACGACCTGACAGAGATGGCCAATGGTAGTCCCCGGCTTCACCACTTCCTGCATCAATCCTCTGCGTACTCCTATCAGTTCAAATAGTTCCTCATCCCATTCATTGCTGATTGGATTGAAAAGTTGCGATGTGGATGCAAAGCTCAGTTCGGTCTTTTTTTCACCGGTGAGAAAAAAAGTAAGCAGATCTGGGATGAACAACAGGCTGCTGGCAGCCTGCAGAATTTCAGGATGGGACTGCCCTGCAGAATACAATTGGCAAAGGGTAGTGTAGGATGCCGGTGAGATCCCGGTATGCCGGTAGAGTTCAGCTGCGGGCATCCTCTCAGTCAATTCTTCCATCGAATGGGTCGTGCGTGGATCCCGGTACGTATAGGGCATCCCCATCAATGTATCATCGGAGGCCAGCAGTCCGTAGTCCACACCCCAGGTATCGATTCCCACTGAGACGGGGACGATTTCTTCTTTCCGGATGTATTGTTGAAGTCCGGCAATGATCTCCCTGTACAAATGCAGGATATCCCAGTGGAATTTTTTTCCCACCTGTACCATACCGTTGGGAAACCTGTGAATTTCCTTCAGTATCAGCTGTTCCCTGTCCAGCGAACCCAGGATCAGGCGCCCGCTGTCAGCCCCAAGATCAATGCTGATGTAATGCCTCATCCGCCTGTTCCACGATTAAACTTTTCGGCCAGTCCATTCAGTTCCAGCAATTGTTCGCTGGTCAACCCTTCGGGATCAAAGCCTGCCGATTTGCACAGGAACCATATCCTTGCACATTTACAAACGATATCCATCAGGTCGAAGGAATCGTACACCGTGTGGCCAATAGCAAAGACGCCATGTTTTTCCCAGATGACGACATCATGCTGCTGGAGTTCGGAAATGGTACGGGAAGCTATTTCGGCCGTTCCCGGCAATGTATAGGGTACAAATCCAACCCCTCCGGGAATAAATACCATCGTTTCTGGATGCATGCTCCAGAGGATCCTGTTGATGGCTTCCGGAGTTTTAAAGGACGGTGACTGCGAAAGGGCGATTATTTCCGTGGCATGAGTATGGATCACAGCTTTTTCTCCCGTCTGACGCTTTGCGATCATCTGATGGATACCGAGGTGAGTGGAAAGCTCTGAAGTGGGCTGCACATCGTCGGTGGTGTGCAAATCCTTGGAGATCATGCGATACATGGTCCCATCGTTGTTCACGTTGATCAGAACGGCATTACGGAGTGGTTTATGGGCAATATCGCGCATTCGCTTGCCTGTACCCGTAATGAAAAAACTCATGCCTGCCAGTTCCGGAAATGAAGCTGGCAGTGGATATTCCGGATGAAGACCCCGTTTTCCGATTCCCTCACCGAACATCGTACTGACATTGACAGAGATGTTTCCGGCGTTTCGTTCAGCCCAGCCCTTGAGCCACAGGTAGTCAGCCACACATGCAACCTCTTCTGCAACTTTTTTGAATTTCTTATTGCCCGCTATTTTCATCGTAATGAAGGTAACATAGGATACATCAACCACACCGGTCCGTATCAGAATAAAGCAAATATATCTTAAAATAAGATCGCCTTGCCACCCGTCTCAATGTTTTTCAAAGGATAATATTCTAAATTTTGGCCGATTCAAACATCATCATCCACTTATGGAAGAAGGAAGGTTCAGGGATCCGACCGTTGCTTCACTGGCAGGCATACGTGATTTTTTCGCAAAGCAGCAGCCGTCGGGGAACCCGTGTCATCATGGGCTGCCGCAGCCAGATGCCGTAGGAGGGGAAAAAGCTATGGGAAGAGTCACTTGTGTTTTAATCAATTAACTTAACCACGAAGGTACACTAAGGTATTTACCAAGGTACTCAAAGTACATTTGGTAAAAACTCAGCTTATCATATCAACCTATATATATTCTGTATTGAACGTATCTCCCTGGTTCAGGTCGCCGGTGCGCCAGCCCCGGTTAAACCAGTTCACCCGTTGTGCTGACGTGCCATGCGTGAAGGAATCAGGGACAATATACCCCTGGGATTGTTTTTGAATCCGGTCATCACCCACCGAACCGGCTGCGTTAAACGCTTCATCCAGGTCGCCTTCCTCGAGGATGTTAGCCATCCGTTGCGCATGATGTGCCCAGACTCCGGCCAGAAAATCGGCCTGAAGCTCCAGCCGTACGTTCAGCTGGTTGTACTCTCTCTGATCGATCTGTCCCTGATAGGCCTGTACCTGCTCAAGGATTCCCAGTAGTTTCTGGACATGATGTCCTACCTCATGGGAAATGATGTAGGCAATGGCAAAGTCGCCCGGCGCATTCAGCCGTGCCTGCATCTCCTCCAGAAAGTTCAGGTCGATGTACACTTTTTCATCGGATGGACAATAGAATGGTCCTGTGGCAGCGCTTGTAAAACCGCAGGCTGACTGCACCGCTGAGTTGAAAAGGACCAGCTTCGGCTGGCGGTACTGCATTCCCCCTGCTGTAAAGATACTGTCCCACACATTTTCCGTTTCGGCCAGCACCACCGCAACAAACTGAGCCAGTTCCTCCTCGTGGGCTGTTGGCTGATAATCGCCCTCTGTCACCTGACCGGTCTGAATGTTGTCGAGCAATCCCGTTGGATTACCGCCCAGCAACAGGATGATGATGACAATGATGATGGTTCCCAGTCCCCCACCCAGGGCTATTTTCCCGCCGCTCACACCACCCCGGCGGTCTTCTACATTGGTACTTTGACGTCTGCCTTGCCAGCGCATAATGTTAGGTTTTATGATGGATAATGATTCCTATTTTGATGTAAAAATACACCAAATCATGATCGAATTAAATTAATCAATTCCACCCAGTATAAGTTTAGCAAAATTAACTTGATTTCTCTTAAAAATGTTTATACTTTAGTATGGGTAATTTCTATATATATAACCTATAATAATTCAATGCATTATGAAAAAGATCCACCTCCTTTTTGCGTTTTTTACCTTGTTTGCCCCGGGGATCGTCTTTGCTCAATGGAGCGATGATCCTGCGATCAACACGGCTGTTTGCACCGATCCGGGGGAGCAGACCCTGTGCAAAGTGGCCATAGGTGCCAATGACAATGTGTTCATCACTTATTTTGATTGGCAGTCAGGCAATTACAATGTCATGCTTCAGTACCTGAACAGGGATGGTTTTTTCCTGTGGAACCAGCCGGTACTGGTCAGCGACCATACCCAGGATTCATGGATATCAGATTATGATACCCGGGCCGATCATGAAGGAAATTGCCTGACCATTTTTTCCGATATCCGGAACGGGAATACGAATCCGGTGATCTATAAGATTTCTCCACAGGGAGAGCATCTGTGGGGTCCGGATGGGATCGTGGTCTCTACGGATCCGACCGAGGAATACAGTCCGGTTTTGTGTGTTACCAGCGAGAACAAGGTGGTCACAGCATTTACCCGGAGTACGGACAGTAATTATCCGCTGGTGATGGTGGCCTATGACGAGAGCGGGAACGCCCTATGGCCTGAAGGAGGGATCGTTCTGGTTCCGGAAGGTAATCAGAGCTACTGGGTACCTGTCCTGATCCCGGTGTCGGGAGGTGACTTCATCGTTGTCGTTTCCCGACGGGACGGCACGGGCCTGTACGCTCCCCGCTATGTGTATGCCATGCGGTACCATATCGACGGGACCCCTGCCTGGAGTCAGGAAGCGGTGATCACTGAAGCCGGAGGTATTAATTCGTGGACCGATATCCAGGTCAAGGCCGACAACAATGACGGAGTGATCGTTGCCTGGCACGATGACCGTAATTCCGACAATGTCAGCAGTTCATTTGTACAGCATGTGGATGGGGAGGGTAATCTGCTGCTTGCTGAAGATGGTGTGGAACTCAGCCTGTCGCCGAACCACCAGCGGTTTTATCCCCAGATAGCCGGTCAGGATGAAACCGGTGATATTTATCTGTTCTGGTATGAGACTGATTACGACCAGAACTCTTCCGGGCTGGCCGGACAGGCGATCTCCTCCATCGGTACCCGTCTCTGGGGTGCCAACGGCAAGACCATCATTCCGCTGGGTGGATCGACGTATAATATTTTTGGCGCTGACCTCCAGCAGGAGCAATGCTTTGTGTTCTACGGGGCTTATGGGTCTGCGTACAATGATGTCAGGATCAAGGCGACCTGCACCGACCGGACAGGCAATTTTATCTGGCCCGACCAGCATATCTTTCTCTCGAATACGAACCAGGAGGTCATCCATCCTTTCCTGTCAGCCTATGCCAACCATCAATGGATATTCGGCTTTACCAGTACCAGGGGAGGGACGTATGATATCTATGCCCAGAATATGAACGATGACGGGACGTTGGGGGTGAAACCCATCGGTATAACAGAGACTGATGCCCCACACTTCACCTTTTATCCCAATCCGGTATCCGATAGGCTGACGATTCAGACCACTCATGCCGATCGGGTGCAGATATCCGATATGACCGGTAAGACAGTACTTGAACAACCGGTAAATGATAGGGAAACCATCCTGGATGTAAGCTTTCTGGATGCGGGGATCTATTTCGTTAAGGTTACAGGAGAGCAGGGGGTTGAGGTAAAGAAGGTAGTACACTTTAAATAAATATCCAACATACGAACATACGAAGTTGAAGTAGAGTTGAAAGGCGAAGGCGATTGCAGATTTGAAGGTAGAAATGCGATTTCTTAATTCTAAATTCTAATCGTCAATCGCCTTCTACTTAACCTTCTACTTCAACTTCGAATATTCGAATGTTGGATATTTGAGGAGGCAACAACCGGATTCGAACCGGTGTACGAGGTTTTGCAGACCTCTGCCTAGCCACTCGGCCATGTTGCCGTGATGATGGGGCAAATATACGATAAAAAATTCATTTGAACAATCATCACGGCAAAATCCAAATTCCGGGACCCAAAATCCAAACAAATTCCAAATCCCAATGTCCAAATCCCAAATAAATCCCATGATCCAAAATCCAGGCATATCCCAGGAACAAAATTCCAAAACCTGACAATGTGCTGGAATTTGAAGTTTAGAATTTTTTTGGGATTTGGATTATGGAAGTTGGAATTTATTTGCGTAGCAATATACAGACTTTCTCCACTTTTCCACCTACCGGTGGATTGAGCTTGCAGACCCTAACTTCTGCTTTGATGATCTCCGGAAAATGAGTGCAAACCCGTACCAGGATCCTGCGTGCCACATGCTCCAGGAGCTTTGAACGGATTTTCATCTCTGCAGCAACCAGTCCGTAAACGGTCTGATAATTAACGGTCTTTGCAAGATCATCGTTCATTTCCGCTTCCTGCGTTTCGGTTTCTAAGTGGAGATCCACGGTGAAACGGGTGCCGATGAGTTGTTCTTCTTTCATGCAACCATGATGAGCGAAAAAATCCATTCCCTCCAGGGAGATCTTTGCCATGATTTTTAGATTTAAGTGTACAAAAGTATCAGAAATTTAATATTTTTGATGCCCTTTAATGTTTTGTACGCATAATCTTAAAACTGAAAAGTATGAAAAAATTTACATTGATTTTACTGGGTTTCTTTGCATATACCCTTGTTCACGCCCAGTCAAACGCTGAAGAAATCCAGATCATGCAGTCCCTGTTTGGCATGGAAAAGAAAGCACTCGTTGCCGAATTCATTCAGCTGGATATTGCCGAGCATGGTGTGTTCTGGGCACTTTACGATCAATATGAAGCAGAAAGGAAAGACCTTGGGAAAAACAGGATCGATCTTATCAAGCAATATGCTGAACATTATAATGACATGACGGATGAGCAGGCATCCAAACTCATAAGCCAGATGATCACCCAGAGAAAAGCGACCGACAAGCTGATGGAGGCCTATTACAAGAAGATCCTGAAAGCTACAGATCCGATCGTGGCCATGCAGTTCTACCAGATCGAAGGTTATATCCCGTCAGCTATCCGCATCTACATTCTCGGTGAAGTGCCGTTTGTCCAGAAGTAAAAAACTGGATTCAGAAGGAATAAAATACAAATCCGAAATTAAATCCCAGATTCGACTGGGCATCAATATCCCCGGATTTTGCTGCCCAGTTGTACCGCGTGTTGAAGGTAAATCCTGAAACATCAGAAAACCAGTAAATAAAGCCGACTTCAGGATACAGAGCAAAGTGCCATTGATGATCCTCCAGGGTATATAATCCGAAATCAGTCTTTTTGTTGATGATAAAGGTACCGAGACCAGCTCCCAGGAAAGCCTCAAAATCGGAGTTGGAGTTGATATAATACTTTGCCACGGCCATCAGCGGATATACATTCGTATAGCGCCACATGCGGCCTGTTAAGGTGAGCGTTCCATATTCATAGGTGTCACGTTCGTATTCCTTGTAAAAGCCGTTCCAGGAAAATTCGAGCCCGAGGGAAACATTGTCGTTCAGCCAGGCCCCGGCTTCGATTCCGAAGCCGCGGGGACTGGTCTTGTCGATAAAATCCTTGGTGTTACCCAGCGGGAGCGCAACGTTATAGGTAGTGATCACATATCCCTGGCCCATGGCAATGATCCCTGAGAAAAGTACCAGGCCCAGTATGAAATATCTTAAATTTTTCATAGGATGTCAATATTTTGTATTTCAATGTAAAAACAGTCCGTACCCGATTATAAATAGTCAGATTGCTGGAATACCTGTTGAATACCGCGTTTAACCCTTTCACTGATGTTCGCCTGCCCTCCTTCAGCCAGGCCATTGATAGCTCCTATCCAGACAACAGGTATCTTCCCGGTTTCAGGGTCAATGTTGTTTGGATCCATCATCTGGATCAAAACCGTACCCGTGGTGTAACTGTACACTACCGGTGTACCCCATGGATACCAGGGATAATATCCTCCATCCCAGTAAAAAGGCCAGTAGGGATAATAGCCCCAATAGTAATACCAGTAATCCCAGTAATACCCAACCCATGTTGAACTAAGGGCGGTAATGGTGATGTACAGGTCAGGGTAGCCATTGATCGTATCGAAGGCACGCTCATATCCAATCCCTTCCAGCTGATCGGCAACTTCGTCCAGGATCAGCTGCTGTAATTTCGAGTCAATGGGTTCAGCATCTTCCGGATGCTCTGGATCATATACCGGCATGACGGTGTCGGGCATAATGTACGTACTCACTTTCGCAAAATCGAAGTTTTCATCGTACTTGGAAGCAACAAGGTCCAGGTCCTCAATGTATTCAGGTCCTCCCGGGTAGCAGGAGAACAGCAAGAAGGGTAAACTTAGGACCCACAGCAATCCCCACTTCCTGAATTTGTTTTTTTGAATCATGGTTGAAATTTTATGGTTAATTCGCTGCTCATTGTCAATGTAAAAATACCATTCTAAATTGAGCAAAAATACGATAATAATTATATTTTGGATACAAAATTATATTCATTTATTAAATTTCTTTTACATTTGTGCTCATCAACCCCAAAGACATATTGTACATGAAAAATCTCAGAATAGCTACGATCCTGATCGTATTGATCCTCACATCCTATTCGGGTATATTCGGACAGGGAAAACCCGTGCAACTATACGCTCTCGCCGGCTACCAGTTTGGTGGGCGAATGGATTTCTATGAAGGTTCCTTAAAGATTAATGATCATGGGAACTGGGGACTGGGACTGGATGTCGAAACCCAACCCGGAATGATGGTTGGCTTTTCCTATTCCCGGATGAACTCGAATGGTCATTTTCATTCGTATTATCCCATAACCTATCCTGACAAGGATATTGATCTGACCGTTGATTATTTCCAGCTGGCCGTCAAAAGGGGAAGCAGCAAGGAAAACCTCGAGGGATACGGGCTTTTCTCCCTGGGAGCCACCTGGTTCAATGTACTGGATGAAAACATAGGGGATGGCTGGATGTTCTCTGTTGCACTGGGTGCAGGGTTGAACTATTTTATTACTGACCGTGTTGGGATCAAACTGCAGGGGCGGTTGCTGATGCCCATGTATTTCGCGGGGATGGGAATGTTTGTAGGTATAGGTACCGGCGGGGCTAGCACGGGCGTCAGTGCCAATGCGTGGGCTCCGATCGTACAGGGTGACTTCAGCGGAGGTCTGGTCTTCAAAATCAAGGAATAAAGCTTCTTCTCCCTGGCTGTATCCTTAGCCCTTCGTGCTTCTAATGGATTCCCTTTGTGTGCCTGTGTGGTTAAATTAAAATGACCACAGGAATCCAATTTTTTTTATTTTTGTCAGAAGGTCCATTTCAGATGAGAACCATTACATCTGTTCTTCTCATTGTCTTCCTGGGATCGTTCTCCGACGTTTCCTTCGCCCAACAGGTTGAAGCAGACCGTCTGTTCAACCTGAATGCAAAAGACCTTCGTACGGACAGTATCCGTCCGGAAATAAAAGTGGTTTCTGCCAGCCGGTCAGAAAAATTCATCCGTGAACTGCCCGTTACTGTATATGTGATCGAAGGGGAGGAGATATGCCGTAACGGATATTCGACGCTTGCCGACGTACTCCGGTCCATACCCGGGATCAAGGTATCCCAGCCCGGCAGCGCCATCGAGGGGGAGATGTTCGTCATCCGCGGCCTGTTCGGGAATTATTATACAAAGATTCTGGTTGACAACATACCTGTTCAGCCGTCGGTTGTGAGCGGCATGCCCATCGCGGCTCAGCTGCCGGTCCGGCAGGCCGAACGCATCGAGATCATTATCGGGCCGGCCTCTTCCGTTTATGGTGCAGACGCTATGACCGGGGTGATCAACATTGTGACACGGTCGTCGGAACGTCCCGTTCATGCAGAAGCAGAGATCACCCTGGGTAGCCCGCGATACTATTCGCTCAATGCTTTTATCAGCGGTAAGGCAGGAAAGGCCAGGAATACGATAAAATATTCCTTTTACGGGAACGCCACCCGCCAGGGAGATATGAATGTAAAGTATGACATTGCAGGCCTTTACAATCCATCTCTTTATGACTCAACATACCAGTTTCTTCAATATCCCCGCTACCGTGGTGACTCCACCCACCCGGAAATGAATGACCTGCCTCAGGAAAGCAACCTGCTGGGGATCAGGCTGGAATACAGGGGTGTAAATGCCGGATTTGACATCATGCAGAGAAAGACACATTCTTCCATCGGCCATAACACCGCCAGGTATTCCTACGCGGATCCCTCTGCCTTCTGGGGCGAAACAATGAACAGGGCCTTTGTCGAGTATACCCACTCCTGGGAAAAAGTCATCTCCGGCACACAGCTCTCCTATCTACGCTACCGGCTCGATAACCAGTCGTCCTTTACCATGACGGCTGATCAGAGCCTGTCGGGTAAAGCTTTTAAATATGCAGCCTCCGACGATCTTTCCCTGGATCAGCAGGTGACCTGGCAGCCCAATCAAAAACTGGAACTAACCGGAGGCATTTCCTTCCAGTACTCGGGAAATCTGCCCAAGACCAATGACCTGCCGGAGCCTTTTGCAACGGAAGACTATCCTTCTTTTTCTGAAAAGAGTATACGCCAGGGCATACTGGGGGATTTTGGATTCAATCCCCTGGTATTTTCCAACACGGGAGCCTTTCTCCAGGTGTTTTATAAAACCGGGAAGCTGACCGCTCTGGTCAGTGACCGCTATGATTACCACTCCCTCTACGGTGGAAGCAATAATCCCCGCATCTCGTTCCTATATTCGATCAACGACAACATATCGGTGAGGGTGCTGTACGGCCAGGGTCTTCGCGTACCATCCTCCTGCTACACCTATAATTCCCTTGCTTTTCCCCAGGATAGCGGCTTTTTCTATCAGATCGTGCCCAACCCGGATCTGAAGCCGGAAAAGCTTCATACAGCAGAGATCGGATACCGGTACCAGCCAAATGCCCGTTTTTCGCTCGACCTGGTCGCTTATTATCAGAAAATGCACGATTATATTTCACTTTCGGTCATGCCTCTCGATCCGGTTGAGTACCCCGACGCTGTCAACCCCCTGGGTCTGTCAACTTCCTACATGAATGACGAGGATTCAGAATTCTGGCTTACCGGATTACAAGCTGATCTTGGTCTTAAAAAGATCGTTCCTTCCATCGACCTGTCGGTGGACCTCTCCCTGAGTGCATCCAAAGGAAAGGAGATCCTACCCAACGACCTTGGAACACTCGATGATGTCAGGTCGTTTCCACGCTTTTTGGCACAGCTGAATATTGCATTCAGCCCGTTGAACCGGATAGACCTGATCATCAATAATACCTACTCCAGTAAAAGTGCAAAACGGTTTTTTCCTCTGGAACCCGAAGTGATGGAACAATTCGGATTACCGGTTTATGTGGAGGGGTATTATGTACTGGATATTATTGCACGGGTTGATATTTCCAGGCAATTACAAGCGTATGTCAGCCTATATAACCTGACGAATTCAGAATACGGCGGCATGGATGCCTACGGGTATCCGTCCGATCTGATCTATAATCCGCAATATGGAAGGAATTTCCGGTTCGGACTGAGTTTTAAGCTGAATTGATGACTACTTCAGGATCCATCATCAGAATGATTGCTGTCCTGGTCATCCTGGCTCAGGGAAATATCATGATAAAAGCTCAGGGTATTTTCTCGCTTTCGCCGGATAATACAGTCCACCCTGCTGTCGATACTACATGGATACAGTATTGGATACAGAAAGCATCCGATCGTCTGGCCCTTCAGGCTTACGACAGTGCTGAGCTTTTTGCCACCCGCGCCCTCGACCTTTCCCGTCAGACCTTTTACCGGCCGGGGAAGGCTGCCTCCCTGTTCATCCTGGGGCAATGTGCACTGGCTGAAAATCAATACATTGTATCGGTTCGGCACTATTTCGGAGCGCTCAATGAATTCGAGATGCTGAATGACACCAATGGCATGGCCATAACCAACTTTCAGATCGGGAAGATCTACAGCACAGCAGAACTGCACGCCAAGGCCATTGAGTATTTTACTGTTGCAGAGCGACTATCTGCAGCAGGGACGCATGGCATTCATCAGCCAGAACTCCTGGAAGCAAAGGCAAACAGTTACTTTGTACTGGGACAGTATGATAAGGCTTCAGATGCTTACCATGACCTGAGGATCCTTTTGAACGATAAGAAGGATGATGATCGGCTGACGGTAATGACCAACCGGCTGATCCTGTGTTACCTTTACCAGGGAAGGTACGATGCAGCTCTTACGGCGAACAGAGAACTCCTGGATTTTTTCAGGGCAGTGGGGAATCGCAGGCAGGAAATGCTTGCCCTGAACAACGAAGGTTACATCTTTCAGAAGACAGGTAAGTATAAAGAAGCACTGTTCTCATTTGATGAATCCCTCCGGCTTCAACATTCGCTCTATCCGGACCAGCCGGAAAACACGGTCATTTTACTGAACAAAGCCATACTCCATCAAAATCTCGGCGATTATCCATCGTCGGTCCGGACATTGCTGGATGCCCTCCGGATCACAGAAAGAGAAGGGGATGAGGCTGAGACGGCCCTGCTGTATCACATCCTTGCGAACATTTATTTTCTGGATCAGGATCTCTACAACGCCGGTGTCTGCAACAGCAAAGCACAGGCACTGGCTCTGGAGAACCAGGATCAGCCATTGCTGTCGGATATTTACCTTCTCGGATCCAAAATTGACGAGGTCCTTTACAATTTCGAACGTTCCTTTGCGTATTACCGGAAGCACCTTGACATCCGGGATTCGCTGGCTCGGGCAGAAGAACGAAAGCAGGCAGAGCTGGTCCAGCAGCGCTATATCGTGGAAAGGGCAGAGAAGGAGATCAGCCAGCTGCTCAGCGGACAGGAGATCAGCGACCTGGAACTGATCCAGCTGCGGCTGGAATCAAGATCAAAACAGCAGCAGCTGGAGATCTACCGGAAAAATGATTCCCTGCAGAGGACCATCATTCAGAACCAGCAACTGGAAAGGGATAAAGCGTTGCAGGAGCTTCTGCTGGCGGAGGAGCGGCTGGCCGCTGAGCGAAAGGACAGGGAGATTGTGGACCTGAGGCAGCGGGAGGAAATCCAGTCGCTTGAGCTTCGCCAGAAAGAGCTTGAGCAGCAGCAGGATCAGCAGGAGATCGCATTGCTGACCAGGGATAAGGAACTGGGTGAGCTGGCCCTCAGCAAAGCCAGGGCAAGGAATTTTTTCATGCTGGGGATCTCACTGCTGGTACTGGCCATCCTGTATGCAGTGTACCACGGGCTTCGGTTTGCACGGAAAGCCAATCGCCAGCTGGCCCGGCAAAACGTTGAGATCAACCGGCAGAAAGAGGAGATCAACCAGAACCTGATCGTCATCGATGAGGAAAGAAGAAAATCGGATGCCCTGCTGCTGAACATCCTTCCGGAAGAAACGGCCAGCGAGTTAAAGGAGACCGGGCAATCCATTCCCAAACATTACGAAATGGTGACGATCCTGTTCACCGATTTCGTAGGTTTCACCTTTGTCGCCGAACGTATGTCGCCCCGGGAGCTGATCACGGAACTGAACCATTGTTTTTTGGAATTTGACCGGATCATCGAGCGGCACGGGGTGGAAAAGATCAAGACGATTGGTGATTCGTACATGTGCGCTGGGGGTATTCCTGTTGCCAACCGCACTAATCCTGTGGATGTGGTGTCGGCTGCGCTGGAGATCCGTGATTTTGTTACCCGTACAAGACAGGAACGGCTCGATGCCGGCCGGGATTACTGGGAAGTGCGCATCGGGGTGAACACAGGCCCTGTGATGGCCGGCGTGGTGGGGAAGAATAAATTCGCCTATGATATCTGGGGCGATGCCGTCAACACTGCCAGCCGCATGGAATCCAGCGGCAAGTCGGGAATGGTTAATGTTTCCGGAAATACTTTTAAACTCATCAAGGAGCAATTCCACTGCACCTACCGCGGCAAGGTCCAGGCGAAGAACAAGGGAGAGGTGGATATGTACTTTGTGGAGGAGAGGAGAGAGGAGAAAGGAGAGAGGAGAGACGAGAAATAATTTCTCCTTTCTCCTTTCTCCTCTCTCCTCTCTCCTCTCAAATAAAAGTAGTATCACATGCTGATTATAAATTTTTAGAGCCCGTACTGACAGGTTCTTTCATAAATTTGAACGTCGTTTAATTCCTTCCTGTATGTACATCATTGACCGGTTATTAAAAAACAGGAGATACTGGATCCTGTTCTTTTCGATCCTGGCACTGATCGTCCTGCCTGCTTTTATGAACACCCCTGTATACACGAATGTCCTGTTCCGGATTACTTTTTCACTGGTCTTCTTCACCAGTGTCAGTGCCGTGATGACAGGGAGAAGGCTGATTCTTTTTGGATTTTCACTGGCACTTGTCGTAGCCATAATGCAATGGTTGAGTGATTTTTTCAGTGACCAAACCCATCTGTCCATCACGGTAGGTATCCTTTACCTTGCCTTTTATATTTATATTATTTACCGGCTTTTTCTGGTCATCACCAGAAGTCAAAAGGTCAACATCGACGTGATCGTGATCTCGGTGAGCATCTATCTGATCGTAGGGATCATTTTTGCCGTCATCTGCAGTATACTGGATAGGATCTATCCGGGAGCCTATACCGAAATGACCATTGTAGGACCCCACATCTACGAATTTGTTTATTATAGTTTCATCACCATGGCAACGGTGGGATACGGCGATATCGTTCCCAGGATTCCGCAGACTGAAACCCTGGCAGTTCTTATCGGGATCACAGGCCAGCTATATACGGCGGTCATCGTGGCCATTTTAGTCGGTAAGTTCTTGCAGCAGTCTTCGGAGCGGTGAAAAAGCTGCAAGCTGCAGCTCGCAGCTTTTTTTTATTTTTGCACCTTAAAATTCTAACCCATGGATACCCCCAGCGTCAATACCGAGCCATCCCGTTCCCTGAACTTCATCGAGCAGATCATCGAGAAAGACCTTTTTGAAGGGAAAAATGAGAGACGTGTACACACCCGGTTCCCTCCCGAGCCCAACGGTTATCTTCATATCGGCCATGCCAAGTCGATCTGCCTGAACTTCGGGCTGGCCAGGAAATACAACGGAAAATGCAATCTCCGTTTCGATGACACAAATCCGACCAAAGAGGAGGAGGAGTATGTGAATTCGATCTTGGAGGATGTGCGCTGGCTGGGATTCGACTGGGAAGATCGTCTTTTCTATGCTTCCGATTATTTTGAGCAGTTGTACCAGTGGGCCGAGAAGATGATCATGGAAGGGAAAGCATATGTGGATGACCAGTCGGCCGAGGAGGTGAGCGAGCAAAGGGGGACCATTACGGCGCCGGGCAAACACAGTCCATACCGCGACCGGTCGGTGGAGGAGAATCTTGATCTGTTCAGGCGGATGCGTGCCGGTGAGTTTCCTGACGGTTCGCGGGTGCTGCGGGCGAAGATCGATATGGCGCATCCGAACATGCTGTTGCGCGATCCGCTGATGTACCGTATCCTTCACGCCACCCACCACCGCACCGGCGACCGGTGGTGCATCTACCCCATGTACGACTATGCCCACGGGCAGTCGGATTACCTGGAGGGGATCACCCATTCGATCTGTACCCTTGAGTTTGAGGTGCACCGTCCCCTCTACGACTGGTTCCTGGATGAGATCATCACCACCAGGTACCGGCCCCAGCAGATCGAATTTGCACGGCTGAACCTGAGCTACACGATCATGAGCAAGCGCAAGCTGCTGGAACTGGTGGAAGGCGGATATGTGCGCGGCTGGGACGATCCGAGGATGCCTACCATCTGCGGGCTACGGCGCAGAGGCTATACACCGGAATCCATCCGTTACTTTGCCGATAAGATCGGAGTGGCCAAACGGGATAATACGATCGACGTATCCCTTCTGGAACACAGCATCCGCGAGGATCTGAACAAAAAGGCACCCCGCGTCATGGCGGTCCTCAATCCCTTGCGGGTGGTGCTCACCAATTACCCGGAGGACAAAACAGAAGATGTTGAATTGGTCAACAATCCGGAAGATGAAAGCGCAGGAACCCGTACCGTACCGTTCACACGTGTCCTTTACATCGAGCAGGACGACTTCATGGAAACGCCTCCGCCCAAATATTTCCGTCTGTCACAGGGCAGTGAGGTGCGGTTGAAAGGAGCATACATTATTAAATGTGAAAAGGTCATTAAGGATTCCACGGGAAAGATAACCGAGATCCACTGCACGTACGATCCGGAGACCCGCAGCGGTGGCGAACAGAGCAACCGCAAGGTGAAAAGCACCATCCACTGGTTGCCGGAGCCGTATGCCGTACCCGCCGAGATCCGGCTCTATGACCGCCTGTTCCTCGACGAAGATCCGTCGAACCATAAAGACAAAGACTACAAGGAGTTCCTGAATCCTGAGTCGCTGAGTACCATCAACGGATTTGTCGAGCCTTCGCTGCAACATGCCAAGGCACTTGATAAATTCCAGTTCATCAGGCTGGGATACTTTTGCGTGGATCCTGATTCAAAGACCGGGCAGCTCGTATTTAATCGTACAGTGACCTTAAAAGATTCCTGGGTTAAACTGTCTTCTAAGGAATAGCCAACATTCGAACATACGAAGTTGAAGTAGAACTGAAAGGCGAAGTAGAATTTCGATTAGAAGGAATGACTCTGAATTCATCCCTCCGATCCTCAATCGCCTTCTCCTTAACCTTCTCCTTCTCCTTCGTATGTTCGTATGTTGGATATTCTAATGCAGATTATTCTCTTTTGCCTGAAGGTTTTTTTCCGCTGTCTGGATGCTTTTCACAAAAATGGCTATCAGTTCATTGTTTTCAGTGACCAGAGCAAGTATTTCATCGGTGTTATCCAAGTCTTTATTATGGACAAGGATTCTCAGGGAAACATGACATTCCCTGAGTTCTTTCAAGACAATTTTAATTTTATGAATGAAATCTCTTGATGATTCTGCACTTTGCGCTTCAGCGTAGTTTAAAGCTGTTGATGTGGAAGATCTGCTGAGCTGATTAGCCAGTTGTGAATGAAAATAAGTATTCGGAAAAGTTCTTAGAACATCCTGAATGCGAACGACAAAATTAATAAGCCGGTTCTCGATCTGATAAGAGGTAGATTTTGGTGTCATGGTCATTTTTTAAGTTAATCCGGAAACCATCCTAAATGTGACCCTTTTTACACAACTTTTTTAGCTCAGAACATACGAACATACGAAGTTGAAGTAGAACTGAAAGGCGAAGTTGAATTGCGATTAGAATGAATAACTCTGAATTCTTCCCTCCGATCCTAAATCGCCTTCTCCTTAACCTTCTCCTTCCCCTTCGTATGTTCGTATGTTGGATATTAAAAAAACCGTCTCCCAGTATGAATTTTCATAAATTTAGATATCTTTGTGCCTTGTTTCCTTGCCCGATGGTGTAATTGGCAACACGTCTGACTCTGGATCAGAAAAGTCTAGGTTCGAGCCCTAGTCGGGCAACAGGAAGGGGGCCAGTGCCGCATGCGGCACTGGCCCCCTTAAATTCCAAATCCCAGGATCCAGGGTCCAGATAAATTTTAATGAACAGATTCCGGTCAAGGCTATAGCCGGAAAAGCAGAGCGCGATCACATAGGATCTACCAATGTCATTTCTGCACTGTTCACCTTTAGATATATAGGTGTCCAGTAATGAACAGAAAAAGGATTGTTCTAAATCAACAAAGGATTTTATAAGGTGGATTGTTTTATAAATAATCCTTTATAATCAATCTGTTAATGCCGATGCCCATCATAAGTATCCCGGAAGGCATGATTTTGGTAAACAACTCCTGATCCAGATCAAATCCAGTTGTGTCAAGATGGATGCGGTGCTTCTTCTTCCTACCCTATTACCCATCAAATAGACTCCTGATATGTTTTTGAATTACCTGAAAACAGCCTTTCGTTTTTTTACCAGAAACAAAGGTTTTATTATTATCAATATCCTGGGACTATCGATGGGTATTGCCGTGAGCATCATTGGATTTCTCTATGTCATCCATGAGCTGGGCTATGACCGGTTCAACCGGGATGCAGACAGAATATACCGGATTGCTGTGGATGCACTGGTAGGGAACACGGCTATTTACCAGACGTTCACTCCAGCTCCCATGGCCCGGGCGCTCTATGATGAGTTTCCCGGGATAGAAGCTGTAACCCGAATCAGTTCCTGGGATGATCTGCAGTTCGAATACAAGGATAAAACGTTTATAGAAGATAACGTATTCGTTACAGATTCTACTTTTTTTGATATGTTTACCCTGCCGGTGATCAGCGGGATAAAGGATAAACTGCTCAGTCAGCCTTATACTGCTGTACTCACAGAAAGTACCGCGAAAAGATATTTTGGAGAGGAAGATCCGATAAATAAAGTTATCCGGACGGATACGCTCTCTTTCAAAGTGATTTCGGTTGTTGCTGATGTCCCGGCAAATTCCCACTTCCATTTTGATATGGCGCTTGCCCTGATCAGCTTTGATGGTTATTATAACAACCCGGAATGGTTTGCCAATAACTTCCGTACGTATTTCATGTTGTTCAGGAATTCGGATATCAAAAAGGTGGAGGAGAAGCTCCCTGATTTTACCGATAAATATTTATTTGGGGGTAAATATGCTGAACGTACCGGAGAGGGAAACAAATGGGAACTGTACCTGCAACCCCTGCTCTCCATCCATCTGAATTCAGATATTCGTGGGGAGTTTGAGCCCAATGGAAGAAAAGAGTACGTATATATTTTTCTGGTCGTTTCCATTATCATTCTGGTCATCGCCTGCATCAACTTCATCAATCTTTCCACGGCTAAGGCTGCCGGGCGGGCAAAGGAGGTCGGCATACGGAAAACGCTGGGCGCCCAACGAAATCAGTTGATGCAGCAATACCTGGGAGAATCGCTGCTAACAAGTATTATTTCGCTGATCGTTGCACTGGGATTTGCGGAGATTGCTCTTGCCTATTTGAGGCAGCATGAGGATCTGCATCTTGACATACCCTACTTCGGGTCTTATTACACCATTCCGCTGCTTTTATTGTTGGGATTGCTGGTTGGGATCGTTTCCGGTGGCTATCCTTCCATGGTCCTGTCGTCTTTCAGGCCCATCAGGGTCCTCAGAAGCCATACCGGCCAGAACAGCCGTTCACCCTGGCTCAGGAATGTCCTGGTCACCTTTCAGTTCGTGATTTCCGTGTTTCTGATCATTGGCACATTCATCATTTATAACCAGCTCAATCTTCTTCAGAACAGAAACCTGGGTTTCACCAAGGAGAACGTGATCTGCATTCAAAATCCCTCGGTGCTGACCAATTCAATTGAATCCTTTAAAAACGACCTTCACAGGTTGCCATTCGTTGAGCATGTTTCATCCGTCTTCAGGCTGCCAGGCGAACGATTCATCAATCTCGGGTTTGGTGGGGAAGGCATCGAGGGCGGTTTCAGCCTCAACCTGACGCTGGGCGATGAAGAGACGGATGATGTGTTACAACTTGAATTGCTTGAAGGAAGGTTTTTTTCAAAAGAATTTGGCACAGATACTACTGCAATCGTCATTAATGAACAAGCCGCCAAACTCCTGGCCTATGACAAACCACTTGGTAAAACGCTTAACACATGGGGTGATCCACCATGCTATTTTCATATCATTGGCATCGTCCGGGATGTTTATTATGAATCAAAGCACCAGAAAGTGCATCCCATGGGAATTGTTCATATCCGTTGTCCATTAGAGATCACTCCGGGGACGATTGCAGTCAGGATTACTTCGGGCAATTACAGTGATAAGATCACCGGGATCCGCCAGGTTTGGGACAGCTATTCCCCTTCCATTCCTTTTGAATATTCCTTTCTTGACCGGCAGTATGATCAGCTTTACAGGAATGAGGAACAGACTCGAAAGTTGTTCCTGGCGCTTTCCTTTCTGGCCATTTTCATTGCCTGTATGGGCCTGCTGGGTCTTGTCACCTTCATCGCCCATCAAAAGATCAAGGAAATCGGTATCCGGAAGGTGTTTGGTGCCACTTCTTTTTCAATATCGGTCCTTCTCTCAAGATATCTCACCAAATGGATTCTTTTGGCCAACATCATTGCATGGCCTCTGAGCTGGTATTTCTTCGACCGGTGGCTGAATCATTTTGCATACCGAACTCCAATCGAGTGGTGGTATTTCCTTCTGGCGGGCTTGCTTTCACTGTTCATTGCGTTGGTCACCCTGAGTTACCAGACCGTAAAATCCGCACTCATGAATCCGGAGGAAGCGCTGAAGTACGAGTGAAAGTACACAAGGAGAAACGATTGGGAAGGAGATCACTATTTTATCCGGAATTGGCGCTTTGATTTTGCCTGGAATTTGGGTCCTGGGATTTGGAATTTTACGCCCCTTTCCAGAATAATATTCCGTATAAAGACATCCTGCATATTTATTTTTAATTCATTGTGACTAACTTTGAAGATTATTGGTCACAAATGAACAGGATGAAATGAGCGATCTGAAGGAAGCTGCGCGTGAAAAAATTGCCCGTTTGGTCGAGCGTTTCCTTGAGCACATCGACGAATACAAACAGGGTGCGTACAAAGAACACCAGACCAGGATCGATTACATCGATCCTTTCTTCAAGGCGTTGGGCTGGGATATGGACAACGAACAGGGACTGGCGGAAGCGTACCGGGAGGTGATCCATGAAGACAGGCTCAAAGTGGGCAGATCAACCACGGCACCGGATTATTGTTTTACGGTGTATGGCCAGCGTAAATTCTTCGTGGATGCCAAAAAGCCTTCGGTGGATGTGAAGGCCGATGTCTCACCAGCCTATCAGGTGAGGCGTTACGGTTGGAGCGCCAGGTTGCCCGTCGCCATCGTTACCGACTTTGAGGAGTTCTCGGTGTATGAGTGCTCATCCAAACCCAAACCAACCGATAAGGCATCTGTTTCAAGGATCGCATTTTTTACATTTGACCGGTACCTGAAGGAATTTGATTTTTTCTGGGACATCTTTTCAAAAGAGGGCGTGCTGAAGGGTCGGTTTGATAAGTTCGTTCAAAGCGACACCAAAAAGAAAGGCACAGCAACGGTCGATGAGGAATTCCTGAAATCCATCGAGGAATGGAGGACGTATATGGCAACGACCATTGCCCTCCGGAATAAAATGCTGAACGAGGATGAGATCAATTATGCTGTTCAGAAGCTCATTGACCGCATTATCTTTTTAAGGATTTGTGAAGACCGGGGGGTAGAGCCCTATGGGGAACTGCAAAGAGCTGCTGAAAGGGGAGAGGTGTATCAGAACCTTTGTCAGCTGTTTCATACGGCCGATGAAAAGTACAATTCCGGCCTGTTCAATTTCAGGGAAGACAGGATCACTCCCGGACTGATCATTGACAACAAGGTGCTGAAGATCATCGTTAAAGACCTTTACTACCCGAAATGTGAGTTTGAATTTTCTGTGATGCCGGCTGATATTCTCGGGAGCGTATACGAACGGTTTCTGGGTAAAACGATCCGGCTGACGCCGGCGCATTATGCCAAAATTGAAGATAAACCGGAGGTGCGCAAAGCCGGCGGTGTGTATTACACTCCCAAATACATCGTGGATTACATTGTGGAGAATACAGTCGGTAAGCTGGTAGAAAATAAGTCCCCCGCCGAAGCCAGTCAGCTTAAGATCTGTGATCCGGCATGCGGTTCCGGTTCCTTTCTCATCGGGGCCTATCAATACCTGCTCGACTGGCACCTGAAATACTACCTTGCCCATCCACCGGCAAAGAAAAAAGATAGTCCGTTAACACCGGATGGGCGTCTTACCACAGCCGAAAAGAAGCGAATCCTGCTGAATAACATCTATGGTGTGGATATCGATTCCCAGGCGGTGGAGGTGACGCGGCTAAACCTGTTGCTGAAGGCGATGGAGGGCGAGACGCAGGCGTCGATCAGCCAGCAGCTGAGCATGTTTCACGAGCGCGTGCTGCCCAACCTGGACAAAAACGTCAAATGCGGCAATTCACTGATAGGTACTGACTTCTACGATGGCCAGACCGAGCTGTTTCCGGAGCAGCTGAAGAAAGTCAACGCTTTTGACTGGGAGGAGGGCTTTCCGGAGGTGTTCCGGCAGGAAGGCATTCCCGCTGAAGCGTCAGCGAAGGCGGGGTTTGATGCGGTGATCGGGAATCCGCCGTGGGGTGCGGAATTTTCCGAAAATGAATTGGAGTACTTGAGAAAAAAACATCAAGAAATTATCGTTCGAATGATTGATTCCTTTATGTATTTTGTTCATTTAGGAAGCAAGATTCTTTCCGAAAACGGCTGTTTAGGATTTATACTGCCTGATGTGATACTTTATCAAGAGGATAACTGGAAATTACGGCAATTTCTTTTAAAATACTCAAAACTAAGAATTATCATCAACTCTGGAGATGTATTTGAAAAAGTCAATCGACCCTCAAGTATTTTAATTTTTGATATGGGTTCTGCCAAAGAGAACAGTGTTATTGTAGCTGATGTATCAAATTTTAAAAAGTCCGAAAAATCACTCGTGATAAATGATAAGGACTTTTTTAAATCTGTATATCAGGATCAGCTTATGAATATTCCTAATGTGCTTTTTATAACATCAAATCCGGATTATTATTCTATCTTACTAAAACTGAAAGAGCTTCCTTTTCTAAAACTTGAAGAGTTAGTTGATGAGGACGGAATTCAAAGAGGAGTTAGTCCTGATTTAAAAGAAGCGTTCATTGTTGACAGAGCTATAATTGAAGAATATTACCTTGAAAGGCGCAAGATTAAACCTGTTTTGACCGGTGGACGCGAAGTAAAACGGTACAATATATTGAGCAATAATAACTTTCTTATTTATACTTCAAGGGATGATGATTTCACTAAGCTCCCTAATATTTGTAAGTTTATTGATTCTTTTAAAGGTAAAATTACTTGTAAAGAAGTGAAACAAAAAAAGCATCCACTTTATGCATTACATAGGCCAAGAAAAGAATCAATCTTTTTAAAACCGTCTAAAATTGTTGGAGTTATTACTGCGGATAAAATTATTACAGCTTTGGACGAAAAGCAATTTTATGTGACTGATGGTCTATACTTGTTTGGAGTTAAAGAAGGTATTGCCGTGAACTATCTTATTGGGATTTTAAATTCCTCTTTATTTGTGTTTGTGTATCGTTTATTATCAATGGAAAAGGGAAGGATGCTTGCCCAAGTCAAACCAACGCTCTTGAATGAACTTCCTATTCGGATAATTGATAATCATATCCCTGAAGAAAAGCAAACTCATGACAGGATAATCCAGCTTGTCGATAACGTAACAAAGCTGAATACTGAATTACATATTCATCAACTCGACACTTCTCGTCAGCAAATCCAGCGCGCGATCGATCATGCCGAAAAGCGGATTGACCAGCTGGTGTATGAGCTGTATGGGTTGACGGAGGAGGAGATAAAGATAATAGAAGAAGGAGGTTAATTTTTGCCTATTATTCATCAAATAATTCACTGGAACTTACTATTAAGGCATAATAAAATGGTTACTTAAGCAGATATAATTCGTATCTTTGATCTATGTTTTACCGGAGAAAGATATTATTGTCATTACTGCAAGTGTTTGATGGTCAGTTGGAAAAGATAAGCCTTCAAAAGCTTCTATTCCTGCTTTCTGAAAACCAAACGGTCAAATCCTATCACTTTGTACCTTACAAATTTGGCTGTTATTCTTTTCAAGCCAATGCCGACTTGCACACGCTTGAAAAATATGGTCTTGTAAAAGAATCGGAAAATCTGTGGGAAAAGCTGGATATAAAGGACTATCTTGAAGAATTAAAACCTGAAGACAAGGCTTCTGTTCGATTTGTGAGAAATCAATATGGTGCATTAAGCAAAGATGAGCTTATTGAATTAACATACAAAACGTACCCCTTCTTTGCCATCAACAGCACAATTGCCGGTCGTATACTTGGTGAGGAGGAGTTGGAAACAGTAAAAAAACTAAAGCCAACTAATACAGAGATAGTTTTATATACGATTGGTTATGAGGGTCTTTCATTGGATGAGTATTTAAACAAGCTGATTCTCAATGACGTCAGAGTATTATGTGATGTGCGAAAGAATTCATTTAGCATGAAGTACGGATTTAGTAAAAACCAGTTAGAAAAGGCGTGTGAACGTGTTGGGATTGAATATGTGCATATTCCTGAAGTCGGCATTGATTCGGATAAAAGACAAAATTTAAATACCCAGGCCGACTATGATACGTTATTTGCTTATTATAGATTAAATGTTTTGAGAAATGAACCTGAAAAGCAAAAGGGAATATTCCAATTGCTGAAGAATAAAAAGCGAATAGCGCTTACCTGTTTTGAAGCGAACATTCACCAATGTCATCGCAAGCAGTTGGCCGAGTCAATTGCTGCCATGGATGGTTTTGCTTACAAAATAATACATATCTAGTGGCAAGGGAAAAAGTACTGATTACGGTAACAACCTATCCCTTGCCATCCCGCAGTTATGATGAGCTTGTTTGTACTGCCGGCATTCTTGAAAATGGTGATTGGATAAGGATTTATCCGGTTCCATTAAGTTTCTTGTTCGATCTGAAAGGATCCGGGAAAATTAAAAAAATTAAATATACGTGGATTGAACTGGATTTAATTAAAAGAACCGATGATTTTAGACCCGAGAGTCATTCCCCACTCAATTACGACTTTAAAGACATTATTATTGGTGAAACAATCGGGACTGAAGGTAACTGGTCACTAAGAAAAGAATTATGTCTCACAAATGTCTATACGAACAAAAGCAAGCTGCTTGAAGATTCGAAAGCACCGAAAAATATATCACTAGCTACCTTTAAACCTGCTGAAATATTTGGATTGGATATCGAAGAGGATAAAAGAGAATGGAAAGACGTGTGGCTTGAATTAAGAAAACAATCTGATTTATTTGCAACCATCAAACCCATTGAAAAATTAATACCTAAACTTCCATACAAGTTCTATTACCGTTTCACTGATGATTCCGGGGATGTGAGCAGATTGATGATAGAAGATTGGGAAATTGGCGCCTTATATTGGAATTGTCTGAGAAATGCGGGTGGGGATGATACGCTGGCTTTAGATAAAGTCAGAGAGCAATATGAAGCCAATTTCATTCATTATAAGGATATCTTTCTGTTTTTAGGTACTACCAAAGAATGGCACCGAAGAAGGGCCACTAATCCATTTGTGATTACTGGCGTATTTTATCCAAAGATTAAATTCCAAAACAGTCTATTTTAAAAGAGCTCTTTTAATAATGTCAAGTCCTACTAGCAGAATATAACCTTAGTCAAACTTTGGCAGAAATGTAAATTTCAATTGAAAAGTATACCAGTATTTCAGTTAAAGAGCATATCACTTTTCAAAAGTAAAAATAACAATGATGTACAGCTAGAAAGGGCATACATTAAAATCTTTGGGGAGCCAGAATCAAAAATTTAAAGTGATTGATCTGGACAATATTGAGGTTCTTTACCTTGGATACAAAGTCCTTTTTAGATAGATCTTAAAAAGAGTGAACGTTAAATTGGAATTATTTCGAAGCCATTAAATCTGATTACTTGAAGAAGGTTATATTTAAAAAACTATCAAAAGCGGTAATTAATTTTATTATTGTGTATATTTGCATTACTTTTTAGACATAAAGATGGTTGCAGGTCTAACTGCAAAAATTAAAATATACTTCAAGGATATAAAAAGAGCCGTCCGGATTTGTTGACGGCTCTTATTTTTTTATTTACGGTTACAGATAAGGAATTTCATGGCAAAGCATCCATTTATTTCCGAACTATTTAATCCCAAAAGTGATTTAATTCCGGACATTGATCATATAATCCGGGATAATATCGCCAGATTCCCCACTCATTTGCAAAAGGCTGATGATTCAGAACTTCGAAGGCAATTGATGGGCTCTATTGATGAAATAAAAAAGAAAGTCAGAACAAATTATAAAATTGCCGTACCGCAATATTACGATGGTAAAATCCAGCTTCTTTTACCCCTTTACTTTACTTCTGGTTCATCCAACCCAGATGTAGCTCTCGTCGTCCATAAGCTCAATGACAAAACCTATACAGCAAGAACCTGTCTGACTCTGAAGATGGCATATAACAACGCACGATTAATTGTCAAACCTCAGAGCAACTGGTTAAAACCGTAATATTGACTGATTCCTGCTATTAATCTGTAATGTGAGGCCTTTTGACTTCTCACTCTAAAGAGCGGACCAAGTCAGACTTTGTTGTGAATCATTCCTGTCCTGGTATGGAATTTTGACCCTACAATTTTCTGGAATTTGGGTCCTGGATTTTGGAATTTGCTTGGAATTTGGGTCCTGGGATTTGGAATTTTAAGATCCGTTAAGAGCATCAACTCCTCTAAGGATCCTCTTTATCGTCTCCTCTTTCCCAATGGTCTCCATAATCTCCGTCAGGTGCGGCCCGATGCCGGCACCGACCAGGCACAGCCGCAGCGCATTCATCACCTGCCCCGTGCCATACCCTTTCTGCTCCATCCACTCTTTCAGCCTCGCTTCAAGGACTGGCGATGTAAAAGGTTCAAGGTCTTTCAGCAGGGAAGCAGCCTCTGTCATCATCGCAGGCGTTTCTTGCTTCCAGCGTTTCCTGACCACCTCCTGATCGTAGCTTTCCGGAGCTTTGAAAAAGAACCACGACTGATCCCATATGTCCCTGACAAAATCAACGCGCTCCCTGACCATTTCCACCACTTTCCGGATCAGGGTTTCATCCGCCCGAACACCTTTTGCTTCGAGCACAGGACGAAACAGCTGCACCAGCACTTCTGCCGGTTGACGCTGCAAATACTGCCGGTTGTACCATTTTGCCTTCTCCGGATCAAATCGGGATCCGGACTTGCCCACCCTCTCTATGGAAAAAGCCTCAATAAGCTCATCCATCGAAAACATTTCCTGCTCCGTCCCGGGATTCCATCCCAGGAAGGCCAGCATGTTGACAAAGGCTTCGGGGAAGTAACCCGATTCACGGTAACCCGTGGAGATATCTCCCGTGAACGGATCTTTCCATTGCAATGGAAATACAGGAAATCCCAGCCGGTCGCCATCGCGCTTGGAAAGCTTTCCTTTACCGTCGGGCTTGAGCAACAACGGCAGGTGGGCAAATTCCGGTTCCTCCCATCCGAACGCCCTGTACAGCAGAGCATGCAGAGGCAGCGAGGGCAGCCACTCCTCTCCGCGGATCACATGGGTGATCTTCATCAGATGATCATCCACCACATTGGCCAGGTGGTATGTGGGCATACCGTCGGACTTAAAGAGGACCTTATCGTCCATGGTGGATGAATGAACCACGATCCAGTCGCGGATCAGATCATACACCCTCACCTCCTGGTCAGCAGGGATCCTGAAACGGATGACGTACGGCTGACCCGCGCGGATTCTTTCGGCGACCTCCTCCTGCGATAGCGTCAGCGAATTGGTCATCGACATACGGGAGAGATAACTGTAACTGGTATTGACCGCTCTTTCGCTTTCCAGCTTTTTCCGCATCGCCTCCAGTTCCTCAGGCGTATCAAATGCATAATAGGCGTTCCCGGATACAATGAGCTGCTCAGCATACTCCCGGTAGATGGCCTGCCGGTCCGACTGCCGGTAAGGAGCGTACGGTCCGCTCTCGCGGATGCCCTCATCAAAACGCAACCCGATCCAATGGAGCGATTCAATGATGTAATCCTCTGCACCGGGTACGAATCGTCCCTGGTCCGTATCTTCAATGCGCAGGATGAACTTTCCCTTCTTCTGCCTGGCTAAAAGATAATTATACAGGGCTGTCCGCACACCCCCGATATGCAGCGGTCCGGTCGGACTTGGTGCAAACCGTACCCGTATCTCACTGACATCTTTCATAAATTCACTGAAGTTGAGGGACAAAGATACGTATCCTGCTTTGAATTATGGGAAGATTGACTAATTTTGCCCGTATTAAAAATGACCATCATGAAAAGACTCACATTCGCAGGGATTACGACAGTCGTGCTGTTCCTTGCAGCCTGCACAACAAAATCCGTTATGACCGAAGACCAGAAAGAAAATAATTATCCGGGGATTCTGCCGCAACTGGCAACCTTTAGTCCTTCCTCACAGGCTCAGGTGGATGCACGCCTGGCCATCTATGCCCCGGTGGACCTGACAGCAGATATCAGCCACCTCAGCGCAAAAGAAAAACAGATCCTCCCGTTGCTGTTCGACGTGGCTCAGATCATGGACGAACTGTACTGGCAACAGACTCTGGGAAACAGGGAAGCTTTTCTGGGTAAGATTGCGGATCAAAACACGCGTGCATTTGCAGAGATCAATTATGGTCCCTGGGACCGCCTCGACAACAACCGCTCCTTCATTGGGGGCATCAGTGAAAAACCTGCGGGCGCCAACTTCTACCCGGTGGATATGACCAAAGAGGAGTTTGAAGCCTTCGATGATTCGACAAAGACCAGCCTGTATACCCTGATCCGCAGAGATGAAGACGGAACCCTTCGAAGTGTCTGGTACCATGATGCCTATGCTTCAAAAATCCAGCAGGCTGCTGGTCTGATGAACCAGGCGGCCGGACTTGCTGAAAATGAAGGTTTGAAAAATTATCTCACCATCCGGGCAAAGTCCCTGCTGACGGATGATTATCAGGCCAGTGATTTTGCATGGCTGGAGATGAAGGATTCGAATATTGACTTTGTCGTGGGTCCGATCGAAAATTACGAAGATGGATTGTTTGGCTACAAGGCTGCCTTTGAATCGTTCGTGTTGATCAAGGATAACCTGTGGAGCCAGCGCCTGGCCAAATATGCGGCGATGCTGCCCGACATGCAGAAAGGATTGCCGGTTGAAGAGGTATACAAACAGGAAACCCCCGGGACAGACGCTGACCTGAATGCCTATGATGTCATTTTTTACGCGGGCGACTGCAATTCCGGCAGCAAGACCATCGCCATCAACCTGCCCAACGATGAGCAGGTACAACTTCAGGCGGGCAGCCGTAAGCTGCAACTGAAAAATGCCATGCGCGCCAAGTTTGATAAGATTATGGTACCTATCACCCAAATGATGATCGATCCCGGTCAACAGAAATACGTGACCTTCGATGCGTTTTTCAGCAATACGATGTTCCATGAAGTGGCCCATGGTATTGGAATTAAAAATACCATCAACGGGAAGGGAACCGTCAGAAGTGCCCTGAAGGAACAATATTCGGCACTGGAGGAAGGGAAGGCGGATATCATGGGCCTGTACCTGGTAACGAAACTGTACGAAATGGGTGAGATCACGGAAGAGGCCCTGAAGGAGAACTACATTACCTTTTTTGCCGGCATTTTCCGCTCCAGCCGTTTTGGAGCTGCCAGCGCGCACGGAAAAGCCAATATGATGCGGTTCAATTATTTTGAGGAGAGGGGAGTGTTTACCCGGAGTGATCAGGGCTACTATACGGTGGATCTTGAAAAAATGAAAGAAGCCATGATCTCTTCTGTCCAGGACATCATGCACGTTCAGGGAGATGGCAATTACGACCTGGCAAAGCAATGGATATCCGAAAAGGGAGTGATCATGCCCCAGCTTCAGGCTGACCTTGACCGGCTGAACAGCTCAAACATTCCCGTCGATATCGTATTTAACCAGGGGAAGGCGGTTGTAGGGCTTGAGTAGTTAGTCAGCAGTCAGCAGTCAGCAGTCAACAGTCAACAGTCAGCAGTCAACAGTCAACAGTTAACAGTCAAACAGTTTAGCAATTTAACAATTTGAAAATGTCTTCTATGAAAAAAACAATGTACCTATTTCTGATTGCCCTGGCATTGTGCAGCAATGTATCTGCCGGCAATCCCCCCGATGAGGGGATGTGGCTGCCCATTTTTGTTGAGCAGCTGAATTACGATGAGATGCAGAAGCTCGGACTCAGGCTGACCGCAGAAGAGATCTACAGTATCAATCATTCCAGCATGAAGGATGCGATCGTGAACCTGGGAGGCTTCTGCACCGCCGAGGTGGTATCACCGGAAGGCTTGCTGCTGACCAACCATCACTGCGGGTATGACGCCATTCAATCCCACAGCTCCATAGATCATGATTACCTGACCGATGGATTCTGGGCCATGACCCGGGAAGAGGAATTGCCTAACGAAGGGCTGACCGCGACTTTTTTCATCCGTATGGAGGATGTCACCGGTAAAGTACTTGAGGGTGTCACGGAGGACATGACAGAAGTAGATCGCCAGAATGCGATTGGAGAGTCTATGGAAAAGCTGGAGCAGGAGGTATCGGAGGATGGCAAATATGACGTTCAGGTCGTTGATTTTTTTGAGGGGAATGAATTCTATCTGTTTGTTTACCAGACTTATATGGATGTACGTCTTGTGGGCGCACCCCCTTCTGCCATCGGAAAATTCGGCGGGGATACGGATAACTGGATGTGGCCGCGGCACACGGGCGATTTCAGCATGTTCCGTGTCTATACCGCACCGGATGGCAGCCCGGCACCCTACGCCAAGGAGAACATTCCCTTCAAAGCCCCTTACCATCTTCCGGTATCCGTGAAGGGTTACAAGGAAAACGACTTTACCATGATCTGGGGATACCCCGGGCAAACGGATCGTTACCGGACCTCGTATGGTATCGAACTGACGCTGGAGGACCAGAACCCGGCCATCATTCATGCCGGTAATATCATGCTGCCCTTGATGAAGGAACAGATGGATGCCAGTAAGACCGTCAATATCCAGTATGCATCCCGGTACGCAAACCTGGCCAATTTCTGGAAAAATAAGATCGGCGAAACCCGCGGACTGAAACGGCTCAGGGTAATGGATCAGAAAAAAGCCCTTGAGGATCAGTTTGAACAATGGGTGAATGCCGATCCATCCCGAATGGCGAAATATGGTAACGTGATCAAGGATCTGAAGGAAGGATACAACTTCCTGAAAGAAAAAAAGATCCAGAAAGCGGTTTGGTACTACCAGATGCCTCTTTTTGCCTCCTCTGCCATGATGTTTCCGCTGCAGAACATGGGACTGGAAGGTATACTAACCAACAAGAACGTTTCCCAGGATGACCTGGCTTCCTTTTATGCCCGCTCCGAGGAACATTTCAAGGACTATGATCCCGCAACCGAACAGAAACTCTATGCCGAAGCCCTGAAAATGATCTATGAAAATATCCCGGCAGAACTGATGCCTGATGTGTTTGCCCGGATCATCACCCCTAAATACAAGAATGATTTTCATGCATTTGCACAGGATGTGTTCGCCTCTTCCATATTTACCACAAAGGCCAATTATGATGCATTTCTGTCCAAACCAAGCCTGAAGAAATTCCAGAAAGACCTGGCCTACCAGACAACCCTATCGGTTTATCAGGGTCTGATGATGATGAATGGATTGATGGGGGAAACCGGATCCCAGATTGACCGAGCCAAACGGCTCTTTATTGCCGGATTGCGTGAGATGTCGCCTGACAAGGTTTTCTATCCGGATGCCAACAGCACCATGCGTCTGACCTATGGCCAGGTGCTGGATTATTTTCCTGCGGATGCGGTTCACTATGAATATTATACGACACTGGAAGGAGTCATGGAAAAAGAGGATCCATCCAATGAAGAGTTCATCGTGCCGGAAAAGCTGAAAGAGCTTTACGCCAAGAAAGATTTTGGAATCTATTCCCAGAAGGGGAAAATGTACGTTTGTTTTCTGACGAACACCGATATCACAGGTGGAAATTCAGGCAGCCCCGTGATCAATGGGGATGGTGAACTGATCGGTATCGCATTCGATGGCAACTGGGAAGCCATGAGTGGAGATATTGCGTTCGAACCAGCCCTGCAGCGCACCATCAGCGTGGACATACGGTATGTGCTGTTCATCATCGACAAGTATGCAGGTGCGAAGCATCTGATACGGGAAATGACGCTGAAAGGCTGAGACAGCCCAAATTCCAAATCCCAAGCACCAAATTCCAAACAAATTTCAAGATCCAAATTCCAAAACCTTGACAATGTGCTGAAATTTGAAGCTTGGGATTTGCCTGGAATTTGTATTTTGGAATTTGGGATTTATTTGGGCTTTGGACCCTGGAATTTGGGATTTGCGAAGTTTATTCTGAGAAAATATTCTCCAATCTCGTCCGTAGATCATCGCCGCGAAGGTTTTTCGCAATGATGATCTGCCCGGGATCCAGCAGGATGTTTGATGGAATGGCATTGATGCCGTAAAGTTTCCCGGCGGCATTATCCCAGAATTTAAGATCCGAGACATGAGTCCAGGTCAGTGTGTCTTCTGCAATGGCCTGTAGCCAGTCTTCCCTGTTCCGGTCGAGGGAGACGCCAAGCACTTCAAAGCCCAGTGAATGGAATTCACGGTAACATGCCACCACGTTTGGATTTTCGGTGCGGCAGGGCTTGCACCAGGAAGCCCAGAAATCAACCAGCACGGTCTTACCTTTCAGCAACGACAGCGACACCGGATTACCGGAGGTATCCGCCATGGTAAAATCAGGAGCAGGCTGTCCCACAGCCACTTTTTTCAGTATGACCAACCGTTCCTTCAGATCGGTAACATACCGGGAAGAATCCAGTACAGGGGAAAGGAGGCCGGTTATTTTTTCCAGGTCCTCCACTTCAAGCATTGAAGCATTGATACGGGCAACATAAGCTGCTACCACAGAAGAAGGGTGATCAGCGATAAAATCCATCATACTCTGCTTTTCCTTTACATCCAGTAATTTGAACTCTTCCTCCAGGGCCTTCATCTGTTCCCGGTCACCGGCTGAATCCGCCACGCGGTATTTTTCGGAAAGTTCTTCGTACTGCCGATAAACCGCTTCCCTGGATACATTGAAAGCGGTATACTCATCGTTGCTCTTTGAACCTGTGATCTTCACCTGATCCAGGCTGTCGGCTGAACCGACGACAGAAATGGATGCATTCTCAACAAAGACAGGCACACTGCCTGAGGCACCCCTGAAGCGGAGGTACATAAACGTCGGTAAATCAACCTTGCCATCCAGGGTAAAGTTTCCCCCGGATGCATGAACCGAATCCATCGTTATCCAGGTTCCCCCCTGGCGAATCTGAAGGAGTACCAGATCATCCGGCAGACCCCGGATCGATCCTTCAATCGTATATCCTTCTTTTTTGTTGGTGGTGCAGGCTGTGATGAGCGCCAGCAGCAGAATGACCAGCGATAATTTTTTCATCTGTAAATACCTGTAAGTTAAAAGATGTGCAAAAGTATAGGAATAATCTCAGGGAAATTACCTTAATTCGCTAAAAATAATCACAGGGAGGATATCGGACATGTTTTTAGCGGGTATTGACTGGTTGATCATCGGGATCTATTTTCTGGTAAGTATTTCGATCGGGATCTTTTTGTCGAAAAGGGCGAGCAGGAGCACCAGCGATTTTTTCCTGACCGGCAGGAACCTTCCCTGGTATATTGCCGGAACGAGCATGGTGGCAACAACCTTTGCTGCTGACACGCCTTTGGCGGTCACCGAGCTGGTGGCTCAGAATGGGATCGCCGGTAACTGGCTCTGGTGGAATATGTTGCTCGGAGGGATGCTCACCGTGTTCTTTTTTGCCCGGTTGTGGAGACGCGCCGGGATCCTGACGGATTGCGAGTTTGTTTCTATCCGGTATTCAGGGAAAGCTGCCGATTTCCTGCGTGGCTTCCGGGCAATTTATATCGGTATCTTTATGAACATGATCGTCATCGCCTGGGTCAACCTGGCCATGGTGAAGATCCTTCAGGTAATGTTCCCGGATCTGTTGTTTTTCGGCATCTCTCAGGTGAATTTTCTGGGGATCACGCTTACCTCGCATTTGCTAGTGGTGGGATGCATTATGTTGTTTGTGGCCGTGTATTCCTCCATATCGGGTTTGTGGGGTGTATCGTTCACGGATTCCTTTCAATTCCTCATGGCCATGACGGGATGTATCGTTTTGGCCGTCTTTGCCATAAAAGCACCACAAATTGGTGGAATAGAGGGGCTGAAGGCACAGTTGCCCGAGTGGTTGTTCAAATTTACGCCGGCACTGGAAAAGGCACAGGATGCCGGAGGCACAGCGGGTGGCGTGCTGAAGATGGGTGTGGTGGCATTCATTGCCTATCTGGGAGTTCAGTGGTGGGCAAGCTGGTATCCGGGTGCTGAACCCGGCGGAGGTGGGTATGTTGCACAGCGGATGATGTCGGCAAAAAATGAAAAACATTCCCTGTTGGCCACGCTGTGGTTTCAGATCGCCCATTTTGCGCTTCGCCCCTGGCCATGGATCATTGTAGGGCTGGTGGCCCTGGTGCTGTATCCCAATGAAGCCGATAAAGGAGCCACTTACGTCATGGTCATCCGGGATCTCCTGCCTGCAGGGCTCCAGGGATTACTGATGGCAGCCTTTCTGGCTGCCTATATGTCGACACTGGCTTCACAAACGGTATGGGGCACATCCTATATCATTAACGATCTTTTTCGCCCCTATATCAAACCGGGTGCCTCCGAAAAATATTATGTCAAAGTATCGCGCATTACCACCTTCGTATTGGTCCTGTTTTCCCTGATCGTGACCACCCAGTTTACCCGGATCAGCGATGCGTGGAAATTCATTCTTGCCTGCAGCGGAGGTATCGGCCTGGTGCTGATTCTCAGGTGGTTCTGGTGGCGAATCAACGCCTGGTCGGAAATTGCGGCCATGATCGCCCCGTATGCCATTTACCCGTTCCTGAAAGCCAGAGGGATGGACTACGAATCCACACTGATGATCATCGTTCTCTGGTCAACACTTGTCTGGGTGGTGGTCACCTTTCTGACCCGGCCCTCTTCCGATGAAAAACTAAAGGATTTTTTCAGAAGGGTTCATCCGGGAGGTGCAGGCTGGACAAGGATTGCCCGGGAATTGCCGGATATTCAGGGTGATACAGGTTTTAATAAATTGTTTATGAACTGGTTAGCCGGATGTGGCCTGGTTTTATTCCTGCTCTTTGGCATAGGGCAACTCATTTTCAAAGCCTACCTTCCTGCAGCTCTCTATGCGCTTGGAGCGATTCTCTGCGGAATGCTCATCTATCGGAATATGAAAAAAATAGGGTGGGAAAAGGTGATCAAATAAGCAATTATTTTCGCTTAATATACAGGAACTGACTCAGCAAGACCAACAGGGTCGTAAAGACGGTATTGACCACGATACGGTAGAGGGTTGTGAGAAAATCATGGAATCCGAATGCTTCCAGCAGGAACAGGACTGCGTGATGCATGAAGATCAGGATCAGGGAATAGGACAGAAACCACTGGAATCCCTGGCCACTGATACCGGGTGGCACCGACGAATCGTATTCCCTGCCGGACGACAGCAGCCGGATGACCGATGGTCTCATGAAAGCCATAAAGACAGAAGCGGCCGCATTCATTCCCAGTGTGTGAGAAAAAAGATCGACAAAAAATCCGATCAGAAAGGATGACAGGAGAAGGATCCATCCGGGCGTCTCAAAGGGCAGCAACAGGATGAACAGTACATAGAGATAGGGATCCAGGTAACCCCTGAAATTGATGTTGTTCAGGATAAAGACCTGGAGCAGTACCAGTATAATGAATCGTATGATGTTTCGTGCTGTCATTGCACTGCCTCCATTCCGGTTACTTCCCGCAATCTGGTCTGCTCTGCTTCGTGAAAGCTCCTGACGATATAGACATGGCCGAGGCTGTTATAGTCCACTGAAAAATCGATCCGCAGCGTGTAAAAATTATCTCCTTCGTCCATATCAATGTCGCTGACCGTTCCAATCATGATCCCTTCGGGGAAGATCTGTGACATTCCACTGGTGATCACCGTATCCCCGATCACCACGATGGAATGCGTGGGGACATCGGCCAGGGTTCCGTGTCTGAAATTGAGCCCGTCCCACACAACGGTTCCAAGCTGGTTCGTTCTTTTGATCTTTGCACTGATTTTGGTCTGGCTGTGTAAAACAGGTAAAACGGTGCTAAAATTCCGGGAGACTTCTTTTACGATCCCTACAATGCCATCCGGGGCGATCACCGCCATATCTTTTTTGATCCCCTGCAGGATACCCAGGTTCAGCATGATGAAGTTGTTGGCTTTATTCACCGTGTTGCTCACTACCCTGGCGGGGACATACTGGTAGATCTGTCCGTAAATAGTATCTTTGACCACGACTTCCTTTATTTCTCCGATACTGAGCGAATCGCTGAGAATGGATCGCAGGATGGCATTCTCTTGGGCAAGATCCTGATTCACTTTTTTAAGTAAAAAATAGTTCACGATTGAGTGAAACGAACGATTGATGGTTCCGGTAACCTGGTTAGTCGAATGGACAATGACCGAGCGCTGGTAGTACGAATGATTGGAAATCAGGATAATGGAGATGATTTCCAGGATCAGGAAGAGAAAGAGAAAATTGTTTTTTAAAAGGAATGCAAACAGGTTCCGCATGAGAAAGATTACTTAATAAGGAACGGGAACTTATTAAAGTTCTTCAGTGCGATGCCTGTACCTCTTGCCACGGCCCTTAATGGGTCGTCGGCAACGTGTACCGGTAGTTTGGTTTTTTGCTGTATTCTTTTATCGATACCCCTGAGCAATGATCCACCTCCTGCCATGTAAATACCCGTCCGATAAATATCGGCTGAAAGTTCAGGGGGAGTCATTTCCAGTGCATTCAAAACAGCCGCTTCGATCTTGGAAATGGATTTATCCAGTGCATGGGCAATTTCAGAATAGTTGACCGTGATCTCCTTGGGTATACCCGAGAGCATGTCGCGTCCGTGGACTGCAAAGTCATCGGGTGGGTTATCGATTTCGGTCATGGCTGCGCCTACTTCGATCTTGATGCGTTCGGCGGTCCGTTCCCCGATGTTGATGTTATGCTGTTTCCGCATATATTCTTCGATATCGCCATTCATATCGTCACCGGCGATACGGATGGATTTATTGTTTACAATTCCACCCAGGGCGATCACAGCAATTTCGGTGGTTCCGCCTCCGATATCAATGACCATATTCCCGGTAGGCTCCAGTACATCGATTCCGATCCCGATCGCCGCTGCCATGGGTTCGTGGATCAGCCTGACTTCCTTTGCCCCGGCCTGTTCAGCTGAATCTTTCACAGCCCTTTCTTCCACTTCCGTGATCCCCGAGGGGATACAGATGACCATCTTAAGCGCCGGCGGAAAAAGGGAATTGGTAAAGCCAATCATCTTGATCAATTCCCGTATCATGTACTCAGCTACTTGAAAATCAGCGATCACACCATCCCGCAGTGGGCGGATCGTCCGGATATTTTCATGCGTTTTGCCATGCATCATCATTGCCTTTTTCCCGACAGCGAGAATCTTGTTCGTGCTTCTTTCCAACGCCACAATAGAGGGTTCATCCACAACCACTTTGTCGTTGTAAATGATGATCGTATTGGCTGTCCCCAGATCGATTGCAATTTCTTTGGTCAAAAATGATAAAAGTCCCATAGGATAATCCCGTTATTTAATGTTTAAAATGTCTGATCCCAGTAAAAACCATAGCCACCTGATGGGCATTGCAGAAGTCGATTGAATCCTGATCCCTGACCGATCCGCCGGGTTGGACAATGGCCCTGATTCCGGCGTTATGTGCGATCTCAACCGAGTCGGCAAACGGGAAAAAGGCATCCGATGCCAGTACGGCTCCCCGGAGATCAAACCCATTTGCACTGGCTTTGGCAATGGCCTGTTTCAGTGCATCCACCCGTGAGGTCTGCCCTGTCCCACTGCCCAGCAACTGTTTGTTCTTTGCCAGTACGATAGCATTCGAGCGGGAATGTTTGACGATCTTGTTCGCAAAAACCAGGTCTTCCAGTTCCTGTCCGGTAGGCACATCAAGCGTGACCGGCTTCATATCCGGCACTTTCTCGGTCTTGAGGTCTTTCGACTGTTCGATGACTCCGTTTAATGCGGATCGAAAGGTACGATCAGGCAGACAAACGTGCTGCAGCTGCAAAATTATTCTATTTTTCTTTGCCTCAAGTATCTCCAGCGCTTCTTTTTCATACTCAGGAGCCAGGATGATCTCAAAGAAGAGGGAATGGATTTCCTGTGCACAGGCCAGACCTACCGGTGCGTTGGTAACCAGCACACCTCCGAAGGCAGAAACCGGATCTCCTGCCAGTGCATCCTTCCAGGCCTTAGTCAGATCGGCACGGCTGGCCAGCCCACAGGCATTGTTGTGCTTGAGGATGGCAAAGGTGGGCTCATCGAATTCACCGATCAGGTGAATGGCGGCGTCCATGTCTCCGATGTTATTGTACGAGATCGCTTTTCCGTGCAATTGTTTGAATACTTCATCAGGATGACCATAAAAAATGCCGTCCTGGTGCGGATTCTCACCATAACGAAGCGGATGGGCCTGAAGAATGCTTTGTTTGAAAGAAATCCCCTGACCATGCCGGAAATGGTTATAGATGATGGTATCATAATGAGAACTGACGTTAAATGCCTGGCTGGCAAACCATTTCCTTTCTTCCAGGGTGAGTGCCCCCTGATGTTTTGAATAAAGATCGAGGAATACAGTGTAAAGATCGGCCGATGGAACCACCACAACATCATGATAATTCTTAGCGGCAGCACGGATCAGAGCAATGCCGCCGATATCGATCTTCTCAATGATCTGATCCTCATCATCCGTTGTGCGTATGGTCTCCTCAAACGGATAAAGATCAACCACCACCAGATCGATCGAAGGGATCTGGTAAAAGACCATCTGCATGCGGTCCTCATAATGATCCCGGCGCCCCAGTATCCCTCCGAAAACCTTCGGATGGAGCGTTTTTACCCTGTCACCCAGAATACCCGGATAGGAGGTGAGTGATTCGACCGTTTCGGCCTTTATTCCCAGCTTTTGAATGAAATCGTACGTTCCCCCGGTCGAATAGATTCTCACATCATGTTTTTCCAGTGCACGTACGATATCCTCCAGCCTATCCTTGGAATAGACTGATATAAGGGCAGTTTTGATCGTTTTACTATCTTCCATACCGAAAAAATAACCTCCCCATCCGCAGGGCGAACCCGATTCCGATCATGACAGCAGAGCCCTGATACTGAAAAAGTTTGCAATGTTATTAAATATCAGGGCATAAAACAATGAAATCTCCGTTAAAAATTTAATAATATTCTATCTTTACACCTCCATTCAATTCACTGCAATGCTTTTTTTAAAACTGCTGGTCGAAAGTTTCTGGTTTGCAATCAATGCAATCGCGGTCAATAAGGTCAGGACCATTCTCTCGCTGAGTGGGATTACCATCGGCATTTTTTCGATCATTTCCGTGTTCACGGTTTTCGATTCCATGGAAATCGCCATCAGGAGCAATCTTTCGACCCTGGGCAATGATGTGCTGTTCGTCACCAAATGGCCCCTGATCGGAGATGCCAATATGCCCTGGTGGAAATACTGGAACCGGCCGGAACCTTCGATCAGTGACCTCAAAGAGGTCCAGCGAAGAACCCAGGCTGCTGAGGCTTCCGCCATCGACTTTGCCATTTCGCGGACCATCAAATACCAGGGTAACTATGTGGAGAATGCCACTGTGCATGCCGTTTCACAGGATTATGATAAGGTGATCTTCTTTGAACTGGCCGACGGCCGCTATTTTACTCCCATTGAATCCGCCAGCGGAAAACCGGTGACCGTCATAGGCCATGAAATTGCGGAAAATCTTTTCGAAAACCTGGATCCCATTGGAAAAGATATCAAAGTGATGGGTAGCAAAGTGGAAGTGATCGGTGTGATCGCAAAAGAAGGCAGTGATAATTTCGGCAACAGCCATGATACCCAGATTCTGCTCCCGATCAATTTTGCCCGGAATTATGTGAATACGAATGAAATTGGAATGACGATCATGGTCAAGGCCCGGCCGAATGTTACTACCAATGAGCTGAAGGATGAACTCATCGGGGTCATGCGTTCCGTCCGGAAGCTGAAGCCTTCCGCAGAAGATAATTTTGAGATCGGAGAGATCAGCCAGCTAACCGCCTTTTTAGATAAGATCTTTGGCGTGATCAGCATTGTTGGCTGGATCATCGGGGGCTTTGCACTGCTGGTCGGAGGATTTGGCATCGCCAATATCATGTTTGTTTCGGTCAAGGAAAGGACCAGCCAGATCGGGATACAGAAATCACTGGGGGCAAAAAGATATTTCATCCTGCTCCAGTTCATTTTTGAAGCCGTCTTCCTGTCGCTCTTTGGCGGACTTCTGGGATTGCTGCTGGTTTACATTGGCACACTGATCGCCGAAAAACCCATCGGAATGGAATTAATCCTGACCGGGGGAAATGTCCTGATTGCGGTGCTGGTATCCGGCGGGATCGGTCTGATCTTCGGATTCATTCCGGCCTATACGGCCGCACGACTGGATCCGGTCAAAGCCATGCGTTCCACCTTCTAATCATCCGGCGCCCGAAGATCATAAATCCGCAGATCGGCGTTTTCGAAGACGATCCGGTACGGAATCCCTGGCTCATCACCTTTCACTCTGTGCCTGTTCAGGAAAAAGTACCTGCATCCTTTTGCGGAAACCTCTTCCAGCGTCTTACCATGGAAAAGATCTTCATTCTGGCAGGTCCATCCTTTACGATGGGTGAAATAGATGTCCACCGGGCTAATCCCACCATTGATCACGATCAGGTCATCGCGCCGGCTCACCCGGTCGGCATGGGCTTCCAAATCAAGCAGGTACCTGTTGTCGGGCTTGATCCTGAAATCATGCTGCTGATTGATGATCCCCTCCAGCATGATCACCGCCACCAGGGAGAATCTAATCCACGCCTTTTTCATCTGGCTGATCAGGTAACCTGTGGCCATGGCCATCACCGGAACATAAGGGATAATGTAATAATTGTGATGGGGAAAATTATACCCGGCCTTGATGATGAAAATGATGAAAACAGCAGTCAGCAGCATAAAGACATGGGTGATCTTTTTTTCTTTCCTGATGAATGCAAGGCAAATGCCTGCCAGAAATGCTGCAAAACCCACATAGGAGTACAGGGATGAAAAATAAAATTTCCTGGCTGTATCCGGCAGGTTGTCAAGGATTTCATTCCATCCCTGGGCGAAGGAATTGCCCATGTAGAAATGCCAGAATCCATATTCGTTGACCAGATAGGGCACCCAGTAGAAGTACCACACCGATACCAGAGAAGCATCCACTGCAAGCACTGCCAGCATGCTCCATTTTCGCCTGGGTGGCAGGGTGCGATCCAGGAGCGGGAATATCATCACGGGCATCATGCAGAGGGAGGGTAGTTTTGACAATATCCCCAGGCAGATCAGTATGCCGGATGCTGCCAGATGCAGCCACCTGCCACGTTCCAGATACACAATCCCGGCGTATAAGCCCATGAAGACCAGCGACATGCTGAACGTATCGGGCATGATCTTCCTTGCGTAATTGAGCCAGATGGAACTCAGCAACACCAGGGTAGAGAAGAATGCGACGGATTCGCCCAGCGATTTGCGCAGCAAAAGAAAGAAGAACCAGACTCCCAGAGAGCTGATGATCAGGTTAATGATACGGCCATACCAGTGATCGAATCCCGCCACCAGCGATACCAGGTAGATCAGGTAGTTGAGCAGGGGGAATTCCATGCCGGTAATTCCTGATTTCTCGCCGGCAAAGTCCACACGGGGCAAAAAGATATCGGGGCTGGTTTCCAGGAAATTGCGTGCGACCATATTGACCGTGACCTGGCGCCAGGCATGGCCGACTTCAGCCGGAGGCAGCGTGATGCCGTATAACCTCAACAGGAAGAAAAGGGCAATCCAGAAACGGATATCGGATAGCCACACAAATCCTTTACGATGCATCCATGGTGTGATCATGCTTCAAACTTACAAGAAATTCAGAAAAATTTGCCATAGCAGGGTAACAAATACACGTAAAATGGATTAAGAATTGGGAAAGCCTCTGGATTTTCCTTTGCCGGGTATGGCCATTATGAATAATATTTCTTAATAAGGTGACGAAAATTGATTTAATTTTACCTGATCAAAGGATTGCATGAAAAAACGCTGGGTACTCAATAAAGCGGTTGATTTTGAAATGGTTAACAACCTCGCGCAGGCGCTTAATGTTGACCATAGCATTGCCACCCTCCTTGTACAGCGAGGTATTTATACTTATGAGGATGCCCGGGAGTTTTTTCGACCGGAGCTTAACCGGCTGCATAATCCCTTCCTGATGAGGGACATGGATAAGGCGGTGGAGAGAATAGAGGATGCCATACGCAGGGAAGAACCGATCCTGATCTATGGTGACTATGATGTGGACGGCACCACTGCGGTGGCCTTGGTCTACACATTTCTGAAGCAGTTTACCCCCCGGGTTGATTATTACATTCCTGACCGCTATTCAGAGGGGTATGGCGTTTCCATCCAGGGTATCGATTATGCTGCGGATCAAGGCTTTAAGTTGGTCATAGCCCTGGATTGCGGTATAAAAGCCATTGAAAAGATCCGCTACGCACACGACAGGGGTGTCGATTTTATCATCGGCGATCATCACCGTCCGGATGACAGCCTCCCTGAAGCAGCTGCTGTTCTGGATCCCAAACGCGATGATTGTCCCTATCCCTACAAGGAACTATCCGGATGCGGGGTTGCCTTTAAACTGGTTCAGGCGTATTCCATTCATAATCAATTGCCCTTCTCCATGCTGGAGAAATACCTGGATCTGGTGGTGGTCAGCATAGCTGCCGACATCGTTCCCATTACCGGGGAAAACCGTATCCTGGCTTACTACGGCCTGAAACTGATCAATTCGGATCCCCGCCCGGCATTTGAAGCTATTTTAAAACACTGCAATGTCACCCGAAAAGTGATGGATGAGGACAATCCCTCCAATTTCATTTTTACAAAAGAACTGACGATCAGTGATCTTGTTTTTCTCATTGGCCCCCGGATCAATGCAGCAGGCAGGATCGAAAGCGGGAGGAACTCCGTAGACCTTCTGGTATCGGAAGACGAAGTGAAAGCAGGACAGCTTGCCGAACAGATCAATGAATTCAATATTGAACGCAGAAACCTTGACCTGCAGGCTACCCTGCACGCGCTGGAAATGATCGGCTCAGATGAAAAATTGAAAAATAAAAAAACCACGGTCGTTTATAATCCTGAATGGCATCAGGGCGTGGTGGGAATCGTGGCTTCACGCCTGACCGATACCTATTACCGGCCGACCATCGTGCTGACCAAAGCCAATGGCCTTATCACAGGATCAGCACGTTCCATCAAGGATTTTGATGTGTACGACGCCGTGGATGCATGCAGTGACCTGCTGGAACACTTCGGGGGGCATAAATATGCGGCAGGACTTTCGCTCAAAACGGAAAACCTGGAAAAATTCATTGAAAAGTTTGAAGAATATGTGAGTGCCCACATCACGGAAGAGATGCTGATGCCCGAGATTGAAATTGACCTGAAAATCAACCTCAACGATATCCATCCCAAGTTCTACAGGATCCTGAGCCAGTTTGCTCCATTTGGGCCGGGAAACATGAAACCGGTGTTTCAGACCAATGGACTTGCGGATACCGGCTATGCAAGGATCGTCGGTAAGAATCACATCAAAATGACCGTTGCCCACCCGGAGATCCGCAGTTTCTTCTATCCTGCCATTGCTTTTCAACAGGGCGATCTGCTGCCATTCATTGAAAAAGGGGTACCCTTTGACATCTGTTATCACATTGAGGAGAACGACTGGAACGGCAATGTGTCAATCCAGTTGAATATAAAGGATATCCAGTTGAGTGACAGGGTTTAGGACGCCCGGGAGGATATTTTCCGAACCTTGAATGACGTACCAACCAGCATGGCCCCAACGACAATCGAAATGATCCCCGTTATTATGGTCATGAACACCCTTGTCGGGAATGGCCTGAAAACCATAATGAGTCCGAGAATGATGGCAATCAGGCCGATTGAAAGACCCAGGGAGCCTTTCCTGCTGTCTTTATCTGAGGTGAAATAACCATACAACTGGTATATACCCACCACCAGTGCCCAGATACCCAGCAGGATCATCAAAACCTTCAGGGCCAGGTTTGGGGTTACCATGATAAAAATGCCAACTGCAAGGGTTATGATGGCAAAAGCCATCAATCCTCCCCAACCCTTGTTGTCCTTTTTGTTCATCAGGGATAATCCCAGGATGATCACACCTCCAAGAAGAATGATCAATCCCAGCAGGAAGAAGATCTTCTGCGGAGTTTCCCGCGGATAAAAGGTTAGCATGCCCCCGAACAGGATAAATACGCATCCCATGATGAACAGGAACCACCATTTTTTTGCAATTTGTGATTTCATGTAAGGTGTTTTATGTTAAAAAATGAAGATCATTTTTACAGCCATTCAATGGAGACTTTCACGATCAGAAAGATGCCAAAGAAGATCAGTGCAATGCCCACGAACCGGTTGATCCAGAGCAGGACCCTGGGCCGGATATACAGGCTGATTTTATTACCAATGAAACTTTTCATTAAATCAAGTGAGAACGTCGTCACCAGGGTGCCGCAGAAAAATACAAGCGTATAAATCAACAGTTTACCTTCCTCAGCCCGGGAGGCGACCCAGCTCATGGCCGTAAACCAGAAAAGCAGAATGAAAGGATTCAGGAAATTAAGGAAGAATCCCTTAAAAATATAGGTAAGCGGGCCAGGTCTTTTCGTCGGGGTTTTATATTTCGGACTGCGGCGCACCAGTATCTCCGGCTTACGGTTGAATGTCCAGAGTCCGAACGCGACCAGAATGATTCCCCCGATCATGCCGATATAAAGTTTACTTTCAGGATTATTGATGATGATACTGGCTCCAAGGTAGCAGATGGTTATCAGGGCTGCATCACTAAAAAGTACGCCCAGGGAGATGAAAAATGCCATATTGAAACCCCGTTGAAGGCTTGTCTGGATGATCGTGATAAAGGAAGGCCCGGCAGTGATGGAAACCAGCAATCCAAGTATGACCCCCTGGATGAAAATGTTGAACATTCCTGTCCGGTTATTTGGTTAAACTATCCAGATATTTCTCCCATTTGATCAGGGGTTCATTTCGCAGGACACGCGGAAATTTGTTCTGTGCTCCCTCTTTCCCGCAGATCTTCATCCAGTCATAAAAGACCCTTGAAGGATAGATTTCCACAATTACATCCCGGATGGCAGCAATGCGTTCGACCCGGTAATCGTCGTTGAGAACTTTAAGGTATTCATCGATTTTCCTGGCAGCAACTTCAGGTCGGATCGGACTATCGGTCCCCAGATACCATTTATGTGCAAACAGGGATCCTGACTGGATCGGGGTAACCGTAAATTCACGAACCTCGATCTGGCAGTCATCCTCCAGCATCTTGATGGCCCTGTTCATGTTTTCCAGCGAAAGATGCTCTCCGCAGATATTCAGGTAATGCTTGGTACGGCCGGTGATCACCAGTTCACACCATCGGGTGGATGTGAATTTGATCGTATCGCCGATCACATAACGCCATGCACCCGCGCAGGTGCTGAGCAACAACACATACTCCTCGTCCTCCTTAACTTCCGCCAGGGTCAGGGTTTCGGCATTGGCCCTCAGATTTCCCAGCTCGTCAACATTATGGTCGTTGAACGGTATGAATTCATAGAACAGACCGTTGTCAGTGACCAGTTGCATCGAATGCGGGGTGGGATAGGACTGATACGCTATGAATCCTTCGCTGGCCAGGTAGGTTTCCATATAGGTCAGCGGATGAGCCAGCAGCTTTTCAAAACCGTTCTTATAGGGATCAAAGGAGACTCCTCCATGAACAAAAATCGACAGATTGGGCCATACGTCATGTATGGTCTTTACTTTATAATGTTGAATGATTTTTTCCATCAGAATTTGCAACCATGCCGGCACGCCGACAATGACACCGATATCCCAGTTGATGGCGTTTCTGACAATTTCGTCCAGCTTGGTTGACCAATCCTTTTCCTTGGCGATCCGTTTGCCGGGTTTATAGAAATGCTGGAACCAGAAAGGGATCCCACTGGCGGTAATTCCGGATAGATCACCCTCGTAATAGGTGCCGTTATAATTCAGGTGCGTACTGCCACCCAGCATCAGCACTCCCTTGTCGTAAAACTCGGGTGGAAAATCATAGTGCACCAGCGACAGGAGCTGGCGGATACTGATCTTTCGTATGGCCCTGACCATATCATTGGTGACCGGTATGTACTTGCTCGATGCCTCTGAGGTTCCCGAACTCAAGGCAAAATATTTTACTCTTCCCGGCCAGGTAACGTACGCTTCCCCGTTTAGTGCACGATACCACCAGCTTTTGAAAATCGAATTATAATCATGGATGGGAATTTTCTTTCGGAATTCGCTTACGATATCATCCGACCGAAGGATATTGTTGAAATCATAGTATTCCCCAAAATGGGTGAACTGGGCTTTTTTCAGCAACCTCCTCAGAACCTGTATCTGCTCTTCATAACTATCCCGGTGCCTGGTTTCTTTTGGCAATCTACTCCGTAACTCAATCGTCTTTTTCAGGATAGATCCAAGGATAGGCATAAAGCTGGGATGTTAAAGTTGAGTAAAAATACAAAAAATAATATTCAGGCTGTATTGGGAGGAATGATGTAATTTTATACAAATTATGCATCATGCCTGAATGGATTAAAATTACCCTGTGGATCATCCTGATCCCGGTGGGCCTCATTATCCTTTATCTGGCAGTTGTGATCATCTGGGGAATGGTTACCCTGTATTCCCCTCCCCCGGTTGAAACGATGGATGTGCCAAAACCCTGTGATGATACACTGTATCAGGGTGATTCACTGACGCTGATCACCTGGAACGTTGGCTATGGAGGACTTGGAAAGGAGATGGACTTTTTTTATGAAGGGGGAGAGAAGGTCAGGCCGGATAAAGAACTTTATGACCGTTATGTAAAAGGCATCACCGACAGGTTGAAAACCCTGGGGGAAGCCGACCTGTTTCTTTTCCAGGAAGTGGATCAACGTGCAAAACGAAGCTATTACGATAATCAGGTGAAATGGATCCTGGGATCCCTGCCCGGGTTCTTTGTGTTTTTTGCACCGAATTACCGTGTCAGGTTTGTACCATTACCTTTTCTTCATCCCATGGGTGATGTGCATAGCGGGCTGGTGACCTTAAGCCGTTTATGTCCACGGACAGCCCTACGTTATGCCTTTCCGCCTGATGAATCATGGCCCACACGGTTGTTCATGCTTCACCGTTGTTTTCTGGTGACGGAAATGACCGTGAACGGAAAGTCATTCACCCTGATCAATACCCATCATTCAGCTTTTGATGAAACGGGAGAAGCGAAACTGATCCAGCTGGAAATGCTCCGGGAAGTGGCAATGGAAGCATTTCAAAAAGGCAGCTATGTCATTGCAGGTGGCGACTGGAATCAGAATCCCCCGGATTTCAACCAGGAACTGATCAGCAGCGGTGATGCGGTGAAAACCATCGACCCGCTGATACCGGACACCATCATGCCCGCTGGATGGAAATGGATATACGATCCCTCACAACCAACCAATCGCGACGTCAATAAACCCTATACCAAAGGAGAAACCCGAACCACACTCATCGATTTTTTTCTGGTATCCCCCAATGTGGAGGTGCTGGAAATCAAGACGATACCTGTTAACTTTGCGTTCACCGACCATCAGCCTGTATCGATGAAAGTCAATCTTGTCGGGCAGTGATCATTCCTCCACCTGAAAGAGGTCCGAGGCGATCCGGTCGGCAAACAGTTTCCCCCTGCGGGTCAGTTTCAGCACATCCTCCTCCCGGATAAGATGCGCTGACGCAATCCAGGGCGTGGCATGAACAAGCAGATGGTTTTCCATCTCTTTGCCGAAACGGTCGCGGACCACCCCTGCGCTGCATCCCCACATCGTACGCAGGGAGGTCATCACATATTCATTGTACTGTTGATCCGGGGTGAGTGTCTCCATTTCGGCATCCGGAAATCCGTTCTTCAGTGATGCCATGTATCCCTTTACATCCGCCTTGTTCCATTGCCTTGCAGTTCCGTTATAGGAATGTGCTGAAGGCCCCAGCCCCAGATAGGGTTCATTGGTCCAGTAACTTACATTGTGCCGTGCCACAAGGTTTCCCTTACCGAAGTTTGAGATTTCATAATGGGAATATCCGTGGTGCTCCATTACGTCGCAAAGCAGGTTGAAATGATCCACTGCGGCCTCTTCATCCGGGGCTTCCGCTTTGCCGCTGATCACAAGCTTTGCAAGCACAGTACCGGGTTCCACGGTAAGTGCATAGGCGGAGATGTGCGGAACATTCAGGGAAACAGCCGTGTGAAGATTTTCTCTCCACTGATCCACGGTGAGGGTAGGTATGCCATACATGAGATCAATGCTGAGGTTGGCAAATCCTTTTTCCTGAGCAAGTTTTATCGAATCAACGGCCTGAGCTGCAGAATGGATACGGTTCAGGAAATGAAGGTCGCAGTCAGAAAAGGATTGAATGCCTATGCTCAGGCGGTTGACCGGCAGTTGACTGAGGTCGTCCAGGTACTTTTCCGTGAGGTCATCCGGGTTAGCTTCCAGCGTGATCTCCGCATCAGGACTGATCGGAAAGGTCTGGTAAATAATGCCAATGATTTGCGTCAGATCGCCTGATGTCAGAAGAGAGGGTGTCCCACCTCCAAAATAGAGTGTCTGTAAAGGTACTGCCGGAAGATAGTCTCTCCGTACTCTGATTTCCTTTATCAATGCTTCCAGGAAATCCTGTTTTTGATACAGGAGGGTGGAAGAATAGAAATTGCAGTAATGACATTTTCGCTTGCAGAACGGGATATGAATGTAAATACCGGGCATTACCTGTTCAAAACGATACGAAACGTGGTTCCCTGATCAATAACGGAAGATTTGACAAAGATCTTTCCCCTGTGGTAGTTCCCGATGATTCGCTTCGACAGGGTCAGTCCCAGCCCCCACCCTCGTTTTTTACTCGTATAGCCCGGTGAGAAGATCGTTTTTTGGTGAGATCTGGGAATGCCTTTCCCTGAATCCGTTACATCCACGTACACCCGGTTGTTGTCTTGGGTGACAGCGATGCTGATCGTGCCATTTCCGCCCATGGCGTCAATGGCGTTTTTACACAGGTTTTCGATCACCCAGCCAAAAAGGTTCGCATTCAGGGGCAGGATGATTTCATGATCACGGGGAACATTGATCGAATACTGAATCTTTTTGGAAGTCCTGCTCTTCAGGTATTCGACGGTATCATATAAAGCCTCCACCAGGTTTTCGGGCGAGAGTTTCGGGGGCGAACCGATCTTGGAAAAGCGTTCGGTGATGTTTTCCAGCCTGTTCACATCTTTTTCGATTTCCTGAACGATCTTGTTATCGAGATGCTTCAGCTTGAGCAATTCGATCCAGGCGATCATCGAAGAAATCGGTGTACCCAGCTGATGAGCGGTCTCTTTCGACATACCCACCCAGACCTGGTTCTGTTCCGACCTGCGGGCGGTACTGAACAATAAATAGGCGATAAAGAGGAACAATCCGATCACCCCGAACTGGACATAGGGGTAATAACGAAGCTGCGTAAGGAGGTAGGAATCTTTCCAGAATATGTACCAGGTTCCCTGCTCTACAAGGTCGAGCCGGATGGGTTCGTTCTGGTCAGCCATTTCATGAAGCATCCGCTTCACATCGTTCGGATCCGTGATTTTAAGCGAATCGATGTTCCCAAATTCCAGTACCCTGGATTGCGTACTGTCGGTGATAATCACGGGCACCGATGCGGAATTCAGTACCACTTCAGAAATAAAGGAACGAACCATATCGTCGAGGTATACGCGAAGCTCTGAATATGTTCGGGAATCCTTATAATAAAGATAACTTACATTTCCGTAGGTGCTGACTTTAACCGGTTCATAAAGGGAAAATTCCTCCTTGAGTTTTCCATCCAGGTAAGGGATCTCCCCGGGCGAGAAATCAACATTTTTTACTCCCAGGATCCTGCCTGTGCTGTCGGTCTGAATGACCGGAATGGTCGTGTTGCCGGCAATGATATCCGAATAGAAGGTCAGCTCTTCTGAATCATCTGCGTAAATAAGGCGTTTGGTCGCTTCTGCCAGCATTTCCACTCGCTTTCGCTCTTCCGCTTTGATACTTTCAAAAAAATCCTCCGTGTAATCCACCAGGCTTACACGACGCTGAATGGCATTGGCCCATATCTGGATGTTCCGTTTCTCCTCGCTGGCGATCTTACTGACCGTAATATTCGAGTACCAGAGCGAAACAGCCACGATCAGAATAGCCATGACAAAAAGGCTGAGCTTCCATCGCTTTTTTTGTGTGTAGATATCCAATTCTCCGAAAAGGTTAAAACCGGGTCACAAAATTTTGTACTTTTGGCAAAAATAAGGTATATCAGGAATTTAACCGACGAAATACCGGATTTATTGTGCCCGATACCAGAGAAAAAAAATCCAGCAGTGCCATCGGAACCTACCGATCCAGGGCCGGTCTGCCACCGGGAACGCTGACCTATCATGATCCATCCGGATCACCCGAAACGAACATCAATCTCACGATGTACAATGAATCGGAGTATGAATTTGCACCTACCGTGGAGTCTGTCGAATCATTTGTGCCTTTAAAAAAAGACCATGTCAACTGGGTCAGCATCATCGGTTACAAGAACACTTCGCTGATTGAAAAGGTAGGCCAGCAATTCCATCTCCACATGCTTACCCTGGAAGATATTTTAAATACTGACCATCTTCCTAAGATTGAGCTGATGGATGAGCGCCTGTTCCTGACCCTGAAAATGTTTACCGTCAGCAACACAGAAAAGCGTTTTGAGGAAGAACATGTCAGTTTCATCCTGGGAAAAGAGTACCTGCTGACGTTCCAGGAAAGGGAAGGGGATGATTTTCAGATCATCAGGGAACGGATCCAGGCAGGGATCGGCAAGACCAGGATCAAAGGCAGCGACTATCTGTTGTACCTGCTGGTCGATCGGATTGTGGATAATTATTACCTGGTACTGGATGCCTTTGAGGACATAATGGACCAGCTGGAAGAGGACCTTATCCACGGACCGCAGGAAGATATGGCAGAGAAGATCCTCCAGCAGAAAAAGTACCTTACCCAGTTGCGCAAGTTCATCTACCCCCTGCGGGAAGAATTCGGCAGACTGGTCAAGGGTGAAAGCAATCTGATCACAAAATCCTCCATTGCCTATTTTCGGGATATTTATGATCACCTGATCCATCTGGCCAATACCATTGAAAGTTATCGTGAAAACATGAACGGGTTGATGGAACTGCACATATCCAATAATTCCGAGCGAATCAACAGCGTAATGAAGACATTGACGATGATTGCCACCATCTTTATTCCCCTGACGTTCATGGCCGGGATCTGGGGCATGAATTTCACCCATATGCCGGAACTTGACAAACCCTGGGCCTATCCGGCTGCCCTGGGCATCATGCTCATCGTGGGATTATCCATGTATACCTATATGAAGCGAAAACGGTGGCTGTGAAGAATTTAAAATGAGACAACCTATGGATCCATCCGTAAAAGTGAATTTTTTCAAAAAATGGCTGATCTGCAGCCGGCCATTTTCTTTTCCTGCAAGCACAATGCCTGTGGTTTTTGGTTCGGTAGGTGCTGCGGCCTATGGCGGTTATGCCTTCAAACCCGGACTATTCATATTATCCCTCGTGGGTATGGTCATCCTGCATTCGGCTTCCAATATTCTCAGTGACATCAATGATTATAAAAAAGGGCTCGACCGTGTACCGACACCGGTAAGCGGAGGTGTGGTAAGGGGAATGATTTCGTTGAAAGAAGCGCGGGTTGCCTCTGCAGTGATGTTTCTTATCGGTGCACTGATCGGAGTGTACCTTGCCTGGAAGAGCGGCCCCCTGTTGCTGGCCATTGGGGGTCTGGGCCTGCTGGTGGGGATCTTTTATACCCGCGGTGGCAGGATCGCCCTGAAATATCACGCGCTGGGCGACCTGGCCGTCTTCCTGAACTTCGGCATCCTGGGTTCTCTGGGATCGTGGTACGTCCAGTCCGGCTCATTCTCCTGGATACCTGTGGTATGGGCCGTGCCGATGGCAATGCATGTCATCGCCATCCTGCACGCCAACAACTGGCGCGACATCGTTTCCGATACAGAGGGAGATATAGCGACCATAGCGTCAAAATTGGGTGATAAAGGGTCACTGCGGTATTATGCCTTCATGATCTTCGGTCCCTTTGCCATCGTGCTGGGATTGATTTTCCTGCCCAGCGTCCTGCCGGGAAACCTGCCAGCCATGCCCCTGCCTTTTCTGTTAACCCTTTTGGCCCTTCCACTGGCCATAAAATTGTGGCATAAGGCCATAAGGCGAAGAGAACCCATTGATCCCCTTGATTTCATCACCCTGGATGGAGCAACGGCACAGCTTAACCTGCTCTTTGGCGCCCTGTGCACGGTATCGCTGCTTGTCAACGTCGCGATTCTTTATTTCCTATGAGAAAAAGACCATTCCCGGTCGTAAAGTATGACTGGCTACTGATCCTTCTGGGGGTGATTGTGTTTACCCCAATGTTTGTCATTCAGCACATCGGGAACGTCGATTTCTGGTGGTGGATGAGCCTTAACCTGATGATAATGACTGCGCTGGCTTTTCTTACCGATCCACCCTACCTGCCATCCCTCGGGAAAGATCTCACCAGCGACATCGTTCGCAAACTACTCATTGCACTGGCGTCGGTAGTCGTCCTGTATTTCGTGTTTTATGCCGGTAACAGATTATCCAGGCAATGGTTCGCTTTTGCCGGAAACCAGATATCGGGCATTTATCATTTCAGGGGTGAGGCTTCCTCCCTGCGCATCATTCTTTTAATGGCCCTGGTGATCGGCCCGGGCGAGGAACTCTTCTGGAGGGGATTTGTTCAGCGTCATCTGTCGTCACGTTACAGGAAACAGATGGGATTTCTCCTTGCCACCCTGCTTTACACAGCCGTACACCTCGCCACCGGTAACCTTATGCTGGTGCTGGCAGCCCTGATCTGCGGGATTTTCTGGGGCTGGCTGTATCATAAATACCATTCCATGCTGATTAATATGCTATCCCATACCCTGTGGGATATTGCCGTGTTCGTCGTCCTTCCCTTTTCGTAGGCCACTAACTGAAATTTCTCTATTTTTGTGAAAAATATCACCATGAAGAGTCCGATCGATCTGCGCAGCGACACAGTAACCCGTCCCACGCCGGGAATGTTGCAGGCAATGATGGATGCCAAAGTGGGAGATGATGTATTTGGGGATGATCCCACCGTCATCGCCCTGGAAGAAAGGGCAGCCGAACTTTTTGGAAAAGCAGCCGCTGTTTACTGCCCGTCAGGTACCATGACCAACCAGATTGCTGTCAGGGTTCATACCCATCCGGGAGATGAAGTGATCTGTGATGCATTATCCCATGTTTATCACTATGAGGGCGGAGGAATGATGGCCAACTCGGGAGTATCCGTCCGCCTGGTCCATGGCGACAGGGGCCGGTTTAAATCCGTAGATGTTTTGCAAAACATCAATCCGGATGATATCCATCATCCCCGGACCCGTCTGGTGATCGTTGAAAACACCTGTAACAAAGGAGGTGGAAGCATATGGGATATCGAGGAGATTCGGCGGATCTACCTTGCCTGCCAGGCTCAGGGTCTGAAACTTCATCTTGACGGGGCCCGGATATTCAATGCGCTTGCGGTAACCGGTGAATCATCCCTACAGTACGGACAGCTGTTCGACTCGGTCTCCGTCTGTCTTTCCAAAGGCCTTGGGGCTCCGGTAGGTTCGGTACTGATCGGGGAAAATGAATTTATCCGCCAGGCACGACGCGTCCGCAAACTTTTCGGCGGCGCCATGCGCCAGTCCGGATTCCTTGCCGCCGCCGGACTCTATGCCCTCGACCATCATACCCAACGGGTAAAGGAAGATCACCTGAGAGCCCGGTCACTCGCTCAGACCCTCTCCGGCCTATCCTATGTAAAAGATATCCTGCCGGTGGATACGAACATCCTGATCTTTACCCTTCAGGATGGAATTTCAACCGATACATACCTTAAGAAATTGCAGGAATCCGGTGTCCTTGCCCTTGACTTCGGCCCTCAGAAGATCCGGATGATCACTCACCTGGATTTCGGCGATGAGGAACTCGTGCGGGTACAGCAGGTTCTGCAGGAGATGAAGCTGGATTAAATATCTTATTAAGTCCATTGAATGATTCAACATTCCTCTTCCCAGCATAAGCCTCCCTGGCTGAAGATCAAAATCCCGGCAGGCAAGCAGTATGTCAGGGTGAAGGATATTGTGCATCAACATAAACTGCATACGATCTGCGAAAGCGGGCATTGTCCCAACATAGCCGACTGCTGGGGAAGAGGTACGGCTACCTTCATGATCCTGGGGGATATCTGTACACGCTCCTGTAAATTCTGTAATGTGAAAACAGGCCGGCCACTGCCAGCTGACCCGGATGAACCTGCACAGCTCGCACATACGGTTCGGCTTATGAATCTGTCGCATTGCGTGGTGACTTCTGTCGACCGCGATGACCTTCCTGATGGTGGTGCTGCAGCCTGGGCAGCCACGATCAGGGCAATCAAGGAAGTCAATCCAGGAATTACCATAGAAGCCCTGATACCTGATTTCGACGGAGAACACGGCCGGATCCGGCAGGTGATCGACAGCAGACCCGAGGTCATCTCACACAACCTGGAGACCGTCAGACGGCTGACTCCCCTGATCCGCAGCCGTGCACGGTACGATGTCAGCCTTAACGTGATCCAAACGATCGCAGAATCCGGAATCGTGGCTAAGTCAGGGATCATGGCCGGACTGGGGGAAACCGCGGAAGAGGTGGCAGAGACCATGGATGACCTCATCGCCGCAGGGTGCACCGTTCTGACCATCGGGCAGTACCTGCAGCCAACCCGAAGGCATATTCCGGTGGCTGCCTATATCAGCCCGGAACAATTCGCTAATTACCGCATTCTGGGCCTGCAAAAAGGATTTAGTTTTGTGGAAAGCAGCCCACTGGTGAGATCTTCTTTCCAGGCGGAGAAGCACGTCAGGATTTCAATTTAAAATTCATGATTCAGTATTTTGTATTTCATATTTATTTTAAAGTTTAATAATTATCAAATAAATCATAAATACTGAATCATAAATACTGAATCATAAATTTCAAAACGTCCTTTGAATACAACTGTTAAATATACGGATCTCGGTCTGATTCCTTTCCAGGAAGCCTGGAATTTCCAGGAAAAACTGTTTCAGGAAATCATCCGGAGGAAGACCGGCCAGGTTTCCGCACCGGAAGAATCCTTCCCTGTGTCGGGACACCTTCTCTTTTGTGAACATCCGCATGTATATACACTGGGGAAAAGCGGTGCGGAGAGAAATTTACTCATCACGGAAAAGATGATGCAAAAGAAAGGGATCTCTTTCTTTCGCATCAACCGCGGAGGAGATATCACTTACCACGGGCCAGGGCAACTGGTTGGATACCCCATCCTCGACCTGGATGTTTTTCATCTGACCATCCGGAGATATATCCATTTGCTGGAGGAGGCGGTGATCCGAACACTGGATTCCTTTGGGGTGAATGGAGAACGACTGGAAGGCGCAACCGGTGTCTGGCTCGAACCTCATACCTATCCGCGCAAAATATGCGCTATCGGTGTAAGGGCAAGCCGAAACGTTACTATGCATGGGTTTGCGTTCAATATCAATACCGACCTCAGTTTTTTCCAGTTCATCAATCCCTGTGGATTTACCACTAAGGGATCAACCTCCCTACAGGCGGAAACCCATCTTGCCGGGGAAATGGCCCAGGTGAAAAAGATACTCCTGTCGCATCTTGCAGCGTTGATCGGTTTTACACCTGTCGCATGATTCATGAAAATGCTTCCCGGAGGATCAGGTGGGATTGGATATCCCTGATAAAAGGAGAATGAACGCCATAATAGGAAAGGATTCCGTCCAATACTTCATTGCGGGTGGAAGGGGTTAGGGTAAGTTTGTCCAGTTTTGCATAGTCCATTTGAAGGATGTCGGAAATGATCCTGGTCAGGGGAGGCTCCATGTATAAACCCGGATTCTCCCTGCTGCAACAGAATTCCCCTTCACTCATGTTGAAATACGGATCGTGTTCCGAATAATTGTTTCGGGGCGAAAATCCCAGAAAGCGTGCAAGCTGAACAAGAAAGACCAGGTGGTAGTTCGAAACGGATCTGGTGATCTTATCCAGGTTTACCAGTGAAAAATGAATGAAATCAAACAGTTCCTGGTTGGCTTCTTCCTCATGGATCGTCCTGTTCAGAACATCCATCATGAAAAGAAGCACCGCGCTTTTTCGGATATCGTTCAGCACGGACGTATACATGTATTCACAGCGGGTGTCCCGGATATGCTGGAGGGTGTGCTTTTCGTTTTTGTATGCCACCATTTCCAGCATCATCCCGGATTGAAACAGCGAATAGGGGATCCGGGATCTTTTATTTCTGATGCCCTTGATCATGTATGATTGCAGGCCGGCTTTTTCCGTATAGATCCGGGCCACAATGCTGGTTTCACCGAATTTCACATGATGAAATACAATCCCACGGGTATGAATCAGTGCCGGCATGAAGGCAGTGGGGATTAACAGCCTTTCAATTGATGAATAAGATCTTCGTCACCATGGTATCGGAACCGTCTTCATTGCTGATGAAAACCAGGTAAACACCGGTATGGGCCTTTCTTCCGTCGAAATTACATCCATCCCAGATCGCCTGGCCTCCTTCGGCTTTGGTGGCATATACCAGCGTTCCGCTGATATCGGTAATTTTAACGTCGGCGTTTTTAACGAGGCCTCTGATGGCAATGAGTCCACTGTACCCTTCCCTGACAGGATTCGGAAATGCGTACACATTGGTACTCACCGGTGGTGGTGGTGTGGCGGTGCTTTTGTACGAGATAACTCCCTTGGCTGTTCCGAAAAAGACCTCTCCGTCGTCATTGATCACAATGCTAGTGATGGAATTGGCAAGCAGCGGGCTGTCACTTTCATCAAAATGGAGGATTTCCTTTGTCCCATCTTCCGACATCAGGAAAACGCCTGCACGGTCGGTTCCAAACCATTTCCGGTTGGCTCCGTCGATGGTGATGCAGGTCACCGTTTCGGTCTCCAGGAGATATTGGACATATCCGTCCTGCTCGACCAGGATGCGCTGCGCATCATAATTCCCACCAGTGAACACATTGCCCGGAGAATAAATGACCGCCACCCCTTCATCCGATCCGATCCACAATTCACCCTCCTGGTCCACGGTGACGCTGAGGATCTTCAACCCGGGCAGTGCACCGTTTCCGGCATTGGCACTCAGCTTCCGCACTTTATCATCGGAGGTCTGATCGAGAGTGTGATTGTCGTTGAACACCAGCAGCCCGTGATCCCTTACCAGTATCCATTTCTGACCTGTACTGTCGATAGCGAGTTCTCCGGCATCAATACCGGAGGCTGAGGAACCCAGATTAAAGGAAGCCCAGGTACCATCGTTTTTCTTTACGCAAAGCAGGTTAGCCGCATTGGAGTTGGTGATCCAGAGATTATGGTCATCATCAAAACAAAGACCTCCAACATTGATCCGACCGGTCCCCGTAAACTGCTGAAGAGCACTGTTCTCATCGGTATAGATTTCAAAAAGCGAATGATCCCGGATCTCGTATAATCCGTTGCCCCACGATCCGATAAAAACCGTTTGTGCGTTGGCCGGATCCACCGTCACCACCACCATGTCGCGTGCAGGTTCAAGTTCGGGCTGCTTCTTGTAATCCATGTAATCCCAGCTGTTATCGATGAACCAGTATACCTCGCCTCTTTTCCATACATTTCCCCACGAAGGGTCTCTGCCGCCCGGAACAACGTAGAGGTCTTTTCCTCCGACCGACATGTCAAAGACATTCACCGATTTCGGCCCGTTCGGCCTGATCACATCCGCACTCCAGCCATTATTATAGGTCTTGAGCAATCCATAATAACGATCGGCCACCCATACAAAACCATCCTTGTCGAGGATGGCATCACCGGGTGCAATCCCAATCTCACTGGGTTGATACGTAAAATAAATCCTGGTCAGGGATTCGTCAAATACAGCCACGTTAGATATGTTTGCAAAGAGCATCCGGTCATGGGTGACCTGAATGTTCTTTCTGGTGGAGAAGGATGCTGCGTCAAACCTATGCCAGCTGGTTCCGTCGAACATGAAGACCGTATCCGCATCGTACTCCTCATGAACATTGTTGACAAATATTTTTCCCGCAAAACAGGCGATGTGGTTGTAAGTAAGGTCAGGATGGGGCACACTCATATCTTTGGTCCAGGAGTTATAGTCCGACAGGTTGACGCTGCTGAGGGAAGCCCTGTATATGCCGCTTTCCGTGGCAGCGCAGATATGGTTGCTCTCATCAAAGTCAAGGTCGTAAACATTGATCTGACTGCCTTCCGGGCCAATGTAATAGGTGTCGGCTATCTCCTCCTTTTCAATGTCGAGCACAACGATCCCGAATCCGCAGGCCAGGTACGCGTATTGATCCCTGAAACATATACGGTTGATCGTTTTCAGACCCAGAATGGATTTGCGGTAGATATCCGAGATATTGGTGATCGTATTTTCCCTGATCAGATCCATGTTGGTGTTGGTATAGGCAATCACCAGGGTCTGCAGGCCTGCGTGGTAATTGATCGTGCTTATCCCGATGTCCGACAAACCGCTCACCTTGCTCAACCTGATCAGGCTATTATCCGTCTTATCAAAATAGAAAATGCTGTAGGGCGTGGAACAATAAATCCGGTTTTCAGCTTCCGTGAGGGCAATGCCTTCATAATACGGTAAATGTTCGCGCCATTGTCCAATCCCTATCTCCTGAGCAAAGGTTGAGTAATTCATGAGAATGAAAAAACAAAAAGGCAGGAGGGTATTGAAAAGTTTCATTATCAATGATTTTTGAACTGCAAACATACAAATCTTTACCTATTGATAAACTGTCAGTCGTTCGAAATATTGTGTCCGCTGGCCTTGAAGAGGGACTTTCCTGGCAAAATACGACCAAAATTTTGCAGTAGAAAAATAAATATATATTTTTACACATATTAATGAGCCCTGCAGCTGTATGACACTGATCAATAAGATTTTCAGGTTCTATTACGATGGATTCCGGCAGATGACAGTCGGCAAAACTCTCTGGCTGATCATACTCATCAAGTTGTTCATTATGTTCGCAGTATTTAGGTTGTTTTTCTTCCCGGATTTTCTGAACACCAGATTTCGCTCGGAAAAAGAAAAAAGTGACTATGTCATCGAACAATTAATAACCAAACCTAACTAATTATGGATGCATCACTGGTTGATTGGTCAAGAGCCCAGTTTGCGCTGACGGCGATTTATCACTGGCTGTTTGTTCCGCTTACCCTAGGATTGTCGTTCATCATTGCCTTTATGGAAACCCTGTACGTCAAGACCGGCAATGAAGAATGGAAGCGGATCACAAAATTCTGGATGACCTTATTCGGAGTGAATTTCGCCATAGGGGTAGCCACCGGCATTATCCTGGAATTTGAATTCGGGACCAACTGGTCCAATTACTCCTGGTTTGTGGGCGATATATTCGGTGCACCTCTGGCCATTGAGGGGATCATGGCCTTTTTTCTGGAAAGTACGTTCATTGCGGTGATGTTTTTCGGGTGGAATAAAGTGAGCAAGAAGTTCCATCTGGCCTCGACATGGCTGGTGGCGATTGGTGCAAACCTGTCGGCCCTGTGGATCCTGGTGGCCAATGCCTGGATGCAGTACCCGGCGGGTATGCGCTTTAATCCTGAGACTGCCCGCAACGAAATGGCCAATTTCTGGGAAGTGCTTTTTTCACCGGTGGCCATCAACAAATTCCTCCACACGGTAACCTCGGGTTATGTCCTGGCTTCCATCTTTGTGATCGGAGTGAGTGCATGGTACCTGTTGCGGAAACGTCACGAATTACTGGCAAGGCGAAGCATGGTCATTGCTTCCGTATTCGGACTGGTCATGTCGTTATTCCTCATCCTGACAGGTGATGGATCAGCACAGCTCCTGGCAAAACACCAGCCGGTAAAATTTGCGGCCATGGAGAATCTGTACGAAGGACGTACCCATGCTCCCCTGGTGGCTGTCGGGATCCTTTCAGGGGATAAGAATGGACATAAGCAAAAGGATTTCCTGATGAAGATTGAGATCCCCAACCTGTTGTCGCTGATGGCTTTCCGGGATGCCAAAGCGTACGTTCCCGGTATCA
>JAGONC010000066.1 GCA_017993235.1 Lentimicrobiaceae bacterium
ATTCATGAATGATCGACCTCAGGTGAAGCTTTTTGGTGGTCAGCACCGGGAAACCCTCTTCCAGGTTAAAGCGCATCTGATAGCCAAAAACACTTAGGGTGCCTGTGCCGGTGCAGTCCTGTTTTGGCACACCGTTTTTGATGACATAATCAAGGAGTTCCAGATACTGTTTCATTTCTTTACCCCTTAAGCCTGTTATCCAAGGATACTTCCGATGATTGTAGCAGAAAACAGGGCTGCAAGGGTCCCCCCTACCAGGGCACGCAGACCGAGTTGCGACAGGTTCAGTCGCTGGTTGGGAGCAAGGGCACCGATCCCCCCGATCTGGATACCGATAGAACTGAAGTTAGCAAAGCCACAAAGGACATAGGTAGAAATGATGATGGATTTTTCCTCGTAAAAAGCGTTGGCAGCAACATATTCTTTCAGGGAAATGTACCCGATCATCTCATTGAGGATGGTCTTCTCGCCCAGCAGCTGAGCAACCAGGGCGATATCTTCCTTGCACACACCCACTGCCCAGGCAATGGGCGATAAGGCATATCCCAGGATGAACTGCAGGCTGAAATGTGTGTACCGCCCGTCGGTCATGTTTGTGATCGCTGTATTGAGGGTGGTCCAATCCCCAATTTTCAGCAGGATGAAATTCACCATGGCGATCAGGGCGATGAAGACAATCAGCATGGCTGCAACATTCACGGCAAGTTTGAGTCCCTGCGTGGTGCCGTTGGCAATCGCTTCAAGGATGTTTGAGCCGATCTTTTCCCGGGTCACCTGGATGTGCTCCTGAATGGGTTCAGTTTGCGGCACCAGCAATTTTGCGGTGACCACCCCGGCAGGTGCTGCCATCACAGAAGCACTGATGAGGTGTTTGGCAAACAACATCTGGCTGTAAGGATCCGTTCCGCCCAGCAATCCAATGTAAATCGCCAGCACCCCACCTGCCATGGTGGCCATTCCTCCTGTCATCACCAGCATGATCTCCGATCGGTTCATCCTGCCCAGATACTCCTTGATCAGCAGGGGAGCCTCGGTCTGACCAAGAAAAATATTGCTGACACTCGAAAGACTTTCCGCTCCGGATATTCTCAGCAGTTTGGTCAGCGCCCATGCCAGTGCATAAACCACCTTTTGAATGATCCCATAGTAAAATAGGATACTGGTAATGGCGCTGAAAAAGATGATGGTGGGTAATATCTGGAAGGCGAAGGTGATCAGGCTATCCTCAACCTTACCCGTGAGCATGGATTTGAAGAGAAAAGCACTGCCGTCTTTCGAAAAATCAAGGATCTTTATAAAAACCTTTCCCATCAGTTCAAAAAAATACTGAACCGCGGGAACTTTCAATACAAGGAAAGCGATGACCACCTGGGTCAGCAGACCCAGACCAACCACCCGCCACGATACAGCCCTGCGGTTTGTGCTGAGAAGGTATCCTATTGCCACCAGGATGACCAAACCCAGCAAACCCCTTAAAAAGGAAACAGCCCAAAACCCCCCTGAATCCCCCGACCTGGACAGTTGATGATCCGGGATCACCGCCGGCTGAGCGGCTGTATCCTGAGCCACCATTGCAACGGGATGGTCTGAAGCTGACCTTGCCCACTCACCGGCAAGCACCGATTCAAACGCAGGAAGCCTATTCTCCGATGCCAGCACAGAACTGCCTGACAATGCCAGAATAACAACCCACCACCATACAATCTTCCTCATATCTGTACAATTAATAAAATGTAGGGATCTCTTTCCGGTGTGTACAATCTTACTGATTTGGTTTCTTCCTTCGGTTCATTTCATCCCTGATCTGGGACGCTTTCTCATATTCTTCCTTTTCGATTGCTTTTTCAAGCTGTTCCTGAAGTTCATTCAGGGTAAGATCCTTGTATTCAGCATTCCCTATGTCATCACTGTATTCCTGTTTTTCTTTGCCCTTTTCCCCCTCCATCTCAATCCCTGCTGCCTTGAGAATATTTTCATAGCAATATACCGGGCAATGAAAACGCAGTGAGAGCGCCACGGCATCCGAGGTACGTGAATCGATCTCCCATCGCTCTCCATCCCGCTCACAAATCAACAGGGCATAGAAAACACCCTCGTGAAACTTATTGATGATGACTTCCTTGATCTCAATAGCAAAATGGTCGGCAAAACTCTTAAAAAGATCATGTGTCAAGGGACGGGATGGCTTCATTTTTTCCAGCTCCATGGCAATGGCCTGCGCTTCAAAACCCCCAATGATGATGGGGAGCCTTCTTTTCCCCTTCACCTCCGTCAGAATCAGCACATAGGCCCCACTCTGTGACTGACTGTAGGACATACCAACGATCTTGAGCCGAATCTTCTCCATTTTCATAAAGGGCCTTATGCCCATTCAATGATTGAACAGGTAAAAGTAATCCATTTTTACAAAACTTCTCAAATCAGACGGGATTTGAACGAGAATAATTCATAACTAATTGTTTAGCAGTATATTAAAATATATTTTAATCTAATTTTATAAGTTGAAAAAACTTTATATTTTTGCTTTTCCTTCCAAAATATTACAAATTTAAAAATGCACTCATGAAAAAATTTACACTTTTGATGGCATCGATCATGTTGCCCGTTTTGTTGTTTGCAAGTGAGGCAGATCTTCCGTTACCCAACCTGAGGGGGATTTACCCCGAGGGATGGTCATTGCTGAATTACGGATTCATCATTATCATCATCGGGATGCTTTTCGGATTATGGCAATATCTGTCGATCCGAAAAATACCCATCCACAGATCCATGGCAGACGTTTCCAATACTATCTGGGAGACGTGCAAGACCTATCTTTTTCAGCAGGGTAAGTTTCTTGCCATTTTATTCGGTATCATTGCAGTGATTGTTCTCTATTATTTCCTGGGTCTTTCCCATCTGACTGTTCCGAAGACATTATTGATCCTTTTCTGGACCCTGATCGGGATCCTCGGGTCGTACAGTGTAGCCTGGTTTGGCATCCGGATCAATACCCTGGCCAACAGCCGGACATCCTTTGCGGCATTGAAGAACAAGCCCTTCAACGTGATGTCCATACCCATGCAATCGGGTATGAGCGTGGGTTTGCTGCTGGTTTGTGTAGAGCTGATCATGATGCTGATCATTCTTCTCTTTGTTCCCTTCACGAGTGCCGGGGCCTGTTTTGTTGGATTTGCCATTGGTGAGTCACTTGGCGCCAGCGCTTTAAGGGTTGCCGGCGGGATCTTTACCAAAATTGCAGACATCGGTGCTGACCTGATGAAGATCGTGTTCAAGCTCCCGGAAGATGATCCCCGTAATCCCGGCGTCATTGCCGACTGCACGGGCGACAATGCCGGCGATAGTGTCGGCCCCACAGCGGATGGATTTGAGACCTATGGCGTGACGGGAGTAGCCCTGATATCCTTCATTGTACTGGCGATCAACTTTGGCACGCTCAACATCTTCCCCAACCAGGAAGCTGCCCTGTTGTTCCAGAGCAACCTGATCGTTTGGATCTTTACGATGCGTATCTGCATGATCGTGACCTCACTTCTGGCATATTATCTGAACCTGGCCCTGTCAAAGGCACGCTGGGGAAATGCGGATAAATTCAATTTTGAAACTCCTCTTTCCAACCTTGTCTGGATTACCTCCATCCTTTCCATTATCGTTACGTATATTGTCAGTTATTTCCTGATCGGAGATATTACCATCGGAGGCACGCTGGTGACCTCTTTGTGGTGGAAGCTGGCCACGATCATCAGTTGCGGCACACTGGCAGCAGCGTTGATTCCCGAGTTCACTAAAGTTTTTACCAGCACCAAATCACGTCACGTGAAGGAAATTGTCACCGCTTCCAGGGAAGGCGGACCATCACTTACCATCCTTTCGGGGATGGTGGCCGGTAATTTCAGTGCATTCTGGCAGGGATTGGTCATCGTCACCCTGATGGTCATCGCCTTCATAACCAGCACACTGGGACTCGACCAGTTCATGGCTTACCCGACGATCTTTGCATTCGGACTGGTAGCATTCGGTTTCCTGGGTATGGGGCCGGTCACCATCGCTGTTGACAGTTATGGCCCGGTAACCGATAATGCGCAGTCGGTCTACGAGCTTTCGCAGATCGAGGGCCGACCCGGCATCAAGGAAGAGATCAAAAAGGATTTTGGCTTTGAACCCAATTTTGAATCAGCCAAGTACCACCTGGAAGTGAACGACTCGGCCGGCAACACGTTTAAAGCCACCGCCAAGCCCGTGTTGATCGGTACAGCAGTGATCGGGGCCACAACGATGGTGTTCTCCATCATCCTTTTACTTGCAAAGAATGGCCTGCTGCACATAGAACTGACCTCCGCACAGGTCATCCTTGGATTTATCACCGGCGGGGCCGTCATTTACTGGTTTACCGGGGCCTCCATGCAGGCTGTCACCACCGGAGCCTACCGTGCTGTTGAATTCATCAAGAAGAACATCAACCTGAACAAGAAAGAGGCTGACATCAATGACTCGAAAAAAGTGGTCAAGATCTGCACGCAGTATGCACAAGCCGGTATGTGGAACATTTTTGTAGTCATTTTCTGTCTGACGCTGGCCTTTGCCTTCATCGATCCGAACTTCTTCGTTGCCTACCTGATCTCCATCGCCACCTTCGGCCTGTTCCAGGCGTTATACATGGCCAATACCGGAGGGGCATGGGACAATAGCAAAAAGATTGTAGAGGTCGACCTGAAAATGAAAAACACACCCCTGCATGAAGCAACCGTTATTGGCGATACCGTTGGGGATCCCTACAAAGACACCTCCTCAGTCGCCATGAATCCCATCATCAAGTTCTCAACCCTGTTCGGACTGCTGGCAGCCGAGATCTCCATCCAGATGATCCTGGGAGGACTGCGAACGGCATCTACCTGGATCGGAGTCGCTTTCTTTATTGTTGGTTTATTCTTCGTCTACCGGTCGTTCTACGGGATGAGGATCAAAAAGCAATAAACAATCCGGAACATGCCATGTCAGGAATACAGCTAATTTGTATTTTTGCATTGTTGTTTTGCAAACAATAAGAGGCTGTAGTGAAATTCAATTAACCACGGAGAACACGGAGGAAGAACGGAGAACACGGAGGGGTAAATGATTCAATAACCCCTCTTCGTGTTCTCCGTGCCTTCTCCGTAACCTCCGTGGTTTCAAACGTCATTTTATGATTACAAATAATTTTATTAAGCGCCATAACGGCCCCAGAAAAGAAGAACTGATAAAAATGCTGGATAAGATCGGTGTTTCTTCTCTTGATGAATTAATCAATATTACCATCCCTGAAGCAATCCGGGCCAAGAGATCCCTTGCCCTTCCCAAAGGGATGAATGAGTACCAGTACCTCCGGCACCTGAAGGAGATCGCCTCTAGGAACAAGGTTTACAAGACTTTTATCGGTCTGGGGTACTACAACACCATCACCCCCGGCGTTATCCAGCGTAATATCCTGGAAAACCCGGGCTGGTACACTTCCTATACCCCCTACCAGGCGGAGATATCGCAGGGCCGGCTCGAGGCACTGCTGGTATTTCAGACCATGGTTTCCGACATGACCGGCATGCCCATGTCGAATTGTTCATTACTGGATGAAGGAACGGCGGCGGCCGAGTCAATGATCATGGCGTTCAATGCCCGCTCGAGGGAAGCAGTAAAGCGGGGTGCCAACCGGTTCTTCGTTTCCAGTGAAATATTCCCGCAGACCATAGACGTGGTCATCGGCAGGTCGAAACCGCTGGGTATTGAAGTAGTGATAGGGGATCATGAAACAATGATTCCGGATGGAACCTTTTTCGGTGCGCTGGTACAGTATCCCGCTGAAAGAGGGCAGATATATGACTATCAGCCCTTTGCAGGGAAAATCCACAGTGCAGGAGCGCTTCTCTGCGTTGTAGCTGACCTGATGAGCCTCGCACTACTAAGTCCTCCCGCCGAATGGGGAGCCGATATCGTAGCTGGATCCTCCCAGCGTTTCGGGATCCCGATGGGCTACGGCGGCCCTCATGCAGCCTTCCTGGCCACCACCGACGAATACAAGCGCCACATGCCCGGGCGTATCATCGGGGTATCGGTGGATGCAAAGGGGAACCGGGCGCTGCGGATGGCCCTCCAAACCCGCGAACAGCATATCAAACGCGAGAGGGCCACCTCCAACATCTGTACCGCCCAGGCGCTGCTGGCAACCATGGCAGGCATGTATGCCGTGTATCACGGAAAACAAGGCATCTATAACATCGCCCGACATATCAATATCCTTACGGGTGTCCTTGCCAAGGAAGTAGTAAAATACGGCTACAAACAATCCAATCAAGCCTTCTTCGACACGGTCGAGATCGAAATCCCGGAAGGAGTGCGCATGGATAGCATCCGCAACCTTGCCCTGGAACAGAAGATGAATTTCCGTTATATCGATGACCGAAAGCTTGGCATCAGTCTGGACGAAACCACTGAGCTGGCCGATATCAACCTGATCCTTGGCATCCTGGCGAAGGCTGGCGGAATCCCGTTCACTCCTTTCATCTGCCATCCCGACGAATGTCGGAAAATCGACACATTTCCTCTGGAAATGAAGAGGAAGAGTGAATTTTTGACGCACCCGGTCTTCAATACGTATCACTCCGAAACAGACATGATGCGGTACCTGAAGATGCTTGAGAATAAGGATCTGGCCCTGAACCGGACCATGATCCCGCTGGGTTCCTGCACCATGAAGCTGAACGCGGCCGCTGAGATGTTCTATATGAGCTGGCCCGATTTTGCAGAGATCCATCCCTTCGTTCCGCAGGACCAGGCAGAAGGTTATGCAATGCTGATCAGCGAGATGGAGAAGATCTTCTGTGAGATCACCGGCTTCGCCGCCATGTCGTTCCAGCCTAATTCGGGAGCTGCAGGCGAGTACACGGGCATGATGGTGATCCGGGCGTATCACAGGGCAAACGGGCAGGGACACCGCAATGTGTGTCTGATCCCATCCTCCGCCCATGGCACCAATCCGGCCAGCGCCCACATGGCGGGCATGGAGATCGTAGTCGTAAAATGCGACGAAATGGGAAACATCGACCTGGACGACCTGCGCGAAAAGGCAGCCGCCCATCGTGATCGTCTCTCTGCTATCATGGTGACCTATCCTTCCACCCATGGAGTGTTTGAAGAAGGCATCCTGGAACTGGTCAGGATCGTTCACGAAAACGGAGGTCAGGTGTACATGGACGGAGCCAACATGAACGCTCAGGTCGGGCTCACCAGTCCGGGACAGATTGGTGCCGACGTGTGCCATCTCAACCTGCACAAGACCTTTGCCATCCCGCACGGCGGTGGTGGTCCGGGGGCCGGCCCCATCGGGGTGGCAGCACACCTGGTAGAATTCTTGCCTTCCAATCTCATCGTACCGAATGGAAGTAAAAATCCGATCCACGCGGTAGCTTCAGCTCCCTTTGGAAGCGCATTCATCCTGCCGATCTCCTATGGGTATGTCAAAATGCTCGGTGCGGAAGGGCTGACAGAAGCCACGAAATATGCCATCCTGAATGCCAATTA
>JAGONC010000033.1 GCA_017993235.1 Lentimicrobiaceae bacterium
CCTGTTGGCCATGGCCCCATCCCCAGAGCGGCTCGCGGCTGAATGCATAGGAGTTGAATTTTGTCTCTCCTGCAGCAGGGTACATACATCCCCGGGCCAGGTTGAAGGCACTCAGGTAAACCATCCTGTCAGCCTCATCCTGAAAATCGATCCTTGGGATTTGGGCAAAAAGAGCCTTGTTTTCCGTGAAAAACGGAGTAAGATCGATGGATCTCAACATTTCCACTTCCGCTTTCAGGTCAGCGATATTTTCCTGCCCACCCTGCATTCCCCTGATATACCTTATTTGCCTGGTTTGACCTGGCTTCAGTTGCATTCGGGTATGCAGAACGACAAAATCAGTATAACCCGACCGGCTCCTGTTCAGCGTGTCGGGCCGGTTTTCTGAATAAAAATCGGTCTTGATGATCGTGTAGAAATCATCCATGGTTCCCGTGTAACCTCCAAAGGAGTAAACCGTGTCGCTCATGGCAAAGAAGTCGTGCATGCGGGTGGGGTAGCCGTAACTTACGCGCAGGTTGCTGATCAGCCGTTTCGGGCTTTCGTAATGGTACAGCAGATAGCCATTATGTTCCGGATCAAACTCCAGCACCTGAAGCGAGTCATTGCCCAGTTCAATGACCGGATAGATCTCCACACGGTGTTGAACTGATGACGTGTTCCTCACCTTCAGGTCAGCCAGGGCACAGCGGGAGCTGTAGACCAGAAACGTTTCCTCGACCTGGATACCCTCAAAAGGCTCGTATTCAAGGATAACCATATCCGGAAACGAGTAATGGACCATTGGCTGCTGATGGTACTCGCCGGTATTCCTGACCACTACCTGGTCGACCTTGAACAGTGAAAACATCCTGCCTGCCTGGTCCGATGCATAATTCAACGGGTGACAATTGCTGTAGTAATCCATTTTATAGCCTTTATCTCCATAAAGCCTTGATCGTTCCATCGCAGCGGTGTAAGTCGTATAAAGCGGATCGTTTGCCCGGGCTTTGATGCGGAGGTAGTCACCGGATGGTTGCGACGGTCTTTGACAGGCAGCCAGGAAGGCTGGTAGTAGCAGGAGCATATACCACTGTATATTCGTTCCTTTCATTTCAAAAGTATTTTTGGCTAAGTTACCAAAATCATGTATATTTGAAGGGGTAAAGGATGTAAGGATATGTACAGAAAACTGCTGAAGTTCATCATCATTTTGTTTTTCTCCTTTTCGATGTACGGCTTCTCACGGCCTGCCGCGGAAGAGGATGAAACCGCCAGATGGCGGCAGCGTGAAGGGATCGAACTGACGCTGGATTATGTGCCCGTGTCGGCGTTCGTTTACTCGGCGCTCAGTCACGATAAAACCATCACCGGGCTGTACGGTAAGCCGGAAATCGAAGACTATCATGATTCATACGGGGATGGATATGCATGCCATCTTCAATTAAGGACCCGCGGAGGTGGTCGCATTGCACTCAACTTTATCTGGGAGAATCCCTATCCGGATTATCGGGTGCCGGAACGAACGTGGGAATTAGTTTAGCCATTACCGGCAGGTGGTCGGAAGGGTAGATGCCGCTGGTGTTGTCGGTGATGATCTGGTGGGAGAGGACCTCCTTCACATGATGTATGAAGATATAATCAATGATCTCGCCGGGTTCGCCCACGAAATCAAATCCCATGTACGTATAATCCGGGTCGCTTGATTTTTGTGCATGATGTCGTGTATCCGTCAGATGAAAATCCTGCTTTCCGGCGGTCAGGATCAGGTAGGGTTCCTCGGATTCCCTCAGGTTAAAATCCCCGGTAACCACCACTGGAAAATCACCTGCAATCTCTTGGATACGCAGCAACAACAGCTTTGCACTCTCCGTCCGGGCGATCGTACCCATATGATCAAAATGGGTGTTGAAGAAGAACAATGTTTCGCCGGTTAACCTGTCTTTCAGCTTTACCCAGGTGACAATGCGCACGCAGGCTGCATCCCATCCTTTTGAACCCCGTTTGTCCGGCGTTTCGGACAGCCAGAAGGTGCTGCCATCCATCCGTTTGAATCGTTTTTTAGCATAAAAGACGGCTGCATATTCCCCGCTGGTTTTGCCGTCATCCCGCGCCACGCCGAACCATCCATAACCCGGCAGGCTTTTAGCCATATCTTTCATCTGATCGTGCAAGGCTTCCTGAACGCCATATATATCCGGCTGATGCCTGTTGATCAGGGCGACGACTGCCGGTTTACGGAATTTCCAGGCATGGGTGCCGTCGTCGGGAGTGTTGAGACGGATGTTATAGGTCATAACGGTAACGATGGCTCCTTTTCCGGGATCGCTCTGCGCCAGGAGTAAAAATGGAATCCAGCACAGAAGCATGAGTGCGGTAAATTTCTTCATATTCATGCGTTTTTTCTCGATAGGTCACTTCTGCCCGTCACCGGCTTCCATCTGGAGATCCAGTTTTGCACGATCCTTTATCCTCTGATCAAGGAGCTGTATATAATCCTGCGTGGCAATCCGGTAAGGTTGCAGCGTGTCGGAACGCTTTGCCCAGTAAAGCGACATTTCCAGGTTATCCTCTATCTCACAGGCCAGGGCCATATTGAAACAGGCCATGGCTGAGATCGACCGTTTTGAATCGGAAGTCGCTGATTTCCAGATTCGCGCCGCGGAGAGCCAGTCTTCCTGGCTGACAAATTCTTTCGCCTGTTTGGAAACATCCCCCGGCCATGTATAGTATTTCCGACCTGTGGTCTGCCAGAGCGGAGTGATCCGGAAGGCGTACTCCTGACCGCTCACGTAGCACGCGTCCAACACCGCCCGCCTTCTGCTGGAACGCATACTGAACAATAGCTCCAGGTAATCAGTCTGGGATAAGGTGTTTGAGGAAAAGGTGGATGTAAAATTGTCAAGAACATCCATCTCCACAGGATCGAGCAGTTTCCATGTCCCGGTAACTTCAATGGTCCCTGCCAGCTCCAGATCAATATCCTCCTCGACGGTCATGTACAGATTGTCGACAATATCCAGTAGCCTGACCATGACCAGGGCATCCAGCACACTGTCGTGGCTCACCTGCCTGATCTTCTCCCATCCCGAAAGACCAATGTAATCCGAGGTATCGTTCGGGATTTCCCCATCATTACGTATATCCATATAGAAAAATCGGGGAGAATAATCCATCACGTCCCTGAATCCATTCAACACCGCGTTCATCACGTCCGTTGATGACAGGTTATTTTCATCAAGATAATCTGCTGTGGTGGCACTCAAAGTAGTATCAATTCCGTTCTGAAAATGAGGATTGACGATGCCAATAACCTGTATGCCAGGGGGCAGGGTGATGTCGGCCGGTACCAGCTCCTCGATCTCAACGTAACGCAAAGTGGTACAGCCGACCAGGATCAGGAGTGATAGTCCTGTCAGGCTGATTGTTAAGTATTTAAATGGTTCTTGAATTCTCATTACCTGTTTATTTCAACTTCACCGCAATCTCTTTTGATATGAACGGTTTTTCAGAGGACTCAAAATTAATCTCTATTTTATAACCTCCCAAAATCTTTTCAAATTTAGTTTTTCCCTGAACAGCGATGTGTTGATCTTCTGCTGTATAGAGATGAAATGTACCCGTTGATCCCGATTGCCCTTCCACCACGATCCTGTACCGGTCATCCTTCAGGGAAGCTGAGAGGATACGGGATCCCACCGCTCCCTCTCCGGGCTTCGGATCCGTAACGTAAGGCAATATCCCGATCCCTCCGTCACCTGTCAGGTGGATGACTGTGGAGTCATTAAGATCAAAAGAAAGAGACACCGCAGTGCCCTGTTCTGCCTGAATGATTTGCGGATTGACTGCGTCGCCATTAACCGAAATTACCTGTGGATTCCAGCCCGATGGCATTAACGGTTCAAAAACGACGTGAACGGTTGATGACCCTTTATTGGAGAAAATATACGCAGTTGTTTTTTTATTTCTAAGCATTTCCATTTTGATTTTTTGGTTCCCTATGCGGATATTATCCACCGTCATACGGTCCCAGTTGAAAGGGATCCGGGGGTGAAGCTCAAGGACATCATCCAGTGCCGAGACCTCCAGTCCCAGCATGCCTTCGATGGCCGGCTGCAGGATCATCGTTTCTGACCAGCACTGGTGTGCGCACACGCCGGATGGCCTGTATTCCAGGCCATGCAGCACCTCTTCGATCAATCCCCTGGCCCAGTATCTGCCCACGTTCATATTGTTCATGATGTGGGAATAGCCCTGGATGGGCGCATCGCTGCGGTACTCTGCAAGTGCTGTCCAGCCGGTGAACAGGGGCCAGACGGTACCCGAATGGTATGCCCGGGGATTGAAATACCGGTTTTCGCTACTGATGATCCGCACGCCCCAGTTAGTCGTGAAACCATTGCCCGCCAGGGCCTCCAGGATGGTTCGCCAGTGATCCGCCCCGGCCTGTCCGAAATAAAGAGGCATGGTTGACAGCACGGTAGGTTCCTGGAGGTAAGTGCCATCTGCGAACTTCCCCTGGCGGTAAAATCCGGTCTCCTGATTCCAGAAATCCCGGTTAATGATATTTATAACACAATCAGCTTCTGTTATATATCCTGAAGATTTTACCGTAAATCCCAGTTTTTCAGCCATATATGCTGCTTCCTTCAGGGCAGCCGCCCAGCAGGAAGCCAGGTACAGCGACGTATGGGAACCGTACAGTGCTCCTCCTTCCACCCAACCATGTCCCACGCCTGTGTTCTCGATCAGGTGATCGCCGTCGGTGTCGGTTGAGAAGCAAAAATCCACAGCTTGCTGGATGTTCGGCCAGCTTGCGCGGATGAATCCCAGATTGCCGGAATGGCGGAGGTAGCGACCGGCCAGCACGAGGTAGAGCGGTGTCGCGTCGGCTGCGTCGTAATGCACCACACCGGAAGTGGTCAGCTCGTGATAGATCTTTCCGTTCAGATCCTGGAACCGCTGGTAGACCTCCAGCATGGACCTGACCTTTTCAAAATCGCCATAGTCCAGCAGCGCCAGCCCGCTCCACTGTCCATCCCTGCCAAAGTACCATGCATAGCCCGGCCGGCCGTTGATGCGGTGCTCTCCGTCCCATCCCCTCGCTGTGGTTCCGTACCCTGCCACCAGGGAGCCACCGATGCCGGGTGTGTTCACAAAGAAACGATCCGTGCCGGCAAGCGCCCATCGATACCCCTGGTTGAAGGCTTCCGACGATGTGTTGATGGTCAGGTACTGCTCCGGCAGGGCCTGGTAATGATCTGCCATCCGCCGTAACGTCATCTGAGGGTCTTCCATGACTTCAGCATAACAGGCAGCGGTGCTTTCCTTTCCTTCTCCCGAAGACCCGATGACAATATCCAGATGGTCTGTGGATGTCAAAGGATATTGCATGATGGACAAAACCTGTATTTCCTTCGTCGGACTGCCCGTAAATCCCTTTTGATCCGTAGTTATGGTATCAAATTGTCCCGACAGCCACTGTTCCGGCTTTTTATTCGATCCCACGATGGTCACAAAGTCACCGGATCCATCCTCGACCGTCATGGCCTGAAGCCCGTCATCCCATCCATACTGCAATCCCGGAAGCGCTTTTTCGGAGTAGGGCCACATAAACCGAAGATTGCAGCAGTACCTATGTAAAAGCTTTGCCGGTTTCTCGCCTTTATAATCATAATGGACAACGGTCACCGGATACTCCGGATCCATCGTAATGATCTCGTTCAACGTAAATTCGGGCAGCCTGTATACACGGCGGATGTAAGCAGGATCAACGGCTATTTCAGGAGTGATTGTCTGCAGCCAGTGAATGGTATCTTCTCCTTCCAGGTGGATGCCGGTTTCGAGGTCACGCAACGCCATGAAAGGGTGAGCCCAGATCTCTTCAATACCATGAGATTCTTTTCCCATGACCACCATTGGAGGCGATGCCAGATCCCAGAAGTCATTGCCTGCGGAATCCATGTGAAGGGTGATGTCGCCTGGGATGACAGTCCATTCCCTGCCTTCCGGTATCCTGATGGCTTTTGTTGGCTGATCCACTTTCCGGACCTCCCGGGGTCCGTAATCCCAGAAGAATACGGGTTTATCCTGCGATCCGTTGATCAGGTATTCAAACGCATTGTTCATGACCAGTTCAAGATGGGCACGGTTGCGATTGCTGCCCGTGAAACAGGTATATCCACCGATAGCCAGGACAGTTCCCTTTCCATGATCATACTGCATCACCAGCTTATTTTCTTCCCGTAGGAAAATATAGGACCAATCCACAGCGATCACTTTTCCCCTGGCGGGAACGTTTTCACCGAAGAATCCGATTATCCTGCACGTCGTATCCACAGCCGGATCAAGGATAAAAGCACCGCCGTTCAGTCCGTCGAACAGGGGATGGTTGCGGTAGCTGTGAAGCCCGGCCTTGCGGCCATAGCCCTCGTCGTTAAGGTTAACCTGCCGGCTTTCAACGGGGCTGGTTTCCAGCCCAAGATCATTCAGCAGCCGGACTGCCTCCAGGGTCAGGAGCAGTTTTCCACCCCGACGGACGAAATCGCTGATCTTATTCAGTGTCGCCGGATCCCTTGCGACACGGTCGGTCTGGATCGAATCGGGAAAATGGAGCCAGAGGATGGCGGGTCCCCTTGATACCTCACCCCCCGGCCCCCTGAATACCACACCCCCTGACCCCCTCTCCATGGTGGAGAGGGGGAATACACCACTCCCTAGCCTACTCTCCAGGGTGGAGAGGGGGAGGATTGTACAGGAGAGATTCTGAAGGAATTGAAGCGCAGCCCTGGTTTCTGAATCCAATGAATCTGTTCCTGTGGTCAGCAGAAATGCAATATTTCTCTCCTGTGGGTGATGGCAGGCAAACATCACGCTCATGATGAAAATATATATGAATATTCTATATTTCATATATATTTATTTACTCGGGCAATACAGTTATGTCGTTGGCGTGACAGTAAAATTACCATCATTTAATGTAATCACCAAGATTAATGTCTGTGATGCAATAAAATTTCGCAGCTAACGGGGCTTGAATTATTTTTGCAATAAATTAATCCACCATTTTTGGAATTTGGGATTTTATGCTCCAAAATACATGAATAGATGAACTACGAGATATTTCCCGAATTGAAACACTGCATTCTCTGTCCACGTAATTGCGGTGCAGATCGCTATTCTAAGAAATTAGGCTATTGCAATGCAGACCCTTCGTACGGGATCAGCTCCATTTGCATCCATCGTGGGGAAGAGCCGGCCATATCAGGCGACAGGGGAATCTGCAATATTTTCTTCGGGCATTGCAACCTTCGGTGCCTCTATTGCCAGAACTACCAGATTAGCGACAGGCATACTTATATTCCTGGCTATGGATATGACATTGAACCCGTAATAAGGGATATTACCCGGATCCTCGACATGGGGATCGTCAACGTGGGATTTGTGTCCCCCAGCCATTTCCTGCCACACGTTAAAGCCATTATTGCAGAATTGAAAGTAAGGGATTACCATCCCATTTTTGTTTACAACACCAACGCATACGATAAGGTGGAAGAGCTTCGGAAGCTGGAAGGGCTCATTGATGTGTATCTGCCGGATTTCAAATATGCCGATGCTGTCCTGGCAAAGGAATACTCGGATGCCGTTGACTATCCTGACATTGCACAGAAAGCCATTGTTGAAATGTACCATCAGGTGGGATCCACACTGATCCCCGGTCCGGCAGGGGTTGCGGAGCGCGGGCTGATCATCCGGCACCTGGTGCTGCCCGGGCACATTCAGAACAGCCTGGATGTGCTGGAGATGATCGCGGAGCATATCTCGCCCAATGTTCATATTTCCCTGATGTCGCAGTATTACCCGACCCCTCGGGTGTGTGATCATCAGAACTTAGGGCGAACGCTAAGTGTGAATGAATATGGCAAAGTAGTCAGAAAGATGGAGTTTCTTGGAATGAATAAAGGCTGGATTCAAGAGCTAAGCAGTTACCATACATACAGGCCTGATTTTAAAAATGTCAGACCCTTTGGTGATTAAAAAATGCATATCATATGTTACACCGCCATACCTGGTAAATCTGTGCAGTGATATTTTATCTCGCAATAGTTGGTTTTAAAACCTACTTTCTACTCTGATTCCTGGCCCTGAATTAATTACGAGACGAATAACCCGGAAGCGAAAGATCAGTAATGCTTTTTATTCTCCGACTGGTTCCATTCTTCGAAGATATTCCACGCTTCGTCACGCAATATCTGTATAACCTCGGTTTTTTGTTCCGGGTAGGGGAGGGCGATCTGTTCGTAAAAAGCAATATCATCGAAGCCGGCGCTGTGGGCATCTTCACCGGAGGCGGCGTAATAGATACGGGGGATGCGGGCCCAGTAGATGGCGCCCATGCACATGGGGCAGGGCTCGCAGCTGGTGTAGAGCTCGCAGTCGTCGAGGTGGAAGGTGCCGAGAGTGGTGCAGGCCTGGCGGATGGCGACGATCTCACCGTGGGCCGTGGGGTCGCTGGTACGGACCACGGCGTTGGCAGCGCGGGCGATGATGGTGCCGTCCTTGACGATGATGGCACCGAAGGGGCCGCCTTTACCTGTTAGGACATTTTCTTTGGCAAGGCGCAGCGCCTCGCGCATATAATCATTGATCTTTTCGTTCATGATGCGAAATTAATAATATTTGGTTTAGAGGTTAAGTTAAGAGTTTTTCACCCTAAACCAAACCTCTAAACCAAACTGGCCTTTTCACCTTAACCTTTAAACCAATAATTAATCCCCAAACCCCTTTAAATGTTACCCTCTTTTGATAAGAAATTACCCAAAACCATCAATATAATTCGACAAACTTCCCTGATCTGATTATCCTCAATGATCAAAGGCGGCGCGATGCGGAACGAATTTGGCCGGAAAAGGAACTGATCCACAATCAGCCCATTTTCAGCCAGGAGATGCACTAATTTATTCGTGATCTCCTCATTTTCCAGCTCCACCGCCATCATCAATCCCCTGAACCGGATCTCTTTTATTAATGGATGATCTTTCAGGAGCTGATAAAAGAGTTCTCCTTTTGGCTGTGCCTGAAGGACAAGAGCACCGGAGGTGAGCACCTCCAGGCTGGCCAGCGCGGCGGCACAGCAGACAGGGTGCCCGCCAAAGGTAGTGATGTGGCCCAGTTCGGGATCGTACGCCAGGGATCCCATGATCTCCTGTGATGAGATGAAAGCCCCTAACGGCATTCCCCCACCCATGCTTTTTGCCAGGCAAAGGATATCCGGTACGACCTGCTCATGCTCCAGGCAGAACAACTTACCGGTCCTTCCAAAAGCCATCTGGATCTCATCATAGACTAAAAGCGCACCTGTCTGATTACACTTTTCCCTGAGCGCCTGCAAGAAACCGGGTGCGGGCAGAATGATACCCGCCTCCGCCTGGATGGGCTCGACGACCACGCAGGCTGTTCTTTCGGAAAGGTCATTCAGATCAGTGAATGAATTGAATGTCAATAGCCGTATATCGGGCAACAGTGGCCGGAAGGCATTTTTCAGCGTTTCGTGACCCAGGATGCTCAGCGCTCCCTGTGTTCCGCCGTGATAGGCATTTTTGAATGCGATGATCTCTGTCCGCCCGGTGTATCGCTTGGCCAGTTTCATGGCTCCTTCGATGGCTTCGCTGCCGCTGTTCACAAAAAAGCAGGTCTGCAGGCTCCCGGGCAGCATGCCAGCGAGACGGGTTGCCAGTCTGACCTGCGGCGACTGGATATATTTACCATACACCATAAGGTGCATGTACTTATCAAGCTGTTCTTCAATGGCTTTAACAACAACCGGATGCCGGTGGCCGATGTTGCTGACGGAGATGCCTGAAACGAGATCGACATATCTCTTACCATCAATATCGTACAGGAAGATGCCCTCAGCCCGTTCTATCTCCAGGGCAAGGGGCTTGCGTGAAGGCAGTCCGATATGTCGAAAAAATAATTCGCGTTGGATTAGCATGCGTTCTTTTTCATGTAAAGATAAACATCGTTTCCATCGCTCGTTCATCGTCGATCTGGAATTATTCAGCAATAATTCTGATAAGTTGCAGCAGGAATCCCATATACCTTTAAGATACTTGACACTGCCGGAATCCGAACACACAATAATATTACCGATGGCAGTATGGAAACAGTATAATAAGAGCCTTTTTGCCATTTTCTCTGAAAAATGTACTGATTACAACAGGCAAATTTTTTACTTATGGAACTTAATAAATAATACTCAGAAACTGTATTTCAAGACAAAGAAAAGTACTGTATTTTTGTGTCTCCTTATTTCGTGAAATACTTTTTGTGACTATACAAATTTAATGTCATGATCAATTATAAAAATTTCTCCATTTCACCAGAAGGTGAAAAATTTCCGCTTCCTTCTTCTGAAGATTACCAATCTGAACTCTCACGCATTGAAAGCCTCGTCCAAGGCGCCAGGAAAGAAGGCAAAGAGATCGTCGTCGTGATGGGCCTGGGCTTCGTCGGTCTGGTAATGGCTGCCATCGTGGCCGACACGCGCGACAACAGAGGCCAGAACAGCAAATTCGTCATAGGATGTCAGCGTCCCTCTACACGGTCCTACTGGAAGATCCCAATGATCAACAAAGGCATATCTCCTGTGAAAGCAGAGGATCCTGAAGTGGCAGAAATGATTAAGCGATGTGTCACACAAAGCAAGACCATGGTGGCAACATTTAATCACGACTGCCTCCGGTTTGCCGACTGTGTAGTGGTAGATGTCCAGTGCGACTTCACCAAGAAAGAACTGGGGAACATGCGCACAGGCGAGGCCGACATGGCCGCGCTGGAAGATACTCTGCATACGATCGGCAAAAAGATCCGCGCCGACTGCCTGGTGCTCATCGAAACCACGGTGGCACCCGGTACGACCGAATTCGTAGCCTGGCCGATCCTGAAAAAAGCGTTCCGCGACCGCGGTATGGAAAGCGTCCCACTGCTGGCCCACAGTTTTGAGCGTGTCATGCCGGGAAAAAATTATGTTTCCAGCATCCGTGACTTCTGGCGTGTATGTTCCGGTTGCGAGGAAGTTGCCCGGGAACGGGTTATGAAATTCCTTCACGAGGTGTTGAATACCAGAGATTTCCCTTTAACCTTGATGGACCGACCCATCGAATCCGAGACCACTAAGATTGTCGAGAATTCCTACCGGGCAACCATTCTTGCTTTCCTGAATGAATGGAGCCTCTTCGCCGAACGCAACGGCGTCGATCTTATCAAGGTGATTAATGCCATAAAGATTCGCCCCACACACAGCAACATCATTTTCCCCGGCCCTGGTATCGGCGGCTACTGCCTGCCAAAGGATGGTGGACTGGGATATTGGGCCTACAAGCATATTCTGGGCTTCGACGACGGCGATACGATCTTCCGTATCACGCCCACTGCTATTGATATCAATGACACACGCGCCCTTCATGTTGCCAGCCTTACACGCGATGCCCTTCGCAATATGGGCCGACACATTGCCGGGTCAAGAGTGTTGCTCTGCGGCGCCAGCTACCGCCAGGATGTGGGCGATACACGATACAGTGGCAGCGAACTAATAATACGGAAGCTCACTGAGATGAACGCTGAGGTTAGCGTGCATGATCCTTACGTGGATCACTGGTTTGAGCTCGAGAAGCAAGAAGAATACCCGGCATCCGGCTCAAGCTGGAAACGGTTCTTTTTGAACCAGGAGAAGCTGAAGGATATTGTCGTTCAAAAGGACCTTGAAAAAGCCCTGAAAGGTGTTGAGGCAGTCATCCTGGCTGTTCCGCACAAACATTATCTCAATCTTGGTCCGGATGAGGTCGTGAAATGGGCCGGCGGACCTGTTGCCATCATTGATGCATTCGGTATCTTGAAGGATCTGCTGATCCGGCGCTACTTTGAGCTTGGTTGTGAGGTGAAGGCCCTGGGCCGCGGCCATGTTTCAAGAATCAAGCAAGAAGTCGCACAGGGTTGAATAATTTCTACTTTGTTCCTGGTTTCTGGTTCCGTGTTCCGTGCCTATCCCGAGGAATCCCTCCTTCGTCGGAATGACGAGGGAGCGCCCTGCGCCTACCGCCCCACCGCCCGCACCGCATTCTCCACCCGCTCCTCCTGCCGCCCGGAAATGATGTAGTAGTCAACACCCAAACGATCAAGCTCCGACTGGTAAAGGCTGAAGAGAAACTCCCGCCGGTCGGGATCCTCGCGCTGCGGATCGGGCTCCCACGGCAGATCAATGTCCATCAGCAAATACAGATCGTACCGGTGGCGTTTGACCATCTCCAGGATCCATGGATCGCATTTGCGGAACTTGTCGTAGCTCCAGATCTTTAACACGATGAAATCGGTGTCGCAGAAAAGATACCGTTTCTCCTTCCTGATCAGCTCTTCCTCCATTCTGAATTGCTCTTTCGCAATACGCATAAGATCTTCGTATTCATAGGGCCGGGCGATTGAACTCAGGTAGGACCGCGCTACCTCGGGAACAAAGAGGGTATGGTAACGCTCCGCGAGCTGCTGCGCCAGCACGGACTTGCCCGTCGACTCGGGACCGGTGATGGAAATGCGCCGGATCATGCGGTGGCTGCTGAAAGTGACTTCCGGCGCCAGGAAATATAACCCATGATGGCGATGATCAGGAAGATCAGAAACTGGAGACTGGAAAAGATGAGCCCCTGAAAAGCATACAGGGGAATGCAAATGACATCCCCAATGATCCAGGCGATCCAGTTTTCAACCTTCTTGCGCGCCATGAGCCACATGCCAATGATGAAAACGGCCGTTGTGAAAGCATCAACGATCGGTACCGTACTGTCGGTGTAATGCATCAGCACATACCGGAGCAGGATGAACAGTACCAGGAGAAGGGCAATCATCACCGCACCATAGGTGAGACCGCACCTTGAAATGGCCAGCGTTTTTGCATTGGCATCTTTCCTTGTCCAGCTGTACCATCCGTAGACACTCATGAAGAAATAAAAAATATTGATCCCCATGTTGGCATAGAGTCCGGCATCATAACATAAATAAACAAAGATCAACACATTGATGATGCCGGTGGGATATACCAGGATATTCTCTTTCCTGGCAAACCATACGCTGAGAATTCCGAATATTACCGCAACGTATTCGATCCAGCTGGTGTCGAGAATATTCAGCGCTAAATCGTTGATGATCGTGTTCATATTATTGTAAATCAATGTACCCTTCCCCGAACCCCTCACCTGCTCGAATGCGAAGGGATTGGAGAGATGTATTGAATAATTTTTTGTTATCTTTGACCACCAAAATTACAATCTTAATTTTAAATCCCTTCCCATGAAAAGAACAAACCTTCTCCTCATTTTATTCACGGTCCTTATTTTCGTCCTGGGTGGATGCCTTACGGTCGAACAGAAGGAGTATACTTTTGAGCTAACCGGTCCTAATTCGGGGAAGCTTACCATCAAATACATCAACATCATGTCGGTAAAGGATGATTCCCTTGACATTTCCGATGAAGATTTTGAAGAGCTTCTTTCCAATTATCTCTACGGCGAATCCCTTGAAACGGATTACCCCGCAACGACTATCCTGGATAAGCAACTTTTCGAGGAAAACGGTGTCCTCTGTGGCAAGATCGTACTTGAATTCAGTGACCTGGCAGCGGTAAAACTATATCGCTACAAGTCAACCGGTCCCTTTATGCTGAATATTGGCTCATTCCTGGATACGGAAACCTACATTGCTTCCAACGGGGATTTCGGCGGTGACAATATGCCGGTGGTATTCTGGCCCGATGGAGCCTCTCTGTTGACGGTAACCACAGGGGTGACGCAACCCGACGAAACCACGGTCAGCCTGGTGGAAAACTATCAAGAGTGGCGTAAGAACAATTAACGGTCATTACCAGCGCTGATCCGGCTGCTGCTGTGGCACAGGCCCATGATCCTCACGCATCTTCCGGAGCAGCTCGTGCTGAAAATCCTTTTCTGCCTGGTAAAGCTTTAACACTTTTTGGATGGGCAGGACCTCTTTGAATTTAATGTGATATTCCTTCTGGACATCCAGGAGTTTTTGCGCTTTAATGATTTGATTATCAGCAATTTCCGTTGCTTCTTCGTCGGTCAGTACGTCAATGTCCATGTCACGAAGGTCCATGCCTTTGAACATTTCTTTCTGGACGATCTCTTTCTTATCCTGGTATTCATTGTAAACCGGCCAGAACCGCTGTGCCTCTTCAGGGGTCAACGAGAGCCGGTCAGTCAGAAAAGCAATCTTGTGCGCTTTCACCACATCCCGCTTGGAGTCGGCCGGTGTGTCGGGCTGTCCGGACACGGAAAGGGTAAGGATTGTCAGTGCCAGGCAGAAAAGACCGGGAATGGAATTCAACAAGGAACGTTTCATTTTTTATACTTTATTATTGGTTATATTTATGGTTCTTCAATTGTCAATTCATCCGGAGAGTATTCCGAAATCAAATACTCCATAATATCGTCGCCTGTCAGCTGATCCATGCTGGCCAGGCTAAGCATAGCGGAATCAATCCCGTCACCTTTCTGATCAATCCATTCTTCCAGCAGGGATTCATCCAGATCCACCAGGTAGCCGTCATAATCCATCAGTTCGCTGGCGGTGATCTGCTGTAACTCACTGATCAACTGCTGCGCAGTCTGAGGTTTCATGACGAGGTATGATACAATAAAGGCCATGAAGATCAATGACGCAGCCAGCGCAAGCTTGTAGGGCCATCTCCACGCCATGACCGTGCGGATGACATTCTTTTCAGGTTTTTCCTGACTGGATATCTTATTCATGATATCACCGGCAAGCCGTTCAAAATAACCATCTGGGACTGTGAACGGATTGGTGCCACGCATCGCCTGAAGCAGAGGATACTGGTTTTCATTCCTGTCCTTCTGCAGGGATATGTCCTTATGTGCTGAATCCTTCATTTTCTCGTTAGACATGATATATTACACAGGGTTTAATCCTGCCTGAGTGAATCTTCGATTTTTTTTGCTGCAATATGATAGGAAGCCTTCAGTGCACCAGCGGATGTTTTCAGGATCGCCGCCATTTCGTCGTAAGGCATCTCTTCGTAGTACCTCATATTGAACACAAGCCGCTGTTTCGGCGGAAGCTTCATCAATGCCGCCTGCAGTTTCGCCTGGATCTCATCACCGGTAAAATAAGGATCATCCGCCAGTGATTCGGCCCTGTTCCTGTGCGTATCCAGCAGGGGCAGCATCGTTCGTAATTGCCTCTTCTGCAGGAAACTGAGGCACTCGTTCGTGGCGATCCGGTAGATCCAGGTGTACAGCGAAGAATCCTCCCTGAAGTCGGCAATCCCTTTCCAGATCTTTACGAAAACCTCCTGCACCAGGTCGTTGGTATCCTCATGATCCACAATCATCCGGCGGATATGCCAGTAGAGCTGCTTCTGGTACTGCTGTACCAGAAGCGAAAAACCGTAACGGCTCGTTTGCCTGTTTCGTATAAGGGTAAGTATTTCGGTATCGGACGTACTTGGTTTTCGCAAATTCCTGGATTTTGGAATTTCCTCAGTATGCTTGATATATTTTAAGATTCAGGGTCACCCCCGGTTCAATCTTAAATTTTTTCTCAATCGTGTAGAGCGTCTGGTTAAGGTATTTTGACCGGAAAATGATCCGGTAGCTGCCGGGCTGCAGAACAAGGGATTCCTGAAGCTTGTTTTCCTGCAGGTCATAGATCCATTTCAATTCATTCCCGTCTTCAAGGTAAAGGCTTCCGTAGCCGTTCACCGATTTGGCGATGACCAGGATCCCGGGCTGAGGGATCTCCACCAGGGTCGTATGGCTTTGTTTGATGGCTACATCATTTATATAGATGCGCGGGAGGGTCAGTATCTCCAGGTCATACGTACCGGTCAGGTACTTCGATGGGATTCCGAATGATTGTACATTGAGGGTCTGCATATCATCCGCCTGCCTAACGATGCAGTACAGATCCTTGATCGTCCGGTCATTTTTCCCCACCCTGAGATCCAGTATACCCTGCGGCGCATCCAGCGCAATGATCGTATGTTTGCCGGGTGTCAGGGTGATGCTGTCGAGGGTAACGGGCGGCAGTGTGTGCACCACCAGGTTGTAGGCGAGCAGAGGGTCGATCCTGACCGTATCGGGAACACCCTTGTTGTTGATGGTGTGGATGAAGTTGTACACCACCTGTCCGGAAACATGGTCATAAAAGGTCATATTCACGTTGGTCTCCGTCGGATTGCCATGGGTATCGAGCAGGTTGACCTGGGCGGTAGTGGAGTTCAGTACCTGGGAGATGACGATGTTCAGTGCACTTTGAAATTCCTCTTCATTAGATGCGTCATAATAGGTACCCACGCATTCAAAGTCATTCCTGAAGTCCCTTCCGATGCCGATGATGAACGGTTTCATGGCGATACCGTTCTTCTGGAGTGCTCTTGAGACCGCGCAGGGATCGCCGTCGCACTCTTCAATCCCATCGGTGATCAGCACGATGATGTTCCTACAGTTATCGCAGGGTGAAAAATCGTTCTTGGTTTGCTCCAGCGCGTAGGCAATGGGGGTACTTCCTTTGGGGACGAGCGTTTTCAGTACGTTGATGATCTTGCCTGCATTGTTCTGCCCAAAGGGCACCTCCAGTTTGGTATCGTCACAGTCCTGTGGAGGATAGGGCTTCTGGTGCCCGTAGACGCGCAATGCCATCTCCAGCTTGGGAGTCGTCTTCAGGCTGTCGAGGATATGGATCAGTAGATTCCGGGCGATCCTGATCTTTTCATCGCTCTGCCATTGCCCGTACATGCTTTGTGAGGCGTCAAAAACAAAAAGGATCCGCGTTGTCGGTTGCGGTAATTCCGGACCGGGCTGCGTTATCTGCGGCCGGCACAGTGCGGCGGTAAGAACCAAAACAAGGACAACGATGTATCTGACCGGCTTCATCACAGCAAAGGGTAATTAAGGTAATAACGGTCTGCAAATTACAATATTTCGCGAAACGGGCGCTGGAAGGGCATTAAATTTTACGCTGTACAGGTTACCCACCCCCCGGCGCCCCCTCTCTGCTCGCAGGGAGGGGGAGAAGGATCATGGTATTCTTTCCCCTCCCTTCGAGAAGGGAGGGGGATTGAGGGGGTGGGTAAATTTCCTATCTTTGCACCAAACCTTTCTCCTATGACCCATAGTTCCCATCATATCCGGCTCTTTTTCATCAGCCTGATCCTGTCATCGCTTTGTTATCTTTCCACTGCCCAGACCGGCTGGTATGCTTCCCCGGCGGAACAGCACTGGGTTGATTCGGTCATGTCGACCATGACATCACAGGAAAAGATTGCCCAGATGATAAGCGTCCGAGCCTATTCCAACAGGGGACCTGAACACACCGATGCCATTGCCGGCATGATCCGCACCTACGGTATCGGCGGAGTGACCTTCTTTCAGGGAGGCCCGGTACGACAGGCACTGCTTACCAATGAATACCAGAAGCTTTCTCGCATCCCTCTCCTTGTTTCGCTGGATGCCGAATGGGGATTGGGTATGCGCCTCGACAGCACGTTCAGCTATCCGTACCAGATGACTCTCGGCGCTATGCCCACCGATGAACCGGTATATGCCATGGCGGCGGAGATCGCACGCCAGCTCAAATGCATCGGTGTCCACATGAACCTCGCTCCGGTGGTGGATATCAATAATAATCCGGCCAATCCGGTTATCCATGTTCGTTCGTTCGGGGAGGACCGTTCCAATGTCGCACGCAAGGGGATCGCTTATATGAAGGGCCTGCAGGACCATGGAGTGCTGGCCGTGGCCAAACATTTTCCCGGACATGGGGATACTGATTCCGATTCGCACCTCACCCTCCCGGTCATTCCCCATACACGCCAGCGCCTCGACACGGTGGAGCTGTTCCCATTCCGGGAACTGATGCGCAACGGTCTTGACGGAACCATGGTCGCGCACCTTTCCATCCCCGGGATCGATTCGCTGTCGAAGATACCTTCCACCCTTTCTGATAAGATTGTTACGGATCTTTTACGTAATTCTTTGGGATTTAATGGATTGATACTGACGGATGCCATGGATATGAAAGGTGTCACCGCTGCTTTCCCGGGTGGGGAGGTCGAGCTGATGGCTCTCCAGGCCGGTAACGACCTCCTGGTGCTTCCTGCCGATGTACCCCTGGCCATCAGCCGGATCATGCAGGCGCTGAAAGAGGATTCGGTGTCCATGGAGATGATCGATGGCCATGTCCGAAAGATCCTGCAATATAAATACAGGGCCGGGCTCAATCACTATCGGCCTGCCGTCATTCCCGGGCTTTATGACCAGCTGAATGGCCCGGAGAACGTTAAAATTGAACGTGCCATTTACAGGGAAGCCGTTACCCTGGTCTGGAATCCCGATTCGATGCTGCCGCTTCACCATGTCAACCATCTTCACCTGGCATCGCTGAGTGTGGGTGTTTCCGCGACCACCTCTTTTCAATGGATGATGGATCATTACGCTTCTGTGGATCATTATACCCTGCCGGAAGGCGCAGCCCTGTCGCTGAATGATCCACTCATGAGGAACCTGTCCTCTTACGACGTCATCATTATCGGGCTTCACAACCTGTCCACCTGGAGCAAGTCACTCAACAGCCAGATAATGACCGTTATTCAAACACTGACCGACCGAAAACCGATCATCCTGGTACTGTTTGGCCATCCATACCTGCTGTCCTCCATCCAGGATCTTGACCGGGTTGCTGGTTTGATCGTTGCGTACCAGGATGGGATCGCTGCGCAGGAGGTCACGGCCCAGATGATCTTCGGCAGCCTGCCGTTCAGGGGCAAATTGCCCGTGACTGCTTCGGCGCTGTTCCCGGTCAATACGGGATTGAAAACGTCTCCCAATGGAAAGCTGACATACGTAGCGCCGGAGGAAGCGGGTATTGACCTGGATACGCTGGCCGCGATTGACTCAGTCATCCGGCAGGCGATCCTTGAGAAGGTGTTCCCCGGTTGCCAGGTCCTTGCCATGAAAGACGGACAGGTGTTTTACGATAAAAGCTTCGGATATCATACCTATGACCGCGAACGAAGGGTACTGTCAACCGACCTGTATGATCTTGCTTCGCTGACCAAACCCATGGCCACGACCCTGGCGGTCATGAAGCTTTACCAGGAAGGTGGGATTGACATTGACCGTATGCTGGGGGAATATCTGCCTTACCTGAGAGGTACGGATAAGAGCCCTGTCATCATTCGTGAACTGATGGCCCACCAGGCCCGGTTCGTCCCATGGATACCGTTCTACAGAAGCTATCTCAAGGATGGCTGGCCGGATACGACCGTTTTCCGGCATGAGATCTCGGAGGAGTTCCCCATTAGAGTCTGTGAAGGACTATATATTCACAGGGACTTTTCCTACATACTCTTTGATTCGATCGTCAGGTCACGGCTTCTTGACAGGCAAAGCTATAAATACAGTGACCTTGGATTCTATTTTCTTTTCCAGATCATTGAGAACATGACCAATATGCCGATGGAGGACTATGTGGACCGGTACTTTTACGATCCGATGGAACTGACCACGATGACATTCAGGCCCAGGGGTAAATTTCCGCTGACCCGGATCGTTCCGACAGAGTTCGACCGGGAGTTCAGGCACTGCCTGGTACACGGTGATGTCCATGACCAGGGAGCAGCCATGCTGGGTGGCGTTTCGGGGCATGCAGGGCTGTTCTCCAATGCCGACGATCTGGCGGTTATTTTACAGATGCTGCTTCAGAAGGGTGAATATGGTGGGAAGAAATATATTGACGCAAAAGTTGTAGAGGAGTTTACCCGTTACCAGTTTCCCCTGAACAACAATCGGAGGGGACTGGGATTTGATAAGCCTGAAACCGACAGGCGTACCAACGGTCCGGCGTGTCCGGCCACCTCTGACCTGAGCTTTGGTCATTCGGGTTTCACCGGAACCTACATCTGGGCCGATCCGGAAAACAACCTGGCTTATGTATTTCTGTCCAATCGCGTTTATCCGGACGCTTCTAACAACAAATTGATCGATCAGCAGTTACGGACAAAGATCCACGAGCTCTTTTATCATTCTCTCCCCGAAGAAATGAAATGATTTTCTTCGCGCTTTTGCGCCTTCGCGGTGGTAAATCCTTTCAGATGTTTCAGTGGTAAAGATTCCCCTGGTCGTCTTCCTTATTTTCCAGTAGCGGTACGAATCGGAAGTACCCATGATCTTCGGTCCGGTACAATCCTTCGGCAGTTTTGATGACCCTTGTCATGATCTGAACATCCGAGCTTCCCAGGGGTACGACCATCGTCCCGCCGATGGTGAGCTGATCAATGAGTGCGGTGGGTATGTAGGGAGCAGCGGCCGTGATCAGGATCTTATTGAAAGGGGCATAGGCCGTCAATCCTTTATAGCCATCTCCGTAGAAGACTTTTACGTGTGCGCAGTCGATGGTGGGCAGGAAAGCTTTAGCCCTGGTGTAAAGACTTTTAATGCGCTCAATGGAGTAGACCCTTCCTCCCATTTTAGCCAGGATACATGCCTGGTACCCTGATCCTGTACCGATTTCGAGTATTTTATCTCCTTTTTGGACATCAAGCAATTCAGTCTGAAATGCCACAGTATAGGGCTGGGATATCGTTTGACCGGCACCGATGGGGAATGGTTTGTCATCGTAGGCAAATGAATGGAACGAGGATTCAAAGAAAAAATGACGCGGGACCGCTTCCATAGCCTGCAGGACTCTTTCGTCACGGATCCCTTTTCGTCGCAGAAGATCAATCAGTTGTTTTCGCAGTCCCTGGTGCTTGAAGGAATCAATCATGTCCGGGCAGAGTTGACATTTTTTAAGCGAATTTACTCATTTCAAGAAGCAAAAAAGTACATTTGTAAAAAATTATGAACATGCTCAAGATTGGCGTTCTGGGTGCAGGACACCTGGGGAAGATTCACCTGAAATGCATCCGTGAGATTGAAACATATGAGCTGCTGGGATTTTATGATCCTGACGAAACGAGCGCGCAAAAGACTGCTGAGGAAATCGGGACATCGGCCTACACGTCGCTGGAGGAACTGATCGGGCAGTCGGATGTGATCGATATTGTCACCCCCACCGTGAGTCATTTCGATTGCGCTTCAAAAGCACTGAAGCAATCCAAGCATGTTTTCATCGAGAAGCCGGTCGTGGCCACTCCTGCTGAGGCAATGGAACTGATCGGGATTGCCCGGGAAGCGGATGTCAAGGTTCAGGTTGGACATGTTGAGCGTTTCAACCCTGCCTTTATTGCTGCCCGGCCGTTTATCCAGGGGCCCATGTTCATCGAAACACACCGGTTATCTCCCTTTAATCCGAGGGGCACGGATGTACCAGTCGTACTGGACCTGATGATCCATGATATTGACATTGTGCTGAGTGTCGTACGGTCCAATGTGCACAAGATCAGCGCCAGCGGCGTACCCATCCTCAGCGACACACCCGACATTGCCAACGCGCGGCTGGAGTTCGACAACGGATGTGTTGCCAACCTGACGGCCAGCCGGATCTCCATGAAAAAGATGAGAAAATCACGCTTCTTTCAGCGTGATGCCTATATCTCCGTGGATTTCCTGGATAAATCTCTGGAAATCATTCGCATGAGGGATGTGGATCCTGCCAGCATCCATCCCTTATCCATGGTGATCGACCTGGGACAGGGCAGGGGATCGAGGGAATTGCTGATCGAAAAACCCGATATCAAACCGTTGAATGCCATCCAATACGAACTTGAAACCTTTGCACTTTCCATCATGAATGACACACCTCCGCCTGTGACCATCATTGATGGATACAATGCCCTGGAGATCGCCCACAGGATTATGAATAAGATCAATCACGCTCCCATCAGCCTATGAGCCGGACCAATAACCCTCTACCTTTCGCGCTCCGGATGCTGGGCGGGATCATCCTCGCAGCGTTGGTACCCTGGTGGGTGTCGTGCAACCAGGATGACGAGTCACTGATCCCTTCCTATGTTCAGATCGAGGAGGTAACCCTCCTTCCCAATCCCTCGATCCAGCACCTGCATGGTTCCCTGTCACACCAGATCACCGATGTATGGATATACGTGGAAGACGGCGTAAAACAGGAATTCATTGGTGTCTATGAGCTTCCTGTTACGTTTCCGGTATTGAAAGAGGGACCGTATACCCTTCTCATCCGCGCCGGTATCAAGGTGAATGGCATCGCCGAAACCCGTGGTGAATATCCATTCTATACCGACTTTAAGAAACAGGTAAATTTTGTCAGGGACAGCGTCATTAATATTAAGCCATCTTTCAAATATGAGGATTTTTGTGAGTTTGTCTGGCTCGAGGATTTTGAAGATGCAAATGTTTCGGTGAGTAATTCAAGCAGGAGCGATACCTCCATGACCGTGACCTCTCAACCCGGTGAGGTCTTTGAACAGGAATACTCCGGCAAGGTTTCCCTGGATAGTGAGCGGTTCTTTTTTGAATGTTTCTCGTCCCAGGCGTTTGACCTACCCGGTAAAGGCACCGAGGTATACCTCGAGATGAACTTTAAAACCAATACGGAAGTAACTGTAGGACTGATGGTTAACTTTCTGGTGGAATCCATACTTGCACCCGTTGTTATCCTGAATGAGACCGATGAGTGGAAAAAGATCTACATTAGCATGAAGAATGTGGTCAGCACCTACAGCACAGCCATCAGTTTCAATGTGTTTTTTTCAGCGGTTAAACCGGCTGAAGTCACTGAGTCGCTGATTTTGATCGATAATGTGAAATTGATCCATAAATAGGGGAGATGATGAATAAGAAAGCACAGGTAGCAAAATACGTCATTGCTGATTTTATTGCGGCAGTTCTGGCATGGAGCTTATTTTTTATTTACCGGAAATATTCCGTCTATCCGACTGTTTTTCAGGAGCCGGAGTTGATCTTTTCTGATCCGAATTTCTACCTTGGCATTGTCATCATACCGCTTTTCTGGCTGATCCTGTATATTCTCAGCGGGGCGTATAAGGATATTTACCGCAAATCGAGGCTTCGTGAACTTGGTCAGACTTTGCTGACCACACTTTTCGGCGCCATCTTCATCTTTTTTGCTTTGATCCTGGATGATGTGATCATATCGTACCGGACCTATTATCAATCCTTTCTGGTACTTTACGGACTTCATTTCTGCTTTACTTATTTTTTCCGGCTGATCCTGACGACCATAACCGTTCGAAGGATTCATAACAAACGGATCGGATTCAACACCCTTCTTATTGGAAGCAGGAAAAATGCGGTGGATATCTTCCGGGAAATTGAGAACCAGGTGAAATCAAGTGGAAACAGGTTCATTGGATTCGTACGGATCTCTGAGGATAAGGCTGAGTTTGTGGCCAACCTGCTGCCCTGTCTGGGAAACGCAGAGGAACTCAAGGAGATTATCCGGCAAAACAAGGTTGAGGAGGTGATCATTGCCAATGAGCGTTCAGAGAAGGACCGTGTGGATGATATCGTGTCCCTGCTGGGTGAGACCGGGGTCATCATCAAGATCATACCTGACATGGGCGACATCCTCATGGGATTCGTCAAGACCTCAGCCATCTGGGGCGCACCGCTCATTCAGGTTACCACGGAGCTCATGCCCGCCTGGCAGGAGTCCATCAAGCGGTTCATGGACATTGCCGTGGCACTTGTTGCGATGATCCTGCTGACACCACTTTATATTTTTACGGCCATTGGCGTCAGGTTTTCCTCTCCCGGGCCGATCATTTACTCTCAGGAGCGGGTTGGGCTACATGGAAAGCCTTTCCGCATGCATAAGTTCCGGTCGATGTACCGTGATGCAGAGCATGGAGTCCCCATGCTGTCATCAAAATCGGATTCGCGCATAACACCGTTTGGCAGGTTTATGCGCAAGGTGCGGCTGGACGAGATACCTCAGTTCTATTCGGTACTGATTGGTGACATGAGCCTGGTGGGACCGCGGCCCGAAAGACAGTTCTTTATCGATCAGATCGTAAAGCGTGCGCCGCATTACCGGGTGCTTCACAAAGTGAAGCCCGGCATAACCTCCTGGGGTCAGGTAAAGTACGGCTATGCTGAAAATGTGGATCAGATGATCGAACGGCTGAAATACGACATCCTCTATATCGAGAACATGTCGATTGCTACTGACCTGAAGATACTGATTTACACGGTAATGATTGTGATACAGGGGAGGGGAAAGTAATTCTGAGAGGAGATAGGAGAGATGAGATAGGAGAGAGGAGAGATGTCAATAATGTATTTCTCATTTCTCCTCTCTCCTTTCTCCTCTCTCATCTCGATCAGAGCATTCCTTTTTCAATAAGGCAGACAATTTCTTCAATATCAGCGTCTTCCCCCAGCGGATCATATTCTGTTTTCAGGTTGTAGCCGAAGATGCGGGCGAAGGATTGCCAGAAGAAGGCCCTGAACTCGCCGCGGAGGTCCTGCACAAGCTCGTAACTGCAATGGCCGGTCTCACGGTCAACCAGCTTGATCAGGATCTTGCCCTGCGAAATGGTAAGCTTTTCAAGTTCTTCCTTATACTCCCTTTTAAGGTCTTCTTCTGCCAGGCGGGTAATCTCTTTGACCTGTTTTTCATCCGTGGCAGCAGCCAGGATCACGCTGTATTCATTGAGTTTTTCGCCGGCCAGGTGGGCGTAGGGATACACTTTCCGGATATTTCGTATCAGCTTCTGGTGCTTTTTGCCCCAGGCATAGTCAGCATAAATAAAAACGGTCGGCAGATTCATGACGATGAGCGTATCACCATTCTCAACGGTCGCACGGGCCAGGAATTGACGTGTCTCCTGTCCGTAACCTGTTGCGGCAAAGATCATTGCCATTGAAACAATAAAGAGGGATCTCTTCATTTCGCAATAAAAAAAGATAAATCCGAGAGGTCTAGCAACTTTTATGCCACTTTCAGGCGGGACAAATTGGTCTTTCTGAGCTTTTCTTCTGCATAAGCGGTGGTGACATGCAGCTGCCGGATGGATTTATCGGAGGGCAGCTCAAACATCGCATCGGTCATGATGGCTTCAAGGATGGAACGCAATCCACGTGCACCCAGCCTGAACTCAATGGATTTATCAACGATGAAATCCAGCACGGCCTCTTCGAAGGTCAGTTTAATGTGATCCATTTCAAAGAGCTTGACAAACTGCTTAATGATCGCATTCTTCGGCTCGGTCAGGATACGGCGCAGTGATTCTCTTTCCAGCGGATTCAGGTAGGTGATCACGGGCAACCGGCCGACGATCTCCGGGATCAGTCCGAAGCTTTTAAGATCCGGAGGCGCGATATATTGCAGGATATTATCGCGATTGATGGCCTGTTTTTCTTTATTGGCTGTATATCCGATCAGGTTCGTCTGGATCCGTGAGGCGATCTTTTTATCGATGCCGTCGAAGGCTCCGCCGGCGATGAACAGGATATCCTGCGTGTTGACCGCGATCATCTTTTGTTCGGGGTGTTTGCGGCCTCCCTGGGGAGGGACGTTCACGACGGAACCTTCCAGCAGTTTCAACAGTGCCTGCTGCACGCCTTCACCGGAGACATCGCGTGTGATGGAAGGATTGTCGCTTTTGCGGGCGATCTTATCAATCTCGTCGATAAAGACGATGCCCCGTTCCGTTGCGGGAACATTATAATCGGAAGCCTGCAGAAGGCGCGTGAGGATGCTCTCAACATCCTCCCCCACATATCCGGCCTCGGTGAAAACCGTTGCATCCGCGATGCAGAAGGGTACGCGCAACAGACGGGCGATGGTACGGGCCAGCAGGGTCTTGCCGGTACCGGTTTCGCCGACCAGGATGATGTTCGACTTCTCTATCTCCACATCATCCTTCTCCCTGGAACTCTTCGGCTGCATGATGCGCTTGTAATGATTGTAAACCGCCACGGAGATCACTTTCTTCGCCTCTTCCTGGCCGATCACGTACTGGTCAAGGTAGGCTTTAATTTCGGCGGGCTTGTGGACCTCCAGGGATGAGATCTGCTCCTGGCTGCGGCTGGTCATTTCCTCGGCAATGATGGCCTGTGCCTGTGCCACACAGTAATCGCAGATATGGGCATCCATACCGGCAATGAGCATGTTGGTCTCACGCTTGGCTCTACCACAGAATGAACATTTTTCGTAATCCCTGGCCATGATCTTTGATACGTAAAAATTCGACTAAGGTGTTCCTGTGCCTCAACTTTTGTTCTTGACCAGCACTTCGTCAATCATGCCATACTCCCTGGCTTCCCCGGCTGTCATCCAGTAATCCCTGTCGGAATCCTTCCAGATCTTTTTAAAAGGCTGATTGGCATGAAGGGCAATGATTTCGTACAATTCCTTCTTGATCTTCTGGATCTCCCTGGCCGTGATCTCAATGTCCGATGCCTGTCCCTGCGCACCACCCATCGGCTGATGGATGAGGATACGGGCATGCTTTAACGCAGTGCGCTTTCCCTTGGTACCGGCACACAACAGGATCGCACCCATCGAAGCAGCCATCCCGGTGCAAATCGTTGCGATATCGGGCGCTATGTACTGCATCGTGTCGTAGATGCCCAGCCCGGCGTACACCTGACCACCCGGTGTGTTCAGGTAGATCTGGATGTCCTTTCGGGAATCCACCGACTCCAGGAACAGCAACTGCGCCTGGATGATGTTGGCGACATAATCATCGATCGGCACACCCAGGAAGATGATCCTGTCCATCATCAGCCTGGAAAAAACATCCATGGTAGCGATGTTCAACTGGCGCTCCTCGATGATGGTGGGGGAAATATAATTTCCGAAGGCTGATGCATACTTGTCAAGCGTTAAGCTGCTTATTCTTTTGTGCTTGACTGCATATTTTCTGAATTCATCATTATTCATAAGTATGGATATTACATTTTTGTTTCAGCGGATAATCGGATAAATTCGTCGAGAGGCACTTCCTGGTGGTTGATTTTCAGTTTGCTTTTAAAAAGCTCCCTCAGCTTGATGTCGAAAAGGTGATCGTTGATCTTGCGCACCTCCTCTTCATTTTTCATGACGTAATCCACCAGTGAGTTATACTTTGCGTCGGGGTCACTTTCTTCGGCAGCAGAGGTTTCATGAACGTGTTCTTCCTCATGTGCGGTTTCATGTTCATGTTCATGCTCATGCTCATGTTCGTGTTCGTGTTCATGCTCATGTTCGTGTTCATGTTCATGCTGTTCGTCCGGGTAGCGTTTTTTAAAGTAGCCAAGGATATAACGGCGGATATCTTCCTCGGTGACGCCGACATTATGTTCCCTGATCAGTTTATTCTCCAGTAATTGCCACCGGAGGCTCCGGGCATATTTATCGTAGTCCCTTTCAATGTCATCCTTGCTGAGTTTATTTTCGTTGGCTTCAAGCAGAAAACGCCTGAGGAATTCGTCGGGCAGTTCAATGTTCGATCGTTCGATCAGGGTTCGGATGACACTGTTCATGAACTGTTGGTCGCTTTCGGGCGTCATCGACTGTGCGATGTCCTTTCTGACCAGTTCACGGAATTCCTTTTCCGTAGTCACCTTTTCCGCGGGGAAGAGGTGTTGATACAGTTCCTCACTCAACTGTGCGGGCTCCAGGCGCTGAACCTGCCCGATCGTAAAGCGGAAATCAGCGGTGAGGATCTCTGCATGTTCTTTCTTGATGCCGAGCATCTGCGCGGTTTCCACTGCATCGCCGGTGGCTTTCAACGGATTGAATACGATCGTATCCCCCTTGCTTTTCCCGATGAACTGATCCCTGACGCTTTCGTCCTTGATAAAGTTCATTGCGATGGTGGTCTGATGGGTGATCCCATCGGGCCGGGGTTCCCCGTCCGCATTCAGCTCGACGATCTCGCCCCTGACCGTATCACCCGGTTCAACAATCTCTGTATCTACCATTGTTCCTTGCCTGCGGAGAATATCGGTGAGGGAATCTTCCAGCATTTTGTCATCCACGGCAATGGTGAAGTATGTGCTTTCAATGCTGTCGTTCAATTCCAGGTCGATCTTTGGCGTCAGGCCGATGTCAAAAAAGAAATCAAAAGAGGTCTGGTTCTCGAAATCGATCTGGCTGTCACGTTCCTCATTGGCAAGGGGCTGGCCCAGGATATCCAGGTTATTTTCCTTGATGTATTTATCCAGGGATTCGCTGATCAGTTTCTGGATTTCTTCTGCCATGACCGCTTTGCCGTACATGCGTTTGATCATCCCAAAAGGGACCATCCCCGGACGAAAGCCCGGCATGGTCGCTTTTCTGCGGTGTTCACGAAGCGTTTTTTCCACATTTTCCTGATAGTCCGATGCTTCAACACCAATGTGGATGGTTGCTGTCAGTGGTCCGGTTGATTCCTGGGTGATGTTCATTGGATGCTATTTTCGTATGATGTTTCTTGTTGCAGGTTACAGGTTTCAGGTTGCAGGTTACAGGTTTCAGATTAAAATATTACCTTTTTTCCCTTCTCAAGCTTCATATTCAACGGATAACGTGCAACTTACAACCTGCAACCTGCAACTTTTCCCGTGTGCGGATGAAGGGACTCGAACCCCCACGCCTTTCGGCACCAGATCCTAAGTCTGACGCGTCTGCCAGTTCCGCCACATCCGCAAATGAAAATGCTGGCTTATTTTAAAAGAGTTGCAAAATTAACGATTTATTCTTTTATGTCAACCTGTAATGATGCATTATGAATGCTATTTTGAAATGTTAACATTTTCATAACAACTTTGGATGCTTTCATCTGTTATATTTGCGCCGGCCAATCCTTGAAAGACCTTTGTGCCTCTTTTAATCATGAAACACCATATCATTCCCATCCTGCTCATCATCATACTGACGCAGTCAATGCTCACCCTGTGTGCGCAGTCCCTCACGGGAACCGTCATGGAACAGGATGAAGACCATAAAATGAATCCCCTGCCCGGGGCAAACGTGTACTGGCTGGAAACCATGCAGGGAAGTGCCACCGATTTGCATGGAAATTTTGAAATCCAACGACCGGGCAAAGGGCATAGTACACTCGTGGTAAGCTATGTGGGTTACCAGAGTGATACACTTCCCATTGCAGCCGATCAGCAACATGTTGAGGTGATCCTTGCATCGGTGACAAGCCTCCCTGAAACGGTCATAACCGGCTGGCAGCCGGATAAATACATCTCAAAGATGAATCCGGTCGCTACGGAGGTCATTACTTCCGGGGAATTGCTCAAAGCGGCCTGCTGTAACCTTTCCGAAAGCTTCGAGACCAACGCGTCGGTGGATGTGAACTATGCGGATGCCGTTTCCGGGGCTAAAACGATTCAGCTTTTAGGTCTGTCGGGCATATACACCCAGATGATGTCGGAGAATTTCCCCAATCTGAGGGGATTGGCGTCTGCATATGGACTGAGCTACGTGCCGGGACCCTGGATGGAGTCGATACAGGTCTCCAAAGGCGCTTCCTCTGTCATGAATGGCTATGAATCCATCACCGGGCAGATCAATGTTGAGTATAAAAAACCATCCACCAGCGAAAAGTTCTATCTAAACCTGTTCGGGGATCACATGGGCAGGGTGGAAGCCAACGCAAACGGAGCTGTCAGGATCAACGACCACTGGAGTACTGCGCTGTTCGGGCATTACGATGAACGCTTTGCAAGGCATGACATGAATCATGATTCGTTCATTGACCAGCCGCTGGTCCGGCAGTTCAGCTTTTTCAACCGTTGGGAGTACCAGGGTTCAAAGCCCTGGCATATTCAACTGGGTGCAAAGATACTGGATGAGTACCGGTTAAGTGGCCAGATGGAGTATGACAGGGATCTTCCTCATGAAGATCAACCGGATGTCTATGGGATCGATATCGAAACACGCCGTTATGAAGCTTTCGCCAAGATCGGGAGAGTCTTTGAGAACCGCAGGGAAACCAGCTTTGGGTTTATTAACAGCTTTTCCTATCATGACCAGCAGGCGCTGTTTGGACTGAACGGGTACGCAGGTGATCAGTTGAGCTGGCATTCCAATTTCATTTTCAGTACGTACATCCATACCCCCGACCATAAGATCAATGCGGGCTGGAGCGTGAACTACGATGATTTTGATGAAATCTACAATGATAGCACCTTCCGCAACAAAGAACTGGTCCCGGGGTTATTTACCGAATATACGTTCACGGTTCATGAGAAATTTACCCTGCTGGCCGGCTTGCGCGCTGACTTCCATTCCCTGTATGGTACCTTCTTTACGCCTCGCCTGCACATGAAATACCATCCGGACGAGCATACCACACTTCGGATCTCAGCCGGCAGGGGATCACGGACAGCCCATGTGTTTGCTGAGAATACATCCGTTCTGGGCACATCACGCGACGTGATCATCAGTGAACCACTCCGGCAGGAAATTGCCTGGAATGTCGGTATCTCCGTCAACAGGCATTTTGAGATAGGAAACAGAGAACTGGCAGTGAGTGCGGATTTTTACCGGACCGGTTTTGTAAACCAGGTCATCATGGATATGGACAGGGATAATCACCATATCTATTTCTATAATCTTGACGGGAGATCATATTCCAACAGCCTGCAAATTGAAGCCACCATCAATCCTGTGGACAGGCTTGACGTAACTGTCGCTTACAGGCTGAATGACGTCAAAGCGACGTATGACGGTGAATTCCTTCGCAAACCGCTGGTAAACAGGTACAAAGGTCTGCTCACCGCGAGCTATAAGACCCGGCTGAATAAATGGCAGTTTGATGCCACGGCGCAGCTTAATGGCGACAGCCGTCTGAATGATACACAGGGTAATCCTGAGGCATACCAGCGTCCGGATAAATCACCGGTCTACGTGATCCTGAATGCGCAGGTTTCCAAATTTTTTAAGAAGTGGGACCTTTATGCCGGTGTCGAAAACCTGACCGGCTTCACGCAGAAAGATCCGATTATCGCCGCCGATCAGCCTTTTGGTGAATACTTCGATGCCTCCCAGGTATGGGGACCGATCGTGGGGCGTAAGTTCTATGCAGGGGTGAGGGTGAAGTTATAGGAATAAGACTAATAGCTTGTAACTTACAGCTTAAACATTACGTATTTAATTAAAATAAACATAACTAATTATGAAAAATAAACTTTTAATTTTAGTGATTCTTATTGAATTATTTATGATGATTTCGTGGGAATCTTACAGTCAGAATAATAAAGTTATTGAAAAAATTGTAGTTAAAACATCACTTCAATGTGATATGTGTAAAGATAGAATTATCAATAATTTATCTTTTGAAAAAGGAATAAAGGATATTGAAGTAAACGTTGAAGAAAAGACGGTAACTGTTCAGTACAATTCGGAGAAAACGACGCCGGATCAGATCAGAAAGGCGATTTCAAAGATTGGATACGATGCGGATAATGTGCCTGCAGACCCTGCTGCCTATGCCAAGCTTCCCAAGTGCTGCCAGAAAGGAGGGCACGGCGGGAAATGAGAAATGAGAAAGGAGAGAGGAGAAAGAATTATTTCTCCTCTCTCCTTTCTCCTTTCTCCTCTCTCCTTTTAGTGCACAGTGCAAGATTATTTTTACATATCTCAAAGTCAGGCTTGAGTCGAAGTGCCTTTTTAAACTCCTCCTCTGCTTTGTCGGCCTGGCCCAGGCGAAGATAACAAACACCCACCGTGTTGATCACTTCAGCATTGCCGGGTCGCTGCAGGAGGTATTCGTTGAGATCAGTGATACAAAGTAGGTATTCATTCATATTCAGGTAAGTCACACCTCGGTTCAGCAGGATGTCGGGATCGGAAGGCTTGAGTTGGTTAGCCCGGTCAAGTGCTTTCAGTGCAAGCCGGTATTGTCCTTTCATCCCGTAAACCGCACCCATGTTCGTAAAACCCTCTGCGAACCAGGGGTCGACCTTTGTGATCAGCAGGTAATCCTGCAGTGCCCTGTCGAGGTCTCTCTGGCCGCAGTAAATCCTTGCACGGCTGTTATAAGCATAATAACACGCCGGATCGAGGGCGATGGCACGGTTGAAATCATGCAACGCCTCTAGGGTATCTCCTTTTCCGTTGTAATAATTGCCCCTCCCGTTCCAGGCTGCAGCCTCCCCCGGATACATTTCCAGAACATGTGACCACATTGACTCGCCATTTCGCCAGATCTGAGAAAGGCGATGAGAAGACAAGCCATATAAGAAAGCCATGAATAGGAAGATTGTCCAGACTACAGGGCGGAGTTTCGCATGAAAAAGGATCAGCTGACGGGCTGCTCCAACAGCCATCATCAGGATGCCGGTTATAGGAATGTACATATAACGATCGGGGATGAATACCCCTGTTCCCCGCTCATCGATGGCCAGGGCAGGGGATAGCGTGATCAGGAAGAACAGATACCCGGTAAGCATCCAGGGCACTTTCTTCCGGAAGCAGAAGATCAATATCGTTAACAGCATAAACAACAGCACCAGAAAATGGACCCCATAACCAAGGCTCTTAAGAAGGGTTTCCTGCATGTACAGGGGCGAAAGCTTCACGGGGATGATGATATGCTTCATCCAGAGGATGATACGGGTTGAAATTACCAGCAGCCGTAAATAGAGGGGAGACAGGTCAGCCAGGTAGGCAGGATGGGACCTGTTCCCTGCATTTGCAATTCCATCCGTCAGCCCACTGGCATATTGTGTGAAGTTGCCCAACAGACCATAAAGATAAAGTGCAAGGATGAGTACTGCCAGGTGCGGCAGTTTCTCCGCCACCGTCCGGATCGTGATTTCACGTCCCAGCATCCGGTCGACAAGGAAAAGAACGGCCACTAACGTAATGCCCATTGACTTTGAACCGATGACCATCAGGTAGCCAACAGCGGAAAGTACACATAGCAAGGCTTTTTGGGTCCTCACATAATGGACGTACGACAGTAATGAAAGCAGGTAAAAGAAGGCGCAGAGAAGATCTTTCCTTTCCGATGCCCATGCAACGGATTCCACGTGCAGGGGATGCAAAGCAAACAAAAGCGATAAGGCTACTGCAAGGACATACCGGAACCGCTGAGGATTTCGTGTGGGAGTTTGCCTGAAAGGATTCGGCAGTTGCCCGATGAGCCTGCTGCTAATCAACCAGATAAGGATTACATTACATATGTGCAGCAGGAGGTTACCCAGATGGAATACTTTCGGATTCAAGCCAAATAACCGGTATTCAATATTCCAGGAAAGGAATACCAGTGGCTTGAAATGGGGGCTGAAGAGGTTTTTCTGAAAAAAATCCCTGATCATCACATCTGCTCCATTGATTACCAGCGGATTGTTTGTTATCAACCGGAAATCGTCGAAGTTGACAAAATCATTCCTGATGACGGGTGAGAAAGTCAGGAATGTGCAGAGGATAAGGATCCCGGGTGATAGAATGTGGTTAATCATTCCGGGCCGGACGTGCTGAGAGGACTTTCTGCGTATCTCCGGGGATTTGAGTGCCATGGTGAGCGGATATCGGTTACACTGGTTAATCCCCGAATTAGCCAAAACGTGACCCTGGCGGGAAAGGAAAAATCAATCCTGATACGATTTTGCTGGTTTTTTTTTTACTTTTGCTCATGTTAACCTATAAAATTTTTTTTATCATGAAGTTTACCGCTTTTACAAAGTTCCACGAACAGCTGGGCGCAAAGATGGTTGAGTTTGCCGGCTACTGGATGCCTGTTCAGTTTGAAGGGGTGAATGTGGAACATGAGACCGTTCGCAACAGCCTTGGTGTGTTCGATGTTTCACACATGGGAGAGATCTGGATTCGTGGACCGAAAGCCCTTGATCTCATACAGTTCATTGCATCCAACGATGCTTCGAAACTGACAGACGGGAAAGTACAGTACTCCTGTTTTCCCAACGGAAAAGGAGGAATTGTCGATGACCTTCTGGTGTATCGTATCGCAGAGGGTGAATATTTTCTGGTTGTGAACGCAGCGAACATTGAAAAGGATTGGAACTGGATAAGGCTTAATGGGGAGAAGATGGGGCTGAAGGTCGGAACGGATATGGTGAATGCCTCGGATGAATATGCACAGCTGGCTGTGCAGGGTCCACTGGCCCTGAAGGCGATGCAGAAGCTCACCACCGAACCGGTGGTGGATATGGAATATTACACCCATAAGACCATCGACTTTGCCGGGGTAAAGGATGTGCTTTTTGCTACGACCGGTTACACAGGATCCGGAGGATGCGAGATCTACATGAAGAATGATGTTGCTCCTGCGATCTACCAGGCAGTGTTTGAGGCCGGAAAGGAATTCGGGATCAAATCTATAGGCCTGGGCGCCCGCGATACCCTGCGCCTTGAAATGGGATTTTGTTTGTACGGTAATGATATTGATGATACTACTTCTCCCATCGAAGCAGGACTGGGCTGGATAACGAAATTCGCGGATTACAGGAACTTCATGGATATGGAATATCTCCTGAAACAAAAACAGGAAGGAGTCACACGGCGCTTGAAAGGCTTTGAAATGATTGACAAGGGAATACCCAGGCAACATTATCCGATCCTGAACCAGGCTGGTGAAAAGATTGGTGAGGTAACCTCAGGAACGATGGCGCCCTCCCTCAAAAAGGCGATCGGTATGGGTTATGTGAATAAGGGGTACTGGGATGCTGATAACGAGATCCACATTGAAGTCCGTGGCAGATTACTTAAAGCAAAGATTGTGAAGACGCCCTTTTATAAACCTTAGCAACAACTGCGGTCATCCGCAAAAGGTAGCTTCTATATGACCACAACCTCCTCAACCATTGAAGTTTGTTTCTCTCCAAAGCTGCTTAAGTACATTCGTACAAGGGAGGAATGCATCGTTGTCGTTACGGATATCCTCCGCGCGTCGACATCCATTTGTTCAGCCCTGGAGCATGGTGCACTCAAGGTCATGCCGGTGGCCACCCTTCAGGAAGCCATGAAATTAAAAGAGAAGGGCATGCTCGTGGCAGCTGAGCGCAATGGTGTAAAGGTTGATTTTGCTGATTTCGGTAATTCTCCATTTGAATTTACAGCGAAAAAACTAAAGGGAAGGATCCTTGTCTACACGACCACCAATGGGACCCGCGCCATTGAGATGGCACGGGAGGTGGGAACGGTGGCCATCGGAGGTTTTGTGAACCGGCAGGCGCTAAGCAGGTGGATCCTGAGGCAGGATAAGCCGGTGGTGATCCTCTGTGCAGGCTGGAAGAACCAGTTCAACCTGGAAGATGCCGTTTTTTGCGGTGCCATGATCGAATCGCTGATCGCACAGCGGCGTTACCGGATCGACTGTGATTCATCGGCTGCGGCCATGGATCTGTGGTCCGTGGCAAAGCACAACCTGCTCCGGTACATTGAAAAAGCCTCTCACCGCGAGCGGTTGAAGCAACTGGGTGCCGATGATGTTTTAGCGCATGCCTTCACACCCGATATTTCGGACGTGGTGCCCGTGCTCAACGGAGAATACATCAGTGATGTCTCGCGCATCATCTAAACCACCCCTCCCTTAATCATCCACTTCACAATTCGCCTTCCCCTTCAACTTCGTATGTTCGAATGTTGGATATTTTATCCCGACCTGGCCTTTTTGAGTGCTTCTTCCATTTCCACAGGCTTTTTGGTACCCAGCAGAATCTTTTTCCCATTTTTCAACTCCAGTTGCAGGCCCATATTCCCGCTGATGTTATAAGCCACCCCGGCCTTTTTGCCTCCCATCCGGTAGCCCCATCCGCCATATTCCCCTATGGTACTGTA
>JAGONC010000067.1 GCA_017993235.1 Lentimicrobiaceae bacterium
GGATGTTTCCACCTCAATAAAAGTAGTATTCTTCTTTCTGATCTTCATAAATCCGAAACAGGCATATGGCTCATTTCGTGGTGTTTGGATAACATATTTATCGGCAAGTTCCCTGTCAAAGATTTCATAGAACGTATCATAATCCTTCCGGGGCATCAGAAAATCGATATCGTCGTCCCAGGGAATGAATCCTTTATGCCGGACTGCGCCCAGTAAAGTTCCGGCCTGCACCATGGTGGTCAGGTCATATTTGCGGCAGACGGCAAGGTAGTCATCCATCATTTCCAGCAAGCAACTTTTTAGCTCATTCAGATCCTCATCTTGGATCTGGAATAATCCGGCAGATCTGGCTGCCCGGGAAAATATTTCTTTTGTATGTATCATTTGAACCGATTACTTTTCGATTTAATATGGATAAAATTCAATCCCGATCATCCACGGTTTTAGGATATGATTGAACGGAGTCTGAATATCAAGCGTGGCCCAAAAGGAATGAAAACAAGCAATATCAGATCCTTCAAACACCGGGTATGCTTAAGTACCTTATACTGCTGACGAAAAGCCAGACCGATTTGCTTGTTCAACAAAGCCTTAAAAACTATCGCACGCAAATTCCGCTCGACATATTGCTTCTTTTTGTCAGGGCTCAGGGTTGAATATTCTGTCGCAAATTTTTCCTCAATTATTCTAACCGCAGATTCTCTATTTTCTACACTACTGGTAATACTCTTTGATGAAGTATTATAACTGTACTGAGTCAGTGGCTCATTGATCAAATGAAAGCGGGCATTAGACCGTGCAAGCCTTAACCACAAGTCATGATCCTGAAGTGCAGGCAATTGCACATCGAATAGTCCGGCACACATCAATGCATCCTTTCTGACCACTACCAGAGAAGTACTTCCAATTTCATTTTTCAACAGGAGTTTATCAAAATTATCCTGACCATGTAAAATTCCAGGGCGACTATAATAACGGATACCCTCCTTTATCATGACAATTTCAGCTGGATGATAAATAACATCCAGACTGGAATTTTCATTGATTATTTTCGTGACAATTTCAATTTTTCGGGGCATGAACCGGTCATCATCATCCAGAAAAGCGATCCATTCTGCTTCTGCACGCTGAATACCCAGGTTCCGGGCAGCGGGTGCACCCCTGGCCGTACTGTGGCGAAACAACCGGGTCTTAAGCCCAGGCGGGGCGCTGGCGAAAATGTCATCTGTGACGGGGAGTTCAGAACCATCGTCCACCACGATCAGCTCATAGGGCAGAACCGTTTGACCAAACACGCTCCGGACTGCCTTTAAAAGAAGATCAGGCCGGTTATGCGAGGGAATAACGACAGAGATCCTGGATGAAACCTGATTTGGGAATATAGTCATGGACTAACTATTTATGTTTATAAAATAAGATCAATGAAACAAAGAAACCCGTGTTCTTCACCGATCCAATGAGTACCGAAAGCAGCAATGCTTTTATAAATAATATCACTGATCTATTTGAATGCAACTTCATTGCTCTGAGAATTTTTGCAGGATTTGTTAAAGGAATCAGATGCAGAATCACCATTTCCAATTTTTTCATAAACCCAGTAGGACGCTTTAATTCCACCTGCAAAAGTCCTTTCCCAACCCGATATGATTTTTTTATTTTTTCCGTGAATTTTCTGGTTGGATGTTTAATGATGGAATCGGCACAAAAAACAATGAGAAATCCATTTGAACTAGCTCGTTGAGTAAATTCAATATCGCCTCCTGATTTGACAACACGATTGAAGAGCCCAACTGAATCAAACACCTCCCTTCTCACGAATAAATTTGCCGTGACTGCACAGGAATGACGTACAATCGATCGTTCATTATCCATATGGGATGCTACATCCAATAATTCCGAAGCAGAATTAGGATTCTGAAAAACGAACTCAATATATCCACCAACCATTCCTGCATTTCTATTGTATAAACAACGTATGCCCTTTTCTATCCAATCAGGATTGGGAATACAATCAGAATCAGTGAAAGCCAGAATCTCTCCTTTAGAGACTTCTATCCCCGTGTTACGGGCAGCATAGGATCCTGATATCGATTCAAAAACAAGCTTCATATTTGATTCAGGAAGGTCAAATGGGCAAATGCTTTTAGGATCATTATTAACCACGATGACTTCAAAACAATCCTTTGAGTAGGTTTGCGCGCAAAGAGCATCTAGGCAAAGACAGAGGCGATCCCAGTCCCTGAATGTTGGAATGATCACTGAAACAAATGCTTTCATTTGCGATGTCCGGATGGTTGAAAGAAGCATGCCAGGATGCGCCTGATCTCCCGGCTAGCTATCGGTTTGATCAAATCCTGTAACGGAAGGTTAATTTGCAGTTCAGGCATATAGTGATGATACAGATCCGGAAATTTGTATTTCAAATGCACCAGGCGCGGATACATGTATTTGTCCCATGCCAGTTGAATCTCCCCTGCAAACTGATCATTGTCCTTAAGATAATCCCGGATTTGCATCCGAAGTTCAAAGTTATTTCTCCAGATCTTCTGGCGCTGGGCAGGATCTTCACTTTTACTCACCGACTCCGTTCTGTAATACACCCTGGTATGAAAAGAAGGATCATAAGCAACTCTGGCGCCTGTTTTCAGCATATCGAACAACAGAACGTATTCTTCGGACGACCTCCTCCATGTTTCATTAAATCCGCCAGCCCTGCCGACCATTTCCTTCTTCCACAGGTTGGAAGAGGTGATTCCCAGGTTTGAGGTGATCAATCCTACCCAGGGGTGCCGGCTGGCGCGAACGTCGACTCTTTTCTTTTTCAGCCTGAAAACGGAATAATTACCCACAACCAGGTCACAGGGGTGAGAAGCAATGATCTTCACCTGATCCTGGATTTTGTCAGGTAACAGTTCATCGTCCGAATCCAGGAACTGGATCCATTCCCCCTTTGCCTGCCTGAGGCCGCAGTTGCGTGCAGCGGAAGGGCCAGGTGTCTTTTCTGTCAGAACCTGTACTTTACCGGGATACTTTTCACCATAAAGATCCATGACCTGAGGCGTATCATCGGTGGAATTGTTATCCACGAGAATGATTTCCGTATCAGGATAAACCTGGTTAAGGGAGCTTTCAATGGCTCTGGCCATGAAGGAAGCGCTGTTGAAACAGGGGATGATGATTGATACTAGGGGTAAGCTCATGATGAAAACACTTTGTTAAAAACAATAAATTCCTTTCCCGACATCAGGTCGTTGTACAACCGGGCTTCTGCTTCGTGAAACTTCACTCCCAGCAGGTGGTCGTATTTCCGGTTGAAGGCGCCGACAGATCCCGGCCGGGGTGTAAATTCACAAAAGTATAATCCTGCCGCCCGCCGGATAAAATCAATCCGTATAAAAGGTGCAGGAATTTCCAGGCTGATCCTTTCTGCCCTGACAGACAACTTATAAATTGAAATAAAAAGAATCCTGGCAAATCGTAAAAAGATAGTGGAACGCCTAAATCTGCTCATAAAAAAACTCACACATTTATGACCGATTACAGTGACACTCATAAGGTTCATTTTCCTGATCAGTTAAATTGTTGCAAGAAAGCAAATGTCAATTTTCGATATTTTGGGACCAATTTACCGTGAGTTATTAAAAACGGCAGTTACATTACTTAAAAAAATGTCCCTGGACAAATAATTGTCGATTGTTCCGGCTGCGTTTTTCCCAATATATGCATTCAGGGCTGAGTCTGTCAGTAATTCGATTACCGCCGCTGAAAAATCCGAATAATCATCCACAATGATAATATTCTCCCTGTTGATCAGAATATCCTCGAATCCCCTGGCTGCAAAAGTCGTTATTACACAGGAACGATTGGCCATCATGGCCTCCAGAACTTTAATATTGGTACCCCCACCATGATAGATAGGTGCAACGACAATATGGCAATTCAGATATTCACTGGACAGATCCTCCACAAAACCAGCTATTTCAATTCCCTTAATGCGATTCCATCTGTCACGCTTTTGATCGGGGATTCCCTGCCCTATAATTCGGAATCGTGCATCGGGAACTGCTTGAATAATATCCTTCCATACGTGTTGTATGAATCTGTCCAGTCCAAGCAAATTTGGCCCGTACTTCATGTTACCAACAAAAAGGATGGTCTTGTTTTGGGGAATGATGGTTCTCCTGTTAAAATCGATATGATCCGTCAGTGGGATATTTGGCAGATAGGAAGAATTGTCGTATGTAGCCTGTTTCTTATTGGAAAAAAACAAGTGAAATGATCTTTTACAAAAACCAGGAATATAAAATCCAGATACAACATAGGAGTAAAAGTACGAGATTCGTTTTCTTAACCGCAGTTGTCTGTCGAAGGCATACGAACGGAATACCTGCCAGGGAGAATCATCCACATCAATGATAAGATTATTTCTCCGGTACAATCCACATTGAAAAGCCGTTTGCATGTATCGGATAACAATATGATCATAGGCATTCTCACTAAGGATTTTTTCGATGATCCTTGCAGCAGCACGGTCAAGGGGATATATTGAACAAGGGCTCCAGAATCTGAGTTTGTTGAATAAGCTCTGCCTGTGAGAAAAACTTTTTTGTCTGACCTCAGCGCTAAACAATACACGATAGTTCTCACTTTTTTTCCCCCGGGGGGCGGGCGAAGAAGAGAAACAAACCAGATCAACATGGCCGACTGTGCAAAGAGCCTGGAAAAGCAGGCGGGTTCGCTGCGCCCCTCCCCCACCCGTTTCAAATGGGCTGTGAACGCAAATGAAAAGAATCTTTTTCTTCATGATATCCCGATTATAACTTTCATGTATTCCGCGGCTGAAATCGGTGTTATTAGTGATGGTCATTATGGCTTTGATATTCCAGCCAGTGTTCTGTATATTTCAATATGCTCACGTGCACACTTCTCCCATGAAAACTTTTTTGCCTGTTCCCTGGCTTTCCATATCAACTGATCCCTGAAAGAAGAATCAGAATACAACTTGTACATCGTTTGACAGAGCTCATCTTCGTCATCGGGTGGGATCAGGATCCCTCCGGTACCAACTACCTCAGGAAGTGACGAAACATGGCTGGTGACCGTTGGCACTCCGCATTGCATGGCTTCCAGCGGAGGAAAGCCAAATCCCTCGTAATGGGACATATAAAAGAATGCCTGTGCATGGCTGTATACGGGTGCAAGGTCTTCATCTGGGATCCTTCCTGTTAAAATGATGCGGTCTTGAAGGTTACCGGCTCCTCCTATCTCAGAATAAATCTTTTCGTATTGCCATCCCGCCGGACCAACCAACACCAGAGAAAGGTTATGGATGTTCTGCTCTTTTAAAAACCTTATGAAACATCGTATGACATGATCAAGGTTCTTGCGTGGTTCCAGTGTACTCAGGCTAAGAAAGTACTGTTCTGGCAGATGATATTTTTGCTTAACGGCAGCAAATCGTTCTTTGTCATTGCAAGGATAGAATTTTAATGGATCTGCAGCCAGATGAATAACAAAGACATGATCCGGGTCAATTAGTGAATCATAATTCAATAGATCATTACGGGTGTTTTCAGATACACAAATTGCATAATCTGATCCAACGGATGCCAGCAATTCCATCATTTGTTCTCTCTGGTGATGCATCGGAAAAATGATCGGTACCAGGTCATGAATGGTTATGATTCTCTTCAGCCAATCCATTCGCTTGATTTCAGCGGGTATTTTCACATAAGGGGTATGGTAAACCGATGCATCTTCAAAACACTTTTCGTTATATACCAGTCTGTTCACATCCAATCCAAGCATTTGATAGATCCTGTCCAAATACCTTTTTCCCCTGCCTCCGATGCTAAGTGGATAGGAATGGGCCTTCCGGGTGCATAGACATGCTTTAGATCCCGCATTTGATATAAACTCCCCGGAGTTCCTGATATGATCAGGAAATGCCGTGTGAGCGTATCGTAACGACAAATCAGGACTATTGACCAGCTTTGAATGCAGCTCGACGGAATATCTGAAAAGCCCTGTCTGCCACCGTGGTTTTTTCAGCTGGGAACCTATCAATGAAATATCGAATATGAGATTGATTTTCATGGGTACCGGTTAAATGGATATTTCAAATGGGAGCAGGTCAGCAAAGCAGTCATGGTAAAAATTTTTCTGTCTACAATTCAGATGAAGCGAACGTATGCATTTATTTCAAGAATCCGATTCTTCCTTAAAAATCTTCTACTTTTAAACAGGCTATCGTAGATGCCTATTCCCCCGCCACCATAATATTTGATCAAATATTTACAGAGATGAAGAAATGAAATTTCTTTATTCCTGTAAAACGAGATCAGATCAGCGGATTTTGTCGCCTTGAGTACCTTCATGATTTTCAACATCTTTCCCGGAAGCTTGTCGCTACCATTTTTCATCCCGTAATAAGAAGTACTTCTGCCAAATCTCGACCACTTCAGATTATGTCCATCACCCCTGACAGTACTCGGGCCTCTGAAATGCCTGACAAAGTTATCTGTCAGGTTTTTCACGCGTAATCCTTTTTTATGCAATCTGCAAAACACGTCTGTTTCGTCGAGGAAGTACTTAAAATATTCGTCAAATCCTCCGATCCCGAGGAGTTCGTTTGTTCGGAAAGCCATATTGCATCCCTGCCCCCTTTCAAAAGGATATCGCCCTGTTATCTTATTTTCATCCAAATCAACTGTATGAGGCCATATGTAGAATTCTTTACCGTAATCGTTGCTAAAATTCCTGTAGAACTCATATCGCTCACTCTCTCCCACCTTTACCGGGCCCGCCAGTGCCGCCAGTTTATCATCCTGTTTAAAAGCTTCAACAAATCTTGTAATCCATCGGCTGTCACAGGGCAGCGCATCATCATCAATAAAAATGATCACATCCCCCCTGGCCATTTCTATGCCTGCATTGCGGGAAATACTGATGTTTCTCTGTTTGATCTGCCTGTATTTCACCGTTGAGTAATATTCCCTGACCATGTATGTATCATCCGTGGAGGGGCCATTGACAAGAATGACTTCAAAATCCTTATAATCCTGTTTTTTCAATGCTTTCAGCAAAGTTCGAACGTATGTCCATCGGTTATATGTATTGATGATCAGAGATACTTTCATATTTTCTCTGTTTTATATAAATGGAACAGGCAAATCCGGAGCTTATATTTGATTTTTCGCAGGATATTTAATATTGTATAATGCATTTCTGCAATCATTACTGAGCTTCGGAAAACTTTCCGCATATTTCTTTTTATTCCGGTATGATGACTATTATCTGGATAATCCGGTGAAAGTGTACCACTCAATCCGGTGGAAAGTGTACCACCTTTTCGAAGACGGACTTGTACATCAAAATTAATCTTTTTTTTCTATTCTGTTTTTTCTAAGCGATTCACCTTTTA
>JAGONC010000034.1 GCA_017993235.1 Lentimicrobiaceae bacterium
TCGTAGCATGTACTTAAATTCCGGCAAATCTCATGAATGATATAACCAAATACCAGCAGGGCAACTGAATCAACCCAGTTATTCATATAAGTGAACAGACCCTCGTGGCCCTTTTGGAAAGAAATGCCCAGTTCTTCAATGAGTTTCTCCATGTCCACTATTGACTGCTGCCGCCTGTACATATTCGTTGTCATTGCGAAAAAGGCATCGGCATACCGTAATATTTCAGACTTGGAAAAAGCTGGAAACCGGTTTCCCATGGCAGTATAATCCGGTATGAAATACACCCGGATGATGTGCGTGAGTTCTTCGTCAAAAGCCACGCTGTCTTCATGACGAAACACGCCGTAGACCTCATACATGAATATCCCTGGAATATCGGTTTATAATCCCGGTCGAACAATTCAAGGTCAAATTTTTTGGAACTTAATACATCAGAGTAATCCTCAAACAGCTGCCTGACGGATTCTTGATTTTCCTTAAAATAACCTGCAAACGTAAAGGTCCGGAATCCATTGACCAGGGAATTGAACAGGAAATCCTGATACTGGATCTTTTTCGGGAGCATGATCTCGTACATAACTCCCAGCTCGGCATTATGAAATCGGTATTTCATCTCTGAAATATTAAATTTTACTGCAAAATAAGAACAAAGAATCCAATCTGACCCACACAAATAATGACCATGAGGTAATCATTTCATTTACAGGAGGAGGAGGAGAGATGTAAGAGGAAAGTAGGTAGAAAACTGCATCATCTCCCCACCCACGACTGATATACAGATAACTGGAATGGATCCGGATTATCAATCCTGTTTATCCTGAACTTTCTCCCGCCTGTCCCAGTGCCGGCTTCTTCTGTTAGCTTCAGCCCGGCATAGGAAAGATATTGTGAATACTCGATCTCCCTGGTCGTATAGACATATTCAAATTCTTTATTCAGGGAAATGCCGGCTGTTTGTTCGCAGGCTTGCTGGAATTCGGCATCAGTGAACCCACGGTGAAACTCCAGGTAATATTGCCGGTATAATAGCCTCATCACATCATCCAGCGACTTTTCGTTGCCTGTGGCATGGCGTATTGCAAGATCCAGGATCATACCGGCCAGCGGACCTTTGTCATAGCAGGAAATAGACCGGTCGGGACCGCCCGACCCCTGTCCAAACGGGCCATCGCTCCAGGTAATGTAGCTGGCCTGGGATAAGGACTGGCTAAAGCGCCCCGGATCATTTTCATAGGAGTCGATATTGCCTGCGAGGCTTGTCAAAAGGTCCTCTTCACTCATCAATCCTGCCCGCCTGACGATCAGGTATTCATAATAAACGGTCACCCCTTCGCTCATCCAGAGCAGGTTGGTCCTGTTTTCAGTGTCATAATCGAACGGGCCGAGCTCGAAAGGCCGGATCCTCTTCACATTGTAATTATGGAAGTACTCGTGGGCAAGGAATTTCATCATCCTTTGCCTCGTATCCGGCGCATCAAGCCCCCTGCCGCTAAAGCTCACCGTCGTGCTGTTGAGGTGCTCTATCCCACCGAATCCCGGACCGATGCCTATGAAAGTGTACTGGGTGTACGGAATATCTCCCATTATATCCGCTGCTGCCTTTACTACTTTTTTAAGGTTTTCCCTGAAGGCTTTCCTGTCGAAACTGCCTGGATCATATGCGATGAACCGGTGCTCTATCCCATCAATGGTAAATGAAGGTAACTCGTCCAGGCTCCCAATCAGGAGCGGGCAGTCGTAGAGTACATCAAAATCCGGTGCCGTGAATTCATTTGTGGTTCCTTCGGTCCTCTCAAGTCCTGTTGCAATGTTTTGCCAGGCATCATAGGGCTTTATCTTCAGATGGACCGGTATACCGGTTAGCCCATCGATATACATGAAGGTCGCAGCCGGTACAATGTAGCCATGGGTGGCGTCAAGAAAATTCTCGGCGACGAATTTTTTATCGGCATAGACATCGTAACGTATTTTGAACGATGTTTTTTTTTCAGTTACAACACGCCAGGTATTGCTGTTCACCTGGTCAAAAAAAACCTCCCCGCCATGCAGACCTTCGGCAGAAAAATCCCTCACGTTCTTTGCATACTCCATGATCTGATAATATCCTGGTGTCCAGCGGGGCATTCTGAAAAAGACTGTATCCTTTTTCAATCCTTCACAGAGAAGCTCGACGTGGAAAATATGGCTGGAAGGTTCCGGCATCGAGACCATATAATAAAGGGAAGGGGAGGGGGACGGTCCGTTGCATCCGGTGAAAGTGATCAGCATGCTGAACAAAATCAATAAACAGATCCCCTGTATCCTTTTCAATCCTGCTCCAGGATGATTCACCACCAGATTTAAATTGATTTGAATCATTAAAGCCGCCCGCTGACTTTCAAAGGTAACAAATATCTCGCAGCCGGCTTCTAATTAACACGGTATCCATATCAGCACCATCGCTGAAAGTGACGGTCTGCAAAAGCCGGTTCACCTACTCACCATGATCATGATGAATAAAGCGTTTATTCGCAAAAGCCCTTCCTGATCCTGATTTCAGGTACTTCTCAAAATTGAAGGCCATGTATTTGTCTTTAAATGAGATGTAGGTTTCAAGTTCGACAGGCAAACGGGACTTTGTATATTCAACCTGACCTTTGTCATGACGCTGAAGGCGTTGATCCAGATCGGATGTGCAGCCTGTATAGTGGGTTCCGTCACTACATTTGAGGATATATACGTACCACATGGGTAAGGGGAGTAAAAGTTACTGAGTGGACAGCGTCCGCCGAAGCCCGCAGAAGTATTGCACGCTCTATATTATCAGCCCGCCTTCGTATTGCATGCGCAATACTTCGGCGGGCGAAGGTGGAGCTGGAGGGAGTCGAACCCTCGTCCAAACAAGGAACAGATGTGCTTTCTACATGCTTATCCGGTCGTTGGTTTTCGAACAGGATCCGGGAACCGGCACCCAAACTCCTGCCTTATCCTCTGAAATCTCGCCGCGGCATCAAGGCTCTGCCACAGCCAGCCCGAAATTGCGAGCGCCCTGTGCTCCGGCCGGAATCAGGCATCTCCACCGGCAGGACGTCCCGCTCCCGGACCTTGTCCGGGATTAAGCTTAATCTACTAACTTCGATTAGGCAGCGAGAGCGAAGTTATTTTCGCCAGTTATTGGTTCGCAGAAATTGTTAACGGGCGTGTCTGCATTGCCCGGCATGCTTACAAATCCACTCGGCTTGCTGTCAAAACCAGTGCAGCCCCGAAGTGGGTGTGGGTGTCAGTGTGGGTGTGAGTGTGAAATGCAAAGATACGGATTTTTGGGGTCGATGACTTAAAATAATGCAGATAGTGGAAACGTGATGCGTTGAAGCTATACCTTGGAGTCGATCACTTCGATGCCATCCCAGTCGGAAGGGATACCGGAACGGAGTATCTTTTCGCAGCGGTTGATATACAGCACTGTGGCCTTGTCGTGCATGTTGACCTCACGGATCGCATTGAATTCTTCAAGGGCTTTACTGAAGTCCTTGATCTTATAATAATTGATGGCTTTGGCAAACTGGGCCTTGGTCTGGATCTTCAGCCGCTTGATGTCTTCCGGCTCTCCATCAATGACCTCGAAAATGTATACTGCCTGCTTTTTCCCCTTGACCTTAACGATATCGAGAAACCGGTAATTATACGCACTTGGATCATCCAGCTTGATCAGGGTGTCTTCACTGATGATGATGGCACAACCGTAGATCTTGGTCAGGTTTTCCAGGCGGGAGGCCAGATTGACAGCATCTGAGATGACCGTACCGTCCATCCTCCCTTCACCTCCCACGACGCCCAGCATCAATTTACCGATATGGATGCCGATCCCGCTGTCGATCTCCGGTTTGCCAAATTGTCCCATCACCTGGTTGAACTGGGCCAGCTTGATGCGCATCTCAATGGATGCGTTGAGGGCATCCCCGGGATTATCAGGAAAAAGGGCCATGATGGAGTCACCCATGTACTTGTCGATGAAGCCGTTGTTGTTGCGAATGACGGGCTCCATGTACCCGAGGTAATGGTTCAGGAAATCAAAGTTTTCCTTCGGCGTCATGGATTCCGAGATATCGGTGAATCGCCGTATGTCGGTAAACAAAATGGTCATTTCCTGCTGCACCTGATCACCCAGCTTGATATCCACAAAGCTTTCCTTACCCAGAAAATCAAGGAACTGCTGCGGGATGAAGCGTGAGTATGCCTGGTTCATCCGTGAGATGTTATGGATATAATCCTTGATCTTCTGCGACATTTCGTTATATCCTTCAGTGAGCTGTCCAATTTCGTCGTTCGTCCTGACGATACCGAAATTGTTCAGCTTGCCTTCACCGGTCAGACGCATGTTATCCAGAAGTTCGCTTACCGGGCTGGCAATATCCTGGGTGGTCCAGCGAACAAAAAGGATGATGTAAATAAACGATACAAAGATGCCTGCTCCGATGCCGATGAACATGGTAATATTATCAATGGCATTGATATAATAAAGGCTGCGGTAAGGACTGTCGGCCCCGATATCCTCCGGTAATCCGAAGAGCTGTGTGTAGTCACCCAGCAGTATCTTCACCTGTTCAGGGGTAATGTCTTTCAGATCAGCCACGGGGGTGAGGCTCAGAAATAAATACAGGATCACAATGGTCAGCGGCAGGAGGGTGGTCATGATGCTCGATACCATAAATCGGTTCCGGATCTTTCCTACCCTGAAATTAAAGATACGCCTCCGGAGCTCTTCGGGAGTGAACACATGCTCCAGGTATTTGATATGAACACGGTGCTTTTGCCAGAAGTAGACGAACAGCAGGACCAGCATGGAAGCAACAATGGAAACATAAAAGAACTGCGAGAAGATCTGTTTCTGGGTATCATCGGAAAAGTGGTCCGGAGAAGACAGAACCACGATCATATAAACAGTCGCTGACAGGTAAGCCAGTAAAAGGATTCCGCTGTTGATCTGGGGAGTGAAAAGAAGATATTTCTTCGTAAAAAGGAATAATTTCCTGGATATCTTCCTGTTCTTGCGCTTTCGAATAAAGTACCGTTTGAATGGCAGGTTAAAGATAAATCCAAGGATAAAACTGACCAGCAATAACTTCAGTAACAGGTTGAACGAGGTGGTCAGGGGACTTTTGTTGGTTTCTGCCTTCGTTACTCCGGGCTGCGTAGCCTCCTCTCCCTTGTTCCCCACAGGTGCTTTTGGACGGATTACTGTGTCAAAATCTCCCTTTGACGGGTTGAATAAGATGGAAGTATCCAGCAGGATGCCTGCCAGTGAATCCAGTTCCTGCGCAAGACTATCTGACGAAAGGATCAATGAACCCGTTGCGGTGTGTCGGGATCGCATTTCGCCTTTTTCGATCAGCTGGGGTGCATATTTCAGAAAGAGCACCGCGATGAAAGGGGTGATCAGCAGGTAATAGATCACCGTTGAGATCAGGTAGATTCTCAAACCATAATACCGTGGAACCCTGGAATATTTCATTATCTGATACTAACCTCAACTCATCATCAATGACCACAAATGACCACGAATGACTACGATTAACTACGAATGACTATGAATGACCATGAATAACTATTTCATCTGCTGCAACGGCTGTGCATACAACCTGACATCCTCCAGGGTTATGACCTGGTCACACAGGATCACCATCCTTTCCACCACGTTGCGCAGCTCACGTACATTGCCCGTCCAGGGATACGTTTTTAATTCTTCCAGGGCATCGTTGCTGAACTGCATCTGCGGCTTCCCCTCATTTTCACAGATCATCTTCAGAAAATGCTCCGCAATCATGGGAATATCGTCTTTTCTCTCCTTCAGTTCAGGAACATTGATCAGGATCACACTGATGCGGTGGTACAGGTCTTCCCTGAAATTGCCCTTCCGGATCTCTTCCATCAGGTCTTTATTGGTGGCCGCAATGATCCTGACATCCACGGCGATGTCCTTTTCACCCCCCACACGCATGATCCTGTTTTCCTGCAAAGCCCGCAAAACTTTTGCCTGGGCGGAGAGGCTCATATCACCAATTTCATCCAGGAAAAGCGTCCCGCCACTGGCCTGCTCGAAATCTCCCTTTCGTTGTTTTATGGCCGAGGTGAACGATCCTTTCTCATGTCCGAACAACACACTTTCGATCAGCTCAGAGGGAATGGCAGCACAATTGACTTCGACGAAAGGTCCAAAAGCCCGTTTGCTCTTTTCATGTAACCATCTGGCAACCAATTCCTTACCTGTTCCGTTCTTTCCAGTGACCAATACACGCGCTTCGGTTGGAGCCACCCGCTCGATCATTTCCTTCACATGCTGAATGGCAGGGGATTCCCCCACCATTTCGTAAGCTTTACTGACTTTTTTCTTGAGCGCTTTTGTTTCGGTGATGAGCGTTGATTTATCCAGTGCATTTCGCACCGTAATGAGCAGGCGGTTCAGGTCCAGGGGCTTTGCAATATAATCGTACGCTCCTTTTTTAATGGCATCCACAGCCGTTTCGATGGTTCCATGGCCGGAGATCATCACCATTGGCGTATCGGTCACCTGGAGTGTCTTCTCCAGGACTTCCATACCATCCATCTGCGGCATCTTGATATCACAGAGGATCACGTCATAATGCGTTTGCCGTATCATTTCCAGTGCTGTCACACCGTCAACCGCATCGTCGACCTCGTACTTCTCGTACTCAAGGATCTCCCGTAACGTGTTACGGATACTTCTTTCGTCATCGACAACCAGGATCCTGGCCATAGGTTCTGTTGATTTATATGATCATAGGTTATGACGGATTCCACACCTGGGACAGAGCACCTGCTGAAGCGCATATCCTGGTGGTATTTTTATTTTCAATCCACAGGAACATTGAATAAACCGGTACTGATCAACGGTTTTCATGATGTCGCCCAGTTCCCGTTCGTAGTGTATCCTGTCCAGTCCGGTCTCTTCTCCGGTCAATCCTGTTCGAAGACCAATGACGGTGGTGTCGGTCATGCCGGAGCCGGGGATAATGGTTTGCCGGGTATTCTTTACGGAAGAAAAGGCTTCCTGGTAATTCCTGAAGCTGGCTCCGCCGGCCATGCTGCGCAGGATACGGATCCTTTCCGAGATGGGCGGATGGGTGCTGGTAAGGTCGGCAACCTGCCGGCCCTTTTGCTTGAGCGGATTGACGATATACATGGGTGCAGTGACCTTATTGGCGGTTTCCAGGTCCTGGGTCGAACTGGCGATCTTTTCCAGGGCGGAAGCCAATCCCTCCGGATACCGGGTCAGTCTGGCTGCCGTGGCATCTGCCAGGTACTCGCGTTTGCGGGAAATGGCAAAATACAGCAGCTGTGCAAAGATGGGAGCCAGGATTGCCAGTAAAATGGCGATGACCAGGATGATGATCTGTCCCTGACCCTTCGATGAATCCGACCGGCTTCTACCCATCGAACCATAGAACATGCTGCGTGTGAACACCTGCGATATCATGACGATAACCCCGAGCATGATGCCTGCATACGTTAAAAACTGGATGTCACGGTTGACGATGTGGCCTGTTTCGTGGGCAACCACTCCCTGCAACTCGTCCCGGTTCATACGGGCCAGCAGCCCTGCTGTCACGGCGATGACGGCATTTTCGGGATTCCTGCCCGTGGCAAATGCGTTGGGCGCCTCGCTGTTGATGATGTAAATCTTTGGCATGGCAGGAAGCTGGCATGCTACTTTCATTTCCTCCACTACATTGTAAAGACGGGGGTGAACGTCCGGCGTGACCTCTTTCGCATTACTGATCGATAGCAGGATTTTGCTCCCCGAGTAATAACTGACAAGGTTGAGGATAAGGGTAATCAGCAGTGCAATGACGATCCCGGCAATACCGCCGTTTTGTGGATTAATGTAAAGACCGATAAAATAGCCCAGCAGGACAAGGGTGACACCCATGCCGATGAAAAGCAACAACGATTTACGCCTGTTCAGCCGAATCAGCTCCCACATGACCAGTTTATAATTGAATCCTGTTATTTCGTCGTAAAGTCGACCTTCGGTACTTCTCTTTCTGCCGGAATCTCTACTTCAAAGAACTCATCCGGTTTGAAGTTGAACATGCCTGCAATGATGTTCGAAGGGAACATCTGGATTTTATTGTTATAGGCAAGTACCTGGTCGTTGTAATTCTGTCGCGAAAAAGAGATCTTGTTCTCTGTCGAAGTCAGCTCTTCCTGAAGAGCAAGGAAGTTCTGACTGGCTTTCAGGTCGGGGTAAGCTTCCACGGCCACCCGCAGTTGACCCAGGGCTCCGGTGAGGGCGGTTTCCGCCTTGGCTCTTTCTCCGACCGTCTGGGCTCCCATGGCTGCGGCACGTGCGTTGGTAACACTTTCCAGCGTTTCCCGTTCATGTTTCATGTATCCCTTGACCGTCTCAATAAGGTTTGGGATCAGGTCATGCCTCCTCTTGAGCTGGACTTCGATCTGAGCCCATGCATTCTTTACCTGGTTTCTCAGCCGGATGAGTCCGTTATATAAGCCAACGACATAGAAGGCTATAACAACAATAATGATTAAAACGATTACTGCGAATGACATAACTGGTTCATTTAAGTTTATACTCGAACATATCTGTCAATAAGTCAATTATTTCCTGATTCGTGGGTGAACATTCCTGTTCCACGATCCTTTGCAGTTCTCCCCGGTCAAACCAGAGACCGTGGCCTCTGTGGCATTTGTCGATGAGTATATCGGAATTCAGTCCTGCCAGTGCTTTCTGCATCTTCCTTCTGCAGATGGGACACCTGAGCTTCTTCTCGGTCGAATGAAGATCAATCCTGAGGGATACCATCGGCAGGTCTTTCTTAACCGTGCTTTCCAGTAGCAATTCCATCTCCCCGGTGTCGAGCCAGAATCCGCTACATTCCGTGCAATAGTCAACTTCCACCTTGTTCAGTTCCAGAACGATCATGGGTAGTTTGCAGTGGGGGCATTTCATGCACAGGGGTGTTTAAAGGAGCATAAAGATAGGTAAATCCCAAATACCAGGGTTCAAATTCCAAACAAATAACAAATCTCAAATTTCGAAAAATGGAGGATAAACCACTGAATGGATTTTGTAATTTGGAATTTATTTGGAATTTGGATCTTGTAATTTGGGATTTAATCATTTTCCAGTTCCCCTATTATTTCCCTGACGCTCCTGCATCCCTGCCGGACCAGGTACTCATCAATGCCTTCTGCGATCCTTACCGGCGCCAGGGGATCAATGAAGGTAGCGGTACCCACCTGGATAGCCGAGGCACCGGCGAGCATGAATTCAATTGCATCGGTGGCATTCATGATCCCGCCGATCCCGACGATGGGAAGGCGTGAAACCTGCGCAACCTGCCAGACCATCCTCAGGGCGATGGGTTTGATGGCCGGGCCTGATAATCCCCCTGTGATGGTAGACAATACCGGCTGCCGCTTTTCAGCATCCACCGCCATCCCCAGCAGGGTATTGATCAGCGAGAATGCGTCAGCACCCGCTTCTTCAACAGCCAGGGCAATATCGCGGATATCGGTCACATTGGGGGATAATTTTACGATAAGGGTTCGGTCCCACACCTCCCTGACGGCTTTTGTAACAGCGGAGGCTGACGGGCAGCTGATCCCAAAAGCCATTCCTCCCTCCTTCACGTTGGGACAGGATATATTCAGTTCCATTGCCGGAATGCTCTCCAGCTTTTTGAGCTTTTCCGTAACGCTTACATATTCCTCAATGGTGGAGCCGTTAACGTTTGCGATGATGTGAGTATCCAGATCCCTGATCCGGGGATAGATTTGTTCGGTAAAATAATCGATCCCTTTATTCTGCAATCCTACGCTGTTGAGCATGCCCGATGCTGTCTCAGCCATGCGTGGATAAGGATTGCCTTCGCGTGGTTTCAGGGTCAGGCCCTTGATAAAAATGCCGCCGATCCGGCTTACATCAAAGAATTCCGTCAGCTCTTCCCCAAAGCCACAGGTTCCTGAAGCTGTGGTCACAGGATTCCGCAATTCCATCTGACCGATGGTCACCCTTAGATCTGCCATTTGAGATGGGTTATATTAAATACAGGTCCATCTGTACAGACACACTGATTCCCCATGGTGGTACCGACCACACAGCACAGGCATACCCCAAAGCCGCATGCCATCAGGTTTTCCAGCGATACTTCGCAGGGTATGCCCTTTTTGGCTGCAATGGATGCGACCGCTTTCATCATGGGCTCGGGACCGCAGGCGTATACCATCGTGAAATCAAAGTGATCCTGATGGAAGACCGGATGTTGTGTAACCAGACCTTCCTCACCCAGCGAACCGTCTTCAGTAGTGATCAGTACCTCCCCGAACTGACGGAACGTATCCATCATCAGGATGTCTTTATGCTGCTTTCCCCCGAGCAGGAAGGTCATGGCAATTCCTTTCTTCTGAAGTTCTCTTCCCAGAATAATAAAAGGAGCGATGCCTGAACCACCTCCGACGATGAGGGCACGCCCCTGTTCCGGAAGGCTGAAATGGTTACCGAGCGGATAAATGATGTTTACCGGCATGCCCGGCTGCAATCTTCCCAGCTGCCTTGTCCCCCTGCCGATCACTTTGATAAAAAAACGAATTTTCCTGTTTGTATAATCGACATCCAGAAAAGATAATGGCCTTCTCAGAAAAACTTCCTGTGTGTTATCGATACGGATCTCTGCAAACTGACCCGGCAGCAGCGTCGGAATCTCTTCCGGCACGATAAGTTCCAGGATGAAACTGGCTTCATTTAGCCAGAGAATCCTGCTGACCGGACAATCCTGGATTCGCTTCATGAGTTCGGCAGGTTTGGTTTCCGGGTATCCATCCAACAGTAGAGTCTTTTATTGGGTCGTATCCTGTGGCGTATCCTCAGCCTCTGGGGCACTGCCTTCCTCCGTTTCTTCCCGGGATTCCTCTTCCGTGAAGTCAAGCATTTTCAGTTCTGCCAGTGTATTGTACCACATCAGGAGCTTTTTGATATCGGAAGCATAAACACGTTCCTGGTCGTACTCCGGAACCAACTCTGCGAAATATTCCTTCAGGTTTACATTTTCTGACCGGGGATCAATCGCGTTGGTTCCCTCAAGTTTTTCGTTGATCTTTTTAAGAACATCCTTCAGGGGCATATCTTCTCCCGTGGTGAATACACTGATCTCTTCCAGGGAACTGATCCGTTCATGCGCAAAAGCAGTGGAACGTTTCCCGTCGGTGAGCGATTCCACAATGACTCCGTTCTTTGTCTGGTTGATCATTTTAAATAAGCCATGCCTGCCCGAAATGGCTAAAATCTTACTTAAATCCATCATTGTGATACTTTTTTTGCAAAGATATTAATATCCAACGGAAAAGGGATTCAAATGTTCTGTTGTTATTTGTTGTTATTTGCTCGGCGCTGTGCGCCTCGCGTTATTCGTTGTTATTTGCTCGGCACTGCGTGCCTCGCGTTATTCATTGTCATTACCTGCTTCCTGCCTCCCGCTGATTCTAAATAATCCGGTAATTCCGGTATTCCCCGATGCGCCAGCCGGTCATTGTTTCCATACGGTGTAAAAAACGGTGCAAAGGGCTGAATTTTTTTTGGGTGGGGTCAAACGGGAATTCCCAGTTCATGGAGCGGATCCTGTTTTTCATCACCTCAGGATGGCTTCCATTGAAATGCTCCAGTGAATCGATCGCTGAATAGTCAAAGGCTTCCACGGCAGGGACTTTTTCGCCGATCCAGGCATCGGAATGCCAGTAACGGTTGAAGTTCATCTGTTTTAGCTGTTGTACTGAAGGGGATTTGACCCAGCCGTAGTGATAGATGCTGGCGTTGATCTTTTTCACGTTCAGTTTGCGCTGATTCAGCCGGAAACCCTGTGCATCCCTGTAGGAACTTATTCCCGGCAGGTTACGGACGATCCGGACCTCCCTTCGGTACCATTTTCGTGAGTCACCTACGAAATCATAGGAACCATAAAAATGCAGGTAATTGAAAAGAAGACCTTCCACTTCCGGGGCATCCCTGTACTGATCCATTGCACGGCCTATTTCCGGCAGGTATTTTTCATGGACCACTTCATCACCCTGGATATACAATGCCCAGGTGGCACCGGGCGATATCACGCGAAAAGCCTTATCAGCTTCCAGGGCCAGAACGCGGCCACCTTCCCGGAGTGTATCATCCCACACCGTGTTGATGATCCTGATCTTATCCGATGGAATGCTTCGGATCAAGTCGTAGGTCGAATCATCCGAGTTGCCTACCGCCACAATGAATTCATCGCACAGGGGCAGAACGGAGGAGATCGCTTCCACAACAGGATAGTCGTACAGGATGGCGTTACGGATGAAAGTAAAACCACTTACTGTCGCGACTGCTTTAGTTTCATTCAGCATGTCCGGTATAATTTTCCGGTGTGATCCCGAGCAGTTCTTCTTTGAGCTTTTTGGATATCCTCAGGGTGCTTATGTACTCGTGGAGGATTTTTTTATCGATTTTTTTACCGGTACGGGTCAGCTCTTTAAGTGATTCATAGGGATCGGGGTATTTCTCCCTTCGCAGGATGGTCTGGATGGCTTCAGCGACGACAGCCCAGTTATCTTCGAGGTCGGCCTTCATCCGGGCTTCATTGACCGATACCTTATGCATCCCCCTGATCAGGGATTTGATGGCGATGAGACTGTGGGCAAAAGGTACACCAATGTTCCGCAATACGGTGGAATCCGACAGGTCGCGCTGCAGCCGGGAAACCGGTAACTTGGCAGCCAGATGTTCAAGGATGGCGTTTGCCATGCCCAGGTTACCCTCTGCATTTTCAAAATCAATGGGATTTACCTTATGGGGCATGGTTGATGAGCCCGTTTCATCCTTATTGATCTGTTGTTTAAAGTAATCCATCGATATATACATCCACATATCCCTGGAGAAATCCAGTAAAATCGTATTGATTCGCTTCAGGTTATCACAAAAAGCGGCAAAATAGTCATAATGTTCTATTTGTGTGGTTGTTGTGTAACGTTTTAGTCCCAGTTTCTCCTTTACGAACTGGTTGGCGAATCCGTTCCAGTCAATTCCCGGGTAGGCGACATAATGAGCATTCAGGTTACCGGTGGCACCTCCGAATTTTGCGGCGTGGGGAATATTTCTCAGCATCCGGATCTGATTCTCCAGTCGTTCGATGAACACGCGGATCTCCTTTCCAAGGAGGGTAGGGGAGGCGGGTTGACCGTGTGTATGGGCAAGCATTGGGATACTTTTCCATTCTCTCGCATATGTCTTGAGCAGCTGTAGCAATTCATTCAGTAAAGGTGAAAGGACATCATCCTGGGCATCCTTGATTGACAGGGGTGTGGCTGTATTGTTAATGTCCTGGGAGGTAAGACCAAAATGGATGAATTCCTTATATTCATCCAGGCCCATTTTTTTAAAACGGTTCTTCAGGTAGTATTCAACGGCCTTGACGTCATGGTTGGTGGTACGTTCGATCTCTTTGACTTCCAGGGCATCTTCCGGTGTGAAATCAATATAGATCCTACGCAATTCCGAGAATTTCAGTTGATCGAATCCCGAAAGCTGCTCCAGTGGGATCTCGCAGAGGGCGATGAAGTATTCCACCTCCACCAGCAGGCGGTAACCAATCAGTGCGGCTTCGGAGAAATAGCTGGCAAGACTCTCCGTTTTGTCGCGATAACGTCCATCGATGGGAGAAATGGCGGTGAGGGCTGATAGTTTCATGATGCTGATTTATTTAATCCCAAATCCTCCGAAAAGCAGGGATATGGTGCCGACTGGACTGCTGTAATCGCTACTCTCATAATAATCATGTACGGTTCCGCCCTGGAAATACTGCCTATCCATTCCCGTCATCCAGCGATAGCCTGCACCCACATTCAGCTTGAACCAGGAGGTAAGGTTCATCTCCACTTCCAGTTGCGGGATCAGGACGAAGATACCATCTTTGGCGACATAATGCTCCGGATCGTAATCGTCCCAGTCTTCATCATAGATTGAAATCTTTCCCCAGCCGATCTTCAGGCTGGCAGCGGGGTGAATGGCTTTGAATGATTGATGGATATACCCCAGCCAGAATCCTCCGTGTCCGAGGGATATCTTTGGGTACTCAATACCGGTGATATCGCTCAGGTCGTACCGGTAGTGGTTCGTGGTCAAGCCTTCACCATATCCTCCCAGGTAAAAGGCCTGATTAAAAATGATGGCACCTCCACCACCTACGAATAATGCAAAATTGCCTTCCACCGATGAGAATTCCACAAAGGGACCGCCGAATCCGGATATGGAAGGCCGGTTGGAGCCGCTCAGGAGGTATTGCATCTCTTCTTTTTCTTCCTGAGAAAATGAATTTAATGTGCAGAGCATCATCATGCCCAATAATAGGATCATCTGTTTTTTCATGATATTAGGATTTAATGAAAGATTTTTTTAGCGCTAAGCACCATTCCCTGATCCGTTTTTCCGTCAGTTCCGGCTGGTTGCCATCATCCAGGACAAGACCCATGAAATGGTCACCTTCCAGGGCCCTGGACCTGAGGAAACGATAGCCTTCCGCTGGAAAGAAGCCTACCAGCGTTGCGCCTCTTTTCTTCAAGTAATCAGCCAGTATGCCGATAGCATCGGCAAAATTCTGCGGGTACCCCACCTGGTCGGCAGGTCCGAACAACGCGACAGTTTTTCCTGTAAAATCCATATCTTCCATGGCGGGCAGGAATTCATCCCAGTAGTTGGGCAATTCACCGTCGAACCAGGTGGAAACGCCCAGGATCAGGGAGTCGTATGCCTGAAATGTTTCAGGATCAACCGTTTCAATATTGATCTTTTCTACGTTGGATTCCCCGAGTTCCTTAGCAATTTTTTCTGCAATTGCTGAAGTATGGCGGGTATTGAAGCTATAAAACAGTCCGGTTGGTTTCATGGTTGTTCGTGGTCATTTGCTCGACCCTACGGGTCTCGCGTGATTCATGGTTATTTGTGGTCATTTGCGAGGCCGCCTTACGGCGCCTCGCGTGATTCATGGTTATTCAGTAATCCAGTAGATCACGGGCTGCTTGGTAGATTTTGTCTGTGTCGGGTAAAATGGCGCGTTCAAGGATACGATTGAATCCAACAGGTGTGAAGGTGGAACCTATCCTCTTTACCGGACCATCAAGGAATTCAAATGCTTCCTGTGTGATCATGGCCGCGAGTTCTGCACCAAAACCTGAGAACACTTTATCTTCATGTACGATCAGCACTTTTCCTGTTTTTTTGACCGATTGGAGAATCGTTTCTCTGTCCAGTGGTATCAATGACCTGAGGTCAATGACTTCCACGCTGGCCTTTCGGTCGGTATGAAGTTTTTCCGCTACACTCACCGACATATGCACTGTGTTTCCATATGTAATGATCGTCAGGTCGTTGCCGGGACGGCGAATGCGCGCCTTGCCGAAGGGTACCTCAAAATCCTCGGGTACCGGTGCCTCTGCGACAGGATCGTTATAAAGCGCTTTGGGCTCCATGAATACCGTGATCCCCGCTGAGCGTATGCAGGTCCTGAGCAATCCGGCTGCGTCATCGGCATACGACGGATAAACGATGCGAATACCGGGTAATGTGGTCAGCGCACCTTCAATGGTCTGGGAATGATACAATCCCCCGCCGATATAGCCTCCGGAGGCCAGCCGGATGGTGATGTTGGGTGAGAACTGACCGTTGGACCTCCAGTAGTCGTGGGAGGTGTCAACCAGCTGTTCCATGGCGGGCCAGAAGTAATCCGCAAACTCGGCCCCTTCGATCACGATCCGGATCCTGGGGTCAAAACGGCTCATGCCATTGGCAGTCGCAACGATGTAATCTTCAGCGATCGGAGCATTGAAAACGCGCCCGCGGCCAAATTCCTGCTGCATGCCTTTCGTAACATTGAAAATTCCCCCCTTTTCCTTGCTGGCAATATCCTGGCCCCAGATGAACGTATCCGGATTATGCCGGAATTCAGCTTTCATGGTTTCATTCAGCGCTTCGATCAGTCGCAGTTTTTTCCCGGTACCATCGGGAAGACCTTCAGGATACTGCTGTGGCTGATAGGCTTTCGGGTAAACAAAATTAAAAATACTTGCCGGATCAGGATCGGGGGAAGCGAGCACTTTTTTGTGTGCTTCCTTCACGATGGCCTTTGCTTCGTTTTCGATGCCGATGATCTCTTCTTCCGTCATCCGGTTGTAACGCAGCAGCAGTCTCCTGAATTTTGCCAGCGGATCATATTCCCTGACATAATTCATCTCGTAATCATCCCGGTAAAGTTCGTGCCGGTCGCTGTTGGAATGTGAACCGATCCGGATGCAGTTTGCGTGGACCATGACGGGTTCACCGTGTTCCAGCACATGTTTTTTTGCTTCAGTCATGGCATTGACCGAATCGAATACATCTTTCCCATTGCAGTAGATGATCCTCAGGTTCATGAACCCGGAGAAGTTGTCCGCCACTTTGCGGTTTGCGGTTTGTTCCGCTTTAGGCACAGAAATCCCGTAACCATTGTCCTGGATCACAAAAATGACCGGTAGCCTTTCATTGGACGCACCATTGATGGCTTCATAGACATAACCTTCCGATACAGAAGATTCTCCCTGGGACGAAATGGCAACGCCCCGTTGCTGGTAATATTTGATGGCACGGGCCACTCCGGCTGCCTGGGAGGCATGATTCCCGGTGCATGAGGAGACATTATGGATGTTCCATTCCGGTTTGGCAAAATGATTCGACATGTGACGGCCGCCTCCTGCAATGTCCAGTTTTTTCGAAAGGCCGTTCAGGATGATCTCTTCTGCTGTCAGCCCGGCTGAGATCGCGGTCAGCATATCCCGGTAGTAAGGAAAAAGGTGGTCGGTACGGCGATCAAAAACCTGGCCGATCGCCAGTTGAATACCGTCGTGCCCTGCATAGGGTGCGTGGTACGACCAGCCCAGTGCCTGTTTCAGGTAGTTGGGTGCCCGGTCATCCAGCATCCGGCCGATGGTCATCAGCCGGAACCAGTTCCGGAGAATCTCCCTATCCGTATTTTTGATCGAAAATTTTTCTCTGCCGGCAGATTCGATCATGGTCCAATTTTCCACGAGTTTCTTATGAAGTTAGTGACATTGATGCGTGCAAAGATAACAACAAATACAAGGAAGAAAATGTTTACGGCTACATCTGGCGGCAGGCTCTTAACCAAGTTCTTTTGCCGGATCCCAGAAGTGTTTCTCAAAGTCGACGATCTGATCGTCTTGAATTACTATCCCTTCACTTTCCAGCAATTGCTGCATGACGCTGGGTCCGCCGAAATGGTGTTTGCCGGTAAGTATGCCCATTCTGTTGACGACACGGTGTGCCGGGATTTCGATGGTGGAGGAATGGGACTGGTTCATGGCCCAGCCTACCATCCGTGCTGAACCTTCAGAGCCCAGGTATCTGGCGATCGCCCGGTAAGATGTAACCCGGCCATGGGGGATCTGTTTCACTACGGCATAGACTTTCTCAAAAAAGGACAGGTTTTCCATCAGGATTTGGTTATGCGTACTTCGGGGATTCCCATCAGCCGGAAACGGAGATAACAGATCGGTTTTCCTTCCTCCAGCCAGATTTTTTCGTAGAATGTCTGGATCTCTGAAGCCGGTTCTTTCAGGGTGGTATTGTACAGGTCGTACGTATGATACAGCAGGAGGTGGGCCCCATGGGTGATGATATTGAGCGTATATTCAAACAGGGCAGTGTCGTCAGTCTTGAGGTGGATCACATTTTCCTCCTTCAGGATACCATGGTATTTTTCGAGAAACAGGGGTGAAGTCAGGCGCTGCCGGGCTTTGCTTTTTTTTGGCATGGGATCGGGGAAGGTGATCCAGATTTCCTCAATTTCCCCCTGGCCGAAAAAATACCCGATATGTTCTATATAAGACCGGATAAAGGCCACATTGCGATATTCATTCTCCCGGGCTGTTTTCAGTCCCTTCCACATCCGGGCTCCCTTGATATCCATCCCGATGAAATTTTTTTCCGGCATACGGCTGGCCAGCCCGATCGTATATTCCCCTTTGCCGCAGCCCAGCTCGAGAACGATCGGTGCATCATTGCCGAAGAAATCATGATTCCATCTGCCCTGTAATCCAAAGCCCCCGGTAATGAGCTGTTGATACGTGGGTTGAAACAGGTTTGGGAAGGTGTTGTTTTCAGAGAACCGTACCAGCTTTTTTTTTGCCACGATGATGTTTGCTGAAGGATCAGGATTAAGATCAGATAATGTGTAACCGGCTCATTCGATCATCAGCCAGGCATTTTGATCTTCTTCTTGCCGGATGGTTTCCAATGCCTGTAGTGCCTGTCGCCGGCCGGGATAAGCACCGTAGCAGACCCGGTAAAGACCACCTTTTGTCCGTCCGGCCATACAGGCTTCATAACCCTTTTTTTCGAGCTGCAAGATCAGAGAGGTTGCATTCATTTTTTCCTTGAAGGCACCTGCAATGATAAAATATTTTTTTACGGGAACGTCCGGATTCGGTGATGCGACGAGCGACGGTACCGTAACCTCTTCATCCACCGGTTTAGGGATATCGACTGGCGTTGAAGTCTCAATCGCCGGTACTGCAGGGGTGATTGCGTCGGGATGGGCTCCCGTGGCAACAGGTGACTGCTGATGAGAGGCTTTGATCAGGGGTATGATCCCTGAATAATTTGTGTAGATATCTTTAAACAGCGGTGAGTGGTAATAGCCCCAGAATGCCAGGATTGCAAACAGTATGGTGACAAACACCAGACGGGGAATCGCTTTTTTTACCTGTGTCGGTTTCCTGGGAGATTTCCGTGATATGACCGGGGATTTAACCGGTTTTCTTTTTTGACCCGTCATGGGTGGAGGAACAAGAGGTGTCAATCCATAGGCATCCTCCAGATAATTGAGCTCTTTGAACGGAGTAAACTCAATTTTTCCCTCCTGGTTAGCCCTGAAGGTACCCATCTGTTCAAAAACCACGGATTTGCCCTCATTCAGACTGTTCATGCAATGTAACGTAAATTGTTGTATCCGTTGGATCGACTCCTGATAGGGGATCTTTTCCTTTTCGGCAATGTGATTTGCCAGAAGACCATCGTTTGTCTGAAGCCTGACGTTAAACAGGACATTCTTTGAAGGTGGATATAAGATCCGTCGGGAAGGAGGAATATGGGAGGGCGCATAGCTGGCAACGAATCCTCCGAATTCAGGGAGGATGACGCAATCGTGATTGTACAACAAATCACTGATGTATTCGTCAATATTTTTCATGCTTCCTAATTTTACGACCATGAGTGAACGAAGTTACGAATTGGAAGGTATGGCTATGTGATGATGTTGGAAAGTTTTAATAAATCATCGGGTGTATCTATCGCAACACTTTCATTATCAGTTATATCTATATAGATATCATATCCATTTTCAAGCCACCGGAGTTGTTCCAGGGATTCGGCCGCTTCCAGGGGAGAAACCGGAAGCGATGTAATTTCTTTTAGAACAGGCAGTCTGTATCCATAGATACCCATGTGTTTATAGTAAGGATAGTGGTTAATCCAGTCCTGTCGGGATATATTTCGCTGGTAGGGAATGACAGTCCGGGAGAAGGTGAGGACCCTTTTGTGGTGATTGAAGACCACCTTGACCGCATTTGAATTTTTCAGCTCATCGGCATCCGTGATCCGTTTGGCCAGTGTGGCGATACTGACCTCCGGGCGCCTGAACAGGGCTGCTACCTGGTCTATTTGTGCAGGATTCAGAAAGGGTTCATCCCCCTGGATATTGATCACGATATCCACTGAAAGGGAAGGTTCGGCGTCCTGCAAATGGCTGACAGCTTCCATACAGCGGTCGGTACCGCTTGCGTGGCGGGACGATGTCATTACCGCGTCGCCTCCGAATTGCTTAACCTGATCAACGATTCGCTGATCATCCGTGGCAACGATCACGCGGTGAAGACAGGCTGATTGTCGCGCCTGTTGGAATACACGCTGGATCATCGTTTTACCGGCAATCATCACCAGTGGTTTACCGGGAAAACGGGTTGACGCAAAGCGGGCGGGAATGATTCCTATGACATGGGATTCAGGCATATCTCACTGCTTGAACAAACCATGAAGTTCGCCGGTAATGGTTTCGATCACCATGCCCAGATCGAGCGCATTATCAGCAAAGTTGATGTTATCCACATCAAAGATCAGGTATTTCCCGATGTCGTACTGAGCGATCCAGGCTTCATACCGCTCATTGAGCCGCTTGAGGTAATCCAGCCTGATGGCGGCCTCATACTCCCTTCCTCTTTTCTGGATTTGCTTCACCAGGGTGGGTACGGAGGCACGAAGGTAGATCATCAGGTCAGGTGGCTGGATGAAGGAGCTCATCAGTTCAAACAGATCGCGGTAGTTCTGGTAGTCACGCGTGGTCATCAGGTTCATTTCGTGGAGATTCGGTGCAAAAATGTACGCATCTTCATAGATGGTCCGGTCCTGGATCACGTCTTTGCCGCTTTTACGGATGCGGATGATCTGCCTGAATCTGCTGTTGAGGAAATAGATCTGCAGGTTGAACGACCAGCGTTGCATATCTTCATAGAAGCTGTGCAGATACGGATTGGTTTCAACATCTTCATAATGCGGTTCCCATCCGAAATGTTTTGCCAACAGACTCGTGAGCGTTGTTTTTCCTGAACCAATGTTACCTGCGATGGCGATGTGCATAAAAAGGGTATTATTGATTTTTCAAAGATATAAATTCAGACGCAATAACGGAGGGAGAGTTCATTTATTCCTTCACGATCTTCAGGATCTCCTCCACATAATCGCGGTTATTCGACAGGCGTGGCACTTTATTCTGTCCTCCCAGTTTGCCCCTTTTTTTCATCCATCGGTAAAATGTCCCGTTGGGCAACATCCGGATGATGGGTTTGCGCAGCACCATATCTTGATGGCGTTTGGCTTCATAGTCCGAATTAACGGATTTCAGAGCCTCATCAAAAAAAGTGCAGAATTCCCCGAAATCAGCCGGTGGTTTTTCAAACTCGAGGAGCCATTCATGGGCCGCATTCTCGGAATCATTAAAATAGACAGGACCTGCGGTATATTCATTGATTACGGCAAGGCTTTTCTGACAGGCAATCTGCATAGCTTTTTCTGCGTTATCCACGATCAATTCTTCCCCAACGGCGTTGATAAAACTTTTGGTACGCCCCGATACCTGGATGCGGTAGGGATCCAGCGACGTGAAAATCACGGTATCACCGATCAGGTAACGCCACAGGCCTGCATTTGTCGTGATGACCATGGCGTAATTTTCGCCGGTGACGATTTCATCGAGTGTTTTTGCACGCGGTTGTTCCTGCTGAAGCTGATCGGTAGTAAAAAATTCGTAAAAGATTCCATAATCGAGCATCAGCAGCATGGAATCGTTGTCGGGCAGATCCTGGATGCCGAAAAATCCTTCTGATGCGTTATAGCTTTCCACATAATTCATCTTTTCGGCCGGGATGATCCGGTCGTACTGGCTTTTATAGGGAAGAAAACTGACACCCCCATGGAAGAACACTTCCAGTTCCGGCCATACATCATGTATACTGGTTTTGCCTGAAATTTCCAGGATGCGTTTGAGCAGCAACAGGGTCCAGGAAGGAACACCCGACAGGCTGGTCACATTTCTATGCAGGGTGGTTTCTGCAATTCTTTCAATTTTCGTTTCCCATTCACTCATCAGGGCAATGGAACGGTTGGGTATCCTGAAAAAGTCAGCATAGAAGGGCAGGTTTTGGATCAGGACGGCTGAGAGGTCTCCTTCATAATAGGATTCATTGTTAACGCTGGAAACGCGACTGCTGCCGCCCATGATCAATCCTTTTCCCCTGAAAACACCTGATTCCGGGTGGTGATTGAGATAGAGGGAAACCAGGTCCATGGCTCCTTTATAATGACATTCCTTCAAGGATTCCTGACTCACAGGGATGAATTTGCTTTTATCACCTGTGGTTCCCGATGATCTCGCAAACCAGTGGATCGGAGAGGGCCAGAGGATATTCTGCTCGCCCTGGCGGACGCGTGCGATCTGTGTTTTAAACGACTCGTAATCGCTGATCGGGACACGGTCGGCATAATCCTGATAGCTCCTGATGGAATCATACCCGTATTTTTTTCCCCACGCTGTTTTTGCTGCAGTGGTGATCAGCCTGTGAAACCAATCCTGCTGCACCTCATGAGGATTTTTCATGAAATGCCCTATCCGGCGTATCCTGCTTTTAATGATCTGTGATGCTGCGGCAGATATGAGGGTCATCTGGAGTTGGATCATGCATTGATGATTCAAAAGTACACAATAAATTTCAGAAAATTGGTCTACATTTACAGGGAGATTTTACATTACAACCATGGTCAGCTTTCCAAATGCCAAGATCAACCTTGGCCTGTCTGTCCTGATGAAAAGGTCTGATGGTTATCACCAGATCGAAACGGTCTTTTATCCTATTGCACTGACGGACGTACTGGAGATCGTTCCATCATCTGTGGGAGAAGCGGTACTTGGATGCAGGGGACTGCCAATTGAAGGAAAACTGGAGCAAAACAGTTGCCTGGTGGCTTATCAGACCATGACAGCGCACTTTAAAATGCCCCCGGTCAGTATGTTCCTTTACAAGAAGATACCCACGGGAGCCGGCCTTGGAGGAGGTTCTTCGGATGCGGCATTCACCATCCGGATGCTGAATGAACTTTTTAACCTGAAGGCAACACGGGATCAGTTACGGGGCATTGCAGAAGCCATTGGAAGCGACTGCCCTTTTTTTATCGAAAACCGCCCGATGCTGGGTACCGGCAGAGGTGAGTGTCTTAAGCCCATTGATCTGGATCTGTCGGGATATCATATCATGATCATTAAACCTGCGATTTCAGTCTCTACAGCAGAGGCTTACGCCGGAGTTGTTCCCCGGAACCGGCAGGAATCGTTGAAAGACGTGATCCGGCTCCCTCTCCGGGAATGGCAGGAAAACCTGATCAACGATTTTGAGGAAAGCATTTTCAGGAAATATCCCGGTATCGCTTCCATAAAAAGCACGCTTCTCGACCAGGGTGCTGTTTATGCGTCCCTGACCGGCAGTGGTTCGGCGGTTTATGGGCTGTTTGAATCCACACCTCCCGGTTCTTCGCTCTTTCCGGATTGCTTTGTATGGGCTGGAAGATGCTGAGGATCGTTATTTAGGAGCGATGCGAATCATAAAGAGCGCCATGATCCCGAAGATCAGGTTGGGAATCCAGGCCGCAATGGCAGGCGAAAGGTTTCCCATGGTCGCAAAGACCGTCGACACCTGGATAAGCATGATGTAGGAAAAGGTTATGGCGATTCCGATGCCAAGATGCATACCGATCCCACCCCTGACCTTACGGCTGGAGACAGCCAGGCCAATAAACGTCAGGATCAGTGTGGCAAAGGGATCAGCGATACGTTTATATTTTTCGACCAGGAAGACATTCAGGTTTTTCGATCCCTTCAGCTTTTCCTCTTTGATAAATTCATTCAACCGTATGAAGTTCATGGTCTTCATATCATCCTTTTTGATCGTGAACTCCTCAGGTTTCAGGTCCAGTTCCAGTTTAATCTCTCTGCCATGTTTGATATCCTGGTACTGGCCGCTGAACTGCCGCAGATAATAATTCTGGGCTTTCCAGGTACCGCCTGCACTGTCCCATTGAATTTTTTCTGAGTTGAGTTTATAATATAGCCCCTGCTCATTGATCTTTTCAAGTGAAAATTTATATCCAATATTGGATTGTGCGTTGAAGCTTTCCACATACGCATAGGTCTCCGGATCCAGCTGCATGTGGATATCGGTGTCCCTGTTGGCTCGTGGATTGTGAAGATATTGATCCTCAAATGCCTGTAGTCTCCGGTTTGTGAATGGAATCACAAAATTGGACAGGATCAGCGACAGGGTTGCCAGAAATATTGCAGCGATAAAATAGGGCCTCAACAGCCGGTTGAAGCTGATCCCGCTGCTCAGGATTGCGATGATCTCCGTATGGGAAGCCATCTTGGAGGTAAAGAAAATGACAGAGATGAAGGTGAAAAGATAAACGAACAGGTTGACAAAATAAGGGATGAAATTCAGGTAGTAAGAAAACAGGACTTCCGTCACGGATGGTTTGGTCTTCAGGAAGTTATCTATTTTTTCCGACAGGTCAAAGACAATAACAATCACGATGAGCAGCGCAATGGCATAAAAAAAAGTACCCAGGAATTTTCTGATTATATAGTAATCGATCGTTTTCATGATATAGCCTTCCAATATCCGGTGCGGCCTCCATTCCTGTCGTCTCAAAGTCGCTGCTGGAGGTTAGGGCTGACGCTGTTTTTCCAGTTTGCAAAGGTGCCGTCCTGTATGTGTTCCCTGGCTTTTTCCACAAGGTCCATATAGAAAGCCAGGTTATGACTGCTGGCGATCATGGCCCCGAGCATTTCTCCTGCACTGAACAGATGCCGGAGGTAAGCCCTGGTGCAGGTTTGATCAACAAAGGAGCGGCCTTTTCCGTCCAGCGGTGAAAAGTCGTCCTTCCATTTTTCGTTTTTAATGTTGATGATCCCGTCCCAGGTGAACAGCATCCCATTCCGTCCGTTGCGGGTTGGGATCACGCAGTCGAACATATCAATTCCCAGCGCGATGCTTTCCAGGATATTGACCGGCGTTCCCACACCCATCAGATAACGGGGTTTATCCTGCGGTAGTATACGGCAAACCACTTCGGTCATTTCGTACATGATCTCGGTTGGTTCTCCCACCGACAGCCCGCCGATAGCGTTGCCCGGAGCTTTTTTTTCAGCGATATAGGTAGCCGACCGTTGCCTTAGTTCCCTGTAAACGCTTCCCTGAACGATGGGGAAAAGTGCCTGGACATAACCATAGCGGTCAGCGGTTTCATTAAAATGCGCCTGGCATCGGTCGAGCCAGTGATGGGTGAGTTCCAGTGATTTCAGTGCATATCCAAACTCACATGGATATGGAGTACATTCATCCAGAGCCATCATGATATCAGCACCGATCTGCCGCTGGATCTCCACCACGGTCTCGGGCGTGAAAAGGTGTTTGGAACCGTCGATATGCGAACGGAAATGAACCCCGTCTTTTTTCAGACGACGCTGGGCGGAAAGGGAATAGACCTGGTATCCGCCGCTGTCGGTCAGGATAGGACGATCCCAGCCATTAAAGCGGTGCAGGCCTCCGGCAGCTTCAATGATGGCTGTCCCTGGCCTGAGATACAGGTGGTAAGTGTTTCCCAGGATGATCTGCGCCCTGATATCCTCCCGGAGATCTTTCATGTGGACAGCCTTGACCGTGCCTGCCGTTCCGACAGGCATGAACACCGGTGTTAGGATCAATCCGTGATCCGTCTGAATTTCACCACCCCGGGCTGATGTCGAGGCGTCCGTCTTTGTAATTCTGAATTTCATCCGTCCTGATTGATTCCTGGAAGTGATCCGATGGGTCCAAATTTTTTTTTCAAAGTTAAAGTTTCTTGGACTAGAATAAATAATTTTGTGCCTTCTTCAAAAACGGATATGATTGTAGATCTACTTCACATCAATGAAGTTCATTTTTATGTTTTCCTGGTTTTCGTACTGACTTTCATTATTCAGATCATCTACTGGTGGGCTGTATACGGAAGAATGGCTTTCTACCGTAAACGAAAGAGTGTGAGTACAAAGGAGCCCGTATCGATCGTATTGCTGTTCAATGACGAGTTTGAAAAATTGAAAGCACAGCTTCCGGCCTTACTCGCCCAGGATTATCCTGATTACGAGATCGTCCTTGTGATCCAATCCATTAATGATGATCTGGCAGAGTACCTTGAACAGGTGGGTAAGGAATACTCCAATATTCAGGTTGTCAGGATGTTGCAGGATTTAAACTTCTTTAAGGGTAATAAATTTCCTCTATCGATCGGTATCAAATGCGCAAAGAATGATCTGCTGATCTTCACGGAAGCCGGGTGTCTGCCGGTATCCGAGCACTGGCTTGAGCAGATTCAGTCTAATTTTATAGAAGAAAAGGAGATCGTTCTGGGTTATTTCCGTTCATCACCTCCGGATAAAAGTCCTTCACATGGATTCAGGCGGTTTGCCAACCTGACCACAGCAATGAATTATTTCTCGTTTGCGCTGATGGGTCGTCCCTATATGGGAATTGGCAAGAACCTGGCGTACCGGAGATCACTTCATTTCAAAAACTGGGGATTTACCGGGCATTACAGGATTTCGGTCGGGGAGGATGATCTTTTCATCAATCAGGTTGCTACAAAACGAAACATTGCCATAGCCCCTGACCTGGAGAGCCAGGTGATCTGCAGCGGGCCGGAGTCATTTTCTGAGTGGTTCCGGTTCCGGAAAAAATATTTCAAATCTCGACGCTATTATCCTTTCTGGGACAAGTTTTTCCTGAACCTGTTCACGTTCTCCTACCTTGTTTTCCTGGCGGCATTCATCTACCTGCTGATTGTCCGGGCCCTCTTCTATCCGGTCATTGTCCTGTTTATCCTTCGCTTATTCAGCCAGTTATTCATTTTCAAAAAATGCATGATTCGTTTGAGCGAAAGGAATTTATTATTACTTTCGCCCATAAACGAGATTTTTCTCCTTTTCTTTGATGGCCTGATCCGGATCGCTCTGGTGTTCGATAAAAAGGATAAATGGAAGACCTGACTTCACATCTGACAGATAAAGCACTTCGTGACTACCATCTCGTACAGCTCGCCATAAAAACGGGCGACCAGCGTGCGTATGCTGAGTTAATGAACAATTACCGGGATTCGCTGTATTTTCTATTGCTCAAGATGACCAATGATGTGCACGATGCCGATGATCTTACCATTGAAGCTTTTGGCAAAGCCTTTAAGAATTTGCACCAGTATACACCGGATTATGCCTTCAGCACGTGGCTTTTCAAGATTGCTACCAATAACTGCATCGATTTCATCCGTAAGAAAAAGATGGATATCCTTTCGCTCGACAAGCCCGCGGATGATGAGGATGGTCCGGAACTGGTGATCGCCTCCCAGACACCGGATCCGGAGGAGCACCTGATCAAGAGTCAGAAGATCAAACTGATGCGGGATGTCGTTGAGAAACTAAAGCCACATTACCGCCAGCTGATCCAACTACGCTATTTTGAAGAATATTCCTACGAAGAGATCGCCGAGACCTTAAACCTTCCGCTGGGCACCGTCAAGGCGCAGCTTTTCCGTGCACGGGAGTTCCTGTACAACATCCTGAAGGGGCAGCAGGAGACACTGTAGGTAATTGTCGATTGTCAATTGCCGATTTTCGATTGTCGATTGCCAAAGGTAATTCTGATAAATCTAATACGGTCCGATCAACACAGCAATTACGTGGTATTTTATAATGCCATCCACTGTGGCCAGGCAATCGGAATAACTTGAGGAGTTTCCCTGATATACTTTTTGCCCGTCAATGGTAAGCAGGCAATCTGAATAGCTGGTGGAATTGCCTTGATAAATTTGGGTCTGTGCGCTTAAGTCGCTGAATATTAGCAAAATAATTATTGAAAAAAGAGTTGATTTCATTATGAATTGTATTATACCTGATGATTCAGGATGCTTGTCAAAATGCATTTTGCCACCGAGATCACAGAGGATTCATGGCGATCACGGAGGATTCAGGACTACCATTTTCCCTGTCGAAAGAATTTGGTGATCCTTTTTCAGTATGACGATATAAACACCCTGCGGGAAGGAGCGGACAGAGAATGAATATATGGATTGGTAGAAAGGAATGGTGAGGTTCAACATTTTTCTACCTGTAATATCCCGTATATCAATTTTATATGTATCGGAGAAGTTATTCCTGGATTCAGACGCATGTCGCAGCTGGATCCATACTTCCTCCCTCGCCGGATTTGGATAAACGTACATTTTAGTATCCGGCGACGCGTTCTCCTGTACCCCCACGCAGTCAAGAAACGTTACCTCCACAGAATCCACCCCCGTGCAACCGTCCAGCGTGGTAACATAAACCCTATACGTCGCTGAACCGAATCCCGTCCCCGCAGAATCCACCTCGATCACCGGTCCGGTCTGCCCGCCGGGCAGCCAGTAATACTCCTCCCCGCCGGGTGTACTGGCGTCCAGACGAATGACTTCCCCGGCACAGACCGTGTCGTCGGGCATAACAAAAATTCCGACAACAGGAATGGGAAATACTTCCACGGTAATGTAATCCGTAACTGTACTGAATCCATCAAACACATCGACAAAATAAGCGGTGGTGCCACCAGGAATGACAACCGGGTCGGGCTGGTCAGAGAAAAATCCGGGGGGATCCGATGTCCAGGCGTAGGTGTAACTTCCTGCACCTCCGGATGCGAGTGCATTCAACTGGGAGGATTCCCCCGCGCACACCTCCCCGGGTGTTGCCGTCACGTTCACCTGAAGCAACTCACCCTCGACAGATACCATCACTGTATCCTGATCCCCACAAAGGGTCATCAGATCCGTTACCGTCAGGATGAACACCACCGACTGGATCAGGTTCACAGTCATCGGATGATCAACAGAGGGATCCACCAGGTACTGGGCAGGCGACCAGTAATAAGCGTATTGCGTTGAGCCTCCGGTTGCAGAACCGTGTAACGTGGTACTGGTTCCATATGGAATGGTACTGTCCTCCCCGGCACAGGCTTCAGGTTGAGAAACGACATAAATAATTGCCTGGTCACTTGCCGTGTTGAAACCATCATCAACCGTTATGGTGTAAGTTGTAGTTTGGTCGGGAGATACCACCGGATCTTGCTCTTCAGAATCATATCCGGAGGGATCGGAGCTCCATTGATAAGCGTAATTACCAGAGCCTCCACCTGGCAAAGCCATTAATTGGGAGGTTGACTCGATGCAAATGGTGCCGGGACTGGCTGATGCCGTTACAGTCAGTGGTCCACCAGTGATGTAAACGATCGCGGTATCAATATTATGACACGATGTCAGCGCATCTGTACCGGTGAGGATAAAGATGGTTGATTGGTACAGATTCAGGGTCAGGGGATCTTCCTCTTCCGGATCCTCAAGGTATTCGGCCGGCTCCCAGGAATAAAGATATTCTCCCGAACCTCCATCTACAGTGCTATTCAATTGTGTACTGGTGCCGTAAGCGATCCAGTGATCGATACCTGCGTCCACTGACGGGATGGAGTGAATATGTAAAGTCATTGTGTCATTCATGGACATTGTACAGGGAGCAACGGGGTAAACGGTGAGCATCAGGCTGACGGTTCCGCTTTGAAGATCCCAGTCGCCCGGGAAGTAGGTCGCCCCCAGGTAAAAAGGATTATCAAACGATCCATCACCCGATGTAGACCATTCAACGGACGTAAAATGTTCGGCGTATCCATTGGTCTGAAAATCATCCCCTGCACAGATAGCCTCATCAATCCCTGCCATCACCTGAGGCAACTGCACCACCGTGACTGTGGTTGTATCGGATCGGCTGTGATAACCATCCTGTACGACAACGATATAACTGGTGGTTTCCAATGGAGTGGTGCTTGGATTTTGTTCGCCGGAGGTGAATCCTTCCGGGACTGAAAACCAGGAGAAGCTATAGGCTCCGCTTCCGCCGTTAGCCAGAACGGTTAATTGCACCGTACTGCCGATGCAAATCGTGCCGGGGATGGCCTGTGCTGAAACCTGCATGGCTTCTCCAAAAAAAAGATCGGTAAGTGATGATAGCCCCCCCGGGTGAAATTTACCATCATAAAAGAGCATCGTGGAATCATAGGTTGCGGAAGCAATAAATTCTTCCTCAAATTCCCATGAATAGATTTTCCAGTTAATGGTCTCATTGACAAGAAATCCATCTTTCAGGGTGGTCATATTGTCGTCCCCGAAAGCTACTACGGCAGTGTTTTCATTTCCAGGCCACAGGGAAGCACCTGCACAGATCAGCGAATCATTGCGGTTGAAGAATACACCGATATAATCCCCCGGTGAAATGGAATCGCCGAACAGGGATGGATCTGCCGTTAAAGGGATTGCAATCGGATGAAAGGTGGGTGTTATCGTGAAATCCCATCCTGGTGGAAGATCCTGGCCCGATGCACCCACAATGAATTTTAGGGAAAGCCAGAGCAGAAAGTGTGCTTTACGGATCATCCGCATTCATCCTGGTTATGGTCGGACGTAGCCCTTGATGGTCAGTACCGTTAAGGGCCTGGCAGGGTCATTGGCAACCACATCAACCGTTTTTTGCTGAGAGCCGTTCCGGCCCGACGTGTTGAATACAATCCCAATGTTACTGCTTTCACCCGGCTTGAGGAGCGTTTTTTCCGGATGGGTAGCCGTACATCCGCAACCGGCTTTTACATTGCGGATGATCAGGTCGCTCTTACCCTCATTTCGGAAAATAAAACTGTACTCCACTTTTGAACCTGTCGCAACCGTATCGAAAATGTAGGTATCTTTTTCAAAGACAATCCTGGGCGCTTCAGCACGTTGCTGTTCGGTCAAACCGGAGAAGTCCTCCATGATGTTCGGATTGAGGATCAGCCTTTTCTGTGGCTTTACCGTATCGTTGGTATAGAGCCATATGTTCTCGTATACCGATCCATAGGTGCCTTTCCTGACAGGATCATAGGTCATGATAATTTTACCTTCTTCCCCGGGATTGAGTATTGGCGGGATGATCTGCCCGGTTGTGTACTCCGGCAGGTTTTTAAACGAAAGCTCCATGGGCAGATCCCAGGCATTGTACATGGGAATGGTATCTGTACCGGTCCGGGTATTGGTTATATCCGGGAACGCAAACCTGATGGAATTAAACCACAGATTGCCCGCTTTGATGATATAGAATTTCTGAATCCATTCATCATGGGTTTTTTCGATAGACTGTGCATTAACTGTCGTTCCCGACAGGAAGGCACTGAGCAACAGAAACAGGATGATTCGGTTCATTTTTCATGATTTAAATCTGGTGGAGCGCTTCCGGAAACTGATTCGCGGGGAACAATTTCACTTTCGGTACTATTTCAGTTTCATGGGCACAAACTGCAAGCACATAATCCTTTTCAAGCGGGATAATCCTTAAATGTACATCTGCAAATTTACCATTAATATGGACAAGGTATTCTCCCTGGGTTTTTTTTATAATAAAACTGCTCAGCGGTAGGGTCAGTCCTTTACCGAGGGCTTTCAAATAGCTTTCTTTCAGAGTCCAGAGCGTATAGAAATATTCAGACCGTTCCGGTTCAGGCGTATCCATCAGGCTTTGAAACTCGCTTTCATTAAAAAACCTCCTGGCTATCCCGGTCCTGCATTTTTTTACCTGTTCGACATCGATGCCCACAGGGTGTCCTGAGAAAGCGGCAACGATCCAGGAACCACTGTGCGACATGTTAAAATGGATCGGGTAGTTCTGGACATAGGGCTTACCCTTTTCCTCATATTCGATCCGGAGATCCGCATTATGGATGGAAAGTTTCTTGCATAACAGACAACGGATCAGCAATTCCCCGAACAGGGACCGTTGGGCATCCGGTTCCCGGTAAAAAGCATTGATTCTTTTCCGGGAAGATTGAGGTACCAATGTCAGAAGCAATTCCCTGATCTGCTGGAACTCTTCTGTTTGGAGTAGTTTTGTCGCATATAGCTCAACCATGCGATAAACGGATCATAAGGGTTATCAAAGCCTTGAAGAGGTCGTCCGGATCAAATCCCATGCCGCCAATACATGTCGCTCTTCTGCATATGTCTGTGCGATTACCATGCGCAATGTATATTTTCCCTTCAGGCGCGTGTGGGAAATGAACATTCTCCCGGTGGCATTAACTGAGTTTAACAAGCGCTCATTCAATTCATTAAGTTCGGTCTCATCCACAATTCCTGCGGGTTTGTACCTGAAGCACACGGTATTTAGCAGGGGTTTGACCAGCACTTCAAAGTCGGGGTGCTGTTCGATCGCTGTTGCCAGTTTTTGAGCCAGTGCTATGTGCATCCTCACTTTATTCTGGATCTCCTGAATTCCAAAATTCCGCAGGACGAACCACAGTTTCAGTGCCCTGAACCTTCTTCCCAGTGCAATACCCCAGTCACGGTAGTCGTTCACCATGCCGCGCGTCCTGGTCTTCAGGTATTCGGGAAGGATTGCGAAAGTCCGGATCAGTGTTTCCCTGTCCCTGATGAAGTATGCAGAGCAGTCGAAGTTGGTGAACATCCATTTATGGGGGTTGAAGACAAAACTGTCTGCATCTTCGATCCCCCCGATCATCCAGCGGTATTCGGGCAGCACCAGCGCTGTGCCTGCCAGTGCAGCGTCGACATGAAGCCAGACATCGTATTTTTTGCAGATGCGTGCTATTGCAGGTAGGGGATCGATGGCTGTAGAGCTGGTGGTACCGATGGTTGCCACCACGGCCAGGGGAGCTTTCCCGTTCTTCAGGTCCAGTTCAATGGCCTGCTGCAGTGCCTCGGGCCGCATCCCGAACTGCTCATCCACATCCACCCTGATGAGGTTCTTCTTTCCCAATCCTGCTATTTTCACTGCTTTTTCAAGCGATGAATGGGTTTCGGATGTGCAGTAGACGCGAAAAGATTTTTGATGATGGATACCGGTTTCATTCACCTGGAATCCTGAATATTTTTCGCGTGCTGAAAGGATAGCGATCAGGGTGGAGGAGGATGCCGTATCCTGGATCACTCCATCCCAGGTAGCTGGCAAGCCCGTCATCTGCCTTAACCAGTGCATCATTTTCTCTTCAAGTTCAGCAGCTGCGGGAGATGTTTCCCAGACCATGCACTGGGCTCCCAGCGTGGCGGTGAGCATCTCGCCGAGTACCGATGGATAGCTTGAATTGGCAGGGAAATAGGCGAAAAAGTTGGGGCTCTGCCAGTGCGTCATGCCTGGCAGAATGATTTTCTGAAAATCCTGCATGATCTTTTCGATCGGTTCACTTTCTTCGGGAGGGACATCCGGGATCTGGCGATAGATTTCACCGGGTACGACAGGGGATTTGACCGGCAGCTGCTCCACATTTTCCAGGTAATCAGCCATCCAGTCAACAAACTGATGGGCATGGAACCGGAATTCGCTTGAAGTGATCATGAGATTCGTCTTTTGATGCAGGTCATAAAATTACGCAATTGATAATTAATTTGTACCTTTCCTCTATAAATCTAATTTCTTTGGCACTTAAGATTCTTGGTGAATAATTTCCTCTGCGAACACTAACGTTCAAGTCTGTGTGCTTTTTTAATGGTATAGGCCAGTTTAAAGACGGGG
>JAGONC010000068.1 GCA_017993235.1 Lentimicrobiaceae bacterium
TGGAAGGCCTCCTCATAACGCGAAATATTGTAATTCAGCGTGTTTCGGTGCTTCAAATCGAACGCTATTTTCTCCGCCTGTTCCAGAAAGCGGGTCTTTTGAAGGGTCATGATGCGGGTTTCTCCTCTGGATTAACGGGTATTTTGCCAACGCGCCGTTCATGCCGGCCACCATCAAAGGGTGTGTCAAAAAACAAGGTGACCACTTCCCAGGCCAGCTCTTTGCTGATGAACCTGCCTGGAAGCGCCAGTACGTTGGCATTGTTGTGCCGGCGGGCCAGAACAGCAATTTCAGGCATCCAGCAAAGAGCAGCACGCACCCCGGGGTATTTGTTGGCAACCATGCTGGCACCTATTCCTGTACCACAGATGATGATCCCCCATTCCAGCCTGTGCTGGTCAACGGCCCTGGCCAGCGGATGAATGATATCCGGATAATCTGTACTTTCATAACTGAAAGTACCAAAATCCTCAACGGTAACTTTCTGTTCGATCAGCTTTTGCTTCAGGTACTCCTTGAGTTCATACCCTGCATGATCACTTCCTATTCCAATGGTTTTCATATACCCTGATTCGAATACACAAAATTAATCCATGCTGGGGATGTTCTCACGAATGATGATAATTTTACACTCTCATCCCCTTCTGTTACTCAAGAATTTTATTCTATATAATTATAAATCAATTTTTTACATAATTTAAACAAATATTTGTTAATAACTGTTTACTTTTGTTATCAATTTTTGATAAATCATGATTTGAGGACTTTCGGTTTTGTTTGAAAAAATATTTTCTGTTTTTATAAAGATTTTTTACGATTTATCAACAATAATTATGGCTCATTTGCTGAACTTTTTTATAAACAGAAGGGTTATGAACAAGGTGTGAATAAAAGTTCATCATTGTCATTTTCATTCATTTGTTATCTGATAACTGTACGATTATTGTTAACGGACTGCCAATAACGAGAAATCCAAATATCTGATCCATATGTTTTACACACGATGAACAGCCATTAATAATAATAATGATTAAATAATTAGAATTATCTATTCATTCGTAATGTTAATCTTTGTGGAGAAAGAGCATGAAACAGGAACAACTCATCAAAGAGATCAAACGGCTGAAGAAAAGTAAGAATGCCGTCATTCTGGCGCATTATTATCAGTTTCCTGAAATCCAGGATCTGGCTGATTATGTTGGCGACAGCCTGGGGCTGTCACAGCATGCTGCTCAGTCCAGAGCTGAAATCATCGTATTCGCCGGGGTTCATTTTATGGCAGAAACGGCTAAGATCCTGAATCCGGAAAGCAAGGTGCTTTTGCCGGATACTGAAGCAGGATGTTCCCTTGCCGATTCGTGCTCTCCGGAGGAATTCAAATCCTTCATTGCGCAGTATCCTCATCATAAGGTAATTTCGTATATTAATTGTTCCGCGGCAATCAAGGCATTGTCGGATGTCATCTGTACCTCCAGCAACGCTGTTCAGATCGTTGAGTCATTTTCGGAAGAGCAGCCACTTATTTTTGCTCCGGATAAAAATCTGGGAGGGTATGTTAACCGGATCACCGGCAGGAATATGGTTCTGTGGAATGGCACCTGTGAGGTTCATGACATTTTGTCAACAGAGAAGGTTATACAGCTTAAAATCGAAAATCCGGAAGCAAAACTGATTGCACATCCGGAATGTAAGGCTCAGGTGCTGTCACTGGCTGATTTTATCGGATCGACAACCGCACTTTTACAATTTACCATCCGGGATCATGCGAAAAAATTCATCGTAGCAACGGAAACGGGTATTTTACATCAGATGAAGAAGGCTTCCCCCGATAAGGAATTCCTCATCGTTCCTTCCGATCAGACCTGTTCCTGCAACGATTGTCCCTACATGAAACGAAATACGCTTGAAAAGCTCTATCTGTGCCTGAAAAATGAAAGACCGGAAATAACCCTTTCTGATGAAATGATCAACAGGGCCAGGTTACCGATTGAGCGTATGCTGGAAATATCGAAGAAATTTAATATGATTAAATAATCAGGATCCCATTTTTCGTTCACTGGATAAGGTGACTTGACTATGAAATACCTGTTTTTGTTCTTCTGCTTAATTTGGATATATGTTGGTTCGGCTCAGCAAAACAACATAAACCCAAATGGTTATAATGTATTTTATCATGATAATGGAACAATTTCGAGCGAAGGATCCATGGTCAATGGTGTTCCGGATGGATACTGGAAGACGTATTATGAAAACGGAACACTGAAATCGGAAGGAAACAGAAAAGATTTTATGCTGGATAGCCTGTGGAAGTTTAATGATGAAAATGGAAAACCGGTTCTTGAAATCAACTATCGGAAGGGTAAAAAAAATGGGATCAGAAGAACGATAGAGGAATTTGAGATCATTGAAGAAAATTTTGTGGATGACGTAAAACAGGGAAATACGGTTTACTCTTATCCGGATGGCAAAAAGAAGAAAACGGTACCGTTTGTCAATGGAATAGAGGATGGAATGTCGTATGAATATGATACAGAGGGTACGATCATCTCCCTGGTCGAATACAAGAAAGGATTCATTGTCAACCGGGATAAAATCAACCGCAAGGACCGGAACAACCTCAAACAGGGAAGATGGGTCTATTTTTACGAAAATGGCCGGATACGGCTTGAGGGTAATTACCGTGATGACAAGAAGAACGGGTATTTTAAGCAGTACGACCGGGATGGAAACCTGATCATTGTGGAAAAGTACCTGGATGATCTTTTACAGGAGAATGTCGCGGAACTGGTCGAACTGGATGTTCGGACGGATTACTACCCAAGCGGGAAAATTAAGACGGTAGCCAGTTACAAAGATGGGATTCCCGAGGGTGTACGAAGGGAATACGCAGAAGATGGCAGAATAGTGATGGCCTATACCTTCATTGAAGGGCAGATGACGGGTCAGGGCATTATGAATGAACAGGGGATAAAACAGGGACACTGGAAGGAATTTTTTCGTGACGGGCAGCTCAAGGCAGAAGGGGATTACTCCAACGGTAAAAAGGTGGGAGGCTGGAAGTTCTTTTATCCCGACGGCACACTGGAACAGGAGGGATTCTATAATCAGGACGGACAACTGGATGGACAGTGGAGATGGTATTTTCCTTCCGGAACCCTTCACAGGGAGGAACAATACCTGAATGATCTTGTCGATGGCCGGTCGGTGGAATATGATGAAAACGGAAACCTTGTCAGTTCGGGTGAGTACATTGAGGGAAAGGAAGAAGGATTTTGGTACTACAATATTGATGGTGTAAAGGAAGAAGGTACCTTTAGAAATGGATTGCGCAATGGATCCTGGAAATCCTGGTATCAGGACGGACAGCTTCGTTTCTCCGGGGATTTCATTGATGATAACCCAAATGGTAAACATATTTATTACTGGGGCGATGGAAAATTAAAGGAGGAAGGCCGGTATGTCATGGGACTGAAAGAGGGAGAGTGGGTCAAGTATGATCCCGACGGAATCCTTTTCATTGTTATTACCTTTGAAAATGGAATTGAAATAAAATATGATGGAATCAAAATCAGAGAATGAACGACGCGGAAGAACACTGATCAGTCTGCCCCTGATCCTGATCCTGGTGTTGCTGATAGGGATTTATGCCGGAACCCACCTGACCGGATATCTGGAGCGAACCCGGAAATCCGTTCCGATAGCTGCCTCACGCAGTGAAAAAGTCATGCAGGTGTTACGGTTCATTGAAAAAGATTATGTTGATTCCTTATCCGGCGATAAAATAAGGGAAGATGCGATCAATGGGATGCTGAATGAACTTGATCCGCACTCCCAGTATATGAGTGCCGAGATGCTGAAAGACGCGAATGAAACACTGGGTGGAAACTTTGAAGGGATTGGCATTGAATTCCGGATCGTAAGTGATACGATCAACGTGGTTCAGGTCATTCCCGGTGGTCCTTCCGAACGGGTCGGATTGCGGTCGGGCGACAGGATCCTAAGGATCAATGACTCGGTGGTTGCCGGCGTGAAGATGGAAAATCAGGATGTCATCAGGAAACTGAGAGGACCCCGGGGTACCAGGGTCAGCGTGACGGTTTACCGGCCGGAGGTCACCGGTGAGGTGGACTTTATGATCACCCGGGATATCATCCCGCTTTACAGCGTTGATGTTTCGTATATGGTGGATGACTCGATTGGCTATATCAAGGTCAGCAAGTTCTCAGCCACCACACCGGAGGAATTTGACGAAGCCCTGCAAAAGCTCAATGAACAGGGATGCAGCAAACTGATCCTGGATCTTCGCGGAAATGTCGGCGGTTATCTGGAATCAGCCACAAAAATGGCAGATGAGTTCCTGGATAAAGGGCAACTCATCGTTTATACCGAAGGCAACAACCGCCCCCGGCAATATATATATGCCACCAATAGCGGAAGATTGGAAGAAGCTGGCCTTTGTGTCCTGATCGATGAAGTATCTGCCTCTGCCAGTGAAATTCTCGCCGGAGCCATCCAGGACAACGACAGGGGCACCATCATCGGCCGGAGATCATTTGGAAAAGGATTGGTGCAACAGCAGCTTGAACTCGAAGATGGATCAGCGGTCAGGCTTACCGTTGCCCGTTACTATACCCCGACCGGACGCTGTATCCAGCGACCGTATACTAACGGTCAGGAAGCCTACTATGATGACCTGCTGATGCGGCTGAAGACCGGTGAATTGAATAACCAGGACAGCATCAAATTTCCTGACTCCCTTAAATATTACACTCCTGGCGGAAAAGTGGTCTACGGAGGAGGAGGGATCATGCCCGATATCTATGTTCCCATTGACACAGGTAAGTTTTACGGATATTATAATCAATTGATAAACAAAGGACCGATCTATCAGTTCGCATATGATTATACCGACAGGAACAGGGATCGGTTGGCCGGGATCTACCCGAATGCTGCATATTTTGTCGAAAAGTTCAGAATCGACAGTCCCTTGTTTGATAAACTGATCCATTACAGCGAAGAGAAAGGGCTGGACAGGGATGAACAGGGACTGAATTCAACACGGTCGATGATTGCGGGTTTGCTGAAAGCCTATATCGGCAGGAACCTGTTTGACGATGAAGCGTTTTATCCCGTTCTCAACCAGGATGATAAGATATTCCTGCGAGCGGTTGAAGAGATGAAAAGAATGTCGAATTAAAAACATAAAGATCATGGCTTTTACATTGCTCCCACTTCCCTATGAAATGGATTCGCTAGAGCCCTTCATTTCAAGACAAACCCTGGAATTCCATTACGGCAGGCATCACCGCGCGTATGTGGATAACCTGAACAAACTCGTACCGGGGACTCCGTTTGAAAATGCCACGCTTGACGACATTGTGCGAAAAGCGGAAGGCGGCATTTTCAACAACGGAGCCCAGGTGTGGAATCATACGTTTTACTGGAACTGCCTTACCCCTGAAAGGAACACCCGGCCCCCGGCAGATCTTGTGAGGCGACTGGAAGCATCCTTTGGTAGCATGGATGATTTTCAGCAGAAGTTTACCCAGGCAGCGGCAACCCTGTTTGGGTCGGGCTGGGCGTGGTTGGTCAGCCACCCCGACGGCAAGATGGAGATCATCCAGGAAAGCAATGCCGGCAATCCTTTGCGACGCGGACTAACGCCGCTTCTCACCTGTGACGTGTGGGAACACGCCTATTATCTCGATAAACAGAACCGTCGGCCCGATTACATTACCGATTTCTGGAAACTGGTCAATTGGAAAGCGATCGCAGATCGTTTATAGAATCCTGGGGCGGGAAGCAGGAGGCGGCTGGAGGTAGGATCCCTGTCATTTCATTCCTTGGGACAGGTAGTTTTGGGATTTGGACCTTAGGATTTGTTTGGAATTTGGATCATGTGATTTGGGATTTAATCCCGTCATTCTACGGTGACCGACTTTGCCAGATTCCTTGGCTGATCGACGTCGCAACCGCGCAGGATCGCCATATGATAGGAAAGCAGCTGAAGCGGAATGGTGGCCAGAAGGGGCACCAGCAGCTCTTCCGTCTCGGGAATTTCGATCGCATAATCAGCACTTTCCGTGACCATACTGTCTCCCTTTGTGACGATGGCAATGATCTTCCCCTTCCGGCTTTTGATCTCCATGATGTTGGAAACCACCTTATCATAAGTTCCTTTATTGGTGGCAATGATCACACAGGGCATTTCCTCATCGATCAGGGCGATGGGCCCATGTTTCATCTCGGCAGCCGGATAGCCCTCTGCATGGATATAGGAGATCTCCTTCAGCTTCAGTGCGCCCTCCAGCGCCACAGGGAAGTTATATCCCCTTCCCAGGTACAGGAAGTTGCGCATGTGCGAATAATTTTTGGCTATTTGCAGGATTTGTTCATTTAATCCCAGGACCTTTTCGATTTTGGCCGGAATCAAGTCGAGTTCGCGGATGATCTTGTAAAAGCGCGAATGGGTGATGGTTCCTTTCGCCCTGGCGATCTGCAGTGCCAGCAGGGTGAGTACGGTAACCTGTGCGGTAAAGGCCTTAGTGGAAGCCACCCCGATTTCAGGTCCCGCATGGGTGTATGAGCCGGCATGACTTTCGCGTGCGATCGACGATCCCACCACATTGCAGATGCCCAGAATGGTGGCACCCTTTGCCTTTGCCAGATGGATTGCGGCCAGTGTGTCAGCGGTTTCCCCCGACTGAGAGATGGCGATGACAATATCTTTTTCACACAGGATCGGATTACGGTACCGGAATTCAGAAG
>JAGONC010000035.1 GCA_017993235.1 Lentimicrobiaceae bacterium
GGAGGGGTAAAGGTAGCCGTAAAGTGCGAGGTCATAAAATTCAGCGCCCCCACCGCCGCCTCCACCTCCACCGTCATCCGGCGCTTCAATTCCAATGATGGCCTGGTGCCCGCTGTTGAACCCCCCCGTCCCGCCACCGATGCCCGTGCCATCAGGATTCAACGCATTGATCGAAAAATACCCGTCATAGGTTCCGCCCCATCCCCAGTTGAAATGAAAATAACCACTGTTGTCATATCCGTCGCAAACAAACGCGTGTCCTCCTCCGGAACCAAAGCCCGCATATAAGATGGGCCGGCCGGCATCCAATTCCCCTTTCAGGAGATTCACCCAGCTGGTCTCGTTGTAGTTCACACGCTGGACACCCTGCAGGGTGGTTTTATAACCGAAATAAGTCTTCAGGGCAAACTCAGAACAATTCTCCACCGGGCTCTGTGCCGAGATGACATAGGCGCCGCTGGAGCTGGGACTGTAATCCATGTCGACGCCTACACCGCAATGAAACATCAGCGTCGCTACGGCATTGTTCGAGCCGCTCACCTGATTGGGCATGGAGCTCCATTCGTACGTGGTGCTGGCAAAATTCGCAGAAATGGTCCCGTAATTAGAATGGTTATAGGAATGGAAACCGGTGCCCATTTCAGGAAAGTTCCAGAACTTCATGATCTGCGCCATGGCCGTAGCCACACAGCCCGTCACAGAATTTCCCGGACACAGGGCATTGTAATAGGGAGCCTGGTTCCACTTGGTCTGTACCAGCGGATTGACACCCTTGCCATTTTTCAGGATGGGTACGCCTGAACCCGTAGCGTACCTGTTCCATTCCTGCTGCACATCAGTTGTGGCAACGATATCATTATCAATTATATACCGTATCTGATCCTTATATCCTTCCAGCCATTTTTTGAAATTGGAAGGGATACTCACCGGATCAAAACTGCTTTCATCCGAATAGCCCAGAATAGGAAAGACAGCATCATCCCCTGCAACGATCACAAAGCCATTCGGATCGGCATTGAAAACATAAAAGAGAACGTTCTGCTGGCTAAAAGCAGTCGAACCGGCAGAATTCGAAAGGGATTTATAGACTAGCTTCAGGTCGGTAGTACGCTGGAGTAACGAAGAACCTGTGCTGCCTGTCAGAAAATTCTGACCGGCTCTTTTTGCGGTGTTTTCGTCAACGTGGGTGGCGAAGGCAGAAGCAAAAAGGAAAACGAATCCAAAGAGTAAAATGAATTGCTTCATGGCATCCAGAATTTATGCAATAAGGGTATTCCAAAGATAGGAATATTTTTTTTACCACGGAGGCGCACAGAGGATGTACAAAGGCGCGCAAAGGTGGTTTCCTGGAAAATTTCCTCTGCGCGCCTCTGTGGTTTAAAAAAGAAGTTCCTTTCAGGTATAACGTTTATATAAACAGCGATAATAATCCTGTAAAATATTCCCGATCATTAGTATTTTGGATTCTGGACCGCGTTGGAATTATTCCGCATCTCGCTGTCGGGGATGGGATACAGTTCATGTTTCCCTGCAACAAATCCAAACTCACCCAGCACATCTTCAGCCATCCCCCACCGGATCAGGTCAAGGAATCTGACTCCTTCAAAGCAAAGTTCCATCTGGCGTTCTTTCACGATTGCCTGAAAGATGTCTCCCTGAAAGGGTTCCAGGTTGGCCCTGTCCCGTACCCGGTTCAGGTACTGGGCTGCCTTGTCATTGTTGCCGGCACGGTAATTCGCCTCTGCTGCCATAAGCAGCACATCAGCAAACCGTAAAAGGCGCAGGTTGCTGCCATAGTTGAACCGGGCGGTTGCGCCTTCCAATTCGTTTGTTTCCGACGCCCAGGTGGTATACTTGATCCGGATGTATCCATCCCATCCCCATGCATCATCCTTCTTCCAGTTACCACCCATCGACTTGAGCTCAGCAAGCGAAATAACAGAATAGGGTCGGCGTGTGACATCGCCTTCCTCGATGAACACCTGGTAGGAACTTTCCCTTGGACAATTAAATCCCCAACCGCCAATGATTCCACTGGAGCCGGGAACAAACCAGTCGGCCCGGGGGCCGGTCAACTGCCAGGTGATGTTGTTTTCCATCGCACGGTTTCCGCCCCACTGGAAGGTAGTTTCAACATATCCTTCCGAGCTGACATAGTCAACCTCGAAAATAGATTCAACTCCATACTCCGACTCCTTGAGGAACAGGGTTGCAAAGTTCTCCTGGAGCTCATACTCTCCGGAGGTGATCACCTCTTCAAAGACCGATGCCGCATCGTTCCATTTTTCCTGGTAAAGAAGGGCTTTGCCCAGCAATGTCTGTGCAGCACCCCGCGACGCCCTGAAAACATCTTCGGGGGCGTATTCACTTTTCAGGGGAAGAACGGAGATGGCTTCATTCAGATCGGTCTCGATCTGCTGATAGATCGCTTCAGCAGAGGCAAAGGGCTGCCCGTACTCACTGGGAGTCAATTCGTTGAGGATCAATGGTCCCGTTCCGAACATGCTCACGATTTCAAAATAATACCAGGCACGAAGAAACTTGGCTTCAGCGATGATCTGTTTCCGGACATCGGTTTCGGGCTGAACACGCTGGATCACCTTGTTCGCCCGGTAGATCCCGAAATAATTCGACTGCCAGGTGGCCGTGATGGTTGCGTTGCTTGAGCCGTAGTTAAAGAAATCCAGTTCCTGCAGCGGTGGCTGGTCGCCGGAATTTTCCCCGCCCACATTGGATTCGTCCGACGGGAATGTCTTTACAAGGTAAGCACTGTTCCAGTCGCGTGCATGCATCCACTGAAGGATGTCGTAGGCTGCCATGATGGCTTTGGTGGCGTCTTCATCGGTCTTGTAGAACTGGTCTTCCGTCAACTTGCCGATGGGATCAACATCCAGAAAGTCCTTTGAGCACGAAGTGATCGCCAAAAGAATCACAAGGATGACACTTGATTTATGTAAGTATTTCATAATATGATTAATAATTAATGATTAATGATCTTTAATTTATTTGGCATCTATTGCGAAAAACCGGTTAAAGAGCAAATGTAAGTCCGAACATCAGCTTGCGGGGAGGTGGATACATCCCCCGGTCGATTCCCTGGCTGTTGTCACGTCCTGTTCCTGCACTTGGATCCATACCCGGGTATTTGGTAAAGGTAAAATAGTCTTCCAGCGACACATACAGTCGCAAATCCTGAAACTTCATTTTACCCAGAATGCTTTTCGGAAGCGTATATCCCAGCTGGATCTGCTTCACCCTGACATAGGATCCTTTGTAGACCATCAGGTCACTGTTGTAAATATACGGGCTCGACATTTCCGGTCGGGGCCGCTCGTTGGTGCTGCCTTCCCCTGTCCACCGGTCATCATACCAGAACTGAGGTCTGTTGGAAGTCGATCGGTCGTAACGGTTCCATCCCAGAAGCACATCATGGCCGTGGACCCCCTGGAAGAAAAGGTTCAGGTCGAAACCGAGATATTTCAGGTTGACCATGGCGCCCCATAGTACGTTGGGATGGGGATCGCCGATATAGACCTGATCTTCCGAGTTGATCAGGTCATCCCCGTTGGTGTTTACCACGATGGGATCGCCCGGTTTGGGGGTGTAGCCTGACAGGCCTCCGTTGGCTTCCTTATAGGCATTGATCTGTGCCTGGTTCTGGAAAATACCGTCGGTCTTGTATCCGCGGAAATACCATACCGGCTGATCCAGTTCGAACCAAGTCACCGTCCATCCTGTTCCCAGAGAGGCGCCCGACACGCGGTCAAGCAGCGGGTTCAGGTAGGTGACCTTGTTGGTCATGTAGGTGAAGTTCAGGTTTACATCGTACTGAAAATCAGACTCATAATTTCTCAGGCCCGCTTCCAGTTCGATCCCTTTGTTCAACACATCCCCTGCATTCACGAAGGGTGCATCATTCCCCACGGAGGGAGGAGGTGTACCCGGAGTCAGCAGATCACGGGTCTTCTTGTTAAAGAAGTCGAAACCGAACGTCACACGGTTGTCCCACATGTACATATCGAATCCAATGTCTAACTGTTCGCTGGTCGCCCATTTCAATTCAGGATTGGCCAGCAGGTCAGGTTCAGCACCGGTATAGTAACCACCGCCGGGTTTTGGATATTTGATACCCGAGGTGGTGATCAACGCCCTGAACTGATCCGGGCCAAGGCCGGAGAGCATCCCGTTCTGTCCCCAGGAAGCCCTGATCTTCAAGAAGTTAATAAGATCCACGTTCCAGAAGTTCTCCCCACTGACGATCCAGCCTGCGGATACCGACGGGAAATTGCCCCAGCGTGTGTCGGCGCCCAGCAGAGAGGTGCCGTCGCGACGGAGAATGAAATTCAGCAGGTAGCGGCCGCCATATTCGTAGGATAACCTGCCGTAGTACGAGACCAGCCTGTTGAGTTCATGGTTGCCGCTGAGCTGTCCATCAACCACCACATCCCCATGTTCGGCAAAGTCGTCGTCTTCGGCAAACATCGGTCCCGAAACGGTGGTGAGGTATTTATGCTGGTACTGTTGTGCCGAGGTACCGGCAATGACATTGACATGGTGCTTCTCACCGAAGGTGTTGTCGTAGGTGGCGAAATTCTCCCACAGCCAGGTTGACCAGTTGTTGTAGTTGTCCCTGACGGCAGTCTGGGTGTTCATATTCTCTGAGGAGAACCAGTAGGTGGGATACCAGGTGTGGTACAGCTGGTTGGCTACGTCGTTGCTAAGCCGTGTGGTGAACGAAAATCCTTTCCAAACATCTCCTCCAAAGGTGGCAAAGATGTTGCCCATGATCTTGTCCTCTTTCGTATATCCCTTTGATATTTCCATCTTGGCGAGAGGATTGGCGATCTCACCCAGTACATTTTGCGATAAACCGTAATATTCACCGTCCTCATTTTGCACCAGGGTGTAGCCATCGTCGAGCACATTCTGTGCGAAGTCGGGAAGTTCTCCCTCAAACAGGGCGGGTGTCATAGGATCCATCATCAGGCCCGAGGAGACGAGACCCCCGAATTCATCATCCTCGCCCAGGGCACTTCGTTCAAAGTGGTTATAGGAAATGTTAGTCCCTACCTGCAACCACGGTTTCACCTGCTGAGAAATGTTCGTTCGCAGCGTAATACGTTCATAATTGGATTTGTCACCCCCGATGACTCCATCCTGGTTCAGGTATGATCCTGAAATGAAGTAGCTGGATTTATCGGTGGCATTGTTGAAGGCGATGTGATGCCGCTGCAGGAAGGCATTGTCTGTGATCTCATCCATCCAGTCGGTATTGGTACCCTCTGCCGAAGGTTTAATGTTGACACCTGCTTCTTTCATCCATTGTAAATAGCTCTTATCATCCATGGGCTGCGTATATCGTTCAATGCTCTGCGTGCCTAGCTGCATATTATAGGTAATCAGACCTGTTCCTTTCCCTGCTTTTCTTGTTCCCTTTTTGGTGGTGATCAGTACGACACCGTTGGCTGCATCGGCACCATAGATGGCTGCCGAGGCAGCATCTTTCAGAACTTCAATGGATTCAATGTCATACGGTTCCAGGTTGTCAATATAACTGGTCCTGATCCCATCCACCACATACAGCGGCTGTGCACTTCCATTGGTTCCTACTCCACGGATGACCACTTTCATCCCCGAGCCAGGGGAGCCTGAGCTGTTGTTGATGTTCACTCCGGCGATACGTCCCTGCAGGGCCTGGTTGATGGTACCTGTTGGGATCTCTGTGATCTGCTCGCCGTTGATCTTGGAAATGGCCCCAGTGACATTGGAACGTTTCTGTGTGCCATACCCCACTACCATGACCTCTTCCAGCTCCACCATACTTTCAATCATTGTTATCTCAGCCACCTCCCCTGCCCTCATGGCTTTTTCATATGTGAGGTAACCCATCATGGAAAAAACGAGTTCGGCCGTGGGATTCGACAAGTTAAGGGTAAAACGACCATCCAGATCCGTTACCGTACCCCGTGTGGTTCCTTTTTCGATCACGTTCACGCCAGGCAGCGATTCGTTGAACTCGTTCTGAACGGTGCCCGTGTATTTGTACTCCTGTTGAGCAAAGGCTGAAAATCCCATGCCTAGTAGGAACATCCCCGTGACCAGCAGGAACCTGTTGATCACGATGTTCCATCTCAAACCTTCGTAAATTTTTGCTCTCATACGCTAACGTTTTGATTTAGTTTATAATAATACAATTTAATGCAATCATGATGATATGGTAAAAGCAAGCTTCACGCAGATGTGCCCTTGTGGTAAAATTATAACAAAATTCAATAAATGCATCTTTTAGTGACCAAACATCAGTGGTCGTTTTTTTTCAACATTATTTCATAAGTTTGTCAAGCAACAAACTGACAGCTATGAATAGAATCATCACGTTTACACTCATCCTCCTGTCGTCATGCCTTTTTGCACAGGATCTGGACACCATTCGTCTTTATCCGCCGGATCTTAAAAGCGGAAAACTTTTAATGCAGGCCCTGCAGGAACGTAAAAGTACCAGGGCATATGCCGATAAGGAATTAACGCTTGCGGATCTTTCCAACCTTCTTTGGGCGGCCAACGGCATCAACCGTCCGGAGGAAGGCAAGCGTACGGCACCTACTGCCCGCAACAGGCAGGAGCTGGACATTTATGTAGTCCTGAAGAAAGGCATTTATTTTTACGACGCTGTGAAAAGCCTTCTTGTACCGGTTGCTGCCGGCGATTACCGGGCGCAGGCCGGTATGCAGGACTACGTGGCCACCGCACCCGTTAATTTAATCTTTGTCTCAGACCTGGAAAAACTTGGCGGGAATGACGCTGACCAGGAATGCTCCTCGCGGACCAACGTGGGATATATATCGCAGAACGTTTACCTCTATTGCGCTTCGGCCGGTCTTGGCACCGTGGCATGGGGATCAGTCCAGAAGGAGCGGCTGTCCACCACCATGAAGCTCCGGCCCGGGCAAATGATCATCCTGGCGCAAAGTGTCGGCTATCCGAAAGAATGAGCATTGCTGATCAACCAGGCTGGCAGAAAGTTGATCTCAGCGCGTTTAATACGTACACATTTAAACGCGGATCACAGATTTATTCACAGCCCGGCGCTTTTTAAAATACATCAAAATCTTTTTTCCTTTCTTCAGCTGTTTTGTAAAACCATTCCGTGAATCCAGGCTTTGCTCCCAGCAAGAGAAATATTTGTGTGCCTTTTTCTCTTGAAAATTCATTTTCCACAGTACCCGTCGGCTTAAAATCACGGAACATATTTATCACCTCTATGTCCGGCAAGTCACCGACAAAGACGATATTTTGTATCGTATCGAATTCCGGTAGCCAATAAATGTAATCTGTATTGAACGAATAAGCTTCGGGCATTTTTGCCCGGTTATAATAGTTCAGTGCCCCGGTCTGGCCATAATTATCGCAATAGATCAGTGTATTTCCCAATTCGTTCGCCGGGATCAATTTGTAAGCAGCCAGGGCTTTCTGTGCCATCTCACGCCATCCAGCCATATCGGCAAAATCCTGGGGAAGCTGATGATTTTCTCCATCTTCCCAGCGCAGCAAGCCCAACCGTTCATAATCTTCCCGGTTTGATATGATCTCAAATGGATCCTGGAATGGCATCAGATATTTAACGATGCCAAAAAAAATAATAACATTCATTACAACCAGGACAGCGATCAAAACAATGTTCCATTTTCTAAATAGAGCTTCCAGATAAACACTTCCAAAAGCAAACAGAACAGGGTACAGACCGATGGTGTAATAACTCTTCGCCCTGGTAAGCGTGAACAAAAAGATAACGGTAACGAATGTCCAGGCAATAAACCGGTAGGGTTTGAAGGATTTATGAAAAACGAGTGCCCAGAAGGCGGCTAACGTCAGGATCCCCACCAGGCCGTACTTCACCTGGTCGAGCAGGAAATCCAATCGGTTGACATTCACCAGCTGGCTCTCGTTCAATGCTTTCATATGGTATATAAGCGGGAAGTGATTTTTTATCTGCCAGATTATATTGGGCAGGAAAATGACCAGGCAGAGGGCTATTGCAATATAAAGGTCCCTCCTGGTAAAAATTTTTCTTTCTTCTGTCAGCAAGAGTCCTGCAAATAGCCCGGCGATCAGAAAAACGACAGTGTATTTATTATACAAACCCAGGGCAGTTATTACCGAAAACAGCATCAGCCATTTCACCTGTTGGGTTCTGAAGTAATTTATAAGGGAATGGAATATGATGGTCCATGCAAGAATATCAAAAGAATTAGGCTGAAACAATACGTTTAGCCTGGCCAGTACCGAGAAGATCAAAAAAACAGCGGCTAAGATCTTTGCTGGCAGCCGGCCTCCCAGATCTTCTACGATCAGCCATGTGAAAACAATCGTCAGTGCACCGAAAAGAGCGGGGAAAAACCTGATCCAGAATAATTCGCCTCCAAATAAATAAATGATACTGGCAATCCATGATGAAAAAGGAGGAACCGAAATGTATCCCGCTGCAGGATGGAATGCCTGGTCAAGATGCAAAAACTCATCCCGGTGCAATTCGTAAACCGGATTTACCAGAACAAATTGCAGTACTAATTTGACTGTAATCAGCACTAACAGTATCCAGTATCTCTGAATAAAGGATCTAAGTCTTGTTGAATTCACTTTAATCTTCTCAAGAATTATTTCCTGAAATTACATATTATTATCATATCATGGTTTATTGACACGGAAAGATTATGTCCTTGATTAATCAGCATTCGAACATACGAAGTGGAAGTAGAATTGGAAGGCGAAGGGGGAAAGGATTTACCAGATAAAAATTTTATCGCCTTTATAATGCAGATACACTGCACTGGCATGCCATAACTTTGCGACTTTATTCGTAATATTGATATCAGAAGAAATTCCGGAAATCAAATTTTACAAATATGAAGATACTCCATTCCTCCGACTGGCACCTGGGCCGGTCATTGTACAACCAAAAACGTTATGATGAGTTCGACGCTTTCCTTGAATGGCTCATTGAGTTCATTGCCCTTGAAAAAATTGACATTTTGCTGGTGGCCGGTGATATCTTCGACACCACTACCCCGAGCAACCGCGCGCAGGAACTGTACTACCGGTTCCTGGGAAAAGTTGCCGGGACCTGCTGCGGACATGTGGTGATCATCGGCGGCAACCATGACTCCCCCACCCTTCTTGATGCTCCCAAAACCATCCTGAAAGCGATCGATGTGCATGTAATAGGTGCCGTGACCGATAATCCTGAAGATGAGGTATTCGAACTCAAAAGTAAAAGCGGCGGAACACAAGCCATTGTCTGTGCCGTTCCTTACCTACGTGATCGCGATGTGCGAACGGTTTCTCCCGGGGAAGATCCCGGAGATAAGACCAAAAAGCTCCTGGAGGGCATTGCCTCTCACTATGAACGCATTACTCAAATCGCCGGAAGACTTAAGAGTGACAGGACCTCAGTCCCCGTTATTGGCATGGGACATCTGTTCACCCGGAACGCAAGAACCATTGAGGGTGACGGTGTGAGGGAACTTTATATCGGGACACTTGCACATATAGAAGAGAAAAAGATATCTGAAGGATTCGATTACATGGCCCTCGGTCATCTGCACATGGCCCAGAAGGCAGAAAATTCAGACATTGTAGGGTATTCGGGCTCGCCGTTGCCCATGAGCTTTTCAGAAGCCGGTCAGACCAAAAAAGTGATCGTTGCCGAGTTCAAAGACAATGTGCCTGTCATCACCGAACATCCTGTCCCCTGTTTTCAGGAATTAAAAAAATTATCCGGGGATATCGGGACCCTGACCAGCAGGATCGAAGAACTAATCAACCAGGGAAGCCGGGCATGGCTGGAGATTGAAATAACCGCCTATACGGCCGAAGCCAACCTTACCGATTATTTTGATGAACTTCTGAAAGGATCCTCCCTTGAGATCCTGCGCATTAAAAACAGTGCCGTTGCAGAACGGGTACTCAGCAGGGTTAATGAGACCGAGACCCTGGAAACGATCGATCCTTACGTGGTTTTCACCCGGTGCCTCGACGCCGGTAATGTCCCGGAAGAAGACCGCTATATCCTGATTGAAACCTATCATGAAGCCATGAATGCTTTACAAAATGCTGATCCGAACGCAAATTGATCCCTCGCCATGAAGATCATCCAAATCCGCTTCAAAAATCTGAATTCCTTGGTGGGGGAATGGTCCATTGACTTCACCTCACCCGAATACATTGAAGATGGCATTTTCGCGATATCCGGGCCGACCGGTTCGGGGAAATCCACCATCCTGGACGCCATCAGCCTTGCCTTATATGGTTGCACTCCAAGGCTGTCAACGATTTCCAAATCAACCAATGAGATCATGTCGCGGCAGACGGGGGAGTGTTTTGCCGAAGTAGTGTTCGAAACAGATGAGGGACAGTTCCGGGCACACTGGAGCCAGCACCGTGCACGAAACAAGGCAAATGGTGAACTTCAGGCTCCAAGACACGAAATAGCCGAGGCAGGATCGGGCCACATCCTGGCCTCCCAGCTCAGAACAACAGAAGAAGTTGTGGTTTCTAAAACGGGCATGGACTTCAAACGGTTCACACAATCCATGATGCTTGCCCAGGGAGGGTTTGCCGCTTTCCTGCAGGCCACGCCCGACGAACGCGCCCCCATCCTTGAACAGATTACCGGTACGGAAATCTACAGCTCCATTTCCAGGCATGTTTTTGAACGTCAAAAAGAAGAAAGGGGAAAACTGGACGCGCTGAAAGCGGAGATGACCGGAATTGTACTATTAAACCCCGAAGAGGAAGAACAGGTAAAAAAATCCCTGGAAGAGAAAAACAGGGAAAAAGATACCCTGTCAGCAAAGATCGATCAGATAGGTAAAGCCATTAACTGTCTGAATAAGATCGGTGAACTTAAAAATGATCTGCAACATATATCGCTGGATCAGGAAACGTTAGATCATGAATTCATTGCATTCGAGCCACAAAAAGAAATTCTTAAAAGGGCTCAGAAAGCCGTTCCCCTTGATGCCGAATTTTCCGCACTGACGGTCCTGAGGGATTTGCAAATGAGGGATCTCGGGACATTGTCCAGTTTGCAACGGTCTCTTCCTGAACTGGCTAAAGAACTGGCGAGGGCGCAGGAAAATTTCAAACAGGCTGAAAAAGTGCGTGCCGATGCAGAAAACGAAAAGGATAAGTTCTTTAAATTAACCACCCGGGTAAGGCTGCTCGATCAGGATATCGCCCAGAAAAAGAATGCACTGGAAATGATCCGATCCCAGATCGCCAGGCTCAATCAGGAAAAAAAGAAAGAAGAGGCCAAAAGATCGGAAGCCCAGTCATCGATCAGCAACTTAAACCTTGAATCAGCAGCAATTAACGCATACCTTGATGCCTGCCCGCAGGATGAAGAACTGATCACCGAATTTACGGGGATCAAAGCTTCTGTCCAGAGCCTGCTGGAGTCTCAACGGATCCTGGCTAAAGCGAGTAGTGACCTATCGCTGCATATACGATCCCTTGAAGAAAAGAAGAGCGGGATTCAAAGGATCGAAACTGAACTGTACCGGGCAAAAGAGACAAACAGGACGGACCAGCAAAACGTCACGGATGCACAGTCAACGATAGATCAATTGCTTGACAAGCGAACAATCCAGGAAATCATCCGCAGAAAAGATGAGCTAGTGCTTTATCTGGCCGAACTCAGGAAGATCGCCAACCTCGGGAGTGAAAGGAATCAGCTTGAAGACGGTAAGCCATGCCCGTTGTGCGGCTCGTTGCACCATCCCTATGCGGAAGGTAATGTACCGCGGGCTACAGAATCAGAAAAGGAATTTGCAGCACTCATACATCTGATCAGGGAGCACGAAGAAGCTGATCGAAGACTTTCACTCCTTATGAAACAAGAGATCCAGTCTGCTTCTGCGGTCAACAGGAAGCAGCAGGAGCTTGAGCTTGCCGTGCAATCAAGGTCAGGCATTGAAGAAAATATAGTAAAAGGAAAGGTTGAGGTAAAAAACACCGCCATAAACACTGACAGAGCGGTGACAAACCTTGTTCAGCTGCTCGAACCGTTCGGTATCCGAAAAATTCCCGGTAATGAGTCAGAGGCTGCGGTTATGATGAAAACCCTGGAGGTTCGTAAAAATGAATGGCAAAAAAAATCAGCGAGGAAGACTGAGGTTGACCGGCTGATCACTTCAGAAAAAGCCGCTTTGGGTGCATCCGATAGTATGATCACTTCCAAAGAGAATGATATCAGGGGAAAAGAAAAGGAATCCAGAGATCTGGAAACCTCGCTGAATAATATCAGGCAGGATCGGGCGAACCTTTTCGGGGATAAAGATGTGAATGATGAGGAAACACGTTCCCTTAGCAGGCTGAATGAAGCCAGGGATGTAAAAGATAGAATATCAGCATCATTCCATGCAAAGGAAAAGGAAATGGAATCGCACAACACACGGATAAACAATCTGGTCGAAGAGACACGGACCAGGAGCGCCATTCTTGAAAAGGATGAGAACCATTTCAAAGAACATTTACTGACGAAAGGATTTGGGGATGAAAGGGAGTACAAAACCTGCAGCATTCCCGCTGAAGAAAGAGCAGAACTTGAGGAAAAGGATAACGACCTCAGGATAAGGCAAGTACAGCTGGTGACCCGAAGGAAAGAAAAAGATGACAGCCTTCAACTGGAGCAATCTAAAAAGTTGACGGAAGAAGATATAGATACCCTGCAGGAAAAACTCAACCTGTTCAAGGCAAATCACACTGCCGTTGTTGAAGAGACCGGAGCGCTGAATCAGAAGCTGAAAGCAAATCAGGAAAACAGGATCAGAGGGTCGGAAATCAGCCGCAGGATAGACCTGCAGGATAAAGAACACAAACGCTGGGCAGCGCTCAGCGGATTGATCGGTTCTGCTGATGGAAAGAAGTACCGTAATTTCGCACAGGGACTTACGCTGGAGATCATGGTCTCCTATGCCAACATCCAGCTGGCAAAACTGAGTGACCGGTACCTGCTTACCCGTGGCCGGGAAGATCCACTGGAGCTGAAGGTGATCGACAATTATCAGGCGGGAGAGATCCGATCCACCAAGAATCTTTCCGGGGGGGAATCCTTTATTGTCAGCATGGCGTTGGCGTTAGGATTATCCGGGATGTCGAGCAGGAATGTCCGCGTGGATTCACTTTTTCTCGACGAAGGTTTTGGCAGCCTGGATGAAGATGCGCTGGAGGCGGCTCTGAGCACGCTGGCCAGCCTCCGCCAGGAAGGCAAGATGATCGGTGTGATCTCGCATGTGGGCGCCATGAAAGAGCGCATCAATACCCAGATCGTGGTGCGGCCCGTCAGGGAAGGGCGAAGCGTTCTCAGTGGGCCGGGATGTACGACGATTGATTCGGATACCAGATAAATTCATGGATAGCCTCAACCGCTGATCATAATAGCTTCCAACAATGGATTCGAATTTCTTGAATGATGTATCCCGATTTCAATGATCAGCATATTAAAACGCAATGAAACAGGATCATGACCGAACCGAATCATCAAAATAAAACAACTCAGCAGCCGGACAAACAATCTGGCATGCCCACATTCATCTGATCCCATGTTACCTTGGAGATGTTGAAAATCCGCATCGCCGCCTTTAACTGGCTCTCAGAAAAGAAAGCTCTATACAATGATGTCTTTTCACGCAATATCCTTGCCCAGGGATTTATTTATCAAGACGAATGAATTCCATTATGAAGTCCGCAGAGGATGTTCTAAGTGAAAATGATATGGCCCGGCGTGCCTATATTACTTCTACAATTAAGATACGGTCGCATCAGAGAAGTTTCAGAGAAAAGGTGATACATGCCTATCAGTCTCAATGCGCGTTTTGCAAGTTGAGGTATGCAGAGCGGTATGAATTACTATTTTACCGATTACCGCCTTATTCAGTAAGGATCTATGAAGAAGAGGAGCAGGATACAGTTTGAGGAATTAACGGAATGCGTTTTTTCCTGAAGAACAAAAAATCACTTTCATTGAATTCTATCATATAAGCGATAAGGAAAATGAAGAGAGGCCAAGGATCATTAAAATAACTCCTGCGACCTGATTTTCAAAAAATCCTGCCACGGAATACCATCGTTACCAATAAGAAATGTCTTTGCAGGATGAAAAGATTCAAAAAAGCTTTTCATTCCGCTTACTTTTGCAGAAAAACTACTTTTAACCTCCAGTGCGATGGGCAGACCTTTATTGACAACAACAAAATCGACTTCAAGGCTTTCCTGATTAAACCTACTTATGCCTTATGCCTTGCACCTTGCACCACCTTACCCTTCATCGCTGCTTATAACCGCCCCGTGGATCAACTCCCCACTGTATACCAACCCGCTACCCAGGATGTTTTTGCCCTTCAGGCGCACATCGGTTCCCAGCCCGACGGATTTGAATTCGTGAGTCTCCAGGCCGGCAGCGCTCTGAATGAAATCCTCGCACATCTTATTTAATTCACCTGCCGGTAAATTGGGCCTGTCGCCAGAAAATCCACTGATAAAGAAGGACTTGCAGATCTTTTCGTGCAACCTTGAATAAATATCCGGACGCGAAAGGATCTCAAGACCAGCGATCTTGTTGTCAATAATGAATAAAATGCCCCGCTGGCCCTCCAGAATCGGAAAATGATCAAGTATTTCATTTAATTCAGGCATTTTTGCCGAATAGGCATCCGACATGGCCCTCGAACCTGAAGTGTAATAGGTCCCTGATTTTGAATGAAGCTCTTCGATCTTCTCCCAGGTTCTTATCTGATTTGCCCTGTGTTTGTTACTGAAAAACAGGGAATTCGTCACCGAATCTTTTATCTCCCGCTTGACATCATAGGCACTTAGATTCCCGGAGTCTCTGAATTTGGGTGAGTTGTAGGCCCACCGGCCTCTCTCCGTACAGTTGACCGGGATGATAACCTCCCCTTTCACTGCCACCAGTATGGTGGTCACTAAAATCCGATTCTGTTTGGCTCCCATGAGCTCTTCTCCTTCCAATATCAGGATGGGTTTTTCCGATCCGCCGGTGAGCTTCAGCTCGGGTACCGATCCGCCCTGGTCGACCTCCGTGATCGTTATCAGGCCTGTCAACATTGCATCAGCAAGCGTATCATATTCCACAGGATTTTCCCTGGGTGGACAGAAGATGGGGAAAGCGGCAATGGAACGGTAATTTTGCATTTCGCCGAACTGGATGGTTTGTAAAATTTGCTTGATCATGATCTTTCGTTTTTTAAAATTTAATGAATTCTGGTGCAATATTAACTGGGCATAATGCAGTGTATCTGCATTACCACAATCAAATGCCTACGGCATATTGGAATTTTTAGTATTTTCACATGTTTTCATCTTCAATTCCATGCCCAAGAACAAAGAAGCCCTAATCCGTTACCGGGTGATCAACCGGTACCTGATCGACCACACCTATGCCACCAGGGCCCAGCTGATCAAAGCCTGCGAGGATGCCCTCGACATCGCACCACTCGGTGAACGGACCATTGCAGGTGATATCCATGCCATGCGGTATGACAGGCATCTGGGTTATTATGCTCCCATCTGTTACGACCAGCAGCGCAAAGCTTATTATTACGACCATCCCGACTATTCGATCGATAACCTTCCGATCAATAGCGATGAGATGGATTCGCTCAGGTTCGCCTCTGCAATCCTGAACCAGTTCAAGCATGTTGATGTTTTCGCCAAATATTCCGGAGCGCTCCAGAAAGTGGTCGACCTGGTGACCATCCAGAAATGGCACGACCGTTCAGCCATGGAGTTTATTGAGCTGGAGAAGGTTCCTTTTGTCAAAGGCAGCGAATACCTCGAATTTCTGCTGGATGCCATCCGCGATAAAACGGTTTTGACCATCCAGCATCAGCCGTTCGATGCTGAAGAGCCCTTTTTGCACACCGTTCATCCCTATCATCTGAAAGAGTACCGCAACCGCTGGTACCTGATCGGATACGATGAACAGGCAAAGGATATCAGGATCTTCGGACTGGACCGGATCCAATCCGTCTGTCAGAATCCTGATCTGAATTTCATATCCCGGTCTTTTGAAACGGAGGATTATTTCCGGAACACCATCGGCATCTTCACGACTCCAGGAGCGCCTGTCCGGATTGTGCTGCGGTTCACAAAACCCCAGGGAAAATATCTCCTCACCCAATCCATCCATGAAAGCCAGCAGGTGATCGAAGAAACCAGAGATCATATTGATTTTGGTTTCTGCCTGAACATCACCTCTGAGTTCATTTCCTTTATCCTGGGGTGGGGCGCATCGGTGAAGGTGATTTCACCCGCCGCGCTGGCCGAAACGGTAAAAAAGGAGCTGGAAAAAACGTTGGGGATTTATGATGAAGAATGAAGGATTTTTAATTATTGATTTTTAATTCTTCATTCTTCATCCTTCATCCTTCATGCTTCATCTTTTATTGACCAGAGGTCTTCTGTCTCTCGTCGAACATTTCCTTTCTGTACTCCCATGGAGGCTGAGGGTCGGTGTCGGCCCAGAGGCCCCGGTGGGCAGACCGGGCTTCTTTTTCAAGTGCGGATAATTCTCTGTCGGAACTGTACCGTTTAAAGTGCCAGGCATACCCCGCTCTGACCATCTCCTGGCAAAGTTCCCGGCCATCGTCAAGGTAGGTGAAGCCCAGGGTCCTACCACCCCTGTCGGTTCCCGTAACCTTCACGGTTACCTTTTTACCAAAGCAAAGTTGGGATAAATAACTCCGTGAGGTACGGTAAAAAGGCATATCCCTCTCCGGAGCATCAATCCCCTGCATCCTGACCCGAACAGTTCCATTACCTTCCACCAGCAGGTCATAGGTATCACCGTCAATGACCGAGATGATCCTTCCCGTCAAACTGCTTCCTGCCTTCGGATCAACGGTTTGCTGATCCAGGCACGATCCTGCCGGCAATAAAATGATCACGGCCAGAAAAAAAACCAAATGCCTCATGTTCCTGAATAAATAAATTTCTCAGAAAAAGATCCTCTCCATTATCACCCTTATCAACCCCACAGTAATCCCCCAATTCCTCTTCCGGTACAGACTTCACGGCATTAACTCAATATGCCCCTCTCTCCTCTCTCCTCTTTCTCCTCTCTCCTCTCTCCTCTCCCACCGCCTAAGCTTCCTCAATTTCCAGACAGTCATACACTTTACGAAGTGCCTCTTTGCTCTCCGATAGGACAAACAGCCTGTCGTTCCCCTCAAGTCGGGTTGCACCCGTAGGAGTAATGTATTTATTGTCCCTGACAATGAACGAGATCAGCGCCGTTTTTGGGAATTTAAGTTCTACGATCTGTTTTCCTTTAACGGAACCGTTTTCAGGGATCACGATTTCCGCCAGGGCAGATTTGATGCTTTCGGCCAGCTCCAGATCGGATTGTGTGCGGAATTTGACTCTTACAGGCAGGGTAAGGTGAAGCCATTTTGCCACCACGGGGAGCGTCGTACCCTGGATCAATACGGATGTCACTGAAATGAAAAAGACGATGTTGAAGATCATGTTCGCCTTCTCTGCACCGGCGAGCAGTGGATAGGTTGCAAAAACAATCGGCACCGCGCCGCGCAGCCCTACCCACGAAATAAACCTTCTGCTGCGTTTCTGAACCCGGAAAGGGAACAGACTGATGAATACACTGCTTGGCCGGGCAAAAAAAATGAGGAACAACGAAATGAGCATCCCGATCCCAATTACCGGGATGATCTGGCTCGGATAAATGAGCAATCCCAGGGTCAGGAACAAAATGATCTGCATCAGCCAGGCGAAGCTGTCAAATGATTTCAGGATCTTTTTCTTATGGATCAGCTCCTGCGCCCCCAGATAGACAGCAGATAAATACACGGCCAGGAATCCATTGCCTCCGATAAAATCCGTTGCTGAAAACGTAAAAAACATGATCGCTATTACCAGCACAATGTAAAGGCCTTCGTAATCGAGCTGTATTTTATTGATCAGAAGGGATCCAAGCTTACCGAAAATCAACCCCAGCAACCCACCCAGGATCAGCTGCATGAAAAACATGAGAACGATGTCACCTGCCTGGGCATCCTGGCTGACCACCAGCATGGTGAACATGATGGTCAACACATAGGCCATCGGATCGTTACTCCCGCTTTCCAGTTCCAGTAAGGGTCTGAGGTTGCCCTTGAGTGCAAGTTTTTTTGAACGAAGTATGTTGAATACAGCAGCCGAGTCAGTGGATGATACGATGGATCCCAGGAGCAATCCTTCAAAAAGGGTGAAATCAGTGACCCACCAGACAAACAGTCCGACAAACAATGCGGTAAGCAGCACCCCGACCGTGGACAGGGTTATCCCCTGCCAGAGAACAGGCCGTATGGAATGCCAGTCTGTATCCAGACCGCCCGAAAAAAGGATGAAGTTAAGTGCGATGATGCCAATGAACTGAGCTGTTTTGGGATTATTGAAGTACACTCCGCCGATCCCTTCAGATCCAGCCAGCATGCCAATGGCAAGGAAAAAGATCAGCACCGGAACACCCAGCCGGTAGGAGGTCTTACCGGCTAGCAGCGAAATGAACAACAGGATCGAACCGATCAGCAGTATATTTTCAGTGGTCAGGGTCATTGATAAGTAAGACGAAAAAACCCGTCCTCAAAGCTAAGAAAAAAATCAATGGCCACCTTAAAAACGGCAATCTGCAATCTGCAATCTGCAAATTGCGAATGAAAATTGACAATTGACAATCGACAATTTACCACTGGCAACACAAAGATGTCTCAGCGGAATGAACCTGCAATAAATCCCAGATTGAATCCCAGATAGGACTGAGGATCCGTCTCCCCTGCCCTGGACGACCAGGTGTAGCGACTGTTGAGTGTCAGCCCGAAATGGTCAGTAAGCCAGTAAATGGCCCCGGCTTCTGGGGAAAGTGTAAAATGATAATTCTTGTCGACGATATCGTAAACGCCAAAATCGGTCACCCTGCTGATGAGCGAAGTCCCGATACCAATCCCTGCATAAGCTTCCAGTCCGGATTTTTCATAAATGTAGTACCTGACCGTTCCCAGAAACGGATATACCGTGGTATACTTCCACACTTTCGACCAGATATTCAGTTCATCCGGCAGTCCATCCTCAGGACCATATAGGTCATAGTCCAGTTCTTCATAGAAGCCATTCCAGGCAAAGCTAAAGCCAACGGAATAATCCTTCAGGATCCGGCCACCTGCTTCCAGTCCAAAACCACGAAAACTCGTCTTCGGTATGAAATCCCGCGTGTTACCCAGCGGGATCGCCATGTTATAGGTCATTGAAAAATAGCTCTGCGCGAATACGCCTCCTGAAATGAAAACCAGAAAGAAAAGCAGCCGGTTTCGTAAAAAGTTCATTGCGTCAAGTTTAAAGCTATTCATCAATCTTTAAATAGGGCGATTGTTCAAATGCCTGATCAAGATCTCTTTTAATACGCTGATTCACCTGCTGTTCGGTTCCCTTTAAAAGCCCATTGAAGGTAGCCTGCCAGACCACGGGGATCCTTGTCTCTTCCCAGACTTTCGAATTCAGCATTTGAACTACCACCGTTCCCTGGGTATAGCCCTTATTGATCTCGGATCCCCAGGGGCACCACGGATAAACGCCTTCCTTCCATCCAGGCCACCAGGGATAATAAGCCCAGTAATGCCACCAGTCGATGGCCTCATTCAAGATATAGGTGGTGGCGACAACGGATATGGTCACATAGACATCCGGCAACCCATACTGGGTATTGAGCATGCGTTTATAGCCCAGCGACCGCAGATGATCTGGTATTCCTTTCAATATGAGTTTGTTTGCTTCGGCGCTGATCTGCTGATCATGTTCCGGGTGATTTGGATCGGTGATGTGCATAACCGTATCCGGCATGATGAAAGTCCGGATAGAAGAGAAATGAAAGTTCACGTCGTACTCGGTGGCCACCACCTCCAGGTCAGATGTCTCCTCCGATTCCCCGGGGTAGCACCCTGTGAAGCAAAGCAGCGGCAGCAGAGAAATCCAGCAAATGAAGATAACAACGCGATGACCAATGTTTTGCATGGTGCAGCTTAAGGACACTAATAATGATCAGCCGCAAATTTACAGAAATTATCGGTTCTCGTCAGAGGAACGCCTTTTTGTATGAACTTTGGGAAACCCTACGCTGATATCGTGGGTAAACGATCTGCTTTTCAGATCATTCGAACGTAATATCCAACTTCAATCCTATGAACGAGAAATACAACAACATCCATCTGCAGTACAAGATCTGGCTTGAATCGGACGATGGGAAAGGTATACTGGGAGACGGCAAATGGCAGATCCTGAAAGCCATCAAACAAGAAGGGTCCCTGATGGCCGCCTGCGCTAAACTGGGCATTGCCTATCGCAAAACCTGGGACGATCTGAAAAAGATCGAACAGATGCTGGGATTTAAGATCATTCAGAAGACCAGGGGCGGAAAGGAAGGTGGCAATACCATCCTGTCGGATGAGGGCATCCGGCTGGTGGAAGCATTTGATCACTTCCACAGCAACCTGGATGGCCTCATCCAGGAGAAATTCCGGGATATGCTGTCAGAATTGAAAAACTGAACGCCCCATCCGCCACCATTCCTGAAAAGATTTTATCCGATGCTGCTCTTTATTGAATCTTCTTTACTATTTTTGCGGCCGATATGTAAAAATAATCATATCGATACATAATTATCAATTTAAACATAGAATTTTATGAAAAAGTTTGGTTATCTTATGATGATCCTCCTTGCCGGAACGGTCATATTTCAGGGATGTAAAGATGATGATGAAACTCCGGAGGTAAAGAAAGTAAGCCTTGGCGCTCAGGACAACGTTAACACAGGTGGTTTCTACTCGGTCTCCGAAAACAAGGTGTATACGATGGAAAATGCATTCAACAACCAGGGTGCGATTGACATCTTCTGCTTTTTTGAAGCCAAAAAGGCTTCGGATGCAGCTAACAATATCGCTATGGCCTCTCCGGGTTCAGGCATCGACGGGATCTTCAGCGGCTCAGCAGCACCGGAAAACTGGACGACACAAAATACCACCTTCTTCTGTGCTACGACCCTCACCGTCGCCCAGTTTGATGCGCTGGAAGAAACCGATCAGCTGATCGAAACATCCTTTGACCAGGAAAATGCCTACAGAAAGGCCAAGGATTTGAAGGTCGACGATATCTATGCATTTAAGACGCAAAGCGAAACCTACGGCCTTTTCAAGGTCACACAGGTAACCCAGGGTTCAACGGGATCCGTTGCCTTTGAGGTCAAGGTGAAGAAATAGTGCCCCTCTACTGTTTATATCCGTCAATCAGCCTTCATGAAAGCCTTTAGAAGTATTGCTATCCTTGGGATACTGCTGTTTCTGTTCCACGGATGCAGTGATGAGGAACAGATGGATACTCATCCGTTCATTGTTTTCAAACAGGGTGGTGATTTTACGACTGACGGGGCCAGGATCCCTGTCGGAGGACAAATGAAGTTCGGTATTTCAGCAGTTGGCGACGGCTCACCCATCACCAACCTGAGGATCAAACGCATTACCGCAGATCAGGTTGTGGTTGAAATGGACAGGGGACTTTTCCAGGAATCCGGAGGTTTGGATACAGTTTTCTCTTTTGTGAAGGGACCGGCAGAAGAAGAACGCTGGAATTTTTTCATCATGAACGGCAACCGGGATACCGCATCGGCCGACATGACCATCCTAAAGGGATCAGGATCGGGATACGGACCGATTCGTTATCATCCTTCGCTGACAATCGGATTCCAGGGTAATCAACCGTTGGATCACTACCTGGATCCCAATGAAGGGATTACCTATTCTTCCGCAAACATTACCGGAAATGAATCGAAGATCGATATCGTGGCCTATTTCTACTATACCTCCGGCAATCCCTCACCCACGCTCACCTGCCCGGATTATACGTCTGCCATAACGTATTACCCTGAGTTTTTAGCCTGGCCTGTACGGAATACAACCCTATACGATTATTATTCGTCGGATCATGACCTGATCACGGTCGAACAGTTCGACGCGGCCGAAAATGACAGCCTGCTGGTCACGGGTTACAAACCGGAAACGGTAAGCGGAAACTGTAAGTACTGTTATGCCGGGAAAATCATACCCTTTAAGACGAAAAAAGGCAGATATGGCCTTATCAAAGTGATCAGGGCAGATCTGGAAGAGAGTGGTTCCATGGAGGTTGCGGTCAAGATACAGGAATAAACATGCGTATGGGACAGTTCTACATAATGAAATTCATACGGGATGCCATAATTCCGGCCTTACTGCTTGGATCCATCCTGTTCAGCGGACATCTGTTTGCTCAGATAACCCTTTCGGGAAAGGTGACGGATGCTTATACAGGATTGCCTGTACAGGGTGCCAACCTGGTGCTGATAACTGGTGCAGGAACCTCTTCCGACATCCAGGGCAACTATCGACTGGAACTGCCAGGAACAGGGACCTTTTCGCTGACTGTCACCTGTATCGGATATGCAACGTTACAGGTTGATATTACCGCCACCCGTGAAGCCAGGCTTGAACGGGATTTCAAGCTGACTCCGGCGGAGATGGATCTGGATGAGGTGGTCATCTCTGCCACCCGCACCGAGAATCCGGTCAGGGAAGTTCCGCTCCGGATCAACCTGCTGAATGCCCGAAAGATGCAGTCTATGCCCATACAGACTGTGGATGATTACCTGAATTACCTGCCGGGAGTTGTGGTCGGGAAGACCTTCGGGATCTTTTCTTCCAAATCCACGGTGACCATGCGTGGGCTCGACGGTAAGGAACAGGGCCGTGTGCTGGTCATGCTCGATGGTACACCCGTCAACAAGGCAGATGGGGGTTCGGTGAACTGGAATCTGATCAACCCGACAGAAGTGGAGAAGATCGAGGTGGTGAAAGGACCCGGATCCTCCCTCTGGGGAGGCAATGCCATGGGAGGAACCATCAACATCATCACCCGCAAGCCCACCCGCCCGGTACAGGGAAACGCCAGTGTCAAATATGGCACATACAACACGCTCGGGGGCAGGTTCTCCCTTTCAGGGCGCCTGTCCGATTCGCTCAACCGTGGCTTTTACTGGGGCATCAACGGGGATTACCTTCAGAGCGACGGATATATAACCCAATCCCAGGCCGACCGGGATGCCAATCCCTATATCGTCAAATCGAACATGAAGCAGGGCATCGGCGGAGCCATGCTGGGCTATGAATTCGGCAGCAATCATTTTGTACAGGTGGATGCGGTCTATTTCAACGACCGCCAGGGCACCGGGGAAAAAGTGTACCAGCCCGAAGGAAACACCACGGATCACGATACCTATCATGTCCGGGCCAAATATCATGGCGAATATCAAAGGGTCAGCTGGGACATGAGTGCCTTCTACCTCAGCGAGGATTACAAGAAGGTGAATGAATACAAAAAGGACGATTATACTTACTACGAAGTGCTTTCGAAACGCGTCGACGCCGGTGGGTATCTGTCCGGCACCTACCGTTGGGGCAAACACCAGAAGCTGACCGGGGGAATCAATCTGAAACAGGGAAGCGTTGACGCAAAGGATGTATATTATACTTCGACCGACGTGGTGTACAACAGGGGAAAGATGAATACCCTGGGCATATTTCTTCAGGATGAGGTACGGTTTCTCGACGACCGGATCAGTCTGGTGGGTGGCCTGCGGTACGATTATGCCCGGTACTTCGGCGGTGGATTCACCATCGAGACACCCTCGGCCGAGACATCCTTCATGCTGAAGTACCAGGATGACGCCCTGGAGGAAGACACCTGGAATGCCATCAGCCCCAAGCTTGCCGTACAATACCTGCTCAACGGTGACAACCGGGTCTACCTCAGTTATGCCCGTGGCTTCCGGCCCTCCGTGCTGGATGACCTGTGCCGTTCGGGCAGGATCCGGGGCGGTTTCAAGGCCGCCAACACCGGCCTGCAGCCGGAGTACCTCGATAATATCGAAGCCGGAGCTGACGTGGTGCTGTTCGGCAAACTGCATTCCTCCGCTACCGCGTACTATTCCAAGGGTAAAGATTTCATCTATTATGTCAATGCGGGCGATTCGATCGACATGGGCTTTGGTCCCCGTCCCATTTTAATCCCCACTAACATCGCGGGCGTAGAGATTTATGGCACAGAGGTCGAGTTCACCTATAACCTGAATCCCGCCGTATCCTTCACCGCCAACTATTCCTGGTCCCACTCCCGGATCAGGGATTATGAAATGGCCTATCCGAATGAACAGAGCGATATTACCGGCAACTCGCTGGTGGATGTGCCCTCCCACATGGCCGTCATCATGGCGGTGTGGCGCAACCGGATCCTGAATGCAGGGCTGGAAGGCAAGTATACCGGCAAACGCTGGGTCAATGATCTGAACCAGTTCGACGAGGTCGTCGGGGCCGCGCAGTATCCGGATTACTTCACACTCGATGCGCGCGTATGGAGAGATTTCGGGATCTTTTACGCGGAGGTGGACGCCCAGAACCTGCTGGATGTGGATTACTACGACAGTAAGGGTGCTGTTTGTCCGGGCATCTTCATCACCCTTGAAGTGGGCGTGCGGTTCTGACCGGAGTAAAAGTTTCTTACCTTTACCGGAAAGTTTAAACCTTCAGACGATGATACGAGCGTTATTTATTATCATGGCCGTGATCCTGTTTTCCTGTAAGGAAACCCGGCAGCCGGCAGCCACCGGAGAAATGGCAGCAAACCCTGACGTTACCGTCGTGGATAACGGCAATGTTGCCTTTAACACCTGGTTTATGGATAAGACCATGCGGGTGGACTATTTCCACAGCGGAACCGCTGAACAGGAAATATTCGCCGTCGACCGCATCCTGTCCGACGGACCATGGCCCGGCAGTCGGACAATCCTGATTGACCCGCTGCAACGGGGTCCCTATTTCTTTGAAGTGACCGACAAGGCAACCGGCGCGCTGCTTTACTCCCGCGGTTTTGCCAGCATCTTTGGGGAATGGCAGACCACACCCGACGCGGATACCTGGGAGACGTTCCATGAGTCGGTCCGGTTCCCGTGGCCCCTGAATGCGGTGACCCTCATCATCTCAAAAAGGGATACACAAAATGCCTTCCGTCAGATATGGCATGCGGACATCGATCCATCCTCGCGCCAGGTCAATCCGGCCGACATCGTCCACACCGGGAAGGTGAACGTGATTGCGGATAACGGTCCCGCAACGGAAAAACTGGACATTGTCATCCTTGGCGACGGGTATACGCAAGAAGAAATGCAGAAGTTTGACAGCGATGCAAAACGGCTTTCGGATGTATTATTGAGCGTTGAACCCTTTAAATCGCGAAGCAGGGATATCAACTTCCGGACCGTAGAAACCCCGGCGCAGGAATCGGGTGTGTGCAAGCCTCATCCCGGTGTCTTCAGGCGCACACCGCTGTCAGCTCAATACGGAGCTTTTGATTCCGAACGGTATGCACTCTGTTTTGATAACCGAACCATCCGTGATGTTGCCTCAGCAGTCGCCTATGATTTCATGGTCATCCTGATGAATGAAAGAACCTACGGAGGCGGAGGCATCTACGGGTTGTACACGACAGTGTCGGTGGATAATCATTATGCCGGATATATCATGGTCCATGAAATGGGACATCACCTGGCATCGCTCGCCGATGAATACTATACTTCGTCAGTTGCCTATGAAATCCCGGAAATTAAAATAGAGCCCTGGGAACCCAACATTACCGCCCTATTCGACAGGAATAACCTGAAATGGAAAGACCTGGTGGATCAGCAAACGCCTGTCCCGACACCCTGGAATAAAGAACCCTTTGACATGTTTGGATACCAGGTGCAGAAGGAGCGTGACAGCCTGCGTGCCGCAAAGGTGCCGGAGAGCGTCATGGAAGACCTGTTTGACCGGCAGCACCAGCAGGAGGACCTGTTCTTCGCCCAGGAAAAATACCGCGATAAAGTCGGTGCCTTTGAAGGCGCCGGATACACGGCAAAAGGCCTTTACCGCTCGCAGCTTGACTGCATCATGTTCACACGCCACATGGTTTTCTGCAAAGTATGCCAGCGATCCATCAGTGAGGTGATGGACACGTACTGTCAATAGCAGGATTCCACAAAAAATCAATGGTACAACATCATTTATTGTTCAGATGGTCAAGATCAACAATGGACTCGCGAAGGTTTTCAATGATGTGGTCATCCACAGGACAGTTGCGGATATCATTGCAAAACACTTGTCCAATAAGCGTGACGTAAGGGCTGAAGCACTCGATGAACTTGATCTTTCAGGATGTCATACCCTTTATGACCTGGGATGTGGTTTTGGTTTTTTTACGTCAGGATTACACAAACGGGTTGCTCCTGATGCCCGTATAACCGGTATCGATTGCCATACCAGGTACCGTGACATGTACCTGGATGCCAGTGAGCAGGCAGGAATAAAAGGATATTTCGATCCGGGAGGTGTTCAATCCATCAAATCCATTCAGCCGGGTTCTGTCGATCTGGTAATCTGCAGCTATGCGATGTATTTTTTCCCAGAATATATCAACCAGATTGCCAGGATACTTCATCCGGATGGAACTTTTATCACCATAACGCACTCCTGTTCTCATTTGAAAGATTTTATCCTGCTCGTAAAAAGCATTTTGAAAAAGAATAATATCCCTTTTCAGGATCCTTTCCCTTATGAGGATCTGGTCAGCAACTTTACGGATGAAAATGGATTTGTAGTTCTTTCCAACGTATTCGGAAAGGTCCGTTGCCGTCCTTTCCGGGGAAAATTGATCTTTACCACGAAAGACTACGATAGCTTTAAAAAATATTTCATGTTCAAGGTCTCTTTTTTTATTCCACGTCATATATGTGATGATGAAAAGGTGATGGCATTGATCCTGGATAATTTTCAGCGCTATATCATGACCCATGGAGAGATCAGCATAACGATAGATGATATGATTTTCATCTGCAGCGATCCATTAGTCAGTCAGCCATGAACAACAGAACATACTGTACCCATTGCGGCAATGGCCTGGTAAAGAAACCGGAAGGGAATGCCATCCGCGATTACTGTCCTGTTTGTGACAGGTTCTTTTATGATAATCCATTGCCTGTGGTTTCGGTCATTATCGTGGTTAACCGTCAGTTTCTGCTGGTGCAGCGAAAATTTGAACCTCAGAAGGGAAAATGGTGCCTGCCTTCCGGTTTTGCAGAATCCGGTGAAAGCATTGAAGCAGCTGCTCTTCGCGAGCTCAAAGAAGAGACGGGGATTGATGGGAAGATCGTTGATTTCATTGATCTTGATTCGGGGTACAGCTCTCATTACGGGGATCTTCTCTTTACGACCTTTGAGGCCGAATGGATCGGCGGTACCCTTAAACCCGGTGACGATGCGGAGAGTGTGAACTTCTTCGACATCGACAAGATGCCACCGCTGGCATTTGATTCCAATATACAGGCCGTAAAAGCCTACATAAGGGATAGACAGGATTACTGGGACATGATGGATTCGTTTGCCCTTTCGATCGGAGAGGTCCCGGCCGGGAAGACAGGACGAAGTTTCCTGTCGGATAAACTGGTCAGGATCATTGAAAACAATGCCGATACTATTGCCAGGAACTGGCTGGAGGATGTACGCACCAGTAAATCCACTCCCAGTTATGCATTGGCTAATCGGGAACGGACATTCCAGCGCAGTCTTACGATCATCAGCCAGTTTCAGAAGTGGCTGGGGGGAGAATATACCGATCAGCATGTGAGGAATTTCTATAAGGATCTCGGTAAAGAGCGTAAAAAGGAAGAATTCATGCTCAGTGAGGTCATCAGCGCCCTGAGTCTTCTGAGAAAGCATATCTGGGAATTCGCTCTTTCGCATCAAATGTGGAACAGAACGATCGATATTTACATGAGTCTGGAACTTGAGAACCGCATGGTTCTGTTCTTCGACAGGGCTGCCTTTCATGTAGTGAAAGGATTCGAAGAGGATGAAAGATAAACGTGATCAATAAGTTCTCCCCAGGGGAAACCACGGCTTTTATCCAAATAACTCACCCATTTAACAGATCCTCTTTTTTTTCCTGGTTCCCGCTCAGCCCGGAATGGAAGTTAAACGGAATTTCGTAATGGATATTCATTCCGGTCATGATGAATGAACAGGAAATAAGCAGAATTCTAAATGTACGGATCATAGCATCATTGGTTTTAGGTTAATGTAAAAAAATCATTGTCAGGTATTTAAAACAAAGACACACCCTTAAATTCAGATTCACTTTCAAAGCTGAAAAACATATATCACCATTATTTTGATTTAGTTCCAGTATTATCATTATATGTATCGCTTCTACTGCAATGTGTTAGCATCATTGATCAGAATAAGTAGAAAATGACAGCAGGCTGAAGATGAGATGAAAGGAGGCCCGGCCGCAGCATCATCTTTTTGTTGAACGTCCTCATCTTACTAAATTATTCTACATTTGCCATCAGATCTTTTTATTATTACTTATAAGAATGCCCTATGGTAAAAGAAATCACATTACAGGAACTTGACCCTGTCCGGTTCATTGATGAGAAGGTCAGGGAGATCAGACATACAGTCGGAGAAGGGATTGCCATCAATGCGCTTTCGGGTGGAGTGGATTCCTCCGTTGTCACCCTGTTGGGGCATAAGGCGCTGGGGAACAGATTGAGAACGGTGATCGTCGAGAATGGGCTTATGCGGGAAGGGGAAGTGGAGAAGGTGGCAGAAAGCTTTCGCGAATTCGGGGTATCCGTGGAAATCCTGGAAGCCAGAGAAGAGTTCTTTCAGGCACTGCAGGGCATCCGTGATCCGGAAAAGAAGCGTGAGGCCATCACACGGACCTTTTACCGGGATATTTTTGGCCGTAAGGTCAGGGAAAGCGGAGCCTTATTCCTGCTTCAGGGAACCATTCTTACGGATATCGACGAAACCGTTGCCGGAATAAAGCGGCAGCATAATGTCTTTGAGCAGCTGGGCATTGATCCGCAGAAAGCATTCGGCTACAAAATACTCGAACCGTTGATCCAGCTTCGTAAAGACGGTGTGCGGTCGGTGGGGAAAGCGCTGGGCCTGCCGTCGTGGCTTTTCGAGCGGATCCCCTTTCCCGGTCCGGCGCTGGCGGCCCGTGTCATCGGAGAGGTCACGCTCGAACGGATCGAAACGGTGCGCAAAGCGACCACCATCGTCGAACGTATTCTGAAAGGCAGAAATGCCTTTCAATACATGGCGATACTGCACGAGGACCGCGTGACGGGCATGCGGGAAGGAAAACGGGACTTCGGTCAGCAGATCGAGATTCGCTGCTGGGACAGCACTGATGCCCGGACAGCCACTCCCACAAGACTTTCGTGGGATATGCTGGAAGAACTGGCAACCAGGATCGTGGCGAATGTACCCGGGGTTGTCAGTGTCACCTATCATATTGCCACAAAGCCTCCGTCGACGATCGAAGCCGTCTGATACGCTTCCATAAATGCTCCGTGGATCGTTTCCTAGTAATAAACTGGATATTGCCCCGCTGGGTGAAAGGACCATTGCGGGTGACATCCATGCCATGCGGTATGACCCGCAGATCATGGCTTATGGCATGACTCCCTGGGTTTGGCTGCGGCAGTACAGCTTAATCATTCAGAGCGATTGATGTCTCAATTATCGTATTACCTTTCATCATCGACCATACAGGGCAATATTTATCTTCTGCAAGATCAATTACTTTCTTCACCTCTTCTTCAGTGACATCCTTTGAAGCAAGGTAAATATCCAGATGAATGCGTTTAAATCCGGTCGGATGTTCTTCTTTCCTTAAACCTTTTGCCCGAATTTCAAAACCGTTGATCGTCCTGTTCATTCTACGGAGGAAGGTCAACATGGCACTTCCCAGGCAAGAGGATAAGCTCAGAAGAAGCAATTCAAGAGAAGTATATCCCAGGTCATCTCCCAGAGGGGCGGTGTAATCAATGGAAACCGGCTGGTTATCACTGGAGGATCCCATAAAATGGAGCCTGTCGTTCACAAGTTTAATGGCAGTGCTCAGCTCTTTTGATTTGTCGGTCATTTTATAAGATTAACAGATTGTTCAATACCAATTCCTCGAAATACAAAGTTATGGAATATGTTCCTGATCTCATTTTCATGATCTAAGATCAGATGACCACCTGTCGCAAAGGATTGGAATTTACAATTCGGTATTTTTCCTGAAATAAAACGTGCACCTTCAATAGGCGGGGCGGGATCATCCACAGCATGAAGGATTAGCGTTGGCGAACTTATTTTACCATAGGCATGGTCATCATTTATGGAAGGATTTGATATATACGTATCAAACAAAATTCCTTTCGTACGTTTTGTTATCGGCAATCCGTTCAGAAAAACTTCTTCAATAAGCATATTTCGTTCTTCCTGTGAAATTTTCCTATCAATAGATTCAGGTACAAACATATGCAACATGCTTCTGCCAAATAACGTAATCGTTATCCAGTACAGAAGGTCAGATCCAACCACTACTTTCATAAAGATTCTGGGGGGCGGAGCATCTACTTTTCCGGGAACAACAGAAGAGATCAGTATCAAACCCTGACACTTCTCGGGGTAGTCAATGGCAAAATGAATTGCGGAAGCACCTCCGGCAGAATTTCCGAGGACAAAAACGCTATTTATCTTCAGGAAATCCAGAAGGTCGTTATATGCTTTTGCCTGAAGCTTTGGAGATGGGTGGGTAGGAAATGTGGACTTCAGGTAACCAAACCGTGAAACGTAGAGGAATCTGTATCCTTTTCCAAGATATCTGCCGGCAAGTCCCATCCCCTGATCAACACCTCCGGTGACCCCATGTGAAATCAGTATCGTTGGACCATTTCCATCCAGTTTGTATTCAACATCGCCTTCATCCGAACTGAATACCTGAGATTCTATTGCACTTATTCGCTCAATGCTGCTATTCAGGTATTGTTTAAATTTATTGCAAATCATGGTTAGACAATTTAGCTGTACTTAACTAACATTTTCGTAATGTGCTCTAATGGAGTGATATCCGTATACTTCAGCACTGAGCAACAGAATTTTAACTGCATGATATGCAAAATTTGAAGCACCCTTCCTTTTTTTTGCTCCCAGGCTGCAGGGCCACGTTGATCTAGTACTTTTCTTTGTCTTGAAACAAAGAAAAGTACCAAAAGAAAATTCAAGGCTGCTTGAAAATTGCCTGAAATCCAGTTCGTGTCGCTAAAATTCTGGAACTCACTCGCTACGCTCGTTCAAACAGCCTGAATTTTTTAACACTCCACTCACTGAATTTCCGGGCGGCAATTTTCAAAAGGCCGATCCTTTTTTAGTTCTAATTTGCAGAGCACCTGCCCTGAACTGCGCCCTGAATCAGAAAATAATCTATTACACCGTAGGTGTAGAATAATGGTAGCCCCGACGGGGCGACATATTGTTAGAAACCATGAATCCATCATTTCAGAACCCCGTTAGATAATGCCAAATGACAATACAAGTGGTTTTCAAAATAAATTTTCATAAGCATTAATTAGTTCAATATATTGATTAACAAGGTTCTTTGACATATTGGTGACCGTAGCAATAAAAGTTGGATCCT
>JAGONC010000036.1 GCA_017993235.1 Lentimicrobiaceae bacterium
TACCCCCTCTAACTGAACGCCCTATTAAGACTTGCTTTCGCTTCGGCTGCTCCCGTCAACGGGATTAACCTTGCTAGAGAGGAGTAACTCGTAGGCTCATTATGCAAAAGGCACGCAGTCAGATACTTCTCCGACGAATCGGAGTTTCTCCTCCTACAGGTTGTAAGCGCACGGTTTCAGGTTCTATTTCACTCTTCTGTTCGAAGTACTTTTCACCTTTCCCTCACGGTACTAGTCCACTATCGGTCTCTCAGGAGTATTTAGCCTTGCCAGATGGTGCTGGCGGATTCCCGCAGGATTTCACCGGTCCCGCGGTACTCAGGATACTGTTAGGTAGCAAATCAATTTCGCCTACAGGACTATCACCTTCTATGGTCCCGCTTTCCAGAGGGGTTCTGCTATCGATTTGCCATCCACGTTACAGTCCTACAACCTCCCGATGGCCGTAACCACCGGGATTTGGGCTATTCCCCGTTCGCTCGCCACTACTGGGGGAATCACTATTGTTTTCTTTTCCTCTGGGTACTTAGATGTTTCAGTTCCCCAGGTTCGCCTCCCCCGATTTCTCGGGGGATCCCCGGTCTTCAACCGGGGGGGTTGCCCCATTCGGAGATCCCCGGATCAAAGGTTATTTGCACCTTCCCGAGGCTTATCGCAGCTTGTCACGTCCTTCATCGCCACTGAGAGCCAAGGCATTCACCATACGCTCTTAATTACTTTCTTCACTAATTTTTTAAATTGTACATAGTGATGTCTAATAACATCGACTAACAACTGTAATTTCTTTCCAATATGTCAAAGAACTTTAATGGGATTGGATCTCACACCCACACTCACACTCACACCCACACCCACTTCGTGGAGAATATCGGATTCGAACCGATGACTCCTAGCTTGCAAAGCTAGTGCTCTGGCCAGCTGAGCTAATTCCCCAAATGTACCCTGTAGTCCCGCGCAGATTTGAACTGCGGACCCCTACATTATCAGTGTAGTGCTCTAACCAGCTGAGCTACGGGACTCTGTAGTTTACCAGGGTAAACCTTACTTCCAACAGCCCGGAAGGAAGAGATACCCGATCATTTGGGTTTCCATCTAGGTTATATAAAAAATGAAGAGAGCCCCTGTAGCAGGTTTCATCCCGGCATCACGCCGGGTTCCCGGTTTTCACCGGGAAAAATCGTATGCCACTCTAGAAAGGAGGTATTCCAGCCACACCTTCCGGTACGGCTACCTTGTTACGACTTAGCCCCAGTCACTGGTTTTACCCTAGGTCGCTCCTTGCGGTCACGAACTTCAGGTACCCCCAGCTTCCATGGCTTGACGGGCGGTGTGTACAAGGCCCGGGAACGTATTCACCGCGCCATGGCTGATGCGCGATTACTAGCGAATCCAACTTCACGAAGTCGGGTTGCAGACTTCGATCCGAACTGAGACCGGTTTTCGAGATTAGCATCCTGTCACCAGGTAGCGACCCTCTGTACCGGCCATTGTAGCACGTGTGTAGCCCTGGACATAAGGGCCGTGCTGATTTGACGTCATCCCCGCCTTCCTCACTACTTGCGTAGGCAGTTTCTTTAGAGTCCCCAGCATGACCTGATGGCAACTAAAGATAGGGGTTGCGCTCGTTATGGGACTTAACCCGACACCTCACGGCACGAGCTGACGACAACCATGCAGCACCTTGTAAGACGTCCCGAAGGAAATTCCGCTTTCACGGAACGTCATCCTACATTCAAGCCCAGGTAAGGTTCCTCGCGTATCATCGAATTAAACCACATGCTCCTCCGCTTGTGCGGGCCCCCGTCAATTCCTTTGAGTTTCAACGTTGCCGTCGTACTCCCCAGGTGGATCACTTAATGCTTTCGCTTAGCCGCTGACTGTGTATCGCCAACAGCGAGTGATCATCGTTTACAGCGTGGACTACCAGGGTATCTAATCCTGTTTGATCCCCACGCTTTCGTGCATGAGCGTCAGTTTCAATTTGGTAAGCTGCCTTCGCTATCGGTGTTCTGTGTCATATCTAAGCATTTCACCGCTACATGACACATTCCGCCTACCTCAACTGTACTCAAGAACGATAGTATCAATGGCAATTTTCCGGTTGAGCCGGAAGCTTTCACCACTGACTTATCATTCCGCCTGCGCACCCTTTAAACCCAATAAATCCGGATAACGCTTGCATCCTCCGTATTACCGCGGCTGCTGGCACGGAGTTAGCCGATGCTTATTCATACGGTACCATCAGCTTCCGACACGTCGGACATTTTTTTCCCGTATAAAAGCAGTTTACAACCCATAGGGCCGTCTTCCTGCACGCGGCATGGCTGGGTCAGACTTGCGTCCATTGCCCAATATTCCTTACTGCTGCCTCCCGTAGGAGTCTGGTCCGTGTCTCAGTACCAGTGTGGGGGTATATCCTCTCAGAACCCCTAGGCATCATCGCCTTGGTAAGCCGTTACCTTACCAACTAGCTAATGCCACGCATGCCCATCTTTAACCGCCGGAACTTTGATTCAAAAAACAGGTGTCCTCTGAATGTTATGGGGTATTATGCCCGATTTCTCGAGACTATTCCCCGGTCAAAGGTAGGTTGCATACGCGTTACGCACCCGTGCGCCACTCGTGTATCTCCGAAGAGACCTTACCGTTCGACTTGCATGTATTAAGCCTGCCGCTAGCGTTCATCCTGAGCCAGGATCAAACTCTTCATTGTAAAAATTGTTTGATCTTTATTCTTCAGGGCATACTGTTTCTACCTCATTAAGGGATAGGAAACCCGCTACTAGGCTCATCTTCAATTCTTTCAAAGAACTTTTTTCCCCTTTTCCCTCCTCCCCCTGAGGTTTCAGAGCGAAAAGGGCTGCAAAATTAAAACCTTTTTCTGAATCTGCAAAATCTTTTCTAAAAAATATTCGAAAAATTTCAAATTCTACAGGAGGAAAAGGATGGCAAAATTAATACTTAATCCAATCCCTTCCAAAAAATATTTAAAAATTTTTTCGCCAAATCCCGTATCATTTTCCCCTACCTTTGCTACTCCATTGAAACTGTTCTACATGAAATCCCGGAAAAAGTTTCACCTGCAGATCACAATCCTTTCTGCTATCCTCTACCTTGCCTGCGCACACTCCCTCACCGCCCAGGACCACACCCGGGATTCTATCCTCCATGCCCGCCCCTCCTTTAAAGACCGGATATTCCTTGGCGGTAATTTCGGCGTCCAGTTTGGTGAGATCACCCTCGTTGATGTATCCCCCCTGGCCGGATACCGGATCACAACACGACTGTCAGCTGCCGTAGGCCTCATCTATCAGTACTATCAGGAAGATTATTACCAGTATCGCTACTCGACCCATATCTTCGGCGGCAGGATATGGCTCCGGTACAATGTGTTCAGGGGATTGTTTGCCCATGCAGAATATGAACTGCTCAACTATGATCCGTATGATTCCTTCCTTGAAGATGATCGTATCAGCGTAAGCAGCTATCTGCTGGGAGGCGGTTATACCCAATGGCTTGGAGGAAATTCATTTATCAGCCTCAGCGTCCTTTGGGACTTGAATGAATCTGCCTATTCACTTTACCGGAATCCGGTCTTTCAGGTGGGATTTGGTATTGGCCTGTGATAATATGGCTATTAATCAATAGCCGGTGTGCGACGGAGGATCTCCAGCAGAAAATCCCAGAATTTTATTACGGATGCAATCTCAAGCCTCTCATCCGGTGAATGAACACCCCTGAGGGTTGGCCCAATCGAAATCATGTCCAAACCTGGGTATTTCTCCAGGAATAAACCACATTCCAGTCCGGCATGGATTGACCTGACTACGGGGACTTTTGAGAAAAGATCTTCATAGGCTTTCACACTGATCTTTAAAATCGCTGAATCCGGATTAGGGCTCCAGCCCGGATAACCGTCCGAATGCGTCACTTTGGCCCCGGCCAGCCGGAAAACACTTTCCACCATACGGGCAATATCGTGCTTGGAGGAGGTCGTATCGCTGCGCTGACTGGTACAAACTTCCAGGTATCCCTCTTCGGTCCGTTTTACGGAAGCCAGATTGGTTGAAGTTTCAACCATGCCGGGCATACGCTGACTCATGGCAATGACACCATGAGGACAGCCATACAGGGCATTCAGCAGTTTCCTCTGTAATTTTCCGCCCATTACTTTTTCGGGCAATTCGGTTTCCTCCACGGTAAGATACAGGTCAGGTTCAGTGATACCCAGCTCATATTTCACATCTTGTTTATAGCTCGCTGCCAGGTCAACGAATTCCTGCTGTTTCTTCGCCGGGACGACGATAATGGCAGTTGCTTCCCTGGGTATGGCATTGCGCAGGTTACCCCCTTCGATCGCTGCAATCCTGATCCCGTTCTTGCGGTCGGCCTGCCATAAAAGACGCGTCAGGATCTTGATGGAATTGCCCAGCCCCTTATGGATGTCATCGCCTGAATGGCCTCCTTTCAGGCCCCCGGCTTTTACCCGGAAGGCGACAAGGTTTCCGGATACTTTCTTTACCTTGAACGCAAACCGGGCAACCGTATCCATTCCCCCCGCACAGCCAATGAAAATCTCTCCTTCGTCTTCCGAATCCAGGTTGATCAGGAGAGAACCATTCATAAATCCGGGTTTCATCCCAAAGGCTCCGGTCAGGCCTGTTTCTTCATCCACGGTAAAAAGGCATTCCAGCGGACCGTGAGGTATTGAATCGGAAGCAAGGATGGCCAGTTGCGTTGCCATCCCAATGCCATCATCCGCTCCCAGGGTCGTACCCTTTGCTTTGATCCATTCACCATCAATGTAGGGTCGGATGGGATCCAGCAGAAAATCATGGGGACTGTCGCTGTTCTTTTCGCAGACCATGTCCATGTGGCTCTGCAGGATAACGGTCCTCAGGTTTTCGTTGCCCGGCGATGCCGGCTTGCGAATCAGTACGTTCCCGGCATCATCTCGCAGGGTTTCGAGTTTATGTTTCCTACCAAAGCTCAGCAGGTATTCCCTGATTTTTTCCTCTTTTTTTGAGGGCCGCGGTACCTGGCAGATCTCATCAAAGTAGCTCCAAAGAGGCGCTGGTTTAAGTTGGGATAATTTTGTTGACATGTTCTGATTTTAATATAAGTTTTTCAATCGTAAAATAGTCTCCGTTGGATTTTCAGACGCAAACACGGTATTTCCTGCCACCAGCACATCCACTCCGGTTTCGACCAGCCTGGCCGCGTTGGAGAGATCCACTCCGCCGTCCACCTCGATCAGAACATCAGCGTTTTTTTCAAGGATCATCTCCTTCAGACGTCGGATCTTTGCATAGCTGTTCACGATAAAGCTTTGCGCTCCGAATCCCGGATTGACCGACATGATCAGCACCATGTCAAGCTCTTCCAGAATATCTTCCAGTACATGGACAGGAGTATGGGGATTCAGTACCACTCCGGCTTTGATACCCATTGATTTGATCTGCTGAATAGTACGATGCAGGTGGATGCAGGCTTCGTAATGGACACTGATGACTGCCGCTCCCAGTTCATGAAAGGTTTCCAGGTAGCGGTCAGGATCAACGATCATCAGGTGTATGTCGAGGGGTTTTTCGGCGTGGCGCGCGATGGCTTTGATGACCGGCATTCCGAAAGAAATATTCGGAACGAATACTCCATCCATAATGTCGAGATGGAACCAGTCAGCCTGGCTGTGGTTCACCCTTTCGATATCGCGTTGCAGGTTGGCAAAATCTGCGGCCAGCAGGGAAGGGGCGACGAGGTGACTCATCCCAGGTATGTTTTCAGTATTTTGCTCCGGGAGGTATGCTTCAGGCGGCGAATGGCCTTTTCTTTAATTTGCCGGACACGTTCGCGTGTCAGGTCGAATTTTTCACCGATCTCCTCCAGGGTCATTGGATGGTTCTGGTTCAGACCAAAATAAAGACGCACCACATCGGCTTCACGGGGAGTCAGCGTGGATATGGCCCTGTCAATTTCCTTTTTCAGTGATTCGTACATGAGCTGGGTTTCCGGCGTTGGACCATCGTCGTTCCGGAGCACATCATACATTGTATTGTCTTCATCCTGGACCAGCGGTGCATCCATGGAGATGTGCCGGCCTGAATTCTTGAGGGATTCCTTCACTTCGGTTTCCGTTATCTCCAGCAAATCGGCGATCTCCTCCGAATTGGGTTCACGCTCAAATTCCTGCTCCAGTTTCGCATATGCCTTGTTGATCTTGTTGATGGAACCGATCTTATTCAGGGGCAGCCTGACAATGCGCGACTGTTCGGCCAGCGCCTGCAGGATCGACTGACGTATCCACCAAACGGCGTAGGAGATGAATTTAAATCCCCTGGTTTCATCGAATCGCTGTGCGGCTTTGATCAATCCCAGATTGCCTTCATTGATCAGATCGGGAAGGCTGAGCCCCTGATTCTGGTACTGTTTTGAAACAGAAACTACAAACCGGAGGTTTGATTTGGTCAGCTTCTCCAGTGCTTCGCGATCTCCCTGTTTAATACGCTGTGCCAATGAAACTTCTTCATCGGCCGTGATCAACTCCACCTTACCAATTTCCTGCAGGTACTTGTCGAGGGATGCAGTTTCACGATTGGTGACCTGTTTGGTAATTTTAAGTTGCCTCATAAACCTGGATTAATGAACAATGGATTGAAAAACAAATTGTACGGATTTATCATGGAATGGTTACATCCTATTCCGTCCGGGCCGGAGGTTTCGGGAGCAGTACTTTTCTGGAAAGTTTCAGCTTTCCGGTTTTGGGATCAATGTCGATCAGTTTCACCTTGATCTTGTCGCCCACCTTGAGTACTTTATCGATTTCGGCAATACGCCGCCAGTCGATCTCCGAGATATGCAACAGGCCATCCTTACCGGGCAGAATTTCAACGAAAGCCCCGAAAGAGGTAATGTTCTTGACCGTTCCCAGATAGACTTCATTCAGTTCAGGAACAGCAACGATCGCCTTGATCCTGTCCTTGGCCGCTTCGATCGATGCTTTATCCACGGCAAAGATATCGATGATACCCACATCGCCCACTTCTTCGATGATGATCGTGGAATTGGTTGAGCTCTGGATCTCCTGGATGATTTTTCCACCAGGGCCGATCACGGCACCGATGAACTCCTTGGCAATGGTCATCTGTTCGATTCTTGGCACAAAGGGTTTGTAATCTTCCCTTGGCACTGCGATCGCTTCTGCCATGACATCCAGGATATGAAGCCGGCCTTTCCGTGCCTGTTCAAGGGCTTCGGTCAGGACCTGAAACGAAAGACCTTCCACTTTAATATCCATCTGACAGGCCGTAACGCCATCCCGTGTGCCGGTCACTTTAAAGTCCATATCCCCCAGATGATCTTCGTCGCCCAGGATATCCGATAAAACAGCATATTTACCCGTTTCCTTATCTGTGATCAGTCCCATGGCAATACCTGAGACGGGTTTATGGATCTTGACTCCGGCGTCCATCAAAGCAAGGGTACCTGCACAAACGGTGGCCATGGAAGAAGAACCGTTGGATTCAAGGATATCGGATACGACCCGGATGGTGTACGGGTTTGCCGGGCTGGCAGGGATCACGGGCTTCAGGGCGCGCATGGCCAGGTTACCATGACCGACCTCCCTGCGGCTGGTGCCTCGCATCGGCTTGACCTCACCAGTAGAAAAAGGCGGGAAATTATAGTGAAGCATGAAGTTGCTTTTGCCTTCATAAACAGCACCGTCGACCACCTGCTCATCAAGCTTGGTGCCCAGGGTGACGGTAGTAAGGGACTGGGTCTCACCACGGGTAAAGATCGAAGAACCATGGGTAGCAGGCAGATAATCCACCTCGCACCAAATCGGCCGGATCTCATCCAGTTTACGGCCATCCAACCGGATCCGGGCATTCAGCACCATGTCCCTCACGGCCTGTTTGTGGATCTCGTGAAAATATTTTTCAACCAGCGGCACTTTTACCTCCCGGAATTCTTCAGGGATCGTTTCGATAAATTCATTTTTAATGGCTTCAAATGCTTCTGTCCGTTCATGTTTTCCTGAAATAATGGAAATGGCTGTATCATAGGTTTTTTGATACGTGGCATTCCTGAGTGCTTCCAAAAGCTCCGGATCGTTTGTTTCGTGGCAGTACTCCCTTTTTACGACCGGCCTGCCCAGCATTTCAGCCAGTTCCAGCTGTGCCCGGCATTGTACCCGGATAGCATCATGGGCAGCCTTAAGGGCTTCGATCATGGTGGATTCATGCACTTCTTTCATTTCACCTTCCACCATGACAATGTTATCAAGAGTAGCGGCCACGACCAGGTCGAGGTCGGCCTCTTCCAGCTGTGATATCAGCGGGTTGATGATGAATTCACCATTGATCCTGGCGATCCTGACTTCTGAAATGGGCCCCCGGAAGGGTATGTCCGACAGGGTCAGGGCTGATGAAGCTGCCAGTGCAGCCAGTGAATCGGGCGGGAGGTTCTTATCTCCCGAGATCAGGGTGATGATGACCTGCGTTTCAGCATGGAAATCATCCGGAAAAAGGGGTCTGAGAGCGCGATCCACCAGACGGGCAATCAGGATCTCATGGTCGGAAGGCCGGGCTTCCCGTTTGATAAAACCACCCGGAAAACGTCCGGTGGCTGAATATTTCTCGCGGTACTCCACCGAAAGAGGCATGAAATCACTGCCTACCACCGGTTCTTTGTTGGCAACCACGGTCGCCAGCAACATGGTGTCGCCCATTTTAACGACCGCAGATCCGTCGGCCTGCCGGGCCAAACGACCGGTTTCAATGGAAATTGTTCTTCCATCACCTAAATCAAATGACTTGATAATACCTTCTAATGACATAAAAATAAATATTATTAGATGAAAAGAATAAGAAACGAATTAATACAAAAAAAAGGCAACTGGAGATTGCCTTAACAGAGGAACGAACAACAAATTACTTTCTGATATTCAGCTTTTTAATGATTTCACGGTAGCGTTCAATATCTTTATTCTTCAAAAAATCCAGCAGTTTCCTTCTTTTACCTACCAGCATCACCAGGGATCTTTCGGTTGACAGATCCTTTGGATTGGTTTTGAGGTGTTCGGTCAGGTGTTTAATACGGTAGGTAAACAAAGCAACCTGTGCTTCTGTGGATCCTGTATCAAACTCGGACTTTCCGAATTCCTTGAACGTACTCTTTTTTACTTCCGGTGTAATGAACATCGTTAAACTTTAATTACGCTATTTTTGATTTATTTTTCAGGGCTGCAAAGTTAATAATTTTTTCGATTGGAAACAATTTACAAAAAAATAAATTCGCTGTCATTAGCTCGGCACCTACGGCGCCTCGCGTGATTCGTGGTCATTAGCTCGGCGCCTACGGCGCCTCGCGTGATTCGTGGTCATTAGCTCGGCGCCTACGGCGCCTCGCGTCATTCGTGGTCGTACAACGAATAGCTATAAATAACGCGAAGCACGAAGTGCTGAGCAAATAACTACCAATGACCATTAATAACGCGAAGCACGAAGTGCTGAGCAAATAACTACCAATGACCATTAATCATCCCCCACCACAGAATCAGAAGCTCCACTTCAGCCTCAGGTACCAGAATTTTCCATAATCTCCGTATTCGGTACCGTCGGCACCATAAAACAGCTGAGCGATCAGCAGTAGGTATAAGTTGTCGGTCAGCGAAATGTCGACCGAAGGTCCTATAAAAAAGGAATCATCGCAGGGATTGTAAATCCCGGCCAGGTCAGCCCTGACCAGGGGAGTGACAGGGTAAGCGATTTCGCCAAAAAGAGAATAACGCGCTCTGGTGAAATCTTTTACAGAAATATTTCTCATGTCCAGCATGGTGTTTCCACCGGCTTTACCTGTGGTTCCAGTGCTGTTATAGAGGGCGGAGGCATGCAGGTAGATCCCCTTTTTAAAAGTGTAATCGCCATCCAGAGCAGCCACCAGTTGCCCGGTCGTATCGGAAAAATTTTCAGCGGAGCGAAAATAAGTGAATTCACCCCGGAATCCACCACCGCCGATATCACCGCTCCACCCCCCTCCGATGACCAGGTCATTCACCATCTGGCCTGCCATTACCTGAAAATCGTACTCCCGCATGTTGAAACGGTACATCCCGGCAGCCGTGAGACGCCGGTCATGGTTCAGACTGGCAGCCAGCTGAACCGATGACGCCATCCCTGTATAATATTCGATCTGAAGAGCGTCGCATCCCGGTCGCTCTTCATAATCGAAATCAAAGTAAGAGAATGAGTTGAAAATATCATTCGGGGTCCAGATGTAATTGATGCCCCAGTTGATCCGCTGCCTCCCCAGATTGAATTCCCATTGATTGACCGAATATTTAAGGTTCAGCCGGTCGAGCCCGGCTAAAAGCACATAGGAATCCGCGTCATCCACGACCATGGTCAGATCCAGAAATCCGGGATCCTGGTCCATGGTTTTAATGTAGTCGGGATACTGGTATTGCATCAGTTGTATGTAATTTCCGAAAAGAAAACGGATGCGCATCCCGGCTTCCACGATCAGTGGATCGGTAGGGTACCACTTCAGGTTCAGCCGGCTGTTGATTTCGTTATTGAGATACCATTCTTTCCGGAAATCATCATAACTGATCATCTGCAGGTCTTTCAGATAACCGTTGAAATGCCATTTACCCGGTGAAGGATCCTGACCGGATGTGCCTGCGGTAAGGCAGAGCGTTACACACGTCAGGAGAATGATTTTAAGGGTGCTCCTCATTTTGCATCAACTTGGATTCTGCTGGACATCGCTTTTTACCCGACCATCTTCAATGGTAATGACCCGATGCGCTTTGCTCACGACCCTAGCATCATGCGTTGAAAAAATAAAGGTCATCCCCTCCTCATGGTTCATATGCTCCATGATATCCAGCAGGTTTTCAGTCGATTTTGTGTCAAGATTGGCGGTTGGCTCGTCGGCCAGGATGAAACGGGGCCTGGATGCAAGCGCCCTGGCAACGGCAACCCGTTGCTGCTCACCGCCGGATAATTCACCCGGTCGTTTATGGATCTTATCTCCCAGACCTACCTGGGTCAACAATTCGATGGCCCGTAGCTGCCGTTCAGCCTTTGATTTTTTCTGCAGGAGCAGGATGAATTCCACATTTTCAAGTGCGGTCAGCACAGGGATCAGGTTATAGGACTGGAAAACAAAACCGATGTTATTCAGCCTGAAATCGATAAGATGGGATGATCTCAGTTTCGACAGGTTGGTGCCACCAATGACGATTTCCCCTGAAGTGGGGATGTCGAGTCCGCCTATCAGGTTCAGCAGGGTGGTTTTACCCGATCCCGATGGTCCGACAATGCAAGTGAATTCGGCCTCCATGAAGTCAAGGGATACGTCATTGACTGCATGCACCTTGACCTCGGTCGAATTATATATTTTGTTCACATGTCTTAATTCCAGTACTTTCATGTCTTATCATAATTTATGATCGTTCATACTGTTCTGAGTGCTTCCACCGGATTAAGTTTCAGGGCTTTGCGCGCGGGCCAGATGGATGATATGATCGCCGTAGCGATGACCAGTAAAGCGGTAAACACGATGAATTCAGGGGTGATAACCGGATATACCCTTGCGGCATATCCAATGGCTTCAAATCCTTCACCCCAGTTCGCAAAATGGATCCCTGTTTTTTCAAGGATTTTTGTAATCCCCCATCCTGAAAGCATTCCGGCACCTGCTCCGACAATGGTCAGGAAAATGGTTTCCAGCATGATCATTTGAAAGATCCTCCTGCGGTTCATACCGATTGCCATCAGCATGCCCAGTTCTTTCGTTCTTTCAAGGATGGCCATCAGCATGGTATTGATGATTCCGAAGGCAAGTGCCAGCATAATGATACCAAGGAAAATGAAATAGTATATGACCATGAAATCACTCATCATGGCTGCATCCGGTGCCAGCTCTTTCCAGGTACTGACGGTGTTACCACCCGGAATACGGCTCAATTTGTCCCTGACGTTCCCGGCCTCATCAATGTTGTTGAGTAAAATAGCTATTTCGTGAGTAAGGATATCTTCTCCCCCATAAAGGTTCGCCAGTTCACCGGCATTCACAAAAACAGCTGTCTGGTCAAATCCCGTATTTGTCGTTTTATAGATACCGCATACCCTGAAAATACCCTGGATCGGATTGCCTTCCTTATCGGAGAGAGAAATCTGGATCTTATTCCTGATCCTGTAGTTAAGTGCTTTTTCCGTTATCACCGGGCCATAAGCGTCAAGCTCTTTCTTGCTGAGTTCTTTTTTTAAGGCGTCGCGAAAATCCCTGGGCGACCTGAACCGCTTATCCTTCAGCATCCCGAGCTTTGTCAGAACGGTAACCGGTACTTTTTCATCCCTGAGTATTTGCATGATGCTGTCGGAGATAAAATATTGCTTCAGTTTGAGTATTTCGGCTGTTTTATCACTGATCAATATGTCGCCTGGATTTTGAGTATCCAGGTATCTTCCGCCGTCCCGGACAATTTTCTGATATATCCGGGTAATATGTTTTTCTTTTTCCGGATTAACGCCATAGATCATCACACCGGTATTTGCCCAGGGAGTATTGGCCATTCCAATGATTTTGGTCCTCTTTACCCAGCCGGTTAGTTCCGGCAGTGAATCGATATTCCGGGTAATTTCACCCAGATTCTGGATCGTAAGATTGATCTCTTCATTCTTGATGTAATCCTCATGGTGGATCTGAATATGGGAAACTTCATTATAGACAGCGTCATTAACGCGTTGCCTGGTCCAGCCTTCCATAATGCCGACCAGCAGCACTCCGGCAATAATACCAATGGTTACTGCCACAATTACTACCAGGCTTCTCTTTTTATTACGCCAAATATTCTTCCAGGCGATCGACCAGGTCATTTTACTCCATTTTAACTTTTAAGTGCTTCGATTTCTTTCAGCCGGCTTATTCTCCGCATAGGGTAGATGGTCGCCAGTGCTACCATAAATGCCACAACAACAGCCTGCCAATAAAAATAGGGGCCGAACCAGGCAGTGGGCATTACAGCATCCCATCCCCAGTCTTCCATCATGTTGCCCAGATCCCCCCTGAGAAGGATCGGTTTATAAAAGAAGTACATGATCAGTGGCGCACTGGCCGATAATCCGCATACGACACCAATGGCTCCAAGCATCATCATTTCAATCGTGACAATCTTTTTCAGTCTCTTTTTCTGCATCCCGATCGCGACCAGTACGCCGAATTCTCTTTTCCTTTCGGAGACCATCATCAGAACGGTTCCGAATATGCCAAAGAAGATGATAAAGTAAAGAATACCCAGCATGGCCATCCCTGTCTGACTGTCGCCCTGGATCTGCTGATAGAGGATCGGATTAAGCTCATACCAGGATCTGGCCACCGTGTTCTTGTCCTGTATGAGGGCATTGATCCTTGATTTTGCTGTTTTGATTGTCCGGTTGGATTTATCGGTCAGGTTTACTACGAGGGAGGTTATTTTGTTTTCCGCGTCAAAAAAGGCCTGCGCAGTGGGTATGGTCATAATGATCAATTTGTTGTCTATTTCCGGAGATGGTATTTTTATGATTCCCCGGACCGGGAAGATACCGTTTGCGGATCCTCCGTGGTATCCCTGCCCCATCAAAATCACGGAATCTCCAACGCCGACCTTAAGATAACCTGCAAGCCTGTCGGAGACCAGAATTCCATGGTCATCCTTTGTCAGATATCCATTGGATACGCTGGCGCATCTGAGGATCTCCGCCAGATAGTCTTCATTGTCCTCACGGGTAAGTCCCATTTCAAGCTCGAGTCTGGTGGATGATGAATAAGCTCTGCCCATATTCTTTTTGACTTTTTCAAGCATATCATCCGTTGCGCTGGCTGATTCCTTCAGACATTTCACAGTTTCATCCGTGATCCTGAACCTGACGAGTTTGCTTTCCGGATCCGAAAAGTTTTTTTCCTTTTCAGGATCGATCGCAATAACCGATACTCCTTTTGTTTGCGTCCCGCTGGAGGCAAGGGTAAACGATTCGAGGTGAGGGGTGACCGAAACCACATTATCGATCCTGCTGATGGCAGAGGCAATCGAATCATGGTAGTCGAATGAGTTATCAATGAATGGATTATCCTGGTATTTTATATGTTGCACCTGTAAGTAGCCCGTAAATGATTCGATAAAATTGTTGATCATATGATCATAGGAACCGAGCTGGTAGGATCTCATGATCACCGCAAAAAAGACTGCAAAGAATATGGATGCCGAGGTAATCAAGGTACGGCGCCTGTTCCTCCAGAGATTTCTCCACGCTATTTTAAATTCCTCTTTCATCACGTAACGTTCATCGTTCATCGCACGGATTTCATGTTCTGCTGAGAGAAAAAGTCTTCAGCGATCTTTACATTGAATTGCATTTCGACCATTTCCAGACGGGTTTCATGTCCTTCCTTTTCCGTATCCATGGGTATCATCACCATCCTGGCCGGCAGCATGCGGTCACCCATCAGTTTAATATCACCGCCAGTCATGTAATTGGCAAGGACTCCATCCTCATCATAGTACTCCGCTCTGAGTTCAAAGTATTCTTTTTTAGATATCCAGACCCGGATCTTTCCCCACACGACCGTTGCTTCCGGTTTTGGGACCAGTTCAATGATATAGCACTCATATCCATCGATTACTTCGCTACCGGTAATTTGATGCTGGTAGTCATCCACCATGGAATTCATCTTTACCAGGTCATCATTTGTAAAATCAGATCCCATCCAGGACTGGCCCATCATGGAGGGAGGAATTTTGATCATGCGGTTGATGGATGGTATCCAGTTCCACATATCGTTATCCCGTTTCAGAAATACCTGGCCGACATCTTTTGCCGGGGAGGTGATATAAATCATAGAGAAATCTGTACCCAGCGACCATGTTTTCATGGTCACTTCCCTGGACCATCCTGGCCTCACAATCGTCATTTTCATGATTCCCCTGCTGGATGAACCATTGACTTTATCCTGTGCCTTCCTGACGATTTCTGTCGCGGTCAGGGTTTGTGTACTTGCTGCACTGGCCATCATCAGCAGGAAGAAACTGAGGAATATTCGTGTCAGAAGGCTAGTTTTCATAATCGTTACTGTTGATGTAGTTAAATTTTTCAATGATCAGCTGCTTAATTTTAGTCACCGGAAAATGATCCGGATCAATGATAAAATTAAATGCGATCCCATCCAGGACTGCGGCAAAGAAAATTGCTTCCGATACCGGATCAGACACACCTTTTTTTTCAAAATAATGAACCTGTGTCTGAAGCAAACGAGGAACCAGTTTAGCAAAGCCTTCATGGACCAATGGGTGAACAGATGCCTGCATGATCAAGGAAAAATATAGTCTCCAGTACCTGATATTCTCCTGCAGGATCCCGAATATTGCATTGATCATGAATTCAAATTCCATTTCGGTAAGCACACCGTCCTTATCCGGATCAAATGTGGTAAGAAGATCCTGTATACCCTGATCAATGATTTCCCTGATCAGTTGTTCTTTGCTTGGGAAGTAATTATACATTAATCCTTTGGATATTCCTGCCTTTTTTGCGATCTTGCTGATGGAGGTGGGGTAATACCCCTCATTGGCAAACAGTTCAAGTGCGGTTTCCATGATGAGGGCCTTGCGGTTTTCCCTGATCTCTTCATATTGTTTCTCTGTGCGGGGCATTGATTTTCATTTTAGACTGACTGTTCAGTCAATATAAAAAAATTTAAAAAAAATAATGACTGAACGGTCGGTCAAAATTAGTACATAAAAATGCAAAAAGCAACTAAAATCGAAAATAAGTTTTCAGGGAGACGCTTTGCTTGGATTAAGGATGATTCGTGGTCATTTGCTCGGCCTGAAGGCCTCGCGTCATTCGTAGTTATTCATGGTCATTTGCTCGACCCTTCGGGTCTCGCGTGATTAAGGGTTATTCATGGTTATTTGCTTGGCGCTGGCTCTCTTCGCGCATCTCGGAATCAGAGTCCCAGGATCTGATAACTGAATTTCCGGGGATTGATGCACATCACCGGGATCTGGGAACTGTTGAAGATCATTTCTTCATCGTAGGTGCCCAGCAGGAATTTTGTGAAATTGGCGTTGGGATTGGTCATGATCAAGATCAGGTCAGCGTCGATGGATGTGGCATAATCAATGACCGCACCTGAGAATCCAGAGCTTTTCTCGGGGATCATGTAGGAATGCCTGACCTTATTCTTCTTGAAATATTCATCCATCAGCTTGGCAGCTTCGATCACGCTCTCGTCGGTGGTGCTGGTCTGGAAAATATGAATGTTGGCTCCAAACTGACGGGCGATGAACACAGCCCATTTTGTTTTTTCCCAGGGTCCTGCATCGCTGGTCACCGGAAGAACGATGTTCTTGAATCCTTTTCTGGCTGGTCTCTTTTGAACTACGATCACAGGAACCGGCGAACTGGCAATCACCTTAAGTGCAAAACTGCCGGTAAGCTTTTGCATTCCGACTTTGCCATGGGTACCGAGGTAGATCAGGTTGGCACCGATGTCTTTTGCCACTTCACCGATGGTGATGAAAATACTTCCTTCCAGGGCTTTGATCTCCACTTCAAGTTTGTATTTTGTACGGATTTCTTCAGCTCTCTTTTCAAGTTTTTCGGTGATGGAACTGATCCCCAGATTCACTTTGTTCAAATAAGCATAGGTGTCTTTATTGATCACATGAAGCAAGCATAAGCCGTATTTCAGGATCTTTGCGGTTTCAGCAGCCTGGCTGATTGCATTATCACAGATTTCCGAAAAATCCGTCGGGACCAGAATGATGTTGTTCATCTCGTTTTTCATGGGAAAGTGTTTTTCTTTGAATAAGTCTTCAAAAATAAAAAAAAATCCAGAAAAAAGGAGGAATAATATATTTTATTTAGAAAGGTTTGCTTTAAGGCTTTGATTCAACATAAAACTCCAAATTCCATGATCCAAATTCCAAATTCCAAAATCCAAAATCCAGACAAATTCCAAATTTCAGGATCCACACGTAGGTTTGGAATTTGAATCCTGTGATTTGTTTGGGATTTGGAATTTGGATCTTGGGATTTACGATTTGAGTCCCCTCAAATCGTTCCCCGTGGGATTCTGGAACACCTGCAGATCGAACATAGGCACTGCGGCAAGGATGTGATCAAAAATGTCGGATTGAATGTTCTCATAGGGTATCCATTCCTGAACGCGGCTAAAGGCATAGACTTCGATTGGAAGACCTGCGTCGGTGGATTGAAGCTGACGGACCATCATGGTCATTTGCTGATCAATGTTCTCATTGTTTTTAAGGTAACCCATGAGGTAAGCCCTGAATATGCCAATGTTCGTCTGACGGCGGCCGTTAAGTTCAATGGAATTATCAATTTCAAACTGCCTGTTGTACTCCTGGATTTCCTTTTCGGTGGCATCCACATAATCGGCCACATTTTGGAACGTTCTGAACCGTTCGAGCATTTCGGGTGTGCAGAATTTGATGCTTTGAATATCAATATACACAGAACGTTTGATTCTTCTTACTCCTGATTCCTCCATGCCGCGCCAGTTCTGGAAGGAGTCGGAAACAAATGCATAGGGCGGGATGGTGATGATGGTCTTATCAAAATTCTGCACTTTTACGGTAGTCAGGGAAATGTCCATCACGGTTCCATCTGCCCCGTATTTGGTCATGGTGATCCAGTCGCCTTTGCGCAGCATATCGTTGGCAGCCAGTTGAATGCCTCCCACAAAACCGAGGATGGGATCTTTGAAAATAAGCATGAGAACTGCAGAGATTGCGCCCATACCTGCCAGAAGGGCAACGGGAGATTTACCGATGAGAATGGAAAAGATCAGTATGGTAATGATCAGAAAAATGATCATTTTGGTGATCTGGACATATCCTTTGATCGGTCTGGTTTTCGACATTTCATAATTATGGTAGATTTCCTCGGCAGCATTCAAAAGGGCGCTGAAAATCAGGGCGGTGATGACGAGCATATAGATCTCCACTGCGCGCATCAGGAACAGGGAAAGTTTGGTATATTCCGTCAGGGCCAGCGGAATCAGCTGTAAAACGATGTAAGCCGGGACCAGGTAAGAGAGCCTCCTGAAGAATTTTTTCTGAAAAAGGATGTCATCCCATTGTGTGGTCGTCTTTTTGGCAATCCGGTGAAAGATGACGATAAGGATTCTTTTTGCAACGAAGTATGCAATCGTGGCAGCGGCAAGGATCAGGACGACTTCGATAACCTCCTTGAGAAGAGTGGCACTGTAGGCTGAGATGCCTTTGCCAATCAGCCATTCCTTTACGATGAGATCAAATTTTTCGGCCAGGGAAGCGCTTTCTGTCATAACCTTTCTGTTTTTAAGGAACGATTACACTCAGGGATAACGGATTGACCTTGATTTCCAGTTCTTCTCCCATCGTTTCCGTTTCACCGTCAATATTAACGATCCGCATGCTATTTCCTTTTAAAAGTACATGTTTTCCTTTAATGATCCGAATGTATCTGGATTTATCGATTTGTTTCATAAACAGTAAATTGGCAAGAAAGGCCACTTTTGCCATCGGTATCTTGCGGACCAGGCACACATCCATGAGCCCGTCATCCAGTTCTGCCATCGGGGCAATGTAGGCGTTATAGCCAAACTGGTTCGAGTTGGCAAAGCTGATGAGAAGCGCCTTTTCCCGGTATTTGATTCCATCGATCCGGAGGGTATATTTCTGAGGCTTATAGGACGGGTATTCATTGAGTACGATACGAAAATAGGATTGAAATCCCCGTTGTTCGTTTGTCGCAAATTTTCTGGCTATGATCGCATCAAATCCCACGCCCGCTATGCTGACGCATGTAACACCATTTATCTCCAGCGTATCGATCCTTTTGGTATTGAAGGCATTGATCACATCAATCGCTTTTCCGATCCGGAACGGAATACGGAGATGGTGAGCCAGCCCGTTTCCGGATCCAGCCGGAATGATACCCAGTGCGATATCAGTACCTTTGATGGCCTGTGCTATTTCATTGATGGAACCGTCACCGCCGGCCGTGACAATGGCATCCGCCTTTGCATCAACGGCTTGCCGGGCAAGAAGGATAGCATGCCGCGGCGAGTCTGACATACGGATCGTGCAGTCATATTGTGAGTGATCCATGTATTTTCCGATCGCTGTAACCAGATCATCATGCCTTCCGGTTCCTGAGACCGGATTAATGATGAAATGAATCGTTTTCCTGACCGCAGTATCTTTTACCTCAGCGTTCTCCATTTCCCGTATGACTTTACCTGAACCGGCATCCTGATCTTAATCCCATTGGCCGTTTACAAATGTACAAAAAAGAAACACGGGTACTTCCTGGATGAAGCACCCGTGTTCTTATAAGGATTCTGTTAAAACGGAACGGTATGATGTTACTGCTGAACCTTTACGGATATATCAATGGTGCCATCGGCTCCAACGGCAATGTTATTCACTTTGATCATGCCGTATTTACCCGTAACGGTTTTAAAGAGAAGTACATCGTCCTTGGCGAGGGTAGCGATACGGGTCTGGTCAGGTTCTGTGGCAGCTTCCGTCATAATGATGGTGTCATCGGTGATGTCATCCCAAGTAATGGCGGTGGTCACTGTTCTGAAACGCGTCGCGTTCTTGGTGGTCCAGGTCTGAAGCCCGTTGGTGGCATTGTTGAAGACCGTTGCTGCATGCGTATCATCCGGTGCAGCCAGGGTTGCCAGATCGGAAGCTCCGTAGAAGTACATCCAGTCAACCTTGCTCTGGTTGGCTTTGGCTTCGGCCAGAGAATAGATCGTCCCATCTGCCGAGGCAAATGAACTACCGGTTGCACTCTGATAGGATCCAAGGATCTTCTGGTCAAAGGCGGTGATCGGTCCAGCTGTGCTCTCGGTGGTGATATTCAAAGAGATCTCATTGGACTGGCCATCCTTATCCGTGACCTTTAGGGATATTTTCTCTGTTCCTTCCACATTGAGTGAGGTCAGGATGATGTCAATGCTGTAATAGGAGACATTGATAGCCGTATCCCATGAAAACCAGGTGGCATTGTTATACACCCTGGTGAGTTCCAGAAGCGACAAATTGGCTCCTGAGGAAGAATTGGAGGCAGCAGTGATTCCAATGGTGAAGTCCTGTTCCGTATCCAGCGTTACATCCTGGCTAACGTACCCTGCACCACCCTTGAAATTAATGGTCGGTTTCACATCACCTTCTTCATCATCCGTGCAGGAGGCCATGAAGAGAAGACTACTGACCATAAGAAATGCGAACAAATAAACTAACTTCTTCATAGTTAATAGTTTTAATGGATTAATGATTCAAAAAAAATTGCCTGCAAAGGTATATAAAAATATTGAATAAGTAAAGAAGTTTAACCGTTAAAATTGTCCGCCTGACTTGCAAAAATTATACCAAAGCCAGATTGAGGGTGCCTACCTGAGAACCTCCTGATTTTTATCACCGTGTGAGCGGGAACAGGAGAAATGTTTAATTTTGGAGAGGAGAAAATATCATTAAAGATGAAGGATGAAGAATTTAATATTAAAAATTATATGCAACCTGTAATCCCGCTTTGCGGGATCTCGCTTGCGCCCGACCTGCAACCTGCAACCTGTAAACCTATAACGATATGACCGACACCATTGCCCAGGTGGGAAACAAAGGAGAGCGGGTGCGCTCGGATTGTTTCGTCACCCTTGAGATCACGGAAACCGGAGGATTGATCATTCAACCCGTCAGTAAGGTAAAAACATTATATGGCCAGGATATCCGTAACCTGGCCGGGAAGATGCTGGAATATTTTGGCATCACCCATGCACACCTGACCCTTGATGACAGCGGTGCCCTTCCTTTTGTGCTGGCAGCCCGCATCGAAGCAGCGGTGAAATTGCTGACTCATTCTGATAAGGAATTTCTCATGGAGCTGATCCCTGAAAATCTTTATCAGACTCAGCGGGACAGGCAACGCATTTCCCGGCTTTATTTACCGGGGAATACACCGAGCCTGATGATCAATGCGGGGATCCATCACCCCGACGGGATCATTCTCGACCTGGAGGATGCTGTGGCTCCCGACCGCAAGTATGAGGCCCGTTTTCTTGTCAGGAATGCCCTTCGGCAACTGGATTTTTACGGAGCCGAACGGATGGTGCGTATCAACCAGGTACCCAAAGGTCTGGATGACCTTGAGTTCCTAGTACCCCATAACATCAACCTGATCCTTGTGCCCAAATGCGAGAGCCCTGATCAGATTCTCAAGGTAAATGACCGAATCCGTCAGATCAGTGACCGTCTGGGCATTCAGGTCCAGATCTGGCTGATGCCCATCATTGAAAGCGCACTCGGCGTGGTGAAAGCCTATGAGATTGCCACTGCTGCGGAGAATGTGGTGGCGATGGCCATCGGCCTGGAAGATTTCACGGCCGACCTGGGCACGCGCCGTACCGTGGAGGGAAACGAATCGTTCCTCGCCCGCTGCCAGCTTGTGCTGGCCTGCCGCGCAGCCGGTATCCAGGCCATCGACTCGGTGTTTTCTGACGTGGATGACATGGAAGGCCTCAAACAAACCATCCTTCGGTCAAAAGCACTGGGATACGACGGTATGGGATGCATCCATCCCCGCCAGATCAGGGTGATCCACGAAAATTATGCTCCGGATAAGGATGAGATCGGGAAAGCAAGAAAGATTGTCAGGGCTTTTGAGGAAGCAGAGGCAAAAGGGCTGGGCGTGGTGTCGCTGGGATCAAAAATGATCGATCCGCCTGTCGTTAAACGGGCACTGAAAACCATTGCAACAGCTGTCAGAATGGGTAAGTTATCACAAAACTGGAGGGAAGAAGAATGAAAAAATATGATCATCTGGTGACCAATGCAGCAGGAAGGGTTGTTCCGACGATCGTCAACAGCAAACCACAGATCCCTTTTATGGGTGTTGGAAAATTCAAACCCACAGGGACTAAAGCTGCCCCGCCGATCGCAACCTGTGCGGATTATCCCCCCGATGGGAACAAGCTGGTTCCCACCCTTCGTGACGCCCTCATCCAATGCGGTCTGAAGGATGGCATGACCATTTCAACCCATCATCATTTCCGCGACGGAGATCTGATCGCCAACCAGATCTTTGACATTGCACATGAGCTTGGAGTAAAGGATCTGATGTGGTTCCCATCGGCTTCCTTTCCCTGTCATGCTCCGCTGATCAAGTACCTGGAAGACGGTACCATCAACCGGATCGAAGGCAGTATGAACGGCCCGCTGGGGAGATTTTGCTCCGAAGGGAAAATGAAAGGTCTGGGCGTGCTTCGCTCGCACGGTGGCCGTTACCAGGCTGTCCAGGACGGGGATGTACACATTGATATTGCCGTCATTGCTGCTCCCACGGCTGATCCCTTTGGCAATGCCAACGGCGTGGACGGATCGGCTGCCTGCGGATTGCTGGGATTTGCCCTTGCTGATTCGCAATATGCTGATAAAGTGATCGTTGTCACTGATAACCTGGTTCCTTTCCCGTGCATTCCCTGGCAGATCCACGGCAATTACGTGGATTACACCGTGAAAGTGGATAAAGTGGGTATACCGGAAAAGATCGTTTCAGGAACCACACAGATCACCCGCAGCCCCGACCGGTTGCTGATCGCTGAAATGACGGCGGGATTCTGCGACCAGGCCGGGATTATCCGGGATGGCTTTTCGTTCCAGGCCGGAGCAGGCGGGACTGCCCTTTCGATCGGGATCTATTTTGCCGACCTCCTCAGAGAACGACAGATGAAAGCCCGTTTCATGCGCGGTGGAAGCAACAAATACCTCGTCCGGATGCTGGAGGAAGGCCTTGGAGACTATATCCTCGACGGACAGACCTTTGATCTGGATGGTGTGAGATCCATGCGCGAAAATCCGCATCATGTGAATACCAGTCCCTTTACCAGCTACAATTATCACGGAAAGGGCAATTTTGCCAGTATGGTCGACGTCGTCATCCTGGGTGCGACCGAGGTTGACGTGAATTTTAATGCTAATGTTGTGACCCATTCCGACGGATACCTGCTACACGGTATCGGAGGATGGCAGAACTGCCTGTTTTCAAAATGCACCATATTGCCTATCCCGCTGTTCAGGGACCGCATCCCGGTCATCAGGGACGAGGTGACCACCCTGTGCGGGCCCGGGGAATTGATCGATGTCATTGTCACCGAACGCGGTATCGCCATCAATCCGCGCAGGGAAGATCTGATCGAAAAGATGAAGGGATCCGATCTGCCGTTGAAGTCGATCGGTCAGCTCAAGGAGGAAGCCGAGCGGATCTGCGGAATCCCTGCACCACCCGATCTTGACGATGAAGTGGTTGCGGTGATCAAATGGGTGGATGGAACGATCATCGATTCGGTCAAGAAAGTCAGGCAGGGATAACATCCCGGAACATACTACTTTGGTTCCCTGATCACAAGCGTGTTGGCAAGCATGTCGTGCAGGGCCTGCTTTTTCTGGGTAAAGCCTGCCATGATATACCCAATCATCAGGATCATTCCTGACAGGATCTTTCCAAAATACCGGCCTGTGGCACGGGCAAAACAAATCCGGTTACCTTCCAGGTCCGTCACCTTTACGCTTACTGCCATTTTCCCCAGTGTGGCCTGATACTTTGAGGACTCCATCAGGGAAAAGTAGAGCCATTCAAGGGCGATCGCCAGTAAAGCTGTAATGATTATCAGGCCAATCATCGATCCAATGAATGCACAGGAATTGGGATCTACGCCGGAGTCAAAGTCCCAGTCAATCCCTTCCCATCTCCCTGCCGCAAAAATGCTGAATCCCAGGGATGCCCAGATGGGTATCAAAAGAAAGGCTGAAGCGAATGATAAAATGATATCATCGATCAGATAGGCCAGAAAGCGCCACCAGAAACCTGCATAGGTCGGTGTGGTGGTTGGAACAGAGGATGGTGCAGTTGTCTCCATATGGATCAGTTATTTGGTACTATAATTTTAATCAAAGATAATTTATTTTTTTGATCCAAACCGCATTTTCCGTTAATTTGTCATAGTACTTCGTTCTGTAATCAGGTTTGATCGCAAACACATAATACTTCTGAACCATGGAAAAATGCAAACGGTTCTTTTATTTCCTCTTTTCATTGCTGATCCTTGCTGCCTGCACGACAAAGCAAAGCATCAGGATCACCGACTGGGATTTCAGGGATGTTGTCCAGCAGTACCAGAACCTGACCTTTGTGTTTAACGAGCCGGTTGTTGCCGACTCACTTGTCAATCAGTGGGATTCGGCTGCATATATGTCGTTCCAGCCTCTGGCCAGGGGAAAGTACATGTGGATCGCCACAGACCAGCTGGTGTTTTCTCCGGTGCAACCCCTTGCACCCAGCACGGATTATACGGTGGCTATCTCCCCCGAGATCCTGCAGGTGAGCGAAAAGAACCGGATCATTGATGTTAATACCATTTCCTTTCATACCCCCTATCTCGACCTTGAGTCGGTAACATCCTACTGGACCAGGAGTGAAGAAACCTGGGGAAAAGTGGAGGTCAGGATTACCTTTAATTTCACGAGTGAGATCGTTCCGGAGAATCTCAGACAATTACTCAGGCTGAATTACAGGAATGAACCTGTACCCTTTACGCTCATCTCAAAAAATCCCACAAAAGCAGTCGAAATATCCGTGGATGGGCCCAACCTGGAATCAATGGCAAAACAAAGGATAGTAGCTGTCATCTCGGAAGGACTGACGTGTGTCGGAAGCAACTGGAAGAGCAAGCAATCGGTGAAAAAAGAGGTGTTGATCCCGGCCAAGGAAGATCTTCAGGTAGTCGGAATGACCCCGGTATGGAATAAAGGCAGGGGAAGCATCCTGATCAGGACCACCCAGCCCCTGGAAGACAATAAACTGAAAGAAATGGTGGTCATTGATCCTCCCGTGGTTTTTACGGTTGATGCCGTAAGGGATGGGATTCAGATCGAGGGTGAGTTTATGGAAGGAGTGAGTTATAAAGTAAGCCTTTCCGAAAAGATCAGGGGCGTGTTTGGAAGGGAGCTGGGGAAACCCTTCAGCCAGTACATCACCTTTAATCCCATCGAATCTTACATCGCTTTTACGGAAAAAAATGCACGGTATCTTTCATCAAAAGGGGAACGCAACCTCGGTGTGCAGATCATTCAGGTACCCAGGGTCAAACTCAGTGTTTTCCAGATCTTTGAAAATAACCTGTCGCATTATCTCCGCACCGGAAAACAATGGGCATGGATGTATGAGAATGATGAATATTATGATTTCTATCAATATTCTTTCGACGAGTATTATGGACAGCTTGTGTTCAGCAGGGAGATAGAAACCAGTCACCTGCCCCGCAACGGGAACATCAGGTTATTGAATTTGGATCTCGGGGAGCTGGGCATTCAGGGTACGTTCAAGGGGGTTTACCTGGTGAAAGTGGAATCTACTGACAAAAAATGGCTTCAGGATGTTGAGATGGTCTCCCTATCGGATATTGGCCTGATCGTCAAGGATGGGATCGAAGATATTCATGTTTTTGCGAACTCCTTGCTGGATGCGCTTCCCATGACAGGAGTGCGCATTGATTTTATCAGCAGAAGCAATCAGGTCGTTTATTCGGCAACCACCGACAAACAGGGTCATGCAGTATTCCGGAATAAGGGATCCGTGTTGCCTGATTCACCGGTAATTATGATCACGGCTCGAAAGGGAGATGATTTCAATTTTCTGAACCTCAGCGACACACGGGTCGAAACCTCCAGGTTTGACGTTGGAGGTAAACGGACGCAATACAGTGATTATGATGTATTTATCTATGGAGACAGGGAGCTGTACCGGCCTGGCGATTCCGTCCATATCAACTCGATCGTGCGAACAATCCGATGGGAAAATGTACCTGGAATGCCTTTGAAGATCAGGATCCTGACGCCTGACGGCAGGACCTACCTGAGTCTGAAGAAGGTGCTCAATTCACAGGGAGCTGCGGAGAGCAATCTTCTGATCCCAACCGATGCCATGACAGGCGCCTACACAGTGGAAATCTATTCCGGGAATGATGTTCTGATGGGCTCATCCCGTTTTCGCGTGGAGGAGTTCATGCCTGACCGGATCAGGGTCACGGCTTCCCTTGACAGGGAAAACTATATCCCGGCTGATGATATTTTTCTGGATATCCAGGCGGTAAATTTGTTTGGCCCTCCGGCAGCCAACCGGAACTACGAAGTGGAACTTCAGCTGACCCCCAGGGATTTTTCATCGAAGTCCTTTCCTTCCTATTCCTTCCAGGTAAGCCTTCCGAATAACCTGACGTTCGGCTCGGTGCGCCGGGAAGGAAAGACCGATGCAAACGGTCATGCTGCAGAATCCTTCCGTGTAGAAGGCTATGAAAACATTGGAATCCTTGAGGGCAAACTGTTCACGACCGTTTTTGATGAGACCGGCAGGCCGGTGAACAGGTTAAGCAAGTTTGATTTCTTTACCCAGGAGTTGTTCTATGGGATCCGGGAAATGGATTACTGGATGGATACGCGTAAACCTGTTCATCTTGGCTTTGTGGCTGTCAACCGGGAGGGGGAGAAGGTATCGCAGTCTAAAGCGTACCTGGAGATTGCTCATATTCGATGGGAGACGGTGATCGAACGCAGTGGCAACCGGTATACCTACCGTTCTGAAAAACAGGAATCCATAATGTACAGTACGAATCTGACGCTGAATGACGGATCCGCCACATTTGATTTTACCCCCTCTCTCTCAGGGATGTACCAGGTGCGTCTCTCCGCTTTTCCCGGTGCGAATTGTGTTTCCCGCGATTTTTATGCATATGGTTACGGGGATACGGATTACACGTCCTTTGAGGTAAGTCGTGAAGGAGAGGTTCTGATCGGGCTTGACAAAGAAATCTACAAACCCGGCGATAAGGCGCAGGTACTTTTTAACGCGCCTTTCGACGGCACCCTGCTCGTGACGATGGAAAGGGGCAATGTGATGGATTACCAGTATGTGACCACAGAGGATAAGGCAGCAAGCCTTACGTTCTCCATTTCTGAGGATTATATCCCCAATGTTTATATCTCAGCCACAGCCATTCGCCGTATCGGGCAGGATGATCTGCCCATTACCGTGGCCCATGGTTATGCATCCCTGAATGTGGAGAAAAAGGGAAATAAGCTTGATCTTACCGTTCAGGCGCCGGAATCATCCCGAAGCAAGACAAAACAGGCCATTACCGTCAGGACGGAACCGGGTGCTGAGGTAACCGTTGCCGTTGTGGACGAGGGGATCCTGCAGATCACTGATTATGGGACACCCGATCCATATGCATATTTTTTCCAGAAACGGGCGCTGGAAGTCAGTCCCTATGATCTGTACGCATGGCTTTATCCGGAGCTGAAGGCACAGCGATCCAGTTTCGGCGGGGGAGAGGCCTTTGATCTCAGCAGGCGCATCAGCCCTCTCACCAGCAAAAGGATCCGGCTGGTATCCCTGTGGAGCGGTATACTCAAAGCCGATTCAAGGGGAGAATGTACCTTTACAGCGGATATTCCCCACTTTTCCGGTACGTTGCGTGTCATGGCGGTTGCCTATAAAGACAATCGGTTTGCCGGGGCCGGGCATTTCATCCAGGTGGCTGATCCCATCGTGATCAGTACGGCATTGCCCCGTTTCCTCAGTCCTGGCGACAAAATCTCCCTTCCTGTGATGATATCCAACACCACTGATCGTGCAACGGAGGCGAAAGTATCGGTAAACCTGAAAGGTCCCCTGGCAGGTATTGGCAGTGATAATATCCTGGTTGAAGTCCCTGCAAAAGGGGAGAAACAAGTGGTTTTTGAAGCAAGGGCCCATCAGCTTATCGGACAGGGTGATGTCACCATAGAGGTGTTGGCTTTTGGTGAACGGTTTTCGGAAAACGTTCAGGTTCCCGTCCGTCCTGCAGCAGGGCTTCAGTCCGTCACCGGATCGGGTGCTGTCAACGGTGGCGGGTCGCAATCCTTTGAAATCAAAACCGATTTTCTGGGTGAGACCACATCCTCCTATCTTTTGCTGAGCAAGGCACCCGTTGTTGAGTTCTCAAAAAATCTTACCCAACTGGTCGACTACCCGTACGGTTGTGTCGAGCAGGTGGTGTCCCGGGCATTCCCGCTACTTTATTATGCGGATCTGGCAAAGCAGGTGGGCCAGGAAAAGAAAAATGTGGCCTATAATCCTGATTACCTCGTGCGGGAAGCCCTGCGCAAGATCTACTCCCTGCAGCGGTACGACGGCGGTTTGCTCTTTTGGCCCGGTGGCGATGAGGTCAGCTGGTGGGGAACCATCTATGCAGCGCATTTTATCACGGAAGCCGGGAAAGCGGGGTATGCAACGGATCCTGATGCATTGAAGCAGATGTTGCGATTCATTAACTCCAGGGCAAAGGAAAAGGAAACGGAAGATTATTATTTCAGGGATGAGGCAGGCAACACCATTCGTTACCAGTGGCCCCAAAGAGAGATTTTTTATTCGCTTTATATCCTTGCCCTGAACGGATCACAGAATATTGCCCTGATGAATCATTACAAACCCCTCACCGGGCAGATGACGGATGACAGCCGTTACCTGCTGGCCGCAGCCTATTTGCTTACCGGGGATGAGGCAAGCTACCGGAAATTGCTGCCTGCCGGAATCAGTTCGGTCCATTCCCAGCGATCATTCGGAGGAAGTTTTTATTCCCATAACCGCGACCTGGCGATCATCCTTTCTACCCTGCTGGATGTGGATCCGGAAAATCTGCAGATCCCCGTATTCTCAAAGGCACTTTCACTGGAGTTGAAACAGCAATCCTGGCTTTCGACGCAGGAAGCCTCTTTTGCGCTCATGGCCCTGGGAAAACTGTCAAACCGGGCCCAAAGATCAACCGTACAAGCATCGGTCAGGATCAATGGTTCAGCGACCCGTGGTTTTACCGGACAGGACATGACCCTTTCGGAAGACCTGAACAATAAAAGGGTGGAATTGAATGCAACCGGCCAGGGCACACTCTATTACTCCTATGCTGTCGAAGGGATCAGTGCTTCAGGCAGGATCACCGAGGAAGACCGGTACATGCAGGTACGGAAAGCGTTCTTTACCCGCGACGGCGCTCCGGTCAGTTCCAGGGTTTTTGAACAGAATGAACTGATCGTGGTGAAGATCAGTGTACGGTCGGATCTGCTCAGTCAGATCGAAAATGTTGCCATAACCGATATTCTGCCGGCCTGTTTTGAAATTGAGAATCCCAGGCTGAATCCAGAGCGCGAACTCACCTGGATCAAGGATGCCCGGCACCCGGATTACCTGGATATTCGCGACGACCGCATCTCCTTCTTTACCACCACAGCCAGGGATTGGAAGCACTTCTACTATACCGTCAGAGCCGTTTCAACCGGCGAATACAACATGGGACCCGTCAGCGCCGAAGCAATGTATAACGGGGAGTATCATTCGTATAACGGAAGCGGGGCGGTTATTGTGAAATGAGAGATGAGAATGGCCAGAAATTATTGTCAAACCAGATCATCTCCTTCAGCTCCTCGTTGATCTTGTGCAGCCATTTATTAAGTAATCTTTCCCTGACCAGGTGGGTTCGGTTGCTGTTTTAAACCATCATTTAGGGTAAAAGTTGATTATATTGAATAAATTTGCAGGATTAACACCATCTCCATTGGAAATCCAGATGCTACAGCAGCTTTTCAGGAAATGGTCGGGTAGAAAGCCTGAGTCCATCGTATCTATCTATGGTTCAGGTTCTTCCAGACGGTACTTCCGTTTGCAGAGTGGTGAGCTGTCGGCCATTGGCGTTTACAATCCTGTGAAGGAAGAAAACCGGGCATTTCTTGACTTCACCCGGCACTTTCAATCCCATGGCCTCCCGGTTCCGGAAATCTATGCCGAGGACATCAAACAAAATGCATATCTACTTTCTGATCTGGGTGACATTTCCCTGTTTTCACTCGTTGAAAAAAACAGGGGTAACGAATTGTTCTCCTCATCAAAGATCGAAGGGATCTACAAACATGTACTTGACTACCTGATGCGCTTTCAGATCATTGCAGGCCGTGACATGGACTATGCAGTTTGTTATCCAAAGGATACCTTTGACGTCCAGTCGATGATGTGGGATCTTGATTATTTCAAGTATTATTTTCTCAGGCAGTCCCTGATTCCTTTCGACGAACAAAAACTGGAGGAGGATTTTGAGACGCTTACCGGATTTCTGGCCAGGGCAGATGCGCATTATTTTATGTATCGTGATTTTCAATCGAGAAACATATTCCTGGTCAAGAATAATCCATATTTTATTGATTATCAGGGAGGAAGAAAGGGTCCCCTACAGTACGATCTGGCTTCTCTTCTTTTTCAGGCTAAAGCGGGATTGCC
>JAGONC010000037.1:0-4735 GCA_017993235.1 Lentimicrobiaceae bacterium
TTCAATCACCGGGCGCTCTGGCGGTGAGCCTTTATTTTGACCAGTTCAACCTTCCTGCTGGTGGCGAATTATACGCTTACAATGAAACGAAGACGCAGGTGATAGGTGCTTTCACAGATTTTAACAATGATCCCAGCGGTCTTTTCGCCACGGAGATCATCCAGGGTGAATCCGTTACGATTGAGTATTATCAGCCGGAAACCGTGGCATCATCGCCGGTTATCAGTATTTCCGATTTGGCTTATATTTTCCGGGGAGTCTTCTTCGAAATGGTTCAGGGAAACGGACGGGACCAGTCGCAATGGTGCATGATCAATATCAATTGCGAAGAGGGGGATGACTGGCAGCTTGAAAAAAAAGGAATTGTAAGACAGTACATGTATCTGCCCGACGGATGGATTGGATGGTGCTCAGGTACACTGATCAACAATACAGCCTGGAATCTTGAACCCTACGTATTATCTGCTCATCACTGCGGAGAAGGATGTACCTCAGGTCAGTTCAACCAGTGGATCTTTTACTTCAAGTATGAAGCAGCCACCTGCTCAGGTACCAGTGGTCCTGAAAACTTTACGATGACAGGATGCCACCTTAAAGCGGAAGGCGACAGGTACACGGGTTCCGACTTTGCCCTTTATTTGTTAAACCAGGATGTTCCCGATACGCATGAGCCTTACTGGAATGGCTGGAACCGAACCAATGTACCGAGCCCGAGTGGTGTTGGCATTCATCATCCGAACGGCGATATAAAGAAAATATCAACCTATACGCTCCCGCTTCAAAGCCAGTCGTGGGAGGGAAATGGTGTCCTGTCGCACTGGTACTGCGCCTGGTCCCAGACCGAGAATGGTACCTCTGTGATCGAGGGCGGATCCTCGGGTTCTCCTTTATTTGATAATGAGCACAGGATCGTCGGCGACCTGACAGGTTCCTGGTCAAGCCTGAGCTGTGATAATCCCTACCTGAACCAGTACAGTTCCTTCTACGGGAAAGTATACTGGTCGTGGGATAAAATGGGCAACGATCCTTCGCAGCAGCTTAAGTGCTGGCTTGATCCCCAGAATACGGGCCAGGAATATCTCCCTGGAACCTTTGGTGTGGCCCCCACAGCTGACTTTGAAGCCAGCGATCCGACCATTACCCCCGGTGGCAGCGTTAATTTTTTCGATTTGTCCCTGGGCAAACCTGTGGAATGGGAATGGACATTCACAGGTGGAGAACCTCCAACCTCAACCGACCAAGATCCGCAGGGTATTGTGTTTACTGAATACGGGACGCATACGGTTAAACTGACCGCTTCCAATCCCTTTGGATCCGATACGGAGACCAAAACGGGTTATATCACGGTCGGGGATGCTCCTGTGGCTGACTTCTATGCTGATCAAACGGAGATCGTTTCGGGTGGGGCGGTCTATTTCTATGATGCATCTTTGAAAAATCCCACCTCCTGGAGCTGGCAGTTCGAAGGGGGGAATCCGTCAACCTCCTTTATACAGAATCCCGGGCCGATCTATTATTCCGTACCGGGAGTTTACAAAGTGAAACTGACGGCGATCAACGACTTTGGCGCTGACACGGAAACCAGACCAGGTTATATAACGGTGCTGGGGCCTCCCAATGCTGATTTTTCGGCAAATCAAACCATGATCCCCGTTGGGGGCTCGGTCAATTTCACCGACCTTTCCACCGGCAATCCAACCGAGTGGGCCTGGAGTTTCCAGGGCGGGACACCTTCGGAATCCACCGATCAGCATCCGCAGGGAATCGTATACAACGAAGCAGGCGAGTTCAATGTGACCCTGAGTGTGACAAGCGATATTGGTACAGACGACACCACAATGGTCGGTTATATCCAGGTAGTGTCTGCACCGGTTCCCAACTTTACCAGTCCCGAACGGTACCTACAGGCGGGTACATCCACCACCTTCGTGGATTATACCAGCGGCAATCCGGATTCGTGGTTGTGGGAATTTGAGGGCGGTACACCGGCGACCTCCGACGCACAGGATCCCGGGGAGATCGTGTACAACACTGTGGGTGATTTTGATGTTACGCTGACAGCAACCAATGAATACGGATCACAGAGCGTAACCAAGCCGAACTATATCCATGTGGGGGATGTACCGCAGGCCGACTTCATGGCAAGCGGTACCTTCATTGCCGTGGGAGAGGGAATCAATTTCAGCGATTTGAGCACCAACAATCCCACCAGCTGGTCATGGGTGTTCGAGGGCGGTACGCCTGGGACCTCATCGGCAAAGAATCCGGTGAACATCACCTATGAGCAGGTGGGGATCTACGATGTAACCCTGACGGTGACCAATACCTACGGGCAGGACACGGAGGTCAGGGATAATTTTGTAGAGGTCGGCTACGTGGGCATAGAGGACCGTAAACTGACAGCAGAAAACATCGATCTTTATCCCAATCCGACCACAGGCGAGCTGGTGCTTGACCTGAAAGGTGATATCCGGGATGTGATTTCGATACAATGTTTCAATTCCGTGGGTGAAAGGCTGCTGGAGATCACCGGAGGCCAGGGCATCCTGCACCAGATGCAGATCGACCTGGCCGGTAACCCTCCGGGGCTGTACCTGCTGAGCGTGCAGATCGATGATGATGTTATCATTAAAAGGGTCACCTTGGTAAAATAATTAACTCAAATTTCATATGAACAAGCAGATTTACAATACGTTGATGCTACCCATTTGTGTAGCATTGGTCTTTATTGCCCTGGTCGGCCAGGCACAAATCAGCCGCGAAGGTGTACCACCCAGTTTTTCGGTGGAGGGTCTTTCAGGGCCCATACCGGTGATCACACTGGAACCCCTTTCACGGGATGTCATTGCCACCATTGATGATAATCTCCTGGATAGTCCAGGGCCTTACCGGATCGGAAAAACCCTGCCAGTGAACGTGACCTGCGATCACGCTGGATTATGGGAGGAATTACCCAATGGAGGAGAGGTCTGGCGACTTAAGATTCAGTCACCGGGTGCTCTGGCGGTGAGCCTATATTTTGACCAGTTCAGCCTGCCTGCTGGCGGCGAATTGTACGCCTACAATGAAACGAAGACGCAGGTGATCGGTGCTTTTACGGATTTCAACAATGATCCCAGCGGGCTTTTCGCCATGGAGATCATCCAGGGTGAGTCGGTTACGCTGGAATATTATCAGCCCGAATCCATTTCCCTGCTTCCTGTCATCAGCATCTCCGACATGGCTTATATTTTTCGGGGTGTATCCTTTGAGACATTCCCCGGAAGCGACAGAGGAGGATCGGACTGGTGCATGATCAATGTGAATTGCCCGGAAGGTGATGACTGGCAATATGAAAAGAGAGGGGTGGTCAGGCAGTACATGATCCTGCCCGATAGCTATGTGGGGTGGTGCTCAGGATCGCTCATCAACAATACGGCCTGGAACCTTGAACCGTATGTGTTATCCGCTCATCACTGCGGCGAGGGATGTACTTCAGGAATGTTCGGCCAGTGGATCTTTTATTTCAAGTACGAAGCAGCCACCTGCTCCGGTACCAATGGTCCTTCCAACTTCACCATGACCGGGTGCCAACTGAAAGCAGAAGGCGACAGGTACACGGGATCTGATTTTGCACTCTATCTGTTGAACCAGGATGTTCCTGATACACACGAACCTTACTGGAATGGCTGGAATCGAACGAATACTCCCAGTACCAGCGGAGTGGGCATTCATCATCCCATGGGGGATATAAAGAAAATATCCACCTATACCCAGACACTGGGACAAAGCGAGTGGAACAATAATGGCGTTCTATCGCACTGGAAGGTCTACTGGGCTGAAACGGAGAATGGTCGGTCCATTGTTGAATCGGGTTCTTCCGGATCCCCGCTTTTCGATTACATGCACAATATTGTCGGCGATCTCGGTGGAGGCCCTGAGGATAATTGCAATAATCCAGCGTACTCCCTGTATGGCAAACTTTACTGGTCGTGGGATAAAATGGGCAGCCAGCCTTCGCAGCAACTTAAATTCTGGCTTGATCCCCAGAATACAGGTCAGGATTATCAACCGGGTACGTATGGCATTGCCCCCATTGTGGACTTTGAGGCCAATGATCCGACAATCACTCCAGGAAGCAGCGTTAATTTTTTCGACTTGTCGCTGGGAACCCCTGTAGAGTGGGAATGGACATTCACAGGCGGAGAACCTTCGACATCAACCGATAAAAATCCACAGGGTATCGTGTTTGCTGAATACGGAACGCACACCGTTAAACTGACCGCTTCCAATCCCTTTGGTTCCGATACGGAAACAAAGACAGGATACATTGAAGTTGGCGATGCACCCCTTGCCGACTTTTATACGGAAAATACAGAAGTTATCGCCGGCACAGCGGTCTATTTTACCGACGCCTCCGAGCAGGATCCCACTGCATGGAACTGGCAGTTTGAAGGAGCTACTCCATCAGCCTCATTCGTACAGAATCCCGGTCCGATCTATTATATGGTCCCTGGTGTGTACCAGGTTAAGATGACGGCGATCAACGACTTTGGTGCTGACACGGAAACCAAGCCAGGTTATATAACGGTGCTGGGTCCTCCCAATGCTGATTTTTCGGCAAATCAGACCATGATCCCCGTTGGGGGCTCGGTCAATTTCACCGACCTTTCCACCGGCAATCCAACCGAGTGGGCCTGGAGTTTCCAGGGCGGGACACCTTCGGAATCCACCGATCAGCATCCGCAGGGAATCG
>JAGONC010000037.1:4835-29296 GCA_017993235.1 Lentimicrobiaceae bacterium
TAGTGTCTGCACCGGTTCCCAACTTTACCAGTCCCGAACGGTACCTACAGGCGGGTACATCCACCACCTTCGTGGATTATACCAGCGGCAATCCGGATTCGTGGTTGTGGGAATTTGAGGGCGGTACGCCGGCGACCTCCGACGCACAGGATCCCGGAGAGATCGTGTACAACACTGTGGGTGATTTTGATGTTACGCTGACAGCAGCCAATGAGTACGGATCACAGAGCGTAACCAAGCCGAACTATATCCATGTGGGGGATGTACCGCAGGCCGACTTCATGGCCAGTGAGACCTTCATAGCCGTGGGGGTTGGTATCAATTTCAGCGATTTGAGCACCAACAATCCTACCAGCTGGTCATGGGTGTTCGAAGGCGGTACACCGGGGACTTCATCGGCAAAAAATCCGGCGAACATCACCTATGAACAGGTGGGGATCTACGATGTAACCCTGACGGTGAACAATGCCTACGGGCAGGACACGGAGGTCAGGGATAATTTTGTGGAGGTCGGCTACGTGGGCATTCAGGACCGTAAACTGACAGCAGAGAACATCGATCTTTATCCCAATCCGACCACAGGCGAGCTGGTGCTTGACCTGAAAGGCGATATCCGGGATGTGGTTTCGATACAATGTTTCAATTCCGTGGGTGATAGGATCCTTGAGATCACCGGAGGCCAGGGCATACTGCACCAGATGCAGTTCGACCTGGCAGGGAATCCTTCGGGGCTGTACCTGTTACGTGTGCAGACCGAAGAGGATGTCATCATCAAAAGGATCACCCTGGTGAAATAAACCGGCCTGATTATCGTTTCACATCTGATGATCCATCATTTTAATCTTCTCTGGCAAATATTCAGATCGGGATTTTGGCTGTTCCTTTTATTCAATGGAACAGAAATCTTTGCACAGTCATCATCACCGGGGATCATCCCTTCTCTTCGGTACGGGATATCGTTGCCTGAGAATTCCGTCTATACTGACAGTGTTGATCTTAATAAAATCCACCAGGATGACCGTCTCAATGATAAAGAAGGTTTCCCCTATCGCATAGCCGTTCTCATCCCGGTCGACATTGATCTGTCCCATTCCGGAAATTGGATTACCCTGCCGGGCCAGGGAAGATTATGGCATCTTACACTGAACATTAAGGGTGCGAGGGCATTGGCCCCTTATTTTGATCGCTTTGATATTCCTCGTGGAGGCGAACTTTTCATTTATCATGACCGAATTTCCGGTGTGCCGGGAAAATATACCCATGAGAATACACCGCACATGGGGCTGTATGTCGGTGATCTCATTCCTGGATCATCCATGACTTTGGAGTATTTTGAGCCATTTGGCGTACAGGAATCCGTTGATGTCCATCTGGCGGAAATAGCCTGTTTCTACCGAGGAGTGAACGACCGGATAACTGATGCTTCGAGGGACTTTGGCGATTCAGGCGATTGCCAGGTGAACATCATGTGCGACGAAGGCAAGGGATGGCAGGATGAAAAGAAGGGTGTCGTCAGGATCCTGAGCAGGGTGGGCCTTTCACTGTTCTGGTGCAGTGGATCACTGGTCAATAACGTAAGGAGGGATTTCGAACCGTATGTACTGACAGCCGATCACTGCGCAGTAAATTACTCCGGAGAGTATGCCACAGACAGCAACCTGGAGCAGTGGGTTTTTTATTTTAATTATGAATCATCGACATGCGCTGATCCACTGATCGAACCTTCTTCCAAAGATAACATGAAAGGGTGCCAGCTGAAAGCACATGGAGGCAGTACCGGGGATACGGGTTCTGATTTCTATCTTGTCAGGCTGAATTCAATGGTTCCTGCATCGTTTGATCCGTTTTTTCTTGGGTGGGACCGCCAGAACGTTGCGTCTGAGGAAGGTGTGGGCATACATCACCCCCAGGGGGATATTAAAAAGATTTCGACCTATACCGAACCTGTCTTTTCCTCCCAATGGTCTTCCAATGGTCTTCAATCGCACTGGCGCGTATTCTGGACAGCGACCGCCAACGGTCACGGTGTGACAGAAGCCGGTTCCTCGGGGTCACCGCTGCTGAATCAGCACGGGCTTATTGTCGGCACTTTGACCGGAGGTGAGTCCTCATGCGGAAATACAGGTGGGGCGGATTTTTACGGAAAGTTTTCCTATCACTGGAAGTCCAACGGACAGGATGCTGCATCGCAGCTTGAACCCTGGCTGGATCCCGACCATGAGGGTGTGCAGGTACTGGGAGGCACCTATTATTCGAACATTGTAGTCGCCTCCTTGAAAGCGGATACAACAGCGATCCCAGTAAAATCCAGGCTGGATTTTGTGGATCTTTCCTCAGGAAAACCTGAACAATGGCAATGGTATTTCGAAGGAGGAACTCCATCGGCTTCCACCCTTCAAAATCCTGAGGGAATTGAATATCCATCTTACGGAACGTGGGATGTTTCACTGATCAGCACTGGCGAAGTCAACTCGGATACATTGCTTATCGAAGATTATATCAAGGTAGAACCTGTTATCAGCTGGGATCAGAATGAACCCTCGACCTTCCGGTTATTTTTTGGGGATGCCGATAACATCCCGGAGACGATGGAAATCTATACCGTATTGGGCAACAGCATTCCCTTCAGAATAGCCGAAACCACCTCATCTACGGTTTCTGTCAACCTGCAGGGACATCCTTCCGGAGTCTACGTGGTGAAAATGTACTCGGATAGATATTCGTTCACCGGTAAATTGCTATTTATTAAGTAGTTGGTTAGGGCAACTGAACGTACTCTCTCCATTTTTCCACCACCTGTGTCATATCAGCAGGAAGCTCTGAGTCAAATTCGAGCAGTTTTCCGGTGGTGGGATGGATAAAACCCAGGTAGCGGGCGTGCAGGGCATGACGGGGCATGATCCGGAAGCAGTTCTCAATGAATTGTTTATATTTTGTGAACGTGGTGCCTTTCAGGATCTGGTTACCACCATAGGCTTCATCGTTAAAGACAGGGTGGCCGATATGTTTCATATGAACCCTTATCTGGTGCGTCCTGCCTGTTTCAAGGGTACACTCAACCAGCGTAGTATAACGGAACCTCTCCATCACCCTGTAGTGGGTGACTGCATGTTTGCCGTGTTCGCCGGAGGGAAAGACCGACATGGTTTTTCTGTCCCGCAGGTTTCTGCCGACATGACCGGTGATGGTTCCCTTATCCTCCTTAAAATCTCCCCAGACCAATGCAACGTATTTGCGGTCGATGCGATGATAATAAAGTTCCCTGGCGATCAGCGACTGAGCAATTTCATTCTTGGCTACGATTAAGATTCCGGATGTGTTCTTATCGATACGGTGGACCAGGTGGGGAGTTGCTTTCAAGCCCAGTTTATGCTGGTGGTCGAAATAATAGGTCAGAGCATTTACCAGGGTACCGGTATAATTTCCGAAGGCTGGATGGACGACCATGCCCGCTTCTTTGTTAACAACCACGAGATCATCATCTTCATAAACGATCTGAACAGGAATGTTTTCAGGTATGATTTCGATTTCCCTGGGAGGAAAGCTCAGAACAATGGATAGGTGGTCGCCAGGTTTGATCTTATAATTTGACCTGACAGGCCGGTCGTTCACCAGGATGTTGCCTGCCTTTGCTGCAGCCTGGATCTTATTCCTGGAAGCATTTTCTATACGGGTTGCCAGGAACTTATCGATGCGCAGAGGTCCCTGACCCTTATCGATACAGAGGCTGAAATGCTCATAAAGTTCACTCTGCTCTTCCTGAACCTCATCGTTGGCTTCAGGCTGCGGGTCAAAGAAGGTGAGGGAATTCATTCCTTAATGTACGATCATCAGCTTTTCGGCATAGAACGGTTCGGGATCGCCCCTGACAATGACGATATACATGCCTTCGTTAAATGTGCTGATGTCGAGTTTGTCTGTAAAGATTCCGTTGTAGACGAGCTGTCCGGTCAGGCTATGAACCTGGAGGGTAAGGTTACCGCGTATGTCCGGATCGCTGAGTAGGTCGGGCAGGCTGATGGAAATTTCGCCCCACCGTGCAGGGTTAGGACTTACGTTGATGGATTTCGCCCCACCATCAACCATACCCGGATTTTTTTTAACCAGGGGCTTGCCCAGAACGGGCCGTATCATGAGGGAACCCTGCTGTATACTCTGGATCCATTCGCCGGAGGTGTTATAGAATATCTGCTGCTGCGCCTGATTATGCCTGTCAAAACCGATATTCAGGTTGTCATCGGTGGTCTGGATCCAACCGATGTAGAATGTGGAGGCGATGGCTATGGCTGAATCGAACAGGTAGGTGTGGAAGCGGTTGAGTTCCTTGGTGTAAACGGGTGCACTGGCAGATTGTGTGTACAGGAGTTCCCCCGGTTTACCATTGTCATCTTTCCAGACTCCCAGATAAAAAGGGTCCAGGTTTGCTCCGTTCCGGGTCTCGTTGAAGTACATCTGAACGGCCCGAAGGGTATCGGGTTCTTTCAGAACAAACCGGTAAGCCAGTTGAGAGCCGTCCGGTGTCAGTCCATATCCTGCTTCAGCAGAGCCATCATCGTAGGCAAAATAGTTCTTGAAAACCTGGTCTGACCAAAGCGTGTCATTCAATCCCTCATAACCTCCGGCACCCGTGGTCAGGTAGTGGGCGATATGGAAAACAGCGCTGTCTGACGTAAAGTCGACAGGAAAAAATCCAAAACACACCCTGGGATTTGCGAAATTGATGTAATCCAGGTAGCCTGATGTATATACGGGCGAAATATCCCAGTTTCCCTGATCGCAGGTATCCAGGGGAACCAGATGCTCATTGTACAGGGTAAAACGATAGGATGTATTGTGAATGAGCGTATCCAGGTTGGTGATGACCATTTCGATGGAATCCTTCATCATGTTAGTTGGATCACTCATATACTGCCGGTAGGGCATGGATTCATACTGCTGGATGAGTGAAGGGGGACGGTCGACGAAGGATAGCATCTTAAACGTTGTATCACTGGCTTTGCGGTCAACATTCAGGTATACCAGATCAATATTCCAGTGGTCAACATTGCTTTGCCAGCTCGGAAGGGAATTATCCGCAAGACTGACATAATTCCTGAACCTGAAGCGAAAATCCGGCCTGAACCATTTCGTATCAACGATCGGGATCATGACGCGCCGGAAATATGATAAAGGATTACCCGGAATAAAAAAATTCGAATCGAGTTTTGTTCCGTTTTGTGTCCAGATCACCTCCCAGTGGACCTCGGGTTCAAAGATTGAATCGCAGGGAAGGATGATCTGGTCACCGGGTATAAGCTTGTACTGGTTTCCGTGGAGGATCAAATAGGGATTGACCGAGATCCAGACCGAGTCCTCTGGCAGGCCGCAGGGCAGTAAAAGGGTATCCCCTGCAAAATACGTCTTGTCGACCAGGTAAGTGGTCGAGTCAACCTTGATAAATACTGAATCACCCGACAGGATACCGAAGTCCAGTTCCAGCAGGTCGGAGAACTCAGGTGCGTTTCCACGTCCCTGGGGCTGGTAGTAAAAACTGAGATATACTGAATCAGCGGGAGTGATCTGCCTTGCGATTGGCTTGAAAAGGGAGTCCAAACGGATCAGTCGGGTTGTGAGTACGTCGGCCGGAAAAGTCGGTGGTCCGGGAATGGCATTCGGGTAAATTTCTCCGAGATCATTGATGGCATCAAAGGTTGCTACCCCGATGTCAGGAGGATTCACTGCATAATCCGTATTGATAAATGCAAATTGATCCTGCCATCTGGTCAATGAGGGTAAAGGATCTTTTGAAGAAAAGTCATCAAAAAACGGCAGCATTACCGGCTCATCGGAAACGATACCGGATGCCTTCCAGGGAAGTGATTCACCTTGTGTGGTGACTCTGGACCGGATGGCCGGATTGGTCTGTAATTCAAGAATCACTTCCTGGGAGATCCCGCTCATACAGATCAATAAAAGGATGGGTATGATGAGTAAATTTCTCATTATTAATCAATGGTATCCATTTGGATAAATTCTTTATCAGGATATAAGTCCTGCAACGTATCTGGTTCCTGGTAGCGTTTTATGAGCGCCTCAAAATTAAAATTTCTTTCCGAACGAAGCCACAGATCGACTTCCGATCCAACGGTTACAAACAGATTCCCGTGGTAATCGGGTTCCTGCCGGTAAATCCGGTAGTATTCCTCATCATCCTGATCAAGATAATGAGTTTTTCCGACATTCAGTGCAGCTTTGTGCAGTGTGAGAGATGCCTGGTCAAGGGTCATTCCGATCACGAGCGGCAGAGGTGATTCAATCTGGCTGACGCTTTTCCCAACAACCAGATCAATCATTGAACCTTTATGTAACAACACGCCTGGTTTTAGCGTATCGCCTTCAAATAATTGATTTTTAATAAGATTGCCCTGTTCGATATCGGGATCCTGAACAAAGGTCAACCGTCCCGATCTCAATCCGTAGGTTTCCAGCAACGAAACAGCCTGGCGAAGGGACAGATCCCTCAGATCGGGCATCTCCGTTTTTTCCGGGAGTATGGCGACTGTGGTCAGGTAAATATTCCTTCCTTTTTTAACAGGCGAATCAGGGGGGGGATCCTGTAAAATAATGCTGCCGGGCTTGTTTTTGACATTGTACACCGAATCGATGATGGTAAACCTGAACCGGTAGGTGTCCGAATACGATTTCAGTTCGTCCGGTGTCTTGCCTGTAAAATCAGGCAGTGGAATGCTTTGTCCGTGCAATGTGTAATTATCCAACAGTTTGAATGTCACCAGGGCCAATCCAATCGTCACAAGGATGGCTATCAGGAGGTTTTTAAAAAAAGTTTTGCTGACTAAAAACCGGAAAAAGCTCATCTTTTAAGTCTGACCTGTTTTGAAGGATGTCACTACACTGTTAAACTGGAAAAATCGTTTATTATTGTTTACGGGGGCCAAAGATACAAATTATGTCATTACCTTTACCAGCCAATCAACTGGTTATGAAAAAGCGAATTGCCCTGGTTACAGGAGGTTATTCCGGTGAACGCGAAATATCCCTGAACAGTGGCACGGAGGTCTTCAGCCACCTCGACAGGTCGCGATTTGACGTTTTTCTGATCCGGATTGACCGGGATGAATGGTTTCTATGCACGGATCATGGTGAAACACACCCTGTTGATAAGAGCGATTTCACCGTGTTGTATGAAGGGGTAAAAATGGGTTTCGATTGTGCCTTTATCGCCATTCACGGGACACCCGGTGAAGATGGAAAGCTGCAGGGTTACTTCGATTTGTTGAATATACCCTATACATCGTGCAGCCGAACTACTTCCTCGGTCACATTCAATAAGTTTTTCACCAATAAAATTGTCCGATCGCTGGGTGTTAAAACTGCAGATTCATTCTTTTTTTCCAAAGGGGATCTCATCGACACGGCAGAGATCCTTCAGACACCGGGTCTGCCTTGTTTTGTTAAACCCAATAACGGAGGCTCCAGTGTCGGCATTTCCCGGGTTGACCATTCAGGCGATCTGGAACCGGCAATCGCGAAAGCTTTTAAGGAAGACCATGAAATCGTGATTGAACGGTATATCCCAGGCTTCGAACTGACCTGTGGAATGATCCGGTATAAAGATGAACTCATCGTATTTCCCCTGACCCAGATCATCAGCCGGAAATCATTTTTTGATTTCGAAGCAAAATACACTCCCAACATGGCAGAGGAGATCACCCCGGCGCCGGTGGTCGAATCGCTACGAGTTCATTGTCAGGATGTTTCACGGTTTTTGTATCGCCAGCTGAACTGCCGTGGGATCGTGCGGTTTGATTATATCGTCAGCGGGGAGGATCTGTATTTCCTGGAAGTGAATACGATACCCGGGCTGACCCGGCACAGCATCGTACCCAAAATGGTTACCGTTATGGGATTATCACTGACGGATCTTTATTCGATGGTCATCGAAGAAGCATTGAGGTAATCCATCATTTTCCGGAAAGCCATGTACCGGTGGCTGATCCGGTTCTTGCGTTCAAGGCTCATTTCTGCAAAGGTTTGATCATATCCCTCAGGAATGAAAACCGGATCGTAACCAAAACCCTCTGCACCTCTTCTGGTGTCGATGATCCTTCCGTTTGCTATCCCCTCAAACTGTATCTCATGTCCGTTGATCATCAGAGAGATCACGGTTCTGAACCGGGCTTTACGGTTTGTGGTTGTCTTCAGTTCCTGCAATAATTTTTCGATGTTCATATCGAAATTCTTACCTTCTCCTGCATAACGGGCTGAATGAACCCCAGGCTGGTTACCCAGCGCTTCCACCTCCAGGCCCGTGTCATCCGCAAAACAGGAACAACCAAAGAGCCGGTACACGGTTGCGGTCTTCAGGGAAGCATTCCCTTCCAGGGTATCCATCGTCTCGGGAATTTCCTCCAGGTAACCAATATCCTGCAGGCTCACAAGCCGATAGCGGTCCAGGTAATGCCACAGCACCCGGCTTTTATCAAAAAGGTCCTTGATTTCTTGAAGCTTGTGAGGATTATGCGTTACAAAGACCAGTTCCGTCATTTTCATTCAAAACTCAGTAACTCGATCTCAAAGATCAGTGTCGAACCAGGGGGGATCGGGCCAACTCCCTGGTCTCCGTATCCCAGCTGGGGCGGTACATACAGAATGCACTTACCTCCGGGTTTCATCAACTGCAATCCTTCCGTCCATCCCGGGATGACTCCGTCGAGCTGAAACGTGATGGGCTGTCCCCGGTCGTAGGATGAATCAAAAACGGTTCCGTCGATCAGGGTTCCCTTGTAATGAACAGTAACCTGTGAGGTTGGCAGGGGTGATTCACCCTCACCCTCCTCGATCATTTTGTACTGAAGGCCACTGGGTAGTTCCAATACCCCATTTTTTGTGCGGTTCTCTGCAAGAAAGATTGCAGTGGCAGCTTTGTTTTGTTCAAGCACGATATTATCCTGTTTTTGTTTTTCTTCTGCAAGTGTGGTTTGATATAGGGTCATCAGTGAGTCGGTCTGCTGGGTATCGAATTTACTTTCGACGCCGTTGAACCCGTCCCTGATCGCCTGGGTCAGGATGTCGAGATTTACATCTTTCATAAAACCGGGCAGGCGAAGCCCGAGATCATGACCTACCAGGTAACTGATGGTATCCATCCAGGTGTTCAATACCACCAGTTCCTGTACAGGTTGTTCAGGTTTAGTCTGTTTTTTATTTTTTTTCTGTGCCATCGCAACATTTCCGCTGATTAATATACTGATTATCAGTATAATAATTGATTTTGTTTTCATAGATGTGCCATTTTTGAAGCGCAAAGATAGGTGTTTTATAGATTTGTAACTTTGGGTACCGTTAAAATTGGATTGATGAGCATACAGGTTGTCAAAACGGATGATGGGTCGGCAACGCTTTTCGTTCCTGAGCTGAATGAGCATTATCATTCGATCCATGGCGCCGTGGGTGAATCGTTGCATATATTCATCCGCTGCGGCCTCGAAGCATTGCCTTTGCATGAGGGAACCGTACGCATCTTCGAAATGGGATTTGGCACCGGTCTGAATGCACTACTGACGTACTACCATACGATCGGCGACACGAAGCAGGTAGATTATATAGGTATTGATACATTGCCGGTTCCTGACGACCTGTTCCTGCAATTGAATTATATTGATTTTATTGATAATCTTGATGTAGCAAAGGTTTTTCATGAGATTCATCATGCACCCTGGGAGAAAAATGTGACAGTTGGAAGTCATTTTTTTCTCACGAAGCATCGGGCTCGGATTGAAGAATATATTCTGCCGGGGTCATTTGACCTGGTCTACTACGATGCCTTTAGCCCGATGGTTCAGCCAGAATGCTGGACGCTGGAGGTTTTCTCCAGGATATTTCAACACATGAACCCGGGTGGGATCCTTGTAACCTATTCTTCCAAAGGTTCGGTGAGGCGCTCATTGCAACAGGCTGGCTTTACAGTCGAGAAACTTCCGGGTCCGGCAGGTAAACGAGAAATCCTCAGGGGGCGGAGACTGATCATGTAGTATGAAGGATGAAATAATAAATATTTAATGCTTCATATTTTATGCTTCATAGCAACATTCCTTACCGGATAGTGAAACCGGAAAAATTTCCGGGTTTTTGTTCGGTGATCTCAATATTTTCGACAATTGCCCAGCGAGGACCATCGTGGCACCAGCGGATGAAAAGCTCAAGTTTTTCCTCTTCACCTTCAGCTTCAATGAATACACTGCCATCTGGCTTATTCCTGACATAGCCCCTGATATCGTTCAGGCGTGCCTGCTGAAGGGTATAATATCGAAAACTGACTCCCTGAACACGTCCCTGAATGGTAATGCTGACACTTTTTATCATGGCTTATTTAGGCAGCCGTTTTGTTATGAGGGATGAAACCTTTTCATAGAGTTGTTGCGGACTGAAGGTGCGCCATTCAAGGGAATTCAGTTTACCTCCGCAGGATATGTAATGATTGATGTGCACTTTATTAAATTCCCGTAAAACATGTTCATGGAAATTGATGGCAACGATCCATCCATCCTCGATTTCCTCCGACCATTCCTGATAGTACTCCTCGTCAGAGAAATGAAAATTCAGTACATTTTCCCCGATCAGGATGAATTTGGTGACCTGGTGGCTGGTCAGATGTTCAATGACATTCCGTTTTAAGTACATGATATCATTGTGAATGGCATCGTTCCATTCACCAAGCAGTTCGATCACACAAAAATTTCTGTCATAATCCGTATACAACAGCTTGATGTACAGGGTAGGGGACCCGATCTCATCCCACTGAGGATGGATGTAATAGTTGTAGATACAGTTACTGAATTCGAATTCGCTGTATTCCCTTCCGTAAAAGGGTGACCATTCGTCTTCAGAGGCTATGTACTCATGCCTCCATGCATAGAAGGGTTCAATGTCGTGCAAGGAATGGTTGCTTAATGAAGCGAAGATACGATAATTTAGCGGAAATTGAAACCTAGTTGCATTTCAGCACAGTCTCAATCTGGTATTTGGCTGATTCAAGGTAATTGCCGTAGAGTGCATTTTTGTAGGCAGTGCAGGCCGAAGCGTTTTCTCCCTTTCCCAGGTAACCATTGCCCAGCTCATAGTAAAATTTGGCCTTGGCCTCGGGCGTTGTCTCAAGGGCGATGCCCTGGTTAGCTGCAGTGATTGCTTCATCCCACTCGGAACCTTTATTGTGACAAAGAGCCAGCAGGTAGAAAACCTCCGGTTTTGGTTCACCATAAGTGTTTGCTTTGACCAACATGGGCAGGGCCTGCTGGAAATTACCGGCCTTGACGGCTTTGTTGCCGTTGATGAGTAAATTGTCCCTAACGACATTCCCGGCGGTGGTGGCAGTTTTCTCGTCACTTAACTGCTTGGCGAACAGGATGGCTTTGTCCATCGAAGCAATCATCGCTTCGCTATTATCCTGTTTTTTGTAAACAAGGCCCTTTGAAAGGTAGACTTTGGCGTAGGTCGAATCATAAAGAAGCGCCTGATCAAAACAGATCATCGCACTGTCCAGTTTTTCAGCTTTGTAGAAGTCATTTCCCAGGCTGAAATAAAGTTTGGGGATAATTTCTTTTGCCTTGTCTGCTATTTCAACATTTCCAACTTTATCTGCCATTTCGACTGCGAGCAGGTAATTTGGAATGGCTTCGGCAACGTTTTTTGCTTTATACAATTCTGCCGCATATTTGCTTTGGAGAGCTGGTAATTGTGTTTCAACAAGGATTTTAATATCATCGGATTCAGCGCCAACCTTAAGAGCCATCTCATGCGCCAGGTTAAATTTTTCAATGGCAGCTTTCACGTCGGTATTGGCCAGTGCCACACCTGCATTATAGGTGTTGATGACATCTTCCTTGGTTTGAGCGGATATCATCATGGTTGAGCAAATAAAGATGGCAGCCACGAACAGGCGAAGATCAATACGTTCTTTCATTTTCAATTCTATTTATTCGAGTTGATTTGGATGAATTTAATAAAGTCTGCAAAATTATAAATTTTTTTTAAAATCGGGCATTCGCTTTTCAAAATCTGTGCCAGAGTTCATACAGTAAAAAACAGCATCAGCATTCCATCCCGGGCATCAAAAGATCTTCGGGAAACGCAAGGGATTGATCTCATGCATGATCTGGTAGGCCGTCTCGAACACATCTTCGGCATTCGGATTGGAAAAATAGTCACCATCGGTTGTATAGGCCGGACGATGTTCTTTTGCAGTTAATGTTCCCGGTTTCGCATCCAGGTAATCATAGCCTCCCTGCTCTTCCAGGACCTTCTGCATCATGAAAGCTGTGGTTCCCCCGGGCACGTCTTCATCAAAGAAGAGGATCCGGCTGGTTTTTTTCAAGGACCTGAGGATGATATGATGGATGTCGAAGGGCAGCAGGGTCTGCACATCGATAAGTTCAGCGCTGATCCCGAAATCGTCCAGTTGTTCCAGAGCCTCCTCTGCAATTCGTACACAGGAACCGTAGGTAACAATGGTAATGTCGTTGCCTTCACGAATGATTTCCGGGGCACCCACCGGTATTTTAAATTGCCCCAGATTTTCAGGTAACCTTTCCCGGAGCCTGTAGGCATTCAGCGGTTCGATCACCAGTGCCGGCTCATCGCATGAGAGCAGGGTGTTGTAAAATCCTGCAGCCTGGGTGAGGTTCCTGGGAACAAGTACATGCATCCCCCGGATGGAGTTGATCACCATGCTCAGGGGAGAACCCGAATGCCAGATGCCTTCCAGCCGGTGTCCCCGCGTGGAAATGATCAGCGGTGCCTTCTGTCCCCCCCTCGAACGGTATTGCAGTGTGGCCAGGTCATCGCTCATGGTCTGAAGTCCATATAGCAGGTAATCGAAGTATTGTATCTCGGCGATCGGACGCAAACCCCGCATAGCCATTCCGATACCCTGGCCGATGATCGTGGCTTCCCGTATACCGGTGTCCGTCACCCTGATTTCCCCGTACTTTGCCTGCAATCCTTCCAGCGTCTGGTTCACACCTCCGATCTTCCCGACATCTTCACCGAATACGACAAGCCGGGGATAATGTTTTAACAGGGAATCAAAGTTATCACGCAGGATCTGCCTGCCGGGAACCCAGGGGGAATGTTCGTGGTAGACGGGTTTTACCTCATCCGTTATGTTTAGTAAACGATGATCCGATTCGCTATACAGGCAGGAACTGTACCGCGACTGTCCCTCCTCTATTTCTGTTTCCAGCCATTGAGTAACGATGGTTTTCAGCGAGTTCTCCGGATTAGAACAGCTGTTACAGATCAGCCTAAGGATTTTCCTGGCAGAGGAAATGATATCTTTTCGAATGGGATCGGCCAAACGGTTGAGGTCTGCCTTGATGGCCTCAATTTTGGCGGTTTTCGCACAATTGCAGCCGGCCAGGTCTACCAGCTTCACAAAGGCATCCCTTTTCTTACGTAAAGGTACCATAAAATGATCCCAGGATGCATCACGTGCCTGTCTGGCTCGTTCAAGAGCTTCATCTTCCATTTTATCAAGCTCTTTTTCGGATGAAATTCCCTCTGCCAGGATCCATTCCCTCATTTTGCGGATACAGTCGAATTCCTGCTCCCATTCCAGTCTTTCGATGCTTTTGTACCGCTCATGTGAACCGGAAGTAGAATGTCCCTGGGGCTGTGTAAGTTCGGTAACATGGACTATTACGGGAATGTGTTTTTTCCGGCAGTGTTCAATGGCTTCCGTAAAGGTCTTGCGCAGGGCAGGATAATCCCATCCACGAACCTGGTACATCAGCAGTCCGTTGCTGTCCTTCTCCTTCTCGAAACCCTTCAGTACTTTTGAGATACTCTGTTTTGTCGTTTGATACGCATTGGAAACGGATATTCCCCAGCCATCATCCCAGACAAATACAGCCATGGGTACCTGGAGCACACCGGCTGCATTGATCGTTTCAAAAAAGTGGCCTTCCGAGGTACTGGCATCCCCGATCGTTCCAAAGGCTACTTCGTCACCCTGCATTGAAAAATCGGTCAGAGAGGCCAACGCAGGATTCTGCCGGTAAATTTTGGAGGCCAGCGCCAGGCCCAGCAGCCGTGGCATCTGTCCGGCAGTGGGAGAGATGTCGGCGGAAATGTTTTTCAGGCTGGTCTGCGGTTTCCAGTTCCCTGCGGAGTCAAGAAAGCGGGTGCCAAAGTGGTTATTCATCATCCGGCCCCCGCTGGTTGGATTGGCTTCCAGGTCAGTGTCACCGTACAGCTGGGCAAAGAACTCTTCCAGTGACATCAGACCCGCTGCCATCATAAAGGTCTGGTCCCGGTAATAACCCGAGCGCCAGTCTCCTTTCTGAAATACCCTTGCCAGTGCCAGCTGGGGTACCTCCTTTCCGTCACCGAAAATGCCGAACTTGGCCTTGCCGGATAGCACTTCCCTTCTTCCCAGCAGACTGGCGTTCCGGCTCTCGAGCGCGATCCGGTAATCGTCAAGTACTTCTTTGGGCCTAAAATGAACCTGTTTGCGCGAAGGTGATGACTGTCTTTTCATGTCCACGGATTGGATATTTACATGATTCGTGGACACAAAAATAGAAGAAAATCGTGAATGGCTACCTGAACCTGACCTCCATTACCTCTTTCCAGTCTATCTGTATGATGGAAGAAGTGTCTTCAAGGATCAGCATTCCATTGTTTGAAAAGGATACATCCTGCATATTGGAGAGGGAGAGTTTTTCACCGTTCCGGAGACTGATTTCGGATGATCTTGCATCTGTGGGGACTATCGAAACTATGTTCCGGAAAGGGATCTGATATTCGATTTTCTCTGATTTACCCTGGAGGAACTCCGTGTCAAATGCTTCATCCATATCAAATACGATCCCCCCTGATAATACCTGCTCGCTTTTGCTGTAAACGATACCCTTGAGGGATTCAGCCACCGGAAAGTCACGATAGCCAGGTCCTTCACCGACAACATCTTTATCAAAAATAATCTTGTTAAAAGCTTCCCAGGGAACCTCTATTCGGCCCAGACCCTTGATTGTTACGATAATACCCCGGTTTTCGCTGTTTACGTCGTTGCTTCCTGTAAGGTAGAATTCGTCGCCGTTAACCATTATAACCTGGGATCCATTACCCTGTCGGATGATCGAGCGGATCGTTCCGAAGGGGATCCCCAATTCTTCGTTTTCAGTATCTCCATTCAGGATGTCTGTGGTAAGCCGTTCATCCTGGTCCCATTCGATCTGGCCGGAAAATTCTCCCTGAGTCGTGTAGACGGTTCCGTAAAGCGGATTACCGAAGCCGTCCTGCAGGTCAGCAGGTGCATCCATGAATTCCACTTTCCTGATCTTATCCCAGGGCAGATTGATATGCCCGGAGCTTTTATCCAGGATTTGGATCTCAGCTCCGACATCATTGGATCCATTCCGGAGATGATAAACGAAATTATTCTTTAAACGCATGTCAACCCTTGCACTACTGATGATATCCAGCGAAAGGATATCACCGAACTGACACTCAAAGGTATGGATCTGGCTGAATGCATCATCAACCTCGATACTCATTAATTCCCTCTGATCCTCATTTTCTATGATCAGCACCTTATTATTGATCTGCCTGAGGTGTTGCAGGTAATCATTTCCTGTTTTTGTCGAGTTGAAGATATCGGTCCAGAGTACCTCTTCATTTCCCCAGCGGATGGGACCAGAGTAGGTTATATTATCCTTTGTGGTAACGTTTCCAAAAAGAAAAGGATTGGATGTCTGCGTTAAGCCAGGCCAGGCACAACCCATTGCGAGCAACGGCAGAAGGCAAGCCTTAAAAGGAATAGTAGATTTTTTCATAACAGAAATGTTCAGAATCCAATATACGACGCATATTTACCTGCATTTGTTACAGGTGCGCGCGAAAACTACTGCAATATGCTGGCAGGATTGAAGTGCACCGTAAGCGGAGCGCACGAGTGATCTGATTCATAAAAAAGCCTATTTTTCCATAATAGGCTAATGCTTTTTTGGGCAGTTTACCATCAATATCGGGATGGGGGAAGTGGAGTCAGGTGCCTTTGACAAGATCGTATGGAGCTCGGGCAACTATTTTTTAAAGGTCGGGGTTGATCCGGAAGGGGGAGATGATTACATTGACCATGGAACCTCCCAGCTTCTTTCTGTTCCCTATTCCCTTCATTCCGGATCTGTTGGCGCTATGGTTGTCATGAGCACCGCTCAGCGCGATTCCATCGATAATCCTATTGATGGAATGCTGATATATAATACAGATATAAATAAGATCCAGATTTGGAATGGCCAGCACTGGACCGCGCAGAATGTAACGTTCAGCTGCGTTCCCAAACCCAATGCTGGCCTCGATCAAAACCTTTTTCCCGGAGATACAGCGATATTGAACGGCAACATACCGGATTACGGGACAGGAACCTGGTCAATCATAAATGGCACAGGGGGCGAGATTCTCGACTCAACAAACCATCATTCAACGTTTTAAGGAAGATGCTTTATACGTTCGGTGCTGGAAGGCAGATTATTGATTACTTCAGTGGCTTATAGCAAAAATACCAGTCCAAACAGCGGATATCCCCCCTTTTATAGGCCTCCTCGCGCCATTTGGCATCCTCAATGGTCTGAGGACTTGCCACGATGATGTCATCTCCCGGCTGCCAGGAAGCAGGCGTGTTTATGCGGTATTTATCCACTGTCTGAAGAGCAACCAGTAACCGTTTGATCTCTTCCATGTGGCGCCCCACGGTCTGGGGATAATACAGGATGGCCCTGACAACATTGGCCGGATCCATGATGTAGACCGCACGGACAGTCTGGGCCGAAGCTGCATGCGGGTGCACCATACCGAACATTTTGGAAACCTCCATCCTAACGTCAGAAATGATCGGGAAACGGATCTGAATGCCTTTGTGGCCTTTGTATTCGAGGTTCTCCATCGAGGCGATCCAATCCAGATGGTTGTCGTACCCGTCGACAGAAAGCCCGATCAGTTCACAGCCGAGTGCTCGGAAATCGTCCTGCATCAGCGCAAACTCCAGCAGCTCGGAGGTACATACAGGCGTGAAGTCGCTGGGGTGGCTGAACAGGATCTTCCACTTTTCCTGGTAATCGTTTGGGAAATACATGATTCCCTGGGAGGTAGCCACCTTGAACGATGGCACCGTGTCACCGATCAGCAGGGGATAAGATGACGTAGTTTGAGCAAAAATAGTTGATTTTGTGAGAGTTACAAGAATTATACTCACGGCTAGCAATAACGATCGATTTTTCATTGGTGTTATATTTATAAATGTATATGTCTATAACAGACCGTGATGTTAAAAGTTGTCTGAGAGAAGTTAATGTTTTGTTAAAAGATGTCAGGGTAAGCTACAAGCAGTTAATTACGGGTTGGAGACAATTGTCAAATTGTAAACTGTCAATTGTCAATTGTCAATTGTCAACTGCCTACTGCCCGACGCCTACCGCCTACTCATCACCAGAATCTTCCTTGCGTACAGACTCAGCATCACCCCGCGCGTCACCATGAACAGCAGCATCGCCAGCCAGAGCCCGTGATTGCCGATGTATTCCCTGGAAATGAAGTAGGTGGGCAGAAAGATCAGGAATGTCGCCACGAACAACGTGTTCCGCATGGGTGCTGCAACAGTGGCTCCGATGAAAACCCCATCCCAGATAAATGCCGCAAAGGAGAGCAACGGAACCAGCACCACCCACGGCATATAATCCTTTGCCAGGGTGATGAGCGATTGGTTGTCTGTCAGTATCTTCAGTATGGATTCGTTCCAGGCCAGGTAAATGAGTGTAAAGGGAATGCTCAGGAAAAAGCCCCAGGTAAAGAGATGCCGGATCATTGCTTTTAATCGTACCGGGTCCTTCGCACCGGTATATTTACCTACGAGCGACTCAGCTGCATAGGCAAATCCGTCGATGAAATAGGAGAAAATGAACAAAAACTGAAGGAGCAGCGTGTTGACGGCCAGTATGGTGTCGTTTTCTGCAGCAGAGCGTGCGGTGAAGAATGAAAAAGTCACGATCAGGAACAGCGTGCGCAGAAGGATATCTTTATTGACCATGAAAAATCTCCTGAAGGCTGCCCATTGTTTCAGCGCAGCCATTTCGAAGTACCTGGTCATTCTGGAGTAATAACGCAGGAACAGCATTACCGCGAGGATGAGCCCGCCATACTGTGCCAGCATGGAGCCCAGGGCCACACCTTCCACCTTCATCCCCAGACCATAGACGAAAAGGAAATTCAGACCAATGTTCAGCACATTGATCAGTATGGCAATGACCATCGTTATCCTTGCGTTCTGCATGCCCAGGAACCATCCGGTGAAGGCATACAGGCATAGTGTGGCCGGTGCCGACCAGATCCGGATCGAGTAATATTGCCTGGCCAGTGCTTCTACCTCCTCACTTCCGTGGATAAGATAAAAGCTTAACAGAACAATGGGTTTCTGAAGAATCAGGATCAGAACTCCCGCACTCAGTGCAACAAGTAATGAGCGCCCCAGGACTGTGATCATTTCACGCAGATCCCTTGCACCGTATGCCTGGGCGGTGAAGCCGCTCGTGCCCATGCGCAGGAATCCAAATCCCCAGTAAATGAAGTTGAAAATGATCACCCCCAATGCAATGGCACCGACATACACTTCGGAACCCAGATGACCCATGATCGCCAGATCCACCATTCCCAGCAGGGGAACGGTAATGTTGCTGATGATGTTGGGGACAGCCAGTTGGAGGATCTGCCGGTTCACCGCGAAGGATTTAACGGGCTAAAATAGAAAAATTATGGAATAATCCTATCGGGAAAGCGCTTTGTGTAACTATTCCGTGATCCAGTTGACGATCTTTTCGGTGAACGGTTTCTCCTTTTGCGGAACCATATCCACCAGGTGCCCGTTCTCATCGATCATGAACTTCTGAAAGTTCCAGGTGACCTTTGCATCCATCACGCCATTCATCTCTTTAGTCGTAAGCCACTGGTAGAGAGGATGAATGTCATCTTGCGGCAGGATGATCCTGATTTCCGGAATTTCTCTATCTTTCGACCCGAAAAAACGGAATGGAATTGCTGCGATTGGCATTAACACCGCTCGAAAAGAAAACCTTCCGCCTGCACATCGCCTATTCTGCCATTGAGGGCATCATACTCGGCGTGCTGGCCCTGAACGAGTTTGTATTCATCAAGAGTATCAAGGGCTCGAGCTATCAGCTGGGAATCCTTTTTCAGTTTTCGGTGATCGTTTACCTGCTGCTGATCGTGGCAAATGAATTTCTGCGAAGGATAAAAAACAAAAAGAAACTGCTGCTGATCACCGGGATCATTACCCGTGCACCCCTGTTTCTTCTCATTCTCTTTCCAAAGACACCGGAAATGTACACAGACGGTATGATCTATCATATCTCCTTCCTGGCTATTTTTCTGGTCTTCTATCTCTCTACACCTGTTGTCTACCCTCTTATCACCCTGTTTTTGAAATCCAATTATGCGCATCATCATTTTGGGCGACTTTATGGCATGGCCACAGCCCTCAACAAGCTGATCCTGATCATCACCACATTCGTTTATGGATTGGTACTGGATCATGACCATTATTCATTTACCTATATATTTCCCATCGTCGCCGTTCTTGGAATCATTTCCATCAATCTTCTATCGCGCATCGAGCATCAGGATATCATTACCGAACTGGCACCTCAGACATTCAGCCACTCCATCCGGGAATCGGTCAGGAAAATGGTCGGGATCCTGCGCAGCAACAGACCCTTCTGGCATTTTGAGCTCGCGTTCATGATCTATGGATTCGGATATATGATTTCCATCGCCCTGATCATCCTTTTCTATGAAGACGCATTAAATCTGAATTACTCGAGTGTGGCGTTCTACCGGAATGGTTACACCGTTCTTTCCATTCTTTTACTGCCTTTTTTTGGGAGATTGCTCGGGGTCATGGATCCACGAAAATTTGGAGCCTATACGTTTGCTGCTCTCTTTATGGCCCTGCTGTTCGTGGTATTGACAGAGTACTTCCCGTTCAGTTTTGATCTGTGGGACATTCGGATCTTCTACCTGCTCATTTTCTTTGTGGTTCTGTTTGGCATTTTTGATGCCATGATGGCCCTGCTGTGGTACATTGGCTCAGCCTATTTTTGTCCGAGGGAAGAAACTGCCGACTATCAGGCCGTGCATCTTGCGCTGACGGGTATCCGTGGAATTTTCGCTCCACTTATCGGAGTGATGTTTTACGAATGGATTGGCTTTACTGGGGCTTTCATCATTGCCATGGTTTCCCTGCTTGCCGGCATTTGGGTGGTGATGCGATCGTACCGCAGGGAAGGGATTGGAGGTAGGTAGGCAGCTTGTCCTGATTCATCTTAACATTTTTTAACACTCTTTTACGAAATATTTCGTACTAAAATTTGCATTCCGATCGTTCTAAGATTAATTTTGTCTACGAAATTATTCGTAATAGTGCAATAATGAAGAACGATCCAATCATTCCAAAACCAACCGATGCCGAGCTTGAGATTCTGACCATCCTCTGGGAGGAGGGACCCTGCACGGTCCGATTCGTAAACGATAAGCTCAATGAAATCAGGGCGGTAGGGTATACCACTACGCTTAAATTCCTTCAGATCATGACCGATAAGGGCATCGTCACCCGGCAGGTGGATGGACGGACACACGTATACATGGCCAATCTGAAAAAGGATGAAGTGCAGAATAAACTGCTGGAAAGGCTTATGGAAACTGCATTCGGGGGTTCGGCCCAGCAACTGGTACTGCAGGCACTTGGAAATCATCAGGCTTCTCATGCCGAGCTGGAAGAGATCAAGGCCCTGATTCATAAAATGGAAGGAGGTGATCGATGACCATCGCAGGAGTCTATCTGCCTGAATCAATGGTGAATGCCCTTGGATGGATGCTTCTGCATTCACTCTGGCAAGGCTTTTTCATTGTCTTACTTTACAGGCTCATTAGGTGCTTCATACCTCCCTCTGCTTTGAAGACAAGGTATGTCGCCTCACTGACGGCCCTGTTACTGATTCCCATCCTTTCCTTTTGTACGTTTATTTATTTATACTTTGGTCAACCTCATCTTGCTGATATACAAACCCATAATGATCAAATTAATCCTGTATCGCAGCAGTTATCTGTTTTGTTTCAATCGTATGACAACAATGCATTCATCAGCCAGATCAGCTTCAGGGCATTCTTTGACCGTTTGCTGAGTTTTATTAACAGTCACCTTGACCTGGTATCATCCATCTGGATGATCGGGATGCTGGTTTTTATATGTCGTTTTGCAGGTGGGTACCTCTATTCACGTCATCTGAAATCATCCTGTGTATATCCGGTGGATGACACATGGAAGAACCGGATTGAAGATCTCCGGCAACGGATGCATATCAGGCGTCGTGTCGGATTTTACGAATCCGTCAAGATCAGGATCCCTTCGGTAATCGGATTTTTTAAACCCGTCATTCTGATACCCCTGGGTGCAGTGGCACAAATACCTCCCGGTCAGCTGGAGGCTGTTCTGGTTCATGAACTGACGCATATCTACCGGAAGGATTACCTTGTCAATATGATACAGATTTTCATCGAGACCATTTTCTTCTTTCACCCGGCGGTCTGGTGGTTATCCGTCAGGATCCGTTCTGAGAGGGAATTTATCTGCGATGACCTTTCTTTAACCTATTGCAAGGATCCTGTCACCTATATAAAGGCACTGGCAAGTCTTCAGGAATTATCCGCAAGGCCACCTGTCTTCGCGGCCGCCCTGGCGACCAGTAAAAACCAGCTTTTGATACGAATTAAAAGAATGGTAAATCCTAAATCGCTTAAACAAGAAAACACAGGAGGATTGATTATGTTACTGTTCACAATGGCTCTCATAACCCTCACTGCAACAGCAGCTCTTTCAATGAAAGAGGATCCCGGGCCTGATTTTTCCCTTTCAAATCTCTTCAAAGAGAAAACGTACACTAATCCAGGCTTCCAGGGACTCATGGGTAGTAATCAACTCTTTACCGGGAGCAGTGCAACTGAAAAAAAACCGGAAGTCTTTTCCGATAACGGTCCCGCTATTCCGGATTCGGTCCGAAAAACGGATTCATTGACTGTTTCGCAGCAAAAAGCACTTCAGGAATATAAGGAAGCCTTGAAGCAACAGGAGCATGCCCGCAAACAGATGCAGGAGGCGGTCAAAGAACGGCAGGAAGCCCTGAAGCAACAGGAGCAGGCCCTCAAACAGATGCAGGAGGCGGTCAAAGAACGGCAGGAAGCCTTGAAGCAACAGGAGCAGGCCCGCAAACAGATGCAGGAGGTGGTCACAGAAGGGCAGGAAGCTGAAAAGCAATACCGTGAAGCATTCCGGCAGGAACGTGATTTTGAGCATCAGGAGTACCTTGAAGCCCTGAAAAAAGCTCAGCTCAAGCTTCAGGAATTGTACCTGCCCGACAGCTTGGATATAAAAATGCCCCATGGATGTCGCCCCCCCAGAGACTTTTATTTTGACTTCGGACCGGGTGTGCATTTTTTTACGTGGCCTTCTGACAGCAATTTTAATTGGAATTATGAGAAATTCTGGGAATCCTATGCTGATTCGGACACATCATGGACAAATATGTATGAAAAGATCGATTCCCTGACCGGAACCTTTTTATACGATGCTTCCCCCTTTGGGGAAGAAGAACAGGAGTGGGGAGAAGATGATTTTGACCGTTTCGTCCCATTTGATCTAAAACTTCCGGATATCCTTTACAACTACCCTGAGCTGGAAGATCTGCCGGAGATCCGCGGTTTCTTTCCTCCGGATTCACCTGACCTCAGAAAGGACGACCTTATTTCTCCACCGGATGCACCAGATCTCGAACAAAGGGATATTTTGCACTATGGAGGACACATTGACAGAACCGAATCCATTCTGAGAAGTGAATTGCTGAAGGACGGGATCATTACCAGAGGTGGTGAATATGTGGTCTATATTGACTCCGGTATGATGTCGGTCAATGGTGTCAGGCAACCCCGTGAAGTCTTTAAAAAGTACAGGCTACTGCTGGAGACTGCAACGGGCGAGGAGATTAAAAAAGGGGTCACTTATTTTTACTAGGCTTTGCCTTTTTTTTGGCAAGTTTTGCTCCGCATTTTTTACAAAAATTGGCTTCCTGATCATGGGTATATTCCCCGCATGACCAGCAGAACAACTGGGTGTCACTTTTTTTCTTATAGATCTGCTGTGCCTTGGACATCTCCATGGTGATGATGCCGGTGGGCACGGCAATGATCGCGTAACCCAGGATCATGATCACGGACGCAATCATCTGTCCAATGGGTGTCGCTGGTGAAATGTCCCCGTATCCAACAGTCGTTATGGTAACGATTGCCCAGTAGATCGAAACAGGTATGCTGGTGAATCCATTTTCAGGGCCTTCAATCAGGTACATGAATGCTCCCACGATCACGACAATGGTCAGAATGACCTCCAGGAAAACCACGATTTTGTGCCGGCTTTCTTTCATGGCAATGACCAGAACATTGGATGCAGCGAGAAAACGGCCAAGTTTGAGGATGCGGAAGATCCTCAGCATCCTGATGATACGGATGATGATCAGGTACTGGGATCCTGAGATCAGCAGACTCAGGTAGGTTGGCAGTACGGAAACCAGGTCAATGATGCCGTAAAAGCTGGTGATGTATTTTATCGGACGGCCAATGGTCCAGACGCGGAGCAGGTATTCCAGGGTGAAAAGACCGGTCACGATCCATTCAATCACTTTTACAAAACTTCCGATAGAGGCTTTGACAGCAGGGATGCTGTCAAGCATCACCAACAGTACACTGAACAGGATCGTGATCAGCAGGGTAATATCGAACCGCTTACCTGCAGGCGTATCCGATTCAAAGATGATCCTTCGGAGTTTCAGTCGCTGCCTTAGGATTTTTATTTTGTTCGCATGGAGATATTGCCTGATCCGGGAAATTATTTTCATGGTTTCTGTGTTTTGTTGCGAGTGTTGATGCAAATATAATTCAGAAACCTTCGTACATCCCGATTCCGAACAGGGCATAATCATATCGGACCGGATCGGAAGGGTCGAGTCTTCTGAGTGAAGAAGAATTCATGATAAAGTCGAAGGGTGCATCATCCATCAGTGCTATCCATTTCCTGGCATTGGCTACAATGGTTTTGCGTCGTCCCCAGGATATGATAGCTGTGTCGAGAAAGGATTTTAGGTCAATGATAGTCATCCATGGTCATACCTTGACTTCTTCGATGATTTCCATGCCGCGCAGGATGGCCTTTTCATTGTCCGGGTTAAGGTGGTGATACCGATGCGGAAGAGATTTTTTCAATCCAAGGATGACATTTTCCAGTTTGACAACCGGTTTCACCTTCAGGTAGCCTCCCAGGACGATCATGTTGAATATTTTGGAAAGACCCA
>JAGONC010000038.1 GCA_017993235.1 Lentimicrobiaceae bacterium
TGTTTTAAAAATGAAAAGGGTGTGGAAAGTCGGTCGGGCTACGCCCTCCCGACTTTCCACCGGGGAAATCCCACTAAAATAGGAATAAATTACCCTATTGCCATATGGCACAAATATAGGGGTTCAATTATTGTAGAAAAATGGTTCATAACGCGGTCATATCGGTTCATAATCTGGTAAAACGTTTTGGGAATTTCATCGCCAATGATCATTTGAATTTTGAGGTTCATGAAGGCGAGATCTTTGGCTTTCTGGGCGCAAACGGAGCCGGAAAGACAACCGCCATACGAATCCTGTCAGGATTGTCGGAGCCTACCTCAGGAGAAGTTATCGTAGCAGGTTTCAATGCAAAAAAACAGCCGGAACAGATCAAAAAGCATATCGGGTATATGTGCCAGAAGTTTTCACTGTATGAGGATCTGACCGTAAAAGAAAATATCATGCTTTATGGCGGTATTTACGGGATGAAAAAGAAGCTGATCAGGGAGCGGACGGTCAGCCTGCTGGCAAAGCTCAGCTTTGAAGAATACGGCGACCGGTTCATTGCGGATCTCCCTCTCGGATTCAGGCAGAAGCTCGCCTTTTCCGTGGCAGTCCTGCATGAGCCTAAAATTGTCTTTCTCGATGAGCCCACCGGGGGTGTTGATCCCGTTACCCGGCGTCAGTTCTGGGAGATGATCTATGAAACGGCCGCCAGGGGTATAACGGTTTTTGTTACAACACATTATATGGATGAAGCTGAGTATTGCGACAGGATCTCCATTATGAGCGAAGGTAAGATTGTCGCACTGGACACACCTTCCGGGCTGAAGCAACAATACGGGGTGGATACGGTGGAAGAAGTGTTCATTCGCATAGCCCGTCCCGGAAAAAACTGAGCCATGAAACGATTCCTCGGATTTGTACGAAAAGAGTTCCTGCATATCTTCCGGGATTACCGGACGATGATCATTCTTTTCGGGATCCCTGCCGCACAGATCCTTCTTTTCGGTTTTGTGGTACGAACCGATCTGGTCAATGCCCGGATCGCATTCCTGGATCTTTCAAAGGATGAGATGACACTAAAAATATCCGATAAAATATGTTCGTCCGGCTTCTTTCAAAAGAGTGAAAACCTGTTGACCTACAATGATATAGATAAAGTGCTCAGGGGTAGTAAAACCAAGGCGGTGATCATCTTTGAGGAAAATTTCAGCCGGAAACTTACCGCTGAAGGCAAAGCAGCCATCAGCATCATCACCGATGGTTCAGAACCCAATACGGCGACCCTGACCACCAATTACATTATGGCAATCGTCATGGATTTCAACCAGGAACTGGCAGGGACATCGGGGGCCGGAACACTTCTGGTGCAGCCGGAAGTGAGGATGTTCTACAATCCTTCCCTGAAAAGTCAGTTCATGTTTGTGCCGGGAGTCATCACCCTGATCATGATCCTGATCTGTGCCCTGATGACATCGATAACCATTACACGCGAAAAAGAATTCGGCACCATGGAGGTACTGCTCGTTTCACCCCTGAAGCCTTCCCACATCATCCTTGGAAAAGTTATTCCGTATTTTATTCTGTCGTTTGTTGACGTTATCCTGATCCTGATCCTATCGTGGCTGGTGTTTGGTTTGCCCGTGAAGGGAAGTCTGGCTCTGCTGCTTGCCGAGGCGATGCTCTACATTCTGATGAGCCTGTCGCTCGGCATCCTGATCTCGACCGTATCAAAGACCATGCAGCAGGCCATCTTTATATCCCTGGTGGGCATGATGCTTCCAACGATCCTGCTGTCCGGATTCATTTTCCCCATAGAGAATATGCCGAAAGCCTACGGGTGGATCAGCTCCATCTTTCCTCCGAGATATTTCATCGTGATCATCAAGAACATCATGGTTAAAGGAACGGGATTCCTTCATGTATGGAAGGAAACCCTCATCCTGGTCATCTTCACGGTGGTATTTATTGGACTGGCAGTCAGGAATTTTAAAATCAGGCTTCAATGAAAAAGGAGGAGGATCAGGGATGAGGACGATCTATTATTTGATCAGGAAAGAATTTCTCCAGATCTTCCGGGATAAATTTATCGGGAAGGCAATCTTTGGGATCCCGATTGTCCAGATGCTGATCCTGGTCCCTGCTATCACCTTCGAGATCAGGCATATTGATCTGTGCATTGTCGACAGGGATCTGTCAACCGAATCCAGAGGACTGGTCAGTCAGCTGGAGGGATCGACATTCTTTAAAATCAGGTTTGCAACCTTTTCTGAACAGGAGGCCAATGATTTACTAAGCCGGGATCAATGCGATCTGATCCTGCAGATACCCGCCGGTTTCGGGAAAGAGATCGGCAGAGGGAGCCCTGTTAAAATATTTGTCACTGCCAATGCGATCAATGCATCCAATGCTCAGCTGTCATGGGCCTACCTGAGCGGGGTGATCGGTGATTACAACCAGAATATCCTTGCTGAAAATACGGCTGGCCGGGCGTTTGTACCTGTCCCACAGATACGGGTTACAAACCGGTACTGGTACAATGAATTGCTTAATTATAAATTCTATATGCTGCCGGGGATACTGGGGATCCTGGTTCTGGCCATCGGATTCCTGCTGGCCGGACTTAATCTGGTAAAAGAAAAAGAAAGCGGCACCATTGAGCAGATCAATGTGACGCCTGTGAAGAAATATCATTTCATCATTGCCAAGATGGTACCCTTTCTGGTCATCGGGCTGATCGACCTTGCACTGGGATTGACCCTGGGGAAACTGATCTTCCATGTACCGTTTGAAGGAAATATTGCCCTGCTCTTCCTCTGCTCGGCTATTTTCCTGGTCGCCGTCCTCGGATTCGCCCTCTTTTTATCGACTTTTTCGGGCACACAGCAGCAATTCATGTTCACTGCATTCTTTTTCATGATCATATTTATCCTGATGAGCGGTGTTTTCACTCCCCTGGAGAGTATGCCCCTCTGGGCACAAAGGATCAACCTGGTGAATCCTGTCGTTTACGTGATGCGGATCAACAGGATGGTACTGCTGAAAGGATCCACATTTCATGACATCAGCAGGGAAATCCTTGCACTGACCCTGATTGCCATTGCATTCACGGCACTGGCCATTAACCGTTACAGGAAGAGAGCGTGAGAGGGATTTCGGATTCAGTATTCAATATTCGGTATTGCTGATTTAATTGCAAAAGGAGATACGATCCGGGAATATTATTGGAATTTGTGATTTGAATTTTCTTTGGAATTTGGTTTTAGAATTTGGAATTTTAGTTTATTTGTCCTGTGCAAAAAAAAGTAGTTCACTATGCCCCTGGATGCTGTATTTATCTCGCGCTGTCTTGCGGCCTATAACTTCGAAATGAGCGATGGCCAGGTCACCGACAGGGATCTGAGTGGTTATACCATCATCACCACCCACGAGGGTCCCTATTATGCTTTTGACAAGCTTACGGATATCTTTATCGAAAGCTTTGAACCACCTGAAAAAGGGCATTTGTACTACCTGCGGCACCGCTGCGGGTCTCGATTCGCTCCTAAACTTGCACATGTGGAATTGTATACGATTGATCATCAGCCACTTCAGCTTGACGGCCCTGCGTCTGTTTTCCCCAATACCCTGAATGGGGAGGTGCTTCATATTTACCGGGGACCGGTGGGTATGACCTGTACCTACCGCGCAGGATGGTTCAGATCCGGTTTTGATAAAAAGATAACCATTGATGCCGTAGTTACACTCCAATACAGGCCGAATGATCCGTCAAAAAAGATCCACGTTGAGATGACCGGGCACTGCAGGAAGCCGATTGATGGGTACTTAAAAACTGTTGCACTGCAGGCCGAATCGTTCAATCCACTAGTCACCACACAGCAGACCTCGGCTGTTTACCGGCTGATGAATCCGTATTTGCAGATCCTGTAACTGATCATTTTTACGGATGATACCTTACCGCTATTAAATACCGGGATTGATCCTGATCCTGTGTGGAATGGTGCTCAGCATTCTTTATTCAGTTCACAGGCTGAATATCCAGATGCCCGTTTTTGCTGTGCATTCCTCTTTTCTGGTGACGAAATATTTTACCGTCATCAAAACCAATATCTTCGAAGAAGTGATCTTTCTCTGTTTCTTTGCCGGATTCCTGCTTACGGCTTTTTCCAAAGAAAAAATGGAACACGGGGCATATCAGGGCCTGAGGGCAGAAGCCTGGCGCAGTGCCATACTCATCAACACGGTGTTACTGATTTTATGCACCGTTTTTATCTATGGCCGTGTCTTCCACCGGTCTTTCCCCAGATGCGTCCTCAATCCTAACGAGCCACCATAATTCTTGCCCAGGAAGACACTGGCTTTCAGCGTGGCCCATTCGGTAAGCCATATATCTCCGGCAAGGTTAATTCCCGAGACCCAGCTTTGATTGGAATCACTCCAGAGATCCCAGTCAAATTCAACGCAGAGACCTGCCCGCAGAACACTCCGGTCAACTTTCCCCAATCCGGATCCGAGGCCGAAACTGAAAATACCCGGCCGCCCCATTTGGTAATAATCGGTAAGCATCCTTGCTTCTGCAAAAAGTACGTCTTTTTTACCCGCCCAGGCAGCAATTGCGGGAGTTATGTCGCTGATGGTGAAATCATCGAAAAAAATATTCATTCCCAGGCTTCCGCCTGCATACCGCGAATCATAGCTGACGGCCAGATTCATTGCCGGTGATGTATAGTCCCATTCATCAGCGTCATCAGTTTGATCAGCAGCAGAATAAACATTGATCCCCGCCGTCAGGTGCTGGTCCTCTTCCAGCTTCCAGTGATAGGCAACCCCTGCTCCCCAGGTTGAATAATTGCGGTCGTATTTCTTGGTGATGTTACCATCACAGTCGTAGTACCTGTCTTCATACGAACCCAGGCTTCCGAATGCCTCCAGGCTGAGCCATCCCCGGTAACGATGGGGTATCGTGTCTGTTGGCATGTTGATCATGTCCTGACTCATCGTGACCATCATTATGAGCAGGATGAAAGGCATGATCCGCCGGAGGGAAGGAACGGTCAGGCTGGAATAGGCATGATGGACATAGAGGGTAAGCAAGGGAACGATGAATATCCACAGGGTAAGCTTTTCAAAAGGAACCAGCCAGTTGCGGGCCGGTATCATAAACAGGAGAGCAGTTAACAATAAAGCCAGTTCACGGTATAGGCTTACCTTAAAAAATTTTTTCAAGGGTAGTGCGGACAGTTGTTCCTTTCGTTCCCGGTGGATCAGGATGATGGTCAGGACGCCCACGGCTGCCAGGAGAAGCCATTGCATCATTTTTATTCCGAGGAAAGATTCATATGGCAGACCAGTCCCGGTGGATTCGCGGAAGAACTGCTCCACAAATCGGAAAGATGCGTAGCAGATGATCACAAACAGGAACCGGCTTCCGGATGTTTTCCAGCGGTTGCGGGTGAGGTAAACAAGCAGGATGATGAACAGGCAGAACAACATATCGTACAGCTGAGTGGGATGCACAGGTAACGACGCTGCACTGGCAGCAGGGATCTGAAAATGTTCCACCTGGCTCTGAAAAGCATGGGAAGCCGGTCCATATTGAATACCCCATGGAAGTGAGGTGGGAGTACCAAAGCAGCAACCGCCAAACAAGCAGCCCAGGCGCGTGACGGCAATGCCTGCCGGCAGTGCATATGTCAGGTGATCCAGCACCGGGCGGTTGAACCTGAGCCATCGCTGAGCGATCAGCAACCCGGCCGTCAGTCCCAGTATACCGCCGAGCATCGAACGGCCACTGTCAGAAGGTGAATGTCCCCGGAAGAGCTGTCCCCATTCCGGAATGCTCATGGTAATGGCTTTGTTTCCGATGATAAAGCAAAGGATCCCGAAGAGGATGATCAGCAGCCAGGTACGAACAGGGTAATGGTTCCTGATCCCCGAAAAAATGAGGATACATGTTGCAACAAGAAAAGCAGCCACGTAAAACATTTCGTACAGGTGGCTGCTTTGCGACGTCGTAATGATGAATAGGGTTTGCATGGTCGTATGATTTAAGGAAGGGCAGCGTGAGTTAAAGAGGAGTGAATTTAGTGAATAAAAAAGCAAAAGTCAAATGTTATAGTTGACATATATCGCTAATTCATAACGTAATGATATGCCCATTACAAAAGAAGCGTGCCTGTTTATATTTCGCTCCGAGAAACTCGAGGATTGCAGTAGAAAAGCGTAAATTTGCGGTTTGGTATGCGGCTATTGTAAATTAAAGAATCCTGGAGTGAAGCACCTGTATATGAAATGGTTATCATTGGGACTGCTGTGTGCTGTGATCTTTTCGCCGGGTATACTGAGCGCCCAGGAATATGACACGATTTCCAACTGGGATGCAGTTACCCCGGACTGGTATGTGTCAACAGGCGGTTCAGAAATTGTCCTTAACCCTTCGCCCGGTGAAGTCAATCCGTCTGAACGTTGTTTCAGGGTGGTCTCCGGAGCCGGAATGTGGGATTATATGCTCCTGGATCTGGATGAAGCTGCCAATTTCGATCTTTTCCCCCGCTACAGGGTCAAGGTAATGGCCCCTCTGACCGGAGGGGATGTTGCCCTGAAATTCGAAAACTATAATAACACATTCTCGCATGAGATCATCAAAACCCCTGTACCGGGACAATGGAATGACCTGGAGTTTGATTTTTCAGGACTTACCTACGGTGACCTCACACGGATGGTGATCTTCTGGGATTTTCAGGGTATGACAACCGGGATCAGCTGGTACTTTGATGATGTACTGAAGGAAATTCCCGGGCCGCTTCAGCTGTTGTCGAATTTACCCATCGTGGTGATCAATACCGATGGCGTTTCCATTCCGGATGAACCAAAGATCACGGCACATATGGGAATCATTGATAACGGACCCGGAATGATCAATAGCCTGAGCGATCCATTCAACAATTACGACGGATTTATCGGTATAGAAATCAGGGGACAGTCAACACAGATGTTCCCAAAAAAGTCCTATGCCTTCGAAACCCGCGATGGCGATGGCGAAAACCTGGATGTCTCCATCCTGGGTATGCCCGAAGAAAATGACTGGGTGCTGTATGCACCGTATACCGACAAGTCAATGCTACGCAATGTGGTGACTTTTGATATGGGGAGGAAGATGGGTCATTACTGCACCCGTACCGTGTACTGTGAGCTCGTCCTGAACAATGACTACAGAGGCGTTTATGTGATGATGGAAAAGATCAAAAAGGACGAGAACCGGGTTGATATTGCCACGCTGAAGCCGGATGAAATCACGGGGGATGACCTGACAGGAGGGTATATCATACGGGTAGATAAGGTCGACTGGGATTTCGTTTTCGGTGTTGACGGCTGGAAGTCCAATCCATTTCCTGCCTATCCCAATGCCATGGACATTATTTTTCAATATGATTATCCGGACCCTGATGAGATTGTCGCCGCCCAACGTACCTACATCAAGGATTTCATCACGGTTGCGGAAAACACACTCACTTCGACCAATTTTACTGATCCTGAAAACGGCTACCAGAAATATTTCGATGTACTTTCCTTTATTGATTTCATGTTGCTCAGCGAGATTTCCAAGGAGGTGGATAAGTACCGGTACAGCAACTATTTTTATAAGGAGAAGGATAGCGATGGAGGTAAACTTTTTGCCGGGCCTGCCTGGGACTTCAATCTTGGCTATGGCAATGTTGATTACTGGGAGCCGGGGATCGATTTTACCGGCTGGGCCTACACCAGGGTGGAGCCTCATGAGGCCAGCGTTATGTTCTGGTGGAAGCGGCTGATGGAAGATCCCTATTTCCAGAATATGGTAAAAACCCGGTATGCGTACCTGCGGCAGCATCGACTGGCGGATGATGAAATCCATGCAGTGATCGACTCCATCCTCGTGCTCATTGATGAAGCGAAAGACCGGAATTATCAACGCTGGCCAATCCTTGGAGAGTATGTCTGGCCGAATTACAACTGGTATGGCAATACCTATGAGGATGAAGTGGAATACTTTGAGGGCTTCCTGTTCAACCGGCTGCACTGGATGGATTATAACCTGCCGGGGACGATCAATCATCCGTGGGCGGGAATTTCCGCATCAGCCAATACGATCAACGTGACCCTTCATGGAGATTATTTTTCACTACCGACATTAAAAAAGGAACATTTCCGGTTGAACAATGCACCGGATGGAGTTTATATCCAGGCCGTGACGTACAAAAACACCTCTGAATGCTCCCTGAACCTTACCGCTGTTGTCACCGGATACCCACAGGTTTCGGTTACCATACAGGAGGAGGCAGTCAATTACTGGGAGGATATTACCAGCAGTGACCTGGGTTCAACCGGTATGGAAGATTCCAGAGCAGAACTTCCCTTGATCCACGTGTGGGAAGAAAATCATCATGTACATATTCGTTGTACTCAACCTGAACTGTTACCTGAATATGCGACAATCTTCAGTATGGCTGGACAGCGTCTGGGTATCCTCAGGCTGGAAAAGATCAGTGAAAATGTTCTGCCCCACCGGTTCTATCCCGCGATCTACCTCCTGGTAATGGAGATGGAACATGCCACTTCTGTGGAGAAACTCCTGGTCAGGTAGTGGATGGAAAATCCTCTCTACCTGTGATGGAAAAAGATCAGAGAGTAAAAATCAACGGCAATTTGCTTTGACAAGGCAATTTATTGGGCCAGCATCATGGCATTTGTTCTCACCTCACCATTGAACCGGATTGTGTAATAGTACACTCCGCATTCCAGCCCGGATGCGTCGAAATCAATCATGTGCTGTCCTGCAGTCTGTTCTTCATTGATCAGCGTTGCTACCTTGTTCCCCAGAACATCATAGACCTGTAAGGTTACAGGTCCGTTCTCCGGTAACTGGTAACGGATGGTAGTTGAACGATCGAATGGATTGGGATAGTTCTGCATGAGATTGAAATCAGTGGTACTGAACTCTTCTACAGCGGTGAACCATTCATTGTACTTCTGAACTGCTTCGGCTATGTTGGATAACAGGATTTGCTCATCAGATCCGAGTGCAAATGCATAGTAAACATCGAATGATTCTCCCGGATTTATGGTAACAGGATACTGTGAGGTAATGGTAACCGTTCCCTCCTCTGTATATGTAACATGTTCAGATTGTAGAGATCCAGTATTCATCCAGGTCCAGTAATCAGCATCCACAGAGTAATCATCGTACCATTCAAAAGAATACAGGGAAAACAACGATGCTGAGAGGAGCTTTATCCCCATATTTTCATCTGCACCTCTATGAAACCGAATGACTCCTTCAGTGCTATTGTATGTGACCGTATCAAATCCATACACCTCGTTTAAATAAGGAATTATATCCAGCCCTATGACTGCATTGATGGCAGATTCTTCATCATTTATAACATTAAATTTGATGATGGTATAACCTCCGTCAGTCCAGCCATAGGCATTCAACTTTACGATCACATCAGGGGGTGCACCTGAATATGTGTTGTCATATGCACCATAGATTTCATAATCACTTAATTCCGGATTGGTGATCAACTCTGTTGGATCGTGTTGCTGCGCATCACCCCAATAGTCAAATACCGCAGTTTGTGAAGTTCCGACCAGAATCGAAGCCCGGTCGAGTTGATAGGTAGTATCAGGAGGTGTGGAAAGCTCAATCACGCCATATTTGTCTACATAAACTTGCAGAGCCCCTGTGTTGAAATTTGCCTGGGAAAGAGCATTTGCCAAGCAAAGCAGCAAGAATGAAAAAATAAGTACCGTTTTTTTCATGGTTTAATGGATTTGGTTGGTATTCTTACGTGCGAATGTACAATAATTTTTCTTGTATATATTTACTGAACCAATTTCATGTCTTGTCCTTTTTATCCTTCCCCTTATTTTTCTTCTCCGCCTCAATGGCCAGAGCGGTGAGTCCTGCCACTCCACCCAGCTGCATGGTATCCACGGCCGTGCTGGGCACAACCATTATGGTGGCATTTGATTTCAGGCCTTCGTAGAGCATGTTCATAGCCCTCAGATGTAAAGCATTTGGATTATTGGCATAGGTATTGGCTGCCTCAACGAATTTATCCGCTACCTGCTTTTCCGAGTCACCCAGGATCACACGGGCCTGGCGCTCACGCTCCGCCTGTGCCTGCATCGACATGGCATCCTCCAGGGCCTGGGGAATCAGCACATCCTTTACCTCCACCGAGATGACATTGATTCCCCACGGTTCGGTACGCTCATCAATGATCCGCTGCAGTTCAATGCTGATCTTCTCACGGCCTTCCAGCATGTCGGATAGCATGGTCTTGCCGATCACATCGCGCAGTGCGGTCTGAGAAGCCCAGCTGATCGCACTCCGGTAGTCGGCCACATCCAGGGCTGACTTCTTGGGATCAATGACCTTCCAGAAAAGTACGGCATCTACATTTACAGGTACCGTATCCTTGGTCAGCGTCTTTTCAGCCGTAAAAGAGGTAGCGATCACGCGGATATCGATCCAGTAGGGAATGGTGTCAATGATCGGGATGATGAAGAACAATCCCGGTCCCCTCAGTGACTGAAAACGACCAAGCCGGAGTACGACCGCTTTTTCCCACTGGTCAGCGATCTTGATGGACGATGAAAGGATGAGAGCAAGGAAAAATGCCGCGACCCCAAGCCAGATGCCTTCAACGGTGTTTCCATCCTTGTACAGAAAATAAGCAGCGACCACCCCGATGATCAGGATGATAAAAAAGATCAGTGAAGCAAAACCTTTGGATTTCATAAGTAATTCCTCCCATTATTTTAGGTGTAGTAATGATCGGTAAATTTAGTGAATCCGGAACTGGAAGTCAAATATAATGACTCTCAATGTTCCGAAATTTAATAACCGATAAGCAATATCCGCAAAATTTGTAATTTCGAAAAATAAATCCTATCCTGCCATGAGGAAATTTCACCGTGAAGATCATGAACCACCCTATGCCATTGAGAAGCTGGGATGGAAGTACCATCACCTTGGGATACCGGTTAGCGATCCGGTGCCCGGAGAAGTTTACTACCCGCATCTGAAGATACATGTCTGTGGCTTTAGCACCAGCCCCTTCGGCATTGAATGGATGCGGTTCGATGAGGATTGCCCCGTGCCCGTGATAGTGAAGACCGTCCCCCACGTTGCCTTTGAAGTGGAAGATATTGACAGGGAACTTCGTGAACATGGTTTTGAGATCCTTTGTCCGCCCGGTGTACCATCGGAAGGTGTCAGAAGTGCCATGATCGTCCATAACGGAGCACCGGTGGAGCTCATTGAGTTTAAGATTAAAAATCAAAGAGCAAAAAGCAAAACATAATTCCAAACTACGAATAAAATCTGTAAAAGATGAAACCCCGCGTTATTTTACACAATTCCGTTAGCCTCAACGGGTCGCTGACAGGCTTTGAGGTGAACATGGGACTGCATTACCAGCTGGCGGGCAGCTATCATCCCCAGGCGCACCTGATCGGCTCCAACACCGTCATCACAGGTGCTGAGCTTTATGGAAATGGAGTGCCACCGGAAGAATCCCGGGATTTTCTCAAGCCATCGAGAGATCCTCATGTACCTTTATGGGCTGTGATCGACTCCGGAGGAAGACTTGCCGGGATGCTTCACACCTGCCGGAGATTTGAGTATTGCAGGGATGTAATCCTATTTGTTTCTGAAAACACTCCTCCATCTTATCTGGTACACCTTCAGGAAAGAAACTATGACGCCTTCATTGTGGGACGGAAAAAGGTCGATTTGAAAATTGCCCTGGAAGTGCTCGCTGAGCAATACCAGGTAAAAACCATCCTGGTTGACACAGGCCGCATCCTGGGTAATTTGCTGTTGAAAAAGAATCTCGTTGATGAGATCAGTCTGCTGGTCCACCCGGAAATTGTCGGGAAACTATCCTATCCGATGTTTGGAAGATTTCCTGAAAATATGGATCTCCGGCTTATCAAGTCAACCGTTTTCGAGAAGAAATATGTCTGGCTTACCTACGCTGTAAAATGATCCATTCGATTCTTTCGCGTCTCCTGAAACCTCATGAGGAATATATTTCCGGGACTGCGGACCTGACAGGCCTGATCGATGAAAAATTCGGGCAGCACCGCTTTGGAATATCGATCGGTAAAAAGCTGGATGACTGCATCGTGGATGGGATTGAAAATGGTCCGACCCTTGAATATTTTCATCATTACAACCAGGTTAACAGGGAACTTACAGGGGTGGCTGAAGAATTCAGGGAGGAACTGCGCAAGCTGGAAATTGATGCCATCGTGATCCCACCCACTATTAATCTGGGCTCGAAAGATTATGAGAAGTATTTATCTACCCTGACGTACGGTCTTTCGCATAAAATGGTGGCCACACAGGCAGGGCTGGGCTGGATCGGGAAGACTGCCCTGTTCATCTCCAAAGAATTCGGGCCGCGGTTGCGGCTGGTCAGCATTCTGGTCGGTCAGCAACCTGATACTGTTTCCATTCCGATTACCAGGAGCCGATGCGGAAAATGCACTATCTGCGTTGAACGCTGTCCGGCACAGGCTGCCACGGGCCAGTTATGGAATGTTCAGATACACAGGGATGCTTTTTTCAATGCAGCTAAATGCCGTGAGAAATGTGGTGAACTGGCGAAAAAGAAACTCAATGTCGAAGAGAGGATCTGTGGTCTGTGCGTATCAGTGTGTCCGGTCGGGAAAAAGAAGAAAGGATTGCAGGTCATCCCTGGAGAGGATGGCACCATGCCCGCTGATGACAATGTCGATTGCAGTCTTGCGTGATTCAATCCAATTCAGGGCACGCAGCCATCTTTCTGCATCTGCTTTCTCACCGCTGTTAAAATTTGGTTTGCCATACTTTGAGAAGAGATCACCGGTGAACAATATCTTCTTTTCGGGAACATAAATGATCATGTCAGCTGTTGAATGAGCATTGCCAAAGCAGAGGAGGCAGAAGGTAACATTACCTGCGCGGAGGGTCAGCGTGTCATCGAAGGTCAGCTCGGGCACAGCGTACTCCGGTTCCCCGGAGGCATCTCTCAATAAATGCTTGTAAATGTTTTTATTACAGAGGGCCTCTTTCCATTCCGGCGAATCTTTCGTGAGGCTGTCCAGCTGAGCCTGATAATAGGTTATACTTTGGGATGCCCAGGATCGTATGCGGGCTGTATCTTGCCAGATTGCAGGTATATCATTCACGAAACTGGTTTGCCCAACGATCACCGCATCCGAAAATACCGGATTCCCGCGGGTGTGATCGTGGTGCGCATGAGTATTGATCAACCAGGCGAAATCATCGCTTTTGAAGCGCTTTTCGATCAATTCCCTGTAGTTGGAAGTCAGCGAAAAAGAGATGCCGGCATCGATCACCACGATGCCCTGCTGGGTGTTTATCGCAGTTACATAGTCCCATCCAGTGCCGACCATCACCACGCTGTCACAGATTTTGGTCATCGTAATGCAGGAATTGGTACCTTCCGGATCATTTTCTCTTTGCGAGCCGGTACAACAACCGAAAAGTATCAGTATGGTGAAAACGGTTATTTGAGAGGAGAGAGGAGAAAGGAGAGGGAATTTATTTAAGAGATTATTTTTCATACAAAAATTTCAGTTATGTTTTCCACTCCACAAGAAAATATATTTTCTCTGTTTGCCGGACCATGAAAGGCGAAGTTACACCTTTTATTTTTTCGGGACGGACAACCAAATACATAAAATCAGTCTGTAAAGTATAACTGAATTTTGCTGAATAACTAATACTGTCAGATGAAAATAATTCCCTGTGTAGTTTGTTTCTTCCTTCTGATTCCGCTGCTTTCCGTTGCACAGCAGCAGGAATATGATGCCCTTTACCTTAATAACGGAAGTGTCCTGCGTGGGAAGGTGCTGGAAAGCATTCCCGGACAGGGAGTCAAAATTGAAATGGTGGGCAGCAACATCCTGGTCATCCCTGAGAACGAAATTGAGAAGATCGTCATGCGGGAAACGGAATCCCAAACCTCTTCGAAGACCAGTCAGCCCTCAAAGATTGAAGTTCACCCCCAGGTCCACCTCTTCGGGGGAAGCGATCAGTCGTGGGGATTCACGGTCAGGACTGCGTATGCATTTCCGTTCCGTCTTTCGCTGGGTGCGGGTACCGGTGTGGAGTGGTTCAGTGCGGCCATGCTGCCCCTGTTCGCCGATGTCAGCTATAAGATCCTTCCCGGCAAATGGTCGCCCTTTGTTTATGCTCAGGCGGGATATGCCCTGCCGCTCGAGGAAAACCAGAATACCTATTTTTACTATTACGATCAGAACAATCACGGCGGTATCCTTGCCGGCGCAGGAGCCGGGATACGGAAAGACTTCTCAAACCACGCCGCCATCACATTCTCTGTAGGTTACCGCTTCCAGCAATCCCGGATGACGGCTGAATACAATTCCTGGTATGATGATAATCCCAATCATGAGGTGAAAGCAGAGCGCACGGAGCAGTTCAACCGGATCGCCCTGAGCCTGGGATTCATGTTTCGCTAATCCATAATCACTACTACAATGAAAACCAAATACAACCTGATTCTTCTGATGATTATGGCAGGATACACTCTGTTCTTCACATCCTGCAAGGACACCTTTACCGAAACCAGGATCTATATGGCCTATGTGCCGGAATACATGTCGTATGATGAGCTCAGAACCCCGGTTGAAGTATCAGAGCCAAGGGCTATTGAGACGATGGGGAAGATCTATATCAAGGGCAACTACCTGTTCGTGAACGAAAAATACGAGGGGATCCATGTCTTTGATAATTCAGATCCCTCCCATCCTGTGGATCTTTCCTTCATTCAGATCCCCGGCAATGTCGATCTGGCCATCATGGGCAATTTCCTTTATGCCGACAGTTACATTGACCTGGTGGTTATGGATATTTCCGATATCACCCATCCTGAAGAAACATTCCGGCTTGAGGATGTTTTTCCCTATACCATCCCTGATGTGGAAAGTGATTACCCCATTGCACCCATAGATCAGGAAAAAGGGGTGATCACCGGGTGGTCGCTGGAGGAATATACGGAGGAATATGAGGGTGATATTGCTCCTCCTCCCATCTATTACTGGGACAGGGGATCGGATGTATGGCTGTCGTACAGCAATTCGGAATCCGGTGGAGATGTATCACAGACGGTAGGCGTGGGAGGCTCGCTTGCGCGGTGCATCATCGCGGGCAGTACGCTTTATGTGCTGAACCAGTTGGAGATGCAGCAGATCGACCTGAGTGTCGCCGATAAACCGGCGAAAGGTCCTGTTTTCTACCTTTCACGGATCGCCGAAACGGTTTTTATTGACGGCACATTCCTCTACATCGGGACGCAGACCGGTATGCTCCTTTACGACATAAAACAGCCTTCCTGGCCGGTGTACGTGGCGGCGTATGATCATTTTCAGAGTTGTGATCCGGTCGTGGTGGACCAGGGGATTGCGTATGTCACAATGCGTTCCGGGAATCGCTGCGGCGGGTGGCAGAACCAGATGGACGTGCTGAATGTGAGCGATCCGAAATATCCTATCCTGATCAAGAGCTATCCTATGGCGGAGCCCTTCGGACTGGGTATTGATCATAAAACACTTTTTGTATGTGACGGTTCTGCCGGTCTGAAGATCTATGACGTCTCCAATCCATCAGCGATCGATGATCATCTGATTAAGATTTATCCTGGAATCCAGGCAAGGGATGTCATCCCGCTCAACGGGATCCTGATCATGATCACTACTACTGGGATTGTTCAGTATGATTATTCTGACCTGAATAATATCGTGGAGATCAGTAAGATTCCGTTTGCCCTTGAAGATAAATAATTACCTGTTATTTCGGAAGAAAGTTCTCCATCACCCAGAGTTCACTATTAGTCTCTCCGGTGACACTGTATACAAACCGGCTGTTATCAGGATGAAGGGCAAAATAAAGAAGGTTTGGGACAGAGATGTCCAACTTCACCGGTGTTCCACCCTGGACCGGAATCTTCCATATTTCACTGATCTTACCCTGCTCCCATCCAGGTTCATAGGCTATGATATTAAGGCCGTCAACGGTCCATTTCAGGTTGTAATACTTTGCCAGATCACGGCACAACTCCTTTGGTTCTCCTCCGTTGAGTGGCACGGTCTTTATAATGCGACCATCCTGAAACACCAGGTCATGGCAGTCGGGTGAGAGGTCAAAGGACAATCGGGAATTTCTGACAATTTCTGATTCTTCGCCCGTGTCCAGATTGTGTCTGGTAATCATCATCACTCCTCCTTTTATGTAGACAAGGGTTTTTCCATCCGAACAGAGGTGGGGTACATAACCGTTTTCAACATCTAGTCTGGTTATTGCACTCGTTTCAGCATCAATTTGAAATACACCATCATCTTTAACCGTAATCCCAATGGCCATGATGGAATGACCATCAGGCGACCATGATAACTGGTTTACAAAACGAAAAGGGGGTGAAAGAAAGCGTTCTTCGCCAGTAGCGTCGGAAAGGATCGTAGGGAGGTTGTTTTCAGGGCCAATGTTTCCCCGGCATGATAAGTACAGCAAATAGTTACCGTCTGATGACCAGGACAGATTATAGGGTGTGCCGGCATAGCGGGTTGTCACCAGCGAAGGTTGCTGAAGGATCTTTCCGGTTTCCAGGTCGACCGCTCCGGCATATAAACCTCCAGAGGGCTTATTGACCTTATAATAAAATGATCCGTCCGGTGCGATACCTAAAAATTCTGAATTATAGCCGAAGTCCTTTTTTACCAGTTCCGGTTCTCCCTGCTGTTTTCCTCCGGTGACGGGTACGTTCCAGATGTCCCATGTTCCTGAGCGGTCGCTTAAAAAGACAATATTTTTCCCATCGGGTGCCCAGCCAAGGAGACGATCCTCAGAGGGATGACCGGCCACGACAATCTCATTCAGACCATCGGAGGTTATCAGGAATATATCTCCATGCGGTGGATTCCCGTCACGCATATAACTGAAGGCTATAAATTTTCCGTCGGGCGAATAACGTGCATTTTCAAACATGAACAAATGCGATGGAATATTCCTCAGAACACGTATGTAACCGTCCGAGGCAGAGATCAGTACCAATTCGTTTGTATCATTTTTACTCAATTTGGTATCACTTTTATTTAATAGCGCAAGGAGGTATCCTGCGTCGGGGGACCAATCAAAGGGCATGACATAGTGGCCTGTTACACTGTAAAGCGTGCGAACTTCAGAACCATCCAGGTTCCTGATGACTATCCGGGGTTCCCAATCCTTTGTGTACCCGTCATAAGCCATCTGTTTTCCATTACGGGATAGTACCTGGGAATTAAAATCCTGGTCAGTTTCATCCCATGGACCTTTATTTTTAATCAGGCTGATCTGCCCATTCGCGATCTCAAAACGTTTCATATCGCCTGTTTCCCAGTCTAAGCCCAGGATATACTTACCGTCCGCTGTGAGAATCCCTCCAACATCACTGGCGCCCGAAAGGATCCGCCGCATGAAAAATCCCTCATTATAACCGGGGCCCTCAAGTGCCGCCAGCCTCGATTTTGCCAGGTTGACCACCTCGGTTTGATCGGGATAAGTGTTGATCAAACGAGTAAAATACTCACCGGCTTTGTCTTTGCCCATTTTTTCATTGACCAGCCCCAGGTGATAGAGGGCTTTAGCTGCCACCGGCCGGTCGTTCGGATATTCCTTCAGAATATTCTGATACAGCTCGACCGCTTTATCCAGATTGCCCGTCACTTCTTCCTCATAAACGGCCGCGGCAAGCTGAACCGATGCCCTGTTTTCCTGGGCTGAAAGGGAACCGGTCAGCAGTGACAGGGCGATAAGTAAAAAAATAGTTGTTTTCATGGTTTTACTGATTTTTTAATATCCGGGTTGCCCATACGTGTCGTTACTATTTATTTCGGAAGGAAGCCCTCCATCACCCAGACCTCCTGCTTCACTTCCCTCGTTGAAAACGCGATCTTGTCCCCCGCGGGATGAACGACGATGTCGTACACTTTGTCCGGCAGTGATCCGGCCTTTACCAGTGAACCGTCTGCGATGGCAAACCTCCAGAGGGACATCTCTTTGCTGTCCGGTGCCATCTTGACGGCAAACAGCAGGTGCTGTCCGTCAGGTTCCCAGGCAAGACCCTGAAACCGCCAGCCAGGTTTGAATTCCACAGCGTCCTGCTGTGATAACACCTCACGTGGTTGACCTCCTTCCGCCGGTATCAGGACCAAACCGAAATTTCCAGTCCCGGGATTGTGTCGCCAGGCGGCAAATAGTTTACCATCGGGTGAGAGGGTCACTGATCTCAATTCGACCTCCGCTGACCTGTATAGATATATGTCCTGCATCTCCCCGGAGGCAAGAGAATATCTCACGAGGCGCCATTGTGATCTTCCCTGCTCATCTTTTGGAGCCTTAATGACCGAATAGACGGACTTCTGGTCGGGGAACCAGCCCTTGCGTTGCCCATCGACATTGTTGATCGGAGCCGGCATGTTCAGTGTTTGTAAAGCCCCTGTCGTGACATCGATTACGTATAAATTGAAGTGCATATCGAAGTTCACGCCAGGAATAAGCACAGAACGGTTGTCGGGGGACCATTTCAGCTCCCATCCGGGCGCGAAGTCCAGGGGGATGTCGCGCTCTTCCCCATTCTTCAAAGATTGGATAACAAGTGATCGGTTTCCGGGTTGCAGACCGATGGTATGACCTCGAAGTGAGATGCATGCAAGGGATTCACCGTCGGGCGAATAATCGGGCGTTCCGTTGAATCCGGCATAACTCTTCATCGCGGGCACCGGATCGGAGGTAAGGGTTCCGCTGCCCGGATCATACCCTGCACTGTAGACTTTACCGGTTCCAGCTGTCAATCCATAAAACAGGGAACCGTTTTCGGTCATGCCGATAGGACGAATACGGCCAACATCCGGTTTGATAAGTTGTGGTGGACCTTGTGCCTGGCCCCCGAGAACAGGAACGAGCCATAAACCGAGTGTGCCTCCCCGGTCGGAGACAAAGAGAAGCTGCTTTCCATCTGTGGTCCAGACTGGATTGAGGTCGTCCGCCGGATGTTCTATCAGCCTGACTTCACGGGCATCATCCGTTGCTATAAGGTAGATATCGTGTTTCGCGGGATTTTCTTCCTGAGCGAGGTCGAATGCGATCCAGCGCCCATCGGGAGAGAGGCTCAGTTGGGGAAATTGCCATCCGGTGTAAGATTTTATGATCCGCACTGAGCTATCTACAGTAGAGAATAGTGCGATAGCAAAGGTTTTTAGATTATCTGTAAGTGAAAGGATATACTTCCCATCCTGTGACCATCCACAGGGTGCTATCCAGTCTACATCCTTGCTTTGGTGAATAATATGCGGTTCTGATCCATCGATCCCGATAATCCGTAAGTCATAGTATCCATCATCCTTGCACCAGGCGTATGCCACCTGTTTCCCATCGGGAGAGAAAACCGAGAAATCTGCAAATTCTGTAATATCCTTTATATCAACTGGCTCGGCATGATTATGGGTCAACCGCCTGGTTTCGCCTTTCACCAGATCACGTATGGCAAGATCACCTGTGCTCCAATCGACGAAGGATACGTAACGGCCATCGGGTGACACTCCACCCTCGAGGTCTACTTCAGGACCTGCCCAGACACGCCTGATAGCCATTATCGACTCGGTTGCCCCAGTTGCCGCATGAGCCGGTTGACTGATTTCCGCCAGCCTCGCTTTGGCAAGGGTCACTACTTCGATCTGATCCGGGTAGGAGTTTATCAGGCGCGTAAAATACTCACTTGCTTTTTGTTTGCCCATTTTCCCATTGACCAGCCCCAGGTGATACAGGGCTTTGGCTGCCACCGGCCGGTCGTTCGGATATTCTTTCAGAATATTCTGGTAGAGCTCAACCGCTTTGTCCAGATTGCCCGTCACTTCTTCCTCGTAGATGGCTGCCGCAAGCTGGACCGATGCCGTATTGTCCTGGGCGTTGAGAGAAGCAGTTAGCAGTGACAGGAAGATGATCAAAAAGAGATGTGCTTTCATGGTGTCAATTATTTTTGATAAAAGTACCATGGACCCGTGTAAAGCCTTTGAAGATGACGTTAAGTTTGGTGAAGATTCTGCAAAGGATGATCGGGGCTGAACGTATATCCGACACCTCGAATACCTTTGATCCAGTGAGATTGTCCGGGATCGTCCCCGATCTTTTTACGCAAGTTGGCAATATGGGTATCCACGGTTCTGGGAGTGACATAAACCTCTTTACCCCAGACCCTGTCAAGGATGTCATCCCTTTTAAGGACTCGCCCGGCATGCTGCATCAGCAATTTCATCAGGGCGAATTCAATGGTGGTGAGTTGTACCGATTCTCCGTTTTGGGTGAAAATATACTTTGAAGGATCAAGCTCAAAAGGGCCAATGCGTAATATTTCCTTTGCCGTTTGATGGTTCCTGATCCCGGAACGGCGCAAAAGGGCTTTGACGCGGGCATGGAGTTCGAACATGCTGAAGGGTTTTGTCATATAATCATCTGCCCCAAGCTCGAGTCCGAGCACTTTGTCGATTTCCTGGCTCCTGGCTGTCAGCATGATGATCGGGGTTCCGATGTCCCGCCGCCGCAGCTCTTTGCAAATCTCCAGGCCGTCCAATCCCGGCAGCATCAGGTCGAGGATGATGATGTCAAGGTCCAGATCCAGTGCCTTTTCGAGCCCTTCGGTTCCTGTGGAGGCAACTGCAACCTGGTAACCTTCAAATTTAAAGTCATCCTCCAGGGCCATGCGGATGGCTGGCTCATCTTCAATGATCAAGATTCTTTTCATATCCCGAATTTTTATCGATGGGCAGATGTACGCAGAAATTGCTTCCTTCCCCGGGCCTACTTTCCAGGGTAAGGTGTCCTTTATGGACTTCAATGATCCTTTTAACGATCGTCAGCCCGATCCCGCTTCCCTTGATTCCCATTCGCCTGGGTTCATCGGCACGGAAGAACCGGTTAAAGATCTTTTCCTGATCACTGCCAGATATGCCAATGCCATAATCCCTTACGGAAAGCTGTAGTTCATCTTCCAGGGCAATCAGTCGGATGTCAATTTGCCTCGACTTGCCTGAGAATTTAATGGCATTATCCACCAGGTTATAAATGACCTGAAGGATGGCATTTTTATCGGCCCTTATCAGCGGTACTTTCTCAGGACAATCATACCTGATGCTAAAGCCTGTATCTCGCAGCCGTTCACGGGTAGATTCAAGGAACTTTGCAAGGAGTTCATCCAGATCCAGATTGGTAAAATCATATTTCTTGCGATCCTCGTCCATCCTGGAAAAATCCAGGATATTATCGATCAGGTGACTGAGGCGCTCGCTTTCCTGAAGCATGGTAGAGTAGTATGCTGATTTGCGCTCTTCTGTCTGAACACGGTTATGATACAGCAGCTCTGTCATCATGCGGATAGAAGTGAGAGGGCTTTTCAACTCATGGGATACATTGGAAATGAATTCCGATTTGAGCTTATTCAGCCGCAACTCCATATTGAGCGTATAGATCGTAAAAACAAATCCCAGGGCCATCAGGAGAGCGATCAAAATAAAAATAAAAAGATAGATACCGCTTTCGGCCTTAAATAATGTTGCAATAAAACCAGGTTTGTTTTCACTGAGCAACAATTTCCATTTTGGAAGATCTTCAGGAAAGGGGAATGCAATAAAGCTGCTTTTTTCTGTATTGATCTTTGAAATGACGGTCTTTCCGTTGTTGTCTTCAACCTTTATGTTCACCGATGCTTTCGCATCGATTTTCCGAATCAGTTCTTCTGATCTGGATTTCATGAAGACCGGGAAATCAATCACCACACTAGTCTGAACGCCATTGGTCTCGTCCCGCTCAAGATATACGGCAGTAAGCTCGGGTGAATTAATCGGAGTACAGGATATTTCGTTTGTTTTTCCCGTAATTCGCTCCAGTCCGCTGGTTGCTGCAAGATCAGGCCTGCTGAGTACGCGGATAATGGTCTCTGTGCGGACTCTTTGACGATCAAGCTCCCGGACGAGAGAATCGGTCACAGGATCTGCATCATGGATGATTTCCCTGAATGACTGGTTAAAGAGGTCAAATTGATTTTTATCGTACTCGCAGGGCGGATGAAGTAAAAGCCAAAGGTATTGCTGCGAATTGTTCCTGATATCAGCGTCTTCTCCGCCTGCCTGGTTGATCTTCAGGATTTCCAGGCTTGCAATCAATCCGAGCGGTATCTCTCCGTTAAGAAGGCTACCCGAATAATGCTTACGGATCTCTTCATAGACGGCTTTCGCCTGGACGGGCTGGTTCATCCTGGTGTGTAACCGTGCCGATGCTACCATGGCCTGCATCTTTTGTGCATGATCGTTTGTCTGGAGCATCCGGTCCTGGTAAAACCTGAGTGCTTCTGGATAATCGTGTTCGATGTACTCCAGCCGGAACCCCTCCTTCAAATTGTTTGGCGGTTCGGGCTTTTTTGGCCGGATAACGATGAACTCAGCAGGCTGATAGAGTAACTGATGAGATATGAGTTTTGCCGAACTACCCGTGTCTTTGACTTCCAGCGCCAGAATGGAGGGATCCTGCTGTCTGGAGCCGGAAGGCTTGGAGGCATCATTCTGTTCATCCATGAACCGGATAAAACAGGTATCAACGGCACTGAAGAAAACCTGACTGTTCATTTCGAGTTTCTTCAGGCTCTCTTTCTCCCGCAATGCCTGGTCGTTGCGGATGCCCCGGTTGGCCAGGTAACCCAGGAAGATTCCCGGCAGCACCACAGCCAGGATATAGTACAGGATGATCTTTTTCCTGCGTGATCCCGGATTCCTTGGTTTCATGGGCAGCGCATAATAATTTGTAAATATACTAAAATCAACAGGTTATGTGTCAGAAATCGTAGAAATTCGGGTGCCCCTCCCATGCAATGACTGATTCTTCATTTTTCCCAGGGCATGATAATGCCTGACGAGCTTTACCCAGAGGAAAATTCCGACAAGCCTTAACATCAACAGGTTGATAAGCCGCAGATGGCTGTTCTTTTTCACGCTGTCTTTATTTCTTGTAATGCTTGCAAAGGTTTTCAGGAAAAAAAGCTTCAGGTTCTTTCTTACCGGGTAGCTTAAAAAATATAAATGGATCCATGCTGTGTAAAAGTCCCGGGGTGATAGTCGTGTTGGTACCACGGCATGGGCGAAGTCAAAATAATCATAGTTCAGTATAATATGGTCCTTCACTTCGGAATGATACATTGTCCCGGGTATTGGGGTCAGGATAGGGAATATAGGGCTTTTTAAGTGGTTTTTTGTAACGTAGTGCATCACCCTGATGAAGTCTTCTTTCTCAAAACCAGGATCGATGATGAAGTGGGGGCGAAACGGTATTCCGATGTCATTCAGTATCCTGGCAGCCTGTTCGTTGTTTGCGATCGTATTTTTCTTGTTCAGTTCACCCAGATGAACATTGCTGGTGGTTTCAAATCCGACGCACAGGTTGTCCAGCCCGATCTCTTTCCATTCCCGCATCATGTCGGGATAGCGTGTGATCGTATCGGAGCGGCAATAACCGGAATATTTCTTCCGGATTTTCGCCTCTTTGATCATCCTGCATAATTTCAGGGCATTCTCCGGATTGAGAAATGTATTATCATCCGCAAAAAAAACGCGGTGAATGAATTTTGGCAGGCTGACAATTTCGTTGCAGACATCCTCCGCGCTCCGGATGATGAATTGTCCTCCGGAAGCCTGCCATACGCCGCAAAACGAGCAGCGGTATGCGCATCCCCTGGTCGTATTGACGAGGGATGTTCTGAAACCCATGTCACTGTGATATTTTTTAAGGTACCGTTCAACAAGATCCCGGCGGGGAAGCGGAATCTCAGAGGCCTGGAGGTCATGCCGGATATCATTGTGAACCCGTAATTCTCCCTGGTCAAGAATTTCAATTCCCTGAACCTGGTCAAATGGCTTCCTGTGTTCCAGGCATTCGATGTACTCAGGAAAACTTTTCTCTGCCCAGCCAAGAAAAATGGCATGGACCCCCGGTATGCGGAAATCCGCCGAAAGCATGGTTGCATGATGCCCTCCTACCACCTGGATGATATCAGGATACTGATCGTGGATATAGGTAATCAGTCTGAGTGCCTGGTTGACATGGACGGAATTATTGACTGTTATTCCGATGACAATCGGCTTAAAAGTGTCAATCTGCCTATCCATCACCCTGTAATGATCGATCCTGAGATCGAGAATCCGTACATCATGGTCCGGTAAGACAGCAGCAAGCACCTCCAGCCCCAGGGGCTCAAATCTGCCGGGGACAATGCTTACCTTGCTGTCAGGGGGATGGATCAGGAGTATTTTCATGTAACGGATATCAGTAAAGATGATGTCAAATATATAAACATTTCTCGGGGAAAGCAAATTTATCTAATAAAAAAGTCGGAACAGGAAAGGATGCTTTCCGAAAAAACAGTAATTTCATAAAAAACAGTTGCAAAACAGGGATATTGATCATAACTTGCACACTTATTTTAATCCCACTCTTTATGAAGAAAACACTTTTATTTTTATGCCTGACGGTATCGTTCGGCCTGTTATTCCTCCCAAGGGCGTCAACACAGGAGAACATGCGTGTCAACCTGAAGGATGGCTCTGTCATCGAAGTAGCCATTGATGACATACGGAAGCTTACCTTCGACCTTTCTACCGATCTTCAGCAGCCGGGTGAGATCATCCAGCAGCTACTGAAGATCAAAGCGTACCCCAACCCGGCCCGTGAATTTGTGAACGTTGACTACACCCTGGCTTCTCAAGGCGATGTCTTTCTCGAAGTCTACGGTATTAACGGGAACCTGGTATTGAAGATGAACTTTGGCGACCAGCAGGCCGGAGAATATCAGTACCGCTGGAGCACGGCCGATGTGCCTTCCGGTATATACATCTGCAGGATAAGGCATAACACGGAAATTGTCAGCGAGAAAATTATAATCAAAAAGTAAAACCATACAGTCATGAAAAAAGTAACACTTTCTCTTTTTGTTACCGTTATGATGGTGGCTAACCTGGCTGCCCAGAACATGTACATTCATAAAACCGATGGATCGGTGGTAACAGTGCCTATGAATACCATCGACAGTATTACCTTCACAGAGACCACTCCGGTGACCAACTATGCATGGATGAACGAGATTTATTCCCGCGGAACCACGGAAGATCCTGATTGGATTGAGATTTTCAATAACGGTAATGCCGATATCGACCTTACGGGGTACAAGATTTATGATTCGGGCGGACAATCCGGCAGCAAACCCAAAAAAGAATTTCCTTCCGGTACCATCATTCCGGCCTCCGGCTTTTTTGTGATCGTTACCGACACCGAAGATGAAAGCGGGTTCGGGCTTTCGGGTGGCGGTGAGACCGTATGGATGGAAAATGCCACCGGCACGATCATCGACAGCATCGCTTTCGCCGCTCTGGAAGAAGGACAATCCTATGGCCGGTATCCGGATGGAACGGAAAACTGGCAGATCCTGTATACGGTGACTAAAGGTGCAGCCAACAGCAACCTGGTACCTTCCTCCATCTTCCTGAACGAGCTGTATTCCCGTGGAACGACTGAAGATCCTGACTGGGTGGAGATCTATAATACCTCTACTGCCGACATTGATATCAGCGGGTACAAGATCTATGATCCTGCCGGACAGGCAGGCACCAAGCCGAAAAAAGAATTCCCCACCGGAAGCATTGTTCCTGCCCAGGGCTGGCTGGTGATCGTGGTGGATACGGATGATGAAAGCGGATTTGGCCTTTCCAGCGGAGGCGACGAGGTATGGCTAGAAAATACAGAGGGTTCGGTGATCGATTATATTGCCATTCCGGCCATGGAAGTGACCCAGTCGTACGGCCGCCTGCCCGATGGCGCTGACAACTGGCAGCTGCTCAACACCATCACCAAGGGGGCGGCCAACCAAGCGAAATAGCAAAACCACGCCATGACCCTTCATTTGTTTATGGGTGAGGATTAAGAAACCGGCCTCCTCACCTTAACCTCTGAACCTGTTATTAAAAATCTAATAATCAAATCCTATGAAAAGCATCGTAATTCTGTTCTTGTGTCTTTCTCTCAGCGCCATGATGAGTTGTAAAGATGAAGAGTACTATCCTGAGATCCTGGATGAAGTAACGGCTAAGGTCGCGCTGTCACTTGATTCTCTTAGCATTTCTCTGGAAACGGCTGCCTTGTTCCTGGCCTCAACCGATGGTGACAGCATCGCCACCCGGGCCAGGCTGCAGGAGCTCTATGAAGGTTCCACCTATGCCAAGGAATTCGATTTCATAAACAGTGAGGGAATCATGCAGGTTGTTGAGCCTCCTGAATATTCGAATTATGAGGGAACTGATTTCAGTAACGACGACGAAATGATGAATGTAATTGAATCACATACACCTGTTTTCACTGATTTTTTCCCTGCACAGGAAGGCTACCATGCAGTAGCTGATATTCATCCGGTATATGATCCTAATCATTCATTTGGAGCCATCGAGGGATTATTCATTCCCTTTGATCTGCTCGATCGGATCTGTACCCCTCTTGTAAGTACTCCCAAAGAGGTCTGGGTCATGGAAAAGACAGGGACCGTAGTCTACGACCGTGACCTTGTGACCATCGGACTTAACGTATTAACGGATCCTTACTACAATGCGTTCCCCGATCTCAGGACTGCCTGCCAGAAAATACTTGCAGAGGAATCAGGAGAGACCTCGTATACTTTTTATCTTACCGGGACGCTGACTCCGGTAGTAAAGAGAGCATGGTGGAATACCATATATCTGCATGACAACGAATGGAAGATCATATGGACTGAGCAGGAGTGATCCATTCTGAAAGGTCATACGGAATTGTGAGGCGGCACACCAAAGGTTGAGAGGAGAGAGGAGAAAGGAGAGAGGAGAAAGGAGAAAGAGCGGCAATTTTAAGAGTGACGATGGAAATACGATAATGGATGAAATATGATGAGGGGTGAAAAGATCCTGTGCTTTATCTTGTTTTTTTTGGTATGGATTTCCCTGCCCTGCGGGGTGCTTTTAGCCCAGATTCCCCGCGATCAACCGGTCAACCTCCGGCCCATTGTTAGGCTCCCTGACGTGATTAAAGAGAGTTCGGGGATCGTTGTCACCGGTCCAAACGAGATCTGGTCTCACAATGATTCCGGCAATCCAAACAAATTGTATTGCTTCGACACCACAGGTGCGCTTATCCGCACGCTGGAAATCTCAAATGTGGCTAATATTGACTGGGAAGACCTGGCCCGCGACGATCAGGGAAATATTTACATTGACGATGCAGGGAACAACGACAACGACCGGACGGACCTGGCCATTCATATCATTGCTAATCCCGGGATGATTGTGGGAGATGAGACAGAAGCCGAAACGATCCATTTCGTTTTCGAAGACCAGAATGCCTTTCCTCCGCCTGTTTCCAACAAGAATTTTGATATTGAAGCCCTTGTCTGGCATCAGGACTCCTTGCTCTTATTCACTAAAAACCGCAGTATCCCCCTGAATGGTTATTGCAAGCAATATGTGTTGCCGGCGCAACCAGGACAATACATTGCTCGGCTGGCAGATTCAGTTTACCTTGGCTCGACGAACGATGACGCACGTGTCACTTCGGCAGCAGTCCATCCTGACAGTCACGAGCTGATCCTGCTTACACAGACAAAACTGGTCTCCTTTACCCATTACATCGGAAATGAAGTATTCAGGGGGGAAAAGAATGTTAATCCGTTTGCAGTGCTTCCGGGTCAGGCAGAGGCCGTTGATTTCGTTGGACCGGACAGGGTCTATATTACGGAAGAAGGCAGCGGAGGCCTGAGTGGTTACCTGTATGAGGCGCGTCTCCCGATGAGTACCGGATTCAGAACGCTTTTACCTGCCGAGGAACAGCTGAGGGTGAAAATATCAGGCGACCGGCTGATCCTTGAAACCGGCACTTCACCAGTTGATTTTGATGAGATCTATCTTTTTGACGTAATGGGCTGTGTTCGGTTAACTGGAGCAAAAACACATATTCTTTGCCTGGACGGAATTCCAGATGGATACTATGTGGTGCTGACTGTGAAGGATGGACG
>JAGONC010000069.1 GCA_017993235.1 Lentimicrobiaceae bacterium
GCACAGGGTTGGCCGTACGGCAAGGGCCGATACAACGGGGATGGCCGTCACGCTGGTCAATGAGGCCGACATGCAGAAGATGAACCGGATTGAAAAGCTGATTGGGAACGAGGTTCCCAAGGCGCCGCTTCCCGGGGAACTGGGGAGAGGTCCGGAATGGAAACTACGGCCTTCGACTCCCGGAGATCATTTCCGCAGGAAAGGAGGAAGACCCAGGGAAAAGGAGCAGGCCAGACCGGGTGGTTTTTCAGGCAGAAACCGGGACAAGGGTCCCGGAGATGGCCGGAGGGAAGCCCGGAAAGTTGATTCCGGGCCACGACCGGAAGGAAGTTCCGGTAAAAAAAGATGGAACAAGAAAGGCAGACAACCGGGATCGGGCCCCACAGACCAGCAGAAACCCGGTCAGGATGAGCAGTAAAGGCCGACCTATCTTCAATTCGGAAATGTACTCTCCATCAGAACTTCAGGGACCATGACACGGAGGGAACGACGGGAAGCATGGAGATTTGCATGAAAGAATCACCGTCCTTGTAATAGAAATAAGGATTCAACCGGTTATATATATTATACACGGAGATTTTCCAGGTACGTTCCCTGTTTTTGCTCAGCTTTTTGGAAGCGGCATAGGCGGCATCAAGATGGTGGAAAGGAGGCATTCTGTAGTTGTTGGGATGGGGGAAGGATTCAAACCAGCTGAAATGCTCCAGGTAAGGAAAATCTTTGTCCAGTCCGGGCAGCAGCATTCCCTTGATATGTTCATCGGGGATGGTGATGGCGTTTCCGGAGGCAAAAACAAAGGCGACGGTCACTGTGTTTTTTTTGATGTGATTATCCTTAAGCCGGTAATTGGCAAGCAGGGTGAAGTCGTGTCTCCGGTCATATTTGAAGGGAAAGAAACGGCCCCTGTTTATATCAGGGAATTTTCTTTCAGACCAGGAGAGGGAGTATCCGGCCCAGCCTGTCAGGCGGCCCGTGGTCTTTTCAGCCATGAATTCCGCTCCGTAATTGAGGCCTTTGCCGGATATGGTAAGTTCTTCCCAGGTTTTCCCTGAACCGGCGGTCAGGATTACCCCGGGGCGGTATTCCAGGAGGTGGTTCATGGGCTTGTAATAAGCATCGGCTTCGAAGGTCCATCCACTGAAGGGAGTAGTCATCACACCCAGGTCAGCCAGCCAGGCTTCTGCCGGGAACGTTGTTTCGGTGGCAGGAACCCACAAATCGGTAGGCATATTCAGTGCGTTATTGGTAAGAAGGTGCATGGTCTGAACCATCCGTTGCCAGGAGATTTTCAGGTTGGTATGTTCCGACAGGGCATAACGGGTTGACACCCGTGGTTCGGTATAATACCGTGTTTTATTACCTGAGATAAAGGTCAGCAGACGCACCCCTGCAATGAGGGTAAACCGTTGGGACAAGGTCGTTTCATCCTCGGCATATACAGAGACGGATAAGGACTTTGCAGCAGGGGCAGAAGGTGGGGAGTAGCCGGTTGAATAGCCGGAGTAGCTGGTCAGCTCGGGAGTAAAAGTTTGCCAGGAGAACTGGTAGCCGAATTTCACAGCATGCCCTTCAGTAGAAAAATCCAGGTCCCCTTTCAGGGAGAACTCCTCCAATCCGCTTTTGGTATACTGCCCCGATTTTTCTTTATCCCGGCTGTTTTCAAACTGTTCATTGAATCTGTAGAGACTATGGTAAGCAGATGTATTCATGAACCATGCAGGGGCCAGCACCAGGTTCCAGCGGAGGACCGAAGTCTGGTTTCCCCATTTGAAGCTGTAACGGTCAGTGGTCAGGGAATCCTTCGAGTTCACGAAATACTGGTCGCGGCCCTGGTAGTGGCTGAGGTAAATGCGGTTTCCGGGGCTGATGATCCAGTTGATTTTGGCATTGAGGTCGTAGAAGGTATACCCCAGGGTTTCCAGGTCGCCCGAGATGAGTTGTTCCAACCGTAAAGGGAGATCGATCCAGGATCTGCGGCCTGAGATCATGTAGGAGGCCACATCCTTTTTAAGGGGGCCTTCCAGCATCAGCCGGCCCGAGACGGGACTCACCGAAAAATGGCCGCCTGCCTCTTTCAGGTTCCCCTCCTTCATAGACAAATCCAGAACAGACGAAAGCCGTCCGCCATACCGGGCGGGGATGCCACCCTTAAAGAAGCGCATGTCCCTGACGGCATCTGTATTAAAGGTGGAAAGGTACCCGAAGAGGTGATTGGTGTTGTAAACGGGGACGCCATCGAGAAGAATCAGGTTCTGGTCGTGGGAGCCTCCGCGGACATTGATTCCCGAGGTTCCTTCATTTCCCGATTTGACCCCTGGAAGCAACTGAATGGTTTTCAAGGCATCTGATTCACCGAGCAGAGAGGGGGAGAGCTCTGCCCGGTTGGATGAGAGGTAATACACACCGGGTATAGCCGACCGGATGATCGTGTTGTCCTTTAAGTGACCGGTGATACTGACCTCTCCCACCTCCAGTCCGGAAGCCAGTTCCCAGTTTATCACCGTATCGCTGTAGATAATCAGGGAGAGGGTGAGTTTCCGGTAGCCCACGAAGGAGATTTCCAGCTCCTGCTGGCCGGGGGGGAGGGTCAGTGCATAGTAGCCATAGGCGTTTGCGGAAGTCCCTTTGCGAAGTGCCGGCACCCAAACCGTGGCTCCGGCCAGGTGCTCCCCTGAGACCGCATCCCTGATGATGCCCGAGACGGATATCCTGGGTCCTTCCTGAGCGAACAACGCCGACAGGCAGAAAAAAAAGAGCACTGTGCAGTTCCAGCGTCTGTTCATGATGGATCTGTCATTATGATAATCGGGCCCTGGTGCAAATAACCGGGATGGTCATCTGATCGCACAGCTAATCGGTGAACTCTATTACATGGGCGCTGACCGTCACCGTTCGCCTCACATAGAAGATCAGGAATGCGGCAATATGTTCCTCTACGGTAACATTGACTACCGCTTTCGAACTGCCGGTCAGGTCATTCCGGGCAAACATATCAGCTTTGGCCTTTTCAATAAGTGCTTTATGCGACAGCCCACCCACTCCCATGATATAAGTGGCGGTGGAGGTTCCGCTGATTTTGTCGACTACTTTAAAATTCTTTCTGGCCAGTTCCACATTGGTCATATGGCCTGCCATGTTTCCCACTAACGCGGTGTGAATACCGCAACCTGGCAACAAAAGGGTGGCAAACAAAATAACAACACTGATATTCAATACTTTCATGATGCTTTAACTTTAACAGGGGTAATGTTGGGTAATTTGGTTGATATATTTCATTGTAACAGGTCCCTCCAGAACACATACAATATCCGCATGGCTAATCATAGTGGTTGGTGCAGACAGGATGCATGAGAAGGTCAATATCATACAAGAAAGTCAGCAGACAAGCTTTATTTACTTCCCCGGACACCATTCAAAGGCAAACGAATTAGTTGCCGGGGAGGAGTTCAGACATACTTGTTGCAGCAATTTGTCTTCAGGCTATTTCGTATTCCCAGTCTCATTATTCTGGTATATGGATTCGGGAGTTGTGATATCAAACTGGCTGATCGTATAGGAACCGAAAATTCCTTTTCCGTTCTCAATATTGGAATACATGTCCACGGGAGTATGGAATACCGGCATATCCCCGATCACCCCCAGATCATACTGTATAAGGGCAGACTTCATGTACTGATCAAGATGCTCGTCAGCATTGATAATATACAGAATCATCTTATAATCAATATCATTATAATTATCCGGCCAACTTCTGGGGACATTAAATGATATTACTCCATCAAAAGACTCATCAGTTAACCGAGCCATAAAATGATATGAATATATAATCCCATGTTTAACCTCTCCTGTTCTCCTTCTATTGAAATCATCAAATAAAAGGCAGTCAAGATATATATAAGGATCATAATAGTACCTCTCATTCGTAATACTATATGTCTTTATACCAACCCAGTAGGTATTTCTTTCAATTAGATTATCATTCAATTTAACGTTAACTAAATCTTCCTTAACGCTTGGAATAATATTTATCTTCGGCTTATCAGGAGAATAAGTTTTCGCTTTTAACACTAATCCATTGTCAAGCTTAATATTTAAAATATACTCTGTTCCATAATGTGGAAATGTGTCATTTTGAAAAATACCTTCACCTACATAAGATAGTAAGAATGAATTTTCCCCATCTGACACCTTGACTAGAGCTCGATCGATAAAAGAAAATGACTCCTCACTATTTGATCTCATTGATTTAGTTAAGCACACTCTAAACGGCGAATCAGAGACGATTATAGAATTAACAATATAATGATCTTCAAAATCTTGGAAATCAATATCAACACGACTGGTGCAAGCATAAATGATAAAAATAAACAAAAGGTTAAACCATGTTATTTTGACAATATATGATATACATTTTTTAAGTGGCATGATAAATATTTTTTTTAAAAACGGGGCTGTTTACCAGCCCCGTTCATATGCTATTGTTTCAAATACATTCTTGCATCACCATGATCAGGCATTAAATTATACCCATCAGTACTAGCACTTGTCCCATTTTTCCTTTCCCAGTATTGAATAATGACTTCACCAAAGCTTTCATCTTTGTCAGCTATCTTAAACTCAATACTCAAAGGCGCACTAATATCTACGATCTTAAATATCTGCACCTTGAAGGTAAGACCAAACTTAATGGTCGTTCCATCGCCTGCGCCATCATCTTCAACCATTATGAATCTATATGAATAGGATTTGGTCCTTACATCCCAGGGGAACAAATAGTGATTGTAGTAACACCACTTATTCCTCTGTTGATCCTTGGTTTTTTGCCCAAGACTGTTGACCCCGACACCGGGATAGGCCGTATTGGTATTTCCTGGTATGGTCAGATAAGATGTTTTGTATTGCAACTCGATTTTACCGTCAAACAATCCACAACACCATTTCCAGCAATCAGAATCGATAAAGATCTTGTCAATCACATCTCTGTTCCCGTTGTTCCTCCAGCTTGCATAAGACTCCAAACCATTGGTCAAGGGTGAAGCATTTCCTGAACCATCAATTGCACGAATTGAATAAGTGTATTTACTTCCAATACTGAGATACTGGTCGTAATAATTAATTTGATCCCCACCCACAGTGGCGAGCAGGTAGTTGGGATAGGTCATGTATTGACGATAGATTTCATAGGACACAGCCCCGGGAACCTGGGACCAGTTTAGCTGAATTGTATAGGGCCCCGCCGGATGCACGGTAAATGTAGAGGGCGCAGAAATTGCCGTCGCTGCAGCGGACTTGAGACCGGGATCCAGAATTTTCCCTGATCCAACAGAGGGCTTCCCTTCAGGATAGGTATACATGGATCTTCGTGAGGCCAATCTCTCCGCAAATTCCAGATTGTCAAGAACCTCAATGACAGGTTCCGCTTGCAGGGTCCTGGCCGACTTCATATGCTGTACTGTATATTCATATGCTTCCCTGGCCGTGACAAAGCGTTCCTCCTCCGGAATCACAAAACCATCAGGATCCACCCTCATCATGCCTTCCTCATCTACCCGTTCAGCAATCCTGACCAGTAAAACAGGTACAGTGATATCCTCTTCATAACAGATATTCTCTCCTCCGCCCAGATCATACCCTTTTACCGGCATCCCCTCTCCTTCATTATATTCCACAGGTAAACCGATTACCAGAGGAACAGTTGAGGCAGGATCCCAGTCATTGTAATAAACCGGACATGAGATCTGAAGAT
>JAGONC010000070.1 GCA_017993235.1 Lentimicrobiaceae bacterium
AAAACCGTTATGACGAAGAGTGCCTGGTGACCATTCAGGTCAGACTCAATAAGGCAGCAGAGATCCAGTCGAAATTCAATGACCGGTACGGCGTGACCATCGTTCCTGTCAGTACAGGATCCCTTGTCTGAAATCGGTCAGGCGCTCCCCGCCGAAATTTATAATCATTCTAAATGGATTTTTGTCTAAGATATCGGGGATTTACCCTATCTTAGAAAATCCATTCCGGAATTGGAGAATTCGGTGAAAATCAGGCGATAAAAGAATTTAAAATATTGATTAATACTATTTTAAAAACTTATGGTGTTTTCTTTTTCGAAATGGTGGTTAAGAAAAACTTTTTAAAAAAACAAGATCAAAAAAATTTTTTTCTTAACTTTTTTTATTTCACTTTTGTTAACTAATGTACTTTCCTCCTCTAGAAATTTAACTCGTTAATAATCAAGTTTAAGACATTCTATCTGGTAGAAAACGCTGTTTAATACGTAAGACAACATTTTTTTGACTCAGGAATAAAGGTCGACCGATGAAAATGGATCATTTGGAGGCGTGGGAGAATTGCCTTAAAATCATAAAAGATAATATCAATTATCAGAGTTTTAAGACTTGGTTTGAGCCAATAAAACCCATGAAGCTCGAAAAAAGCGTTCTGACCATCCAGGTTCCCAGTCAGTTTTTCTACGAATGGCTTGAGGAGCATTATATTAACCTGTTGAAAAAAACCATCCGGCATGAGTTGGGCTCTTCCGGTCAGTTGGAGTACAGCATCATCATGGATCAGTCGTCCGGTGATGATGACAACCTAACCATCAAAGTCCCCACAACGCACAGGAAGGCAGTAAAAAACCCTGCCATTGCCATGCCCCTTGACCTGAACAGGGGCACCAGCAAGGAAATACCCAATCCCTTCATCATACCCGGGCTGAAAAAGATCAAGGTCAATTCACAGCTTATCGATACCTATTCCTTCGATACATTCATTGAAGGGGATTGCAACCGGCTGGCACGGTCGGCCGGCTATGCCGTGGGTAATAATCCCGGGAAAACGTCGTTCAATCCACTCTTCATCTACAGCAATGTCGGGCTGGGGAAAACACATCTCGCCCACGCCATAGGCCTCCAGGTGAAGAATAATTTTCCTGAAATGACGGTACTGTATGTCTCGACGGAACAATTCATCAACCAGTTCATCGATTCAGTCAAGAACAACAGTCAGAACGATTTTGTCCATTTTTACCAGATGATCGATGTGCTGATCCTGGATGATATCCATTTCCTTTCGGGAAAAGAAAAAACCCAGGATGTGTTCTTCCATATTTTCAATCACCTTCATCAGAATAAAAAACAGCTTATTCTGACAGCCGATAAGCCACCCGTCGAGATGCAGGGTATTGAACCCCGGTTGCTATCAAGATTTAAATGGGGATTGGCAGCCGATCTTCAGGTTCCGGACCTGGAGACCCGTATTGCTATTCTGGAAAAGCGATTGTACAACGATGGGATCGAGATGCCTGTGGATGTGGTGGAATACCTTGCCTACAGCATTACCACCAACATCAGGGAGCTGGAAGGTGCCCTCATTTCGATACTGGCTCAGTCATCCCTCAATAAAAAAGCAATTACCATCGAGCTGGCCAAACAAATGGTGGATAAGTTCGTGAAAAATACGACACGGGAGATATCCATCGATTACATCCAGAAGGTCATCTGCGATTATTTCGGTCTGGCTTCCGATGCTATCCATTCAAAAACCCGCAAGCGTGAGATCGTACAGGCCCGCCAGCTTGCCATGTACTTTGCCAAAAAACATACAAAATCGTCGCTTGCCACCATCGGATTGCAATGCGGCAACAAGGACCACGCAACGGTACTTCATGCATGCCGCACAGTGAATAACCTGATCGGGACCGACAAACAGTTCAGGATCTATGTGGAAGAGCTTGATAAAAAGATCAAGCTGTAACCAATGATTCCTGATGAACTCACCATCTGCAGTACAGCCCAACGGATCAAGGGGCACATACACCGCACCCCTGTTCTGACCTGCCAGACATTGAATCAGCTCCTACAGGCTGAGGTTTTTTTCAAATGTGAAAACTTTCAGAAAGCCGGAGCTTTTAAATTCAGGGGCGCCACCAACGGTGTGCTCTCACTCGGAGAAGATGAGATCCAGAACGGCGTTTGTACACATTCATCCGGTAACCACGCGCAAGCGCTTTCCCTGGCGGCCCGCAACAGAGGTATTCCCGCTTTCATCGTGATGCCGGAAACTTCTTCCCGTGTAAAAATTGAAGCCGTAGAGCATTATGGTGGAAAGATCACCTTCTGCAAACCCACCCTGGCTGCACGGGAAGAAACACTGGTATGGATCCGCTCAAGAACAGGTGCCACGGAAATTCACCCCTATAATGATTACAGGACTATCGCCGGACAGGCTACCGCCGCCATGGAACTGATCGAGGATGTGGAAGATCTTGACGTGATCCTTGCCCCGGTCGGAGGAGGCGGATTGCTTAGCGGTACGGCACTCTCGGCGTATTATTTCTCCGCGGCGACAAAAGTGATCGCCGCAGAACCGGCCATGGCGGATGATGCCTTCCGCTCCTTTTACTCCGGTGAGCTGGTCCCATCGATTAATCCCAGAACGATCGCCGATGGATTGCTTACCTCACTGGGCAGCCTGACCTTCCCGATCATCCGGCAGCATGTGCATCAAATTGTCACCGTCGGGGAAGAATCCATTATCCAGGCGATGCGATTCATCTGGGAACGCATGAAGATCATTATTGAGCCTTCCTCAGCCGTGCCGGTTGCAGCCCTGTTTGAAAGTGCTGCCAAAAAAGACGGATCCGGCTTCCTGGTACCCGGAATGCGCATTGGGATCATCCTCTCGGGAGGAAATACCGACCTGTCGAAACTGCCATGGTAAAACAACTCTCCTGATCCGATGAAAACTCCCGGCAAATTCTATCTTATACCAGCAACCCTGGGGAATACATCTTCCGAAAAAGTCATCCCCGGCCGCACACTGGAAATACTGCACAGGCTGAACGATTTCGTGGCAGAGGAGATCCGTACGGCCCGGCGATACCTGCATAGGGCAGGCCATGCAGGCGACCTGAATGCAATCACCTTCCACGTTTTCAATGAGCACAGCAGGCCTGATGACATCCTCCCCATCATCGAATCACTGTTATCGGGTCATGATATCGGTCTGCTTTCCGAAGCAGGCCTTCCCTGTGTGGCCGATCCGGGAAATGCAATCGTAAAAGAGGCCCACCGGCACGGAATCCAGGTGATCCCTCTTAGCGGCCCGTCCTCTGTAATGCTGGCACTGATGGCCTCGGGTTTCAATGGCCAGAATTTTACCTTCCACGGATACCTGCCTGTGCAGACCCAAAAGAGGATCCGCCAGATCCACCAGTTGGAAAATAAGGTCTACCAGAACGACCAGACACAAATTTTCATGGAGACCCCCTATCGTAACCTGCAACTTTTTAACGATATCATCCGGACATGTTCCGATGAAACGTATCTTTGTGTTGCCTGTGACCTAACACTGGAAACGGAATGGATACAATCACGCCCGGTCAGGGAATGGAAAAAGGATCCTCCGGCGATCCATAAACGGCCTGCTGTTTTCCTGCTATATAAATAATTGACTAAACGATTCCATGCCTGATAACATCCTCTCACTGCAGCACCTGACCAAACACTATGGACGCATTCATGCCGTGAATGATCTGTCGCTGGAGGTGAACAGGGGGGAAGTCTATGGGATCCTCGGTCCGAATGGTAGCGGAAAGACAACCACCCTGGGCATGATCCTCGACGTGGTCAATCCAACCAGCGGGACCTATTCATGGTTCGGGCAGCCACCCTCCCATTCACATCGCAAACGCATCGGTTCCATCCTGGAGCAGCCCATTTTTTATCCCTACCTGTCACCGATACAGAACCTGAAAATCGTTTCCTTGATCAAAGAAGTGCCTGACCCCCAACCGGAAGAAATGCTGAAAATGGTCGGTCTTTATGAACGGAGACATTCGCGGTTCAGCACCTTTTCGTACGGAATGCGTCAACGGATGGCGCTGGCAGCCTCCCTGCTCTGTGATCCGGAAGTACTGATCCTGGACGAACCTACCAACGGGCTCGATCCCCAGGGAATTGCCGAAGTAAGATCCATGATCCGGACAGTCGCTGCAAGAGGTGTGACGATCATCCTGGCCAGCCACCTGCTGGATGAAGTACAAAAAACCTGTACGCATGTCTGCGTCCTGGACAAAGGCAAACGGCTTTTTGCAGGAAATGTGGAGGAAGTGCTGCAGGAAACCATCCTGGTCGAAATTGCTTCATCTGACCTGGTCAAACTGGAACAGGCACTCACAGACTCGCCGCTGGTCAGGTCGGTTGAACGCCACAACGATATGCTCCTGGTTAAACTGGCAGAGAAAGCGACGGGTAGCGACCTGAACGCTGCACTCCATGATCGGGGAATCATTTTGAGTCACCTGGTGCAACGGAAAAAAACACTGGAAAACTATTTCCTTGAACTCTTGAATACCGCAGAATGATCCGACTGATCAAAATAGAATTCAAAAAGATCCTTACTTACCGGGTTTTCTGGGTACTGGTCGGATTTTATGCGGTATCCCTCACCTTTATGCTGGTCGTCTCCCAGGTGATCATCAATAAAATACTGGTCGAGGCCGGGAAATCAGCTCCGATACCCCTTCTGAAGATCTCCCTCTACCAGTTCCCCAGGATCTGGAATAACCTGACATATATGGCTGGATTCCTGACGCTTTTCCTGGCCATCATCGTGATCTTTTTCGTTTGTAATGAATATTCGAATAAAACCATCCGACAGAACATCATCAACGGATTGAGCCGCACGGAATACATTCTTTCCAAACTCTATTTCATCCTGATCATCAGCATTGCAGCCACCCTGCTGATTTTGCTCATCGGGCTGATCCTTGGACTGATCCATACCAAAAATATAGACATCGGGGATATTTTTAGCAGCAAACTACAGTTCATTCCCGGTTTTTTTGTCGAGGTGCTTACCTACCTGACCTTTGCCTTTTTCATTGCCTTTCTGGTGAAGAAAACCGGATTGGCCGTGATCACGCTGTTGTTCTACACCATGATCGAGCAGATCCTTATCTGGTGGAAGATTCCGTCGGAATATGTTAAATTTTTCCCGATGAAAGCCTTCAGCAGGCTGGTACATTTTCCGAAGATCCCCCTGCCTGAGATCAACGGCTCCAGCATCCATTTCCAGGACCACGTAGCGCTGGCCGACACAGGGATAGCCCTTCTCTATGCGGGGATCCTTATTCTGTTGATATTTAGGATAATGCGCAAAAGGGATATCTGATGAACGATTAACCGATATCGGATATCTGATTTCAACTACCTACCGCCTACCGCCTACTGCCTACTGCCTACCGCTTCAAGTGCTTCGAGCCGTTTCAGCACAGGAGGGTGAGAATAATAGACGAACACATAGGCCGGATGGGGACGAAGATTCGATAAATTATTGACCGATAACTTTTTCAGTGCCTCCTGCAAGGATCGGGCATCGAAATTCTCACCGGCAAACCGATCCGCTGCATACTCATGAATTCGGGAGAGGTAATTCATGCCCAGTCCCAGGATCATGGAAATGGGACTGTAAAGAATCCCGAAAGCGA
>JAGONC010000071.1 GCA_017993235.1 Lentimicrobiaceae bacterium
AGGTGTGTTTTAAAAATGAAAAGGGTGTGGAAAGTCGGTCGGGCTACGCCCTCCCGACTTTCCACCGGGGAAATCCCACTAAAATAGGAATAAATTACCCTATTGCCATATGGCACAAATATAGGGGCGACATATTGTTAGCAAAACACGTAAGGAGCCTGTATTTGAATCCCGAAGGGATGGCAAAGTGGTGTTCGATTGATTATTCAATGAATGATCATACATTTGTAGAGATTCACACACTGCCACATGACGGCCAGAACTGACGACCAGCCGCTTTTACCTATCCGCAGTACAAATTGTTTCTGAATGATCCTGACAGCCTCCTCTTCCCCATTGCCAGGGTCTCGTTTTTTCGCTGCGCACGAATGAGCTGGTTTAAATTAAGGGGGCCTTGATGTTGCTCCGATGAAGCGTTTTCATTATTTTTGAACTCTCCGAATCCCTCAGTATGAAAGATAAGATCAAACAGCTAATTCCCGTGGCTGACTGGCTGCCAAAATACAGCCGGAAATACCTGCAATGGGATCTTCTGGCCGGGATCACGCTGGCTTTTTTCGTGATCCCCGAGTCGATGGCTTATGCCACACTGGCTGGCCTTCCACCGCAAATGGGTATTTATTGCTATGTCTTCGCAGGATTGCTGTATTTTGTTTTCGGCACCTCCCGCCAGCTGGCCATCGGACCCACATCAGCCATCTCCCTGGTGGTAGGAACTACGATTGCCACGCTTTCCGGAGGCGATCCTGCACAGGCGGTGGTCCTGGCTTCAGGCACCGCGCTGATCATGGCGGTAATGTTTTTCATTGCCTGGCTTGTCAGGTTAAGTGCACTGGTCAGCTTCATCAGCGATACCATTCTGGTTGGATTCAAGGCTGGAGCGGCACTGGTGATCGCATCCACACAGCTGCCCAAGCTGTTCGGCTTTCACGGACAGGGAAGTGATTTTTTTGAACGGATCGCATACCTGTTCACTCACCTGGGTGCAACCCGGCCGGAGGTGCTTGTTTTTGGGCTGATCGCCCTGTTTCTGCTGATCATGGGAGATCGCCTGTTGCCGGGAAAACCTGTTTCCCTTGCTGTGGTCATCCTGTCCATCCTGGCTGTTTCATTCACTCCTTTACAGCATTCCGGCATACCAACCGTAGGTGAGATCCCCCGGGGCATCCCTTCTCTGCACATCCCCTTGCTGGAATTCAGCGTCGGCCGTGATCTGGTACCTCTGGCCATGGCCTGTTTTCTTTTATCATACGTGGAGAGCATATCAGCTGCACGGGCGCTGGCTGGCAAAAACGGACACGAGGTGAATCCACGCCAGGAGCTGCTGGCCCTTGGCGCAGCTAATCTGGCTGCCGCTGTCGGACGAGGCTATCCGGTCGCCGGAGGACTCTCCCAGTCAACAGTCAACAGTCAGGCCGGTGCAAAAACACCCCTTACCCTCATCATCATGTCCGTTTTGCTGATGATATGCCTGCTATTCCTCACCGGGCTGATCAGGAATCTTCCGGAGGTGATCCTGGCTGCCATCGTGCTCCACGCCGTCATCGGCCTGATCAAAGTGAAGGAAATGAAACACCTCTTCAGGGTAAGCCAATATGAATTCAGGATCATGGTGATCACCATTCTTACCGTGATGGTTTTTGGCATCCTTCAGGGAGTGCTCTTTGCCGTTCTCCTGTCGATCGTTACGTTACTGCGTAAAAGCTCTGCACCCCATATTGCTATCCTCGGCCGCATAAAAGGGACCAGCCGTTTCTCCGACATATTGCGTCATCCTGAGAACGAGCCCGTCGAAGGACTGCTGATCCTTCGCGTGGAATCTTCCATCATCTATTTTAATGTTTCCCATATCCATGAAGGTATACGGCAAATCCTGAAGGAGCAGGTGAACCCTGTTAAAATGCTGATCATGGACCTTTCGTCAGCCAATTATGTGGACATTGCCGGTACCCGTTTCCTTTTGGAACTGGAAGATGAACTTCTGAAAAAAGGAATCGACTTCACCATTGTGGAAGCACTCGGGCGCGTACGTGACATCCTCCGCATCGAAGGGATGGAGAAGGAGATCGGACATATCAGCCGCAAGGTGGATTTGGAGGATGCAGTCGAGGCTTTCCTGATGAAAGATACTGTAGGGGGGTAGATTTCTGATTCAGTATTCAGTATTCAGTATTTATGATTTATTTATGATTTTTGATTTTTGATTTTTGATTTTTGATTTCAGGTAGCCGGTATATGCGTTTTACGATGTTCGCCCTGCTCTATTTTGCGCAGGGATCGATCCTTGGTTATTTTACTGCGCTGAACGCCCTTTATCTGCTTTCGCACGGTCTTTCCATGAGCCTTGCGGGGCTATTTTCAGCTATCGCACTCATTCCCCTGATCCTGAAGATCTTTCTGGGCATACTGAGCGATAAGGTCAACTTTTTCGGGCTTGGCCACCGTAAACCCTATATCATCATGGGCTTGCTTTTACAGGCCAGCATGCAGATCGTATTTCCCTTCATCCATCCGGCTGAATCCTTTGGCTGGCTTGTTTTCGTTGCTTTTATCAGCCTGACGGGTATGGCGTTGTACGATACCTGCACCGATGGTCTGGCAGTGGATATTACACCTGAGAGCGACCGAAGCCATCTGCAGGGGATCATGGTTGCCGGGCGCGCCCTTGGGATCGTTCTCATCTCAGCGCTTGTCGGAGTGTTGTCTGATCTGACCAACTGGACGTGGGTATTCATAGCCCTGGCGGCGATGACGCTGCTACCCCTGCCCTTTGTGGCGGCTTTCCGGATTCCCCCTCATCCTCCTGAACGTTCCTTTGAATGGCAGGCCTTTCGTGCCTTTCGGCAAAAGCCCATCATCGCTATCGCCTTACTGGGGCTGATCAGTTCCATGATTACAGGGGGCGCCAATCAACTGGTGAATCCCTTTCTGAAAGAAAATTTCGGCATCTCCTACATGACGGCTGGATTTTATTCAGCGATCTTCGGCCTGGGAATGATCAGCGGAGGCCTCACCGGGGGACAGCTGATCCGCAAAACAGGGTATCGCAGGGCGGTTATCACGGCGATTGCCGTTTCCCTTGTAACGGTCATGGCACTGGCACAGATCGTCACTCCGGGGATGGCCTGGCCGCTGCTTTTCTGCTTCGGGATTTCCTACGGGTACTATGAGACCACGTTCTTTGCAACAGCCATGTCACGTACGCATGTCCGCATCGCGGCTTCGATGTTCGCCATCCTGATGGCGTTCGCAAACCTGGGTTCTGCCCTCGGTCTGGCAGGCGGGGGAAGGATTTCGGATATGATCGGATACCGATGGACCTTCACGATCTTTGCCATGATGAACCTGCTGGTGATCTTGCTATTACCCGCACTCTTCGGGAAGAAAGATCAATAGGATGAACTCCCGGGCATCCCGATGGTTTTCGGGATTGCATCCTCATACCGATGCAAACACCGGGGAATCTTCCAATGTACCCCTCCCCCGTCGGGGTAGCGTACTTCGAGGTCAGAATGATATCAGAAGAACACTTTGAACTCAACTCTTCTGTTCTGGGCCCTTCCGGCAGCTGTATCGTTACTGGCCACCGGCATGGTTTCACCATATCCTTTGGCTACCATCCTTGAACCGGGCATCCATCCTCTGTCACACGAACACCCAGCGGGGTATCAGGTCATAGATCGTGTTTGTCAGGTATCCCATCCTTATCCTTATCTTTATGGAAGGGCTCGCAAAACTTGAAATCCAGTCCTACGGCGTAAACCTGGGTGAATTTACCATAGGTTTCGGTCACCGGAATGCTCACTTCCTCATTGAAGACATAGGAGTAGTCTTTTGTCTCATCCTGGTAATAGACCAGCATGCATCCAAGGTTCAAACCGATCTTTGGGGAGATCTGCCAGGCACCGCCAAAACCGACCGAGCTGGAGGTCAGGCTGTAGCTAAGGTTCGACTGATAGTCCTGGGTCGTACCACTGCTGGAATAGAGATATCCTGCACTGACCAGGAACTTTTTAGAGATGTTGTATTCCAGTCCTGCACCCAGTTCCCACATATTGTGGTCGATAAGCGATTCATTATTGATGTATTGACCAATGTCATTGGTCTTGCCATAATTTGCCTGGCTATCCCAGTAGTAGTTAAAATCGGCATAGGCTCTGAACTTGTTTGTCAGGGGATAGGAAGCCCCCACTGCCAGCATTCCGGGCAGGTCGCTGCTTGATTTCTCCCCATCTGGGAACATGCCTGTATCATCCTTTTTCGTGTCGTTCGTCACATCGATTTTTGTCAGGAATTCATATCGAAGGGATAGGGTCAGCTTCTCAGCGAGCGTAAGATTTGCTGCAATGATAGGGGTTATTCCCGAGCCGGTTTGCTCTGAATCCACTTCCTTGTCGCCGGTCTGTGCAGCCAGTTCGGTCATCATGCCCGCTCCCTCTGTCGCCATTGCAGAAGTGGCATCAAAGATCATCTGGGAATCCTGGATGGGGGTATCCACGGGCTGTCCCGCACCCTGAAGGGCCTGTTCAAAACCGGCCTGTTGCTCTTCCGTAATAAAACCGAACGCTGCGATCTGGGCGTATGTGTATCCACCCAGTCCTGCGGCTGTCAGCTGCTCTGCACCGGCAGAAGCCATCGTATAACTTGCAGCGATGTTGGTATAATTAACAGCCATGTTCGTTCCCCAATCTTCGGCACGCATGAAATCACCGCCAAGAGGATTGATCATGATGTCGCGTATACTCCCCTTGTAGGTGTTCTTCACAGTGACATACCGTAATCCGGCATAAAGCGACACTGCCGGTGAAACTTCGTAGGAAAGCCCTGCCTGGTATCCGAAATAGACCGAAGTACCTTCAAAACTGATGTTGGCCTTATAATCCGTAACACCGAAATCAGGCTTCAGCATCGGGACCAGATTGGAAATGGGGATTTCAAAGGAAGGCACGCCTTTATCGTATTTGGCTCCGCCACCTCCACCAATCGGATTGAATCCAAAGGATAAGACAAATTTTCCAAACTTGTAACCCGCGTAAATGCCCGGAAAAACAGGGGCTGAAACCTCCCCTGTAAACTCTGCAGATGGAGCACCATGTAAATAGGGGTAATTGTTCTTGATCGTGTTGGTCTGAAAAATGGTCTGGTTGTTCAAGGATAAGAAAAGGCCATTGCAAAGGGTTGTCAGTCCAGCTGGATTATAATACACCCCATCCAGTCCCAGCGTTGCATTCCTCGCTCCCAGCCGGATAAAGGCAGCACTCTGATTGGTGTTGGTAACTATACCTCCAGCCAGAACATGCAGGCTCATGGAGATCATTACAACAGGAAGGAATAAAAATTTTTTCATGAGACAGGTTTTTGTTTTTACTTGATTACAGAAGGAATAGTTTATTCCGAACGCAATATTATGATGAAAAATCATAGATTCCAAATTTTTATACATTGTTGTCTGATCATAAGGTTGTTGTACCTTTCCTCTATAAATCTAATTTCTTTGGCACTTAAGATTCTTGGTGAATAATTTCCTCTGCGAACACTAACGTTCAAGTCTGTGTGCTTTTTTAATGGTATAGGCCAGTTTAAAGACGGGG
>JAGONC010000008.1 GCA_017993235.1 Lentimicrobiaceae bacterium
CCTCCCGATTTGGCTTCTTTCAGCTGATAGTACCCACCTCCTGTCAGGCCGTCGCACCCTTCGTCGTACATGATGAACTTGTAGCAATCCGTGCTGAGCAGTTCAAATGTATCCCTGACGATGGTGTTTGCAGCATCAAAGGGTCCTCCGGCAGCGATCATCTCTCCCGATGAATTGATCACCCCGTAGGTGGTTTCCCCCGGATTGTCATCCGTAAGCAGGGTCAGGGCCACTTTATAGGTGGAGCAGACATAACCGTCGGGGAATGAAACCAACAGGGTATCGTTCAGGAAGTTCTGGTCATTGTTACCGTTGGGATTGGTCCCGTAAAGCAGGAACGAATTGTTTCCGTCCGGCGTGAAGGCGATCGGATCCATCTGAATGATCTCTGAGGACATATAGGGGATATTACCCGTCCATTCGTAGGAAACCAGCGGGTCGTTGTTGATCTGGTAATTGATCGTAATGCTGGTGAGCGGTTCCGCGCCATTGTTGGCAAGGGTGAAGGAAGGCTGTAGAACGCCTGTGCAATTGGCCGTTGTGATATCTTCCATGTTCAGCAGCATGGCGTCCCTTGAAAAGAGTGGGAAGGGAGCCTTGATGGTTTGCAGCACTTCCTTGCTCGTATCATTCTGCACAAAGACGATCAGCTCCAGGTTTTCTTTATTCCAGGAAGGATCCACGGCGAAATTCAGGTTAACGGTGACCTCGTCACCGGTGGCAAAACTGATGGGCGTTCCATCAGCATCGGGTACCATCAGCCGGTTAACCTGGCTGACTTCCTCGAGGCACTGCCATGTCTGTGCGACATGGGATTCCGTAACAGCCACCCTGAGTTTAAGGTTAGTGGATTCAATGGCGCCCACTTTCGTGACATGAACCACCAGCTGATAATCATAGACCCCAACAGGAGAAAATTCCGTCGAAATCACTACAGGGGATGCAACGGCCATGCGGTCGTTCACAAAGGGGAGGTATACACCATAATTCCCATAGGGTTCAGGGCAGGGATACCCTCCAGCAAAGGATCCGACGCCATCGAACTTGGCCGTTGGGTAGGCCGACAGGCTGTAATAGGAATTCCTTGCAGCAGAGTAAACGTTTTCATAAGTGTCGCCGCCATGATTATTGATGACAGCAACCTTATGACCGGCGAGAATCAGGCTGTCCACACCGACAGCTGATCCGGGACAGAAACTTCACCATGTTCCTGTGCAAACTTCAATCAGTACATTGGCTCTCTCTGCTTTCTGGGAGAAAACAAAGAAGGGAAGGATCATGCATGCAAAAAGAAGTAATTTTTTTACCATAATGTTTTGGATTTAGTTCGCTGCAAATATATTGGATTTTGTACAGATTCAGCGAAGAAATCTATCCTTCGGGATTTTGTTAATAATTCTAAAAATGTTGAAGCCTCAATACGGGATGCGCCTTTTTTCAGTAATTTTGTACCGGTAACTGATTTAATCCAAAAATCCTTTAAACCTGCACATATGAAGAAAATTATACCCATGATTGTTATTATAAGCCTGCTGTATTCAGCTGCTTATACGCAATCCATTGAACTCTACCATGATGGAACTCTTTTATCCAATGGTGATAATGTCGCCGTACTGGAGAATCCTTCCGAATTTCTTATAACGGCACATATTGGCTTCAAGAACATCACCACTGAGAGCCTTCCCGTGAAGGTAAAGATGCACGAAGTGGATGTCATTGCGGGTACGACCCATTATTTCTGTTTCGGGGGCAGCTGCTATCCTCCCGGTACGGCTGAATCACCGGGTGCATACACCCTTGCAGCAGGTGAACTGAGTGAAAACCAGTTTTATGCAGATTATATGCCCAACGGCATCCAGGGCACGTCCAGAGTGAAATATACATTCTTCAAGGAAAGTAATGTCAACGACAGTGTCTGTGTTGTGGTCAGTTTTATCTCGGGATACCTGGGCATGCCAGAAAACCTTCTCGACCAGATCAGGTTGTCCGGTGCATATCCAAATCCTGCAAATGGTTCAACATCATTCAATTATACATTGCCGGCCGGAATCTGCGCAGCGAAACTGGAGGTTCATAATCTGCTGGGGTCAGTGGTCAGGGAAGCAGTCATTACGGACACACGTGGCCAACTGACCATCTCAACGGTTGATCTGCAGGAGGGAATGTATTTTTACACCTTACGTGCAGGGAACCGGTCGGTGGCTACCGGCAAGCTGATGATCAGGCATTAAAGGCTGATTTTATCTCATCCACGTAATCAAGTTTCTCCCAGGTAAAGAATTCAACTTCTTTACGATAGCGATTTGTTCCCTGAATGAATTCGATCTCCTTTTTATAGGGATCTCTTCCGAAATGTCCGTAGGTTGCCGTAGGTAAGAAGATGGGATTTGTAAGGCCAAGCCTTTCAATGATGGCCCGGGGTCGGAGGTCAAAGAGTCTGGTAACCACCCCGGCTATCTCACTGTCTTTCCACAATTCACCATTTCTTTTCCGGATCCTGACCGTACCCATTGTACTGACATTGACACTGAGCGGTTCGGGTACACCGATTGCATAGGCGATCTGTACATGGACCTCATCTGCAATACCGGCAGCTACCAGATTCTTGGCAATATGACGTGCAGCATAGGCTGCAGAACGGTCGACCTTTGAGGCATCCTTCCCCGAGAATGCACCTCCCCCGTGATATCCCTTTCCTCCGTAGGTGTCAACGATGATCTTTCGTCCTGTCAGCCCCGTATCTCCATGGGGTCCGCCAATGACAAATTTTCCGGTTGGATTTACATAAAGCTTGTAGGTGTCATCAAATAGTTTCTTAACCCTTTCCGGTACATCATTACCCGCCAGTATCCCTGGAATCAATATATTACGGATGTCATCCGTGATTTTTTCATTCATCTTTTTATCCGCCTCTGCGATCGACTTTGCATTCTGATGATGTGGTTTGATCCAGTCATCATGCTGGGTGGAGATGAGAATGGTGTGGATCCTCCCTGGCTGGCCGTGATCGTCGTATTCGATGGTCACCTGGGATTTGGAATCCGGCCGGAGATAGGGCATCAGGTGGGTCTCTTTTCTTATTCTGGCCAGCTGTTGGACGAAGATGTGTGCTAACTCGATGGGCATGGGCATCAGGTTATCCATCTCCCGCGTAGCCATGCCGAACATCATTCCCTGATCACCCGCACCCTGATCGTACTTGTGAACATCCTGTTTCACAACACCGCGTGTTATATCCTGGGATTGTTCGTGGATCGTGGTAATGACCCCGCAGGAGTCTGCATCGAATTTATATTCTGCCTTGGTGTACCCGATGGAACGAATTGTATCCCTCACCACCCTTTGCACATCTACCCAGCAATCCGTGAGCACTTCTCCGGCGCAAATGACCAGCCCGGTGGTGACCAGTGTTTCACAGGCAACTTTGGATTCAGGATCATGGCGGAGAAATTCATCCAGCAAAGCATCGGAAATCTGATCGGCAATTTTATCGGGATGTCCCTCCGAAACAGACTCTGAGGTAAATAGAAATGCCATATGCGTCAATGTTTGTTGTTACGGTGAATCAGGGGGCATAGCCAGACGGGAGCTCGATGTTACCGTTTACCTGCCCGGCATGAGTGAGCAAAAATAATAATTTATCCTTTATGGCCTGTTTTTACTTTTTTGTCAGTTCCTGGAATACCTTCTCAAGGTTCTGTTCCTGTTTGGTAAGGGAAAGTACAGTCAGATCTGATTGTACGGCAAACTGAAAGATCAGCGGCCGGACATCGCTGGCTGCAGCCGACCGGATGTGGTATGCGTTTCCTGAAAGATGCTTCACTTCCCGTACACCGGTCAGTTGTTCGAGTTCTTCTACCTTTACGGGTCCGTTGAATTCGACCAGGATGATATCAAAGTCGGGAGAGAATTTCGAAAGCCTGGCAGGATGGTCGTCTGCAATGATCTTTCCCTGATTGATGATGATGGCCCTTGTACAGACAGCTTCCACCTCCTGCATGATGTGCGTGGAAAGTATGACGGTTTTCTTCCGGCCAATTTCCCTGATCAGATCCCGGATACCCTGAAGCTGGTTCGGATCCAGACCTGAAGTGGGTTCATCCAGGATCAGCACTTCAGGATCATGAATCAGTGCCTGGGCCAGACCGACGCGCTGGCGATACCCTTTGGACAACGATCCGATCTTTTTGTGCTGCTCCTCTCCAAGTCCCGTTATATCCATGATTTCATCAACCCGTCGTGGAGATTGTTTCCCCAGATGGAAGATGCCTGCCATGAACGAAAGGTATTCCCTGACATACATATCCCAGTACAGGGGATTGTTTTCGGGAAGGTATCCAAGCCGCTGGCGCACCTGAATGGATCCCGAAAGAACATCAAAACCGCACACAAGAACCTGACCGCTGGTGGGTGGAATGAAACAGGAGATGATCTTCATCAGTGTCGATTTACCGGCACCGTTGGGCCCCAGCAATCCCACCACTTCTCCCGGCTGCAGGGAAAACGTAACGTCGTTGAGCGCATATTGCTCACCATAGCGTTTTGTCACATGGAAGATTTCGACCGACATCCTCTTCTTTTTAATTTCCTGCGAAAATACAAAAAAGATCCGTGGGATTCATGCGGAAGGGATCGAGGTGGAATGCCGGAGTCTATGCATGCGTATCCTATAGAACACAAGCGCCAACCCGTGCAACAGGCATCCTGAAAGGTAAAGCCACCATGGAAAGCGGGCGGGGATGAACTGGGTGGACAGGCGGGCGATTTCTTCCTGATTTTTTATATTAAAAATTTGATCAACTGTCAGGTGGTCCAGCAGGTATCGGGTGAATTCCTCTGTGTAGGCAACGTAAATCAGCATTGCTCCTGCAATCAGTATCCACCATTCCTTTCCCGTCAGGTTGGGATTCAGGTGCAGGTTGGAATAGAAAAGGATCAGAAAGCCCAGAACAATCATGACCACCGAGTTGATCAGGGGAGCGATCACCGGTCCGGTCCAGAGTGTTGGAATGAGAAAGAGAATATCCCATGTAAGCCATGAGGAAGGCCAGCCAATCAGACATTTCAGAAAAACATAGTAGAAGATGTCCCAGATCCCGAAGGCGAGGAGGAAAACGGCAAAAACCTCTACAGGCCTTCGCTTCATCAGTAATCCGATGCTTACCAGCATAACAAGGGTGGCTGCCTCCCTGAACACTTCGGTGAGTGCAAGGGTTGAATCCATGGGAGTCAGCGGAAAATCAAAGCCCCCGGGGTAATATAACTCCCGCAGATAAACGACCACGGCACTTTCAAGAAATGCCATTGCGATCGCAAAAGCTGAGATGACCAGGATCTTACCGGTTAATTTGCCCGAGTTCATACTTAGTAAGAGAACGAAATTACGAAAATCCGGTCATGAAAAAATTGTCGCCGGCAAAATTTGTTAAATCAAAAATAGTGTTCTATCTTTGCAGGCCTTTTTTACGGGGGAGATAAACGTTCAAACAGACATCATGGATACCTTAAGTTATAAAACCATAAGCGTAAACAAGCAGGGTGTGACAAAGGAATGGTTCCTGGTTGACGCCGAGGGTCAGGTGCTGGGCCGCCTGGCCACCAAGGTGGCCAACCTCCTGAGGGGAAAGAACAGAGCCTATTTTACTCCTCATGCTGATTGCGGGGATTATGTGATCGTAATCAATGCAGATAAGATAAAGCTGACGGGTCATAAGCTCACCGACAAGCAATACATTCGTCATACCGGTTACCCGGGTGGACAGCGCATGCGTTCCCCACAGGAGCTACTCGTGAAAAAGCCGACCGCTGTGGTCGAAATGGCGATCAAGGGGATGTTACCCAGAAACAGGCTGGGCAGTGCGTTATTCCGTAATCTTCATGTTTACGCAGGGAGCGAACATGAGCACCAGGCCCAGCAACCCAAACCGATAAATTTAAATACGATCAGATAACATATGGACATCACGAATACATCGGGCAGAAGAAAGACAGCGATTGCACGTATCTATTTGAAGGAAGGGACCGGCGTGATCACGGTGAATGAGCGTGATTACAGGGATTATTTTACGACTCCTAATCTACAGTTTATCGTGCGTCAGCCTTTTGAAATTACCGACACTCTGGATAAGTACGATGTGAAAGTTAATCTTTCCGGCGGCGGGTACAACGGGCAGGCCGAAGCGCTGCGACTGGCCATCACCAAGGCGCTGTGTGATCTCAATCCCGATTTTCGTCCTCCTCTCAAAGCAAAAGGACTTTTAATGAGAGATCCGCGCATGGTGGAAAGGAAAAAACCAGGACAACCCGGCGCGAGGAAAAGATTCCAGTTCAGCAAGCGATAGTTTTCATAAGAAGTTTAGTATCTAAATTGCTGAGACTCACCTCGCTGTGGCTACTCGGCAATTGCTTGATCAGAAGGTAAACTTAATCCGCAACAACATGGCAAGAACCAATTTTAATGATTTATTGGATGCCGGTGTACATTTTGGGCATCTGAAAAGAAAATGGAATCCCAATATGGCGCCCTACATATTTATGGAGCGCAATGGCATCCATATCATCGACCTTTATAAAACCATGGCCAAGATCGACGAAGCGGCCGCTGCCCTGAAGCAGATCTCCAAGTCGGGGAAAAAGGTGCTTTTTGTCGCAACAAAAAAGCAGGCCAAGGAGATCGTAGCCCAGCACGTCAGACGGGTCAACATGCCCTATGTCACGGAACGATGGCCGGGTGGCATGCTGACCAACTTCTCCACGATCCGTAAAGCGGTCCGGAAGATGTCATCACTGGATAAAATGATCAAAAGCCCTGTTTTTAAGAATATGTCGAAAAGGGAGCGACTGCAGATCAGCCGTGAGAAAACCAAGCTTGAAAAACAACTGGGCAGCATTGTCGACCTGAACCGCCTGCCATCCGCGCTGTTTGTAGTCGATATCTGCAAGGAGCATATCGCTATTGCTGAAGCCCGCAAACTGAATATCCCCACCTTTGCGATCGTCGACACCAATTCCAATCCCAATGAGGTGGATTTCCCCATCCCCTCCAATGATGACGCCTCCAAAGCCATTGACCTCATCGTCGGAATCATGATCGATGCGATCGAGGAAGGACTCGGTGAAAGGAAAGTGGATAAGGAAAAACGGCTGATCGAAGAAGAACACGATGAGGAATTTGAAGACAAAACCATCCTGGAACCCTCCTTTGAAGAGTTTGAAGAGGAAGAAGAGGTTACCCCGGGTCTGATCGGAAGAAAACCCATCCTTGAAGTCGGTCCCCAGAAGATGAAGGAAATGCCCGCGGAAGAACCTGGCCGGGCCAAACGTCCCAGAAGAGTCATATCAAAATCGACTAAAAAGCCGATATCCAGAAAATAATATCATTGTATCACCCTTAAATATCGAATTCAGTATGGCAAATATTACTGCTGCCGACATTCAGAAACTGAGACAACTCACCGGAGCCGGCATGATGGACTGCAAAAATGCACTCAATGAAAGCAAGGGGGATTTCGAAAAAGCGATCGAGTACCTCAGGAAGAAGGGACAGAAAATAGCCGCAAAGCGTGCTGACCGGGATGCTAATGAAGGGATCGTTCTGGCTGCGACGGATCCTGAGCGTACTTTTGCTGTCAATGTCATGGTCAATTGCGAGACGGATTTTGTGGCCAAGAATCAGGAATTCAGTGATTTTGTGCAGCATATTGTCGAACGGTCACTCGTGCTGAAACCTAAATCCTCCGATGAATTTAAAAACATGGATCTCAAGGGCAGAACCGTTCAGGAAAACCTGATGGATCTGGTCGTGAAGATCGGTGAGAAAATGGAAATTGCTCACTATGAATTCATTGAGGCTCCTATGGTGACAGCATACAACCATTTTGGTAACCGCCTGGCCACCATTGTTGGTTTCAATAAAAGGGGAGAGGATCCGGTCAGGGAAGTGGCGCATCAGGTTGCCATGCAGGTTGCCGCCATGAATCCGGTGGCTGTCGATAAGGAGGATGTAGACCCCATCATCATTGAGCGGGAGATCGAAATCGGTAAGGAACAGGCCCGGCAGGAAGGTAAGCCGGAAAACATGCTGGAGAAGATTGCCCTGGGTAAACTGAATAAATTCTATAAGGATAATACACTGATGAATCAGGAATTTATCCGCGATAATACAAAGACCATCCGCCAATACCTGGAATCAGCCGATAAAGATTTGAAAGTGACCGGGTTTAAGCGCCTGATGCTGGGCGCTTAAGGCAGCAGCTATCGATATTGAGGGTACTTTCGATGCTAATGCGTTGATTTTTAGCCGTTTGTTATTAGTCTACATTATCGTGTAGAAAGGAATTATTGGTTCGTATCTCACTGTTCTGTTCCTCGTCGATCGAAAGGGTATATTTGGCCACATAGGAAGATGAGGAAGGTGGCACTTCGTTCAGTTTGACGTTCCTGCGAAGATAGGCAGGTTCATTTTCCAGTTCTGCAAGCCCCCCGGGTGTACGTAATTTCAGGCTGAGATCCTTTAATTTCCGGATTCGTTCCCTGGCCCGTGCCTCAATATCGGTCATTTCCTCTTCATTCGTTTCAGCGGAGGAGTCTGAAGCAGGGTTTCCCACCCCTGCTGTTTTCAGGTTGTCGGCGACCAGGTCAGGTTCGTGTACTTCATGGGAGGGCGACGGATTTTTTTCTTCATCAACGATGGGTGTGAGGATGCCCAGATCGATAGGTACCGCCACAGATTCCTGGTAGGCTGGTTCTGCGGGGACATTCTTTTTTACGGATATTTCCTTGACTTGCTTGATGAGCTTGATCTCATTGAGCAGTTCCTCTCTTTCGGTGAAGTGTCGTTTATCGGGAGCCGGGCCACCTTCGTCAAGGTTATGGATCACGACGTTTTCTTTTTTCACGATGGTCGGCTTTTTCTCTGAGCGGTTTGGGGTAAAACCTGTTGCAATGATGGTGATGCTGATGCGGTCGCCCAGGGATTCCTCCGTACCGTTCCCCCAGATGATTTCCGCACTGTTACCGGATTCGGTCTGGATGTATTCTGTGATTTCGCTCACCTCATCCATGGAGATCTCGTCACTGCCTGAGCAGATATAGAGCAGGATATTGCTGGCACCCTTGATATTATTATCGTTGAGCAGGGGTGAGTTCAGGGCGGTTTCCACGGCGACGTGTGCCCGGTTCTGTCCCTCGGCCAGGCCTGTGCCCATAATGGCCACGCCACTGTCTTTCATGACCGTTTTCACGTCTTCAAAGTCCACGTTGATATACCCCGGGACGGTGATGATCTCGGCGATTCCCTTTGCGGCGGTGGTCAGAATGTCGTCCGCCTTGCCGAAAGCTTCCGAGAGTTTGAGATTCCCGTACTGTTCCCTGAGTTTATCATTGGAGATGATCAGCAGCGTATCAACATATTTACGCATTTCCTCCACGCCCAGGTCGGCTTGCTGGCGTCGTTTCCTGCCTTCGAACGAGAAGGGCAGTGTGATGATGCCCACCGTGAGGATACCCAGTTCCCTGGCCACCTGTGCAATGACCGGAGCTCCCCCTGTTCCGGTGCCTCCGCCCATGCCGGCTGTAATGAACAGCATCTGGGTGTCTTTTTGCAGCAACGTCTTGATCTGATCTATGTTCTCCAGAGCGGCTTCCCTTCCGACTGACGGTATCGAACCTGCTCCAAGACCTTTCGATCCAAGCTGTACTTTACTGGGTACTTTGCTGCTTCTCAGCGCCTGTGCATCTGTGTTGCAGATAATGAAGTCAACCCCTTTGATTCCCTGGTCCAGCATGTGGTTGACGGCGTTGCTTCCGCCGCCGCCTACACCAAGGACTTTAATCATAGAAGACGGATCGCTGGGTGACTCAGTAATAATCATTTGGGCTTTCATAATTTCGATGTTAAAATTATAGGTTTAGTATGCATCTTATCTGAATTGGCTGGATTTTATTTATCCACAATGCGATTGTTAATTACTTCTGGTTGATATCCTCTTCATCAAACCAGGCTTTGATTTTGTCAAAAAAGCCACTCCGGTCCTTTTGCTGGAATTTTTTGGCTTTCAACAACTGATTCCCCGGGAATTTCGATTTCTCCTTTTCAGCTCTTTCCAGGCCGATCATCACCAGTCCGACGCCAGTTGCGTACATGGGGCTGGCGATATCTTCCGGTACCAGCGGACCCAGGTGCTCGTTGGGGTACCCGATCCGGGTGTCCATGCCGGTCATGAATTCGGTCAACTGTGCAATGTGTCGCAGCTGGGCTCCTCCGCCCGTGAGAACAATGCCGGCGATCAGTTTCTTCTCATAGCCCGAATTCTTGATCTCAAAGTAGATATGTTCAATGATCTCCTCCATGCGTGCCTGGATGATGCTGGCAAGGTTTTTCAGCGAGATCTCCCTGGGCGATCTGCCCCGCAGCCCGGGAATGGAAACGATCTCTTCGTCCTTGTTCTCGCTGGCCAGGGCAGAACCAAATTTTATTTTGAGCTCTTCCGCGTGCCGCTTGATGATGGTGCAGCCTTCCTTCACATCTTCGGTGATGATATCACCCCCCAGGGGAATGACGGCCGTATGGCGGATGATCCCATCCTGGAAGATCGCTATATCGGAAGTGCCACCTCCAATGTCGACCAGGACCACTCCGGCCTCCTTTTCTTCTTCACTGAGTACGGCGATGGCTGATGCCATCGGCTCCAGGATCAGTTCATTGACCTCCAGACCCGCTTTTTTGACGCATTTATAAATGTTTTTGGCTGCCGTGGTCTGGCCTGTAATGATATGGAAATTAGCTTCCATAGATATACCCGACATTCCTTTGGGCTCCTTGATGTACTGTTCACCGTCAATGGTATAATCCTGAGGGATCACTTCAATGATCTCCTCACCGGGATTCATGGCAAGCTTGAACATACTTTCCGTCAGATTATCAATGTCCTCCTGTGTGATCTCTTCGTCAATGTTGCTGCGGATCACTCCCCCGTGGTGCTGGAGGCTTTTGATGTGCTGGCCGGCAATGCCCACGCTGACTGTCGCAATATTTACCCCAGAATTGACTTCTGCAAGATGTACCGCCCGCTGAATGGAGGCGACGGTCTGCTCAATATTGGAGACAACACCCCGACGAACGCCGATCGACTCCGTTTGCCCGATCCCCAGGATCTCTATTTTGCCAAATTCATCCTTCCGCCCTGCAATTGCAGCGATCTTGGTGGTTCCAATGTCTAGTCCCACAATGATTTCTGATGGTTCCATAAACATGCTATTTTGTACAAACAATCTGATTCTTATATGTAAGGTTGATGGACTGGTACACATCCCATCCCGAGTACCTGACTCCTTCCCTGTAAAAGGCAATAAGCTTGTTGAATTTTCCTTCCATACCCTCCAGATCGCCAAAAATGATCATATGGTTGCCCACTTTTGGGATCATCTCCGCATCCTGTGCTTCGTTGATGTAGATCTGCTCGATCTGTGCCTTCAGGAATGCATGATCCTGAATGATCCGTGCAAGATTATAGATCAGTTCCAGGGGAGAAGCGTCGTGTATCTCACTCGAAGGGATTTCCTGCATTTTGCGTAAGACCACACCGGGATCCAGGCTGTCGGAGATCATACCGGTGGCAAGGATCGTGGGCATGATCACCTTCGGGTGCAGGGGCATTAAATGTCCGTCGGTGGAAATGTAAAAGGGCTCCTGCCGTTGGTTTATGATCCTTGCCAGCGGTTCACGCTGTATGATTTCAATGTAAAGGTGACCTGGGATCCTTGCATGGACATTGGCATCGCTGATATATGCATAATTTTTCAGCCGGTTCTCCATATCCTCCAGATGTATCTCCGCAAAGGGTTTGCCGATCATCGCGCTACCTCCGTTCCCGATGATGTCCATGACATCCTCTTCGGTGATCAGGATGGTATGGGCCGCCCGTTGAATGGAAACCTCTATACGGGTCAGCTTCAGTTCACCGTTCTTATTATCGATGAATCCCATCAGAAAGATCATGGATCCTCCCAGCAGGACCCAGAAAATGACGATCAATATCTTTTTAACGAACTTCATAGGTTTCCTTCATCCATTTTTCGATGGAACTAACTCTCTCTCCAATGTCGCCTGCTCCCAGGCTCAGTAAGACTTCGATCTGCTGATGGGATAGCACCTGCAGTAATTCATCCAGACTGCAAAGGCATTTATGCTTCAGCTGTATCCTTTGCAACAGCATCTCCGAGCTGATACCCTTGATCGGCTTCTCCCGTGCAGAATAGATCTCCAGCAGGATCAACTCATCCAGCTGGCTGAGGCTTATGGCGAAGTCACCGGCAAGGTCACGGGTTCGTGTGTACAGATGCGGCTGGAAGATGCCGGTGATCTTTTTCCCGGGAAAGAGATCCCTGGCTGCCTGGATGCATGCACTGATCTCACGGGGATGATGGGCGTAATCATCAATATAAACCACTGCATCAGAGATCACCCGGCAATCGAATCTTCGTTCCACACCCCTGAATGTTGCCAGCGAATGCCTTATATCCTTTTCCTGTATCCCCGCCAGTGATGCTGCGGCAACGGCTGTCACTGCATTTTCAACATTAAATCTGCCGGGAACGCCTACCTGCAGGTTTGCATACTGTTTGTCAGGCAGGTGGATATCAAGAAATTGTTTCCCGCCGGTAAGCCGGATTCCGCTGGCGAAGAAAGAAGCTTCAGGGCAGGAGGCTGATACTGTCGAGCAAGTTATGTTCAAAGGAAAATGATTACGAATGGCATGGTTGATGACCAGGTGCCCGTTTTCCCTGACCTGGGCAGCAAATTCTTTATATGACGCAATCATTTGATCCTGCGATCCATAAACATCCAGATGGTCGGCATCCATTGCACTGATGATGATGATATCCGGTCGGAGCGATAAAAATGAACGGTCGTATTCGTCTGCTTCCACGATCATGATCTCAGGATTCGGATCATCCACCAGGTTGGAGCCATAGTTTCGACTGATACCACCGATAAAAGAGGTGACCCTGATCCCGGCTGTTTTCAGGATATGCGTGATCATGGACGTGATCGTCGTCTTCCCGTGCGTACCCGCAACGGCGATCGTGTATATGTCTTTTGTCAGTTCACCCAGCACTTCCGACCGTTTCAGCATGGGATATCCCTTTTCCATCAGGTACACAAATTCAGTATTGTCGGGGGGGATCGCGGGAGTGTAAATGACCAGGTCAGGATCAGAAGGGATCATGCCGATGTTCTCGGTGAAATGTACGGGCACGCCCTCCCCGGTCAGCAGGTCCGTCAGGGATGTTTTGTTCTTATCATAACCGGCAACCTGGATCCCACGGTTACGGAAATAGCGTGCCTGTGCACTCATCCCGATACCACCGATCCCGAGGAAATAAATGCTATGTATCCTGGTCAGATCCAATTTCATTTACCTTTTCATTAGATGGATGGCTTCCCGTGCAATCCTGACAGCCGAATCCGCTGAACCCATTTTACCAATCTGCTCACTGAGCAGTTGCTGTTGTTCTTTATTCTTAAGCAAACCGATGACCGTACCGGCCAGCGACCTGTCGAGATCTTCATCTTTGATCATCATTGCAGCGTGGTTTTCCACCAGTTTCAGGGCATTTTTTGTCTGGTGATCTTCTGCTGCATGGGGCAAAGGAACCAGGATGGCAGGCTTTTTTACCAGGCACAGTTCCGAGATGGCGATCGCCCCGGCCCGGCTCACCACAACGTCGGCAGCTGCGTAAGCCAGATCCATTCTATCAATAAAGGCATGCACACGGACGCAATCACTGAAATGATCTGCAGCCAGTTCATCTGCCCGGGTGTAATAATGGGTTCCGGTCTGCCAGATGACCTGTATGCTTTCTTTGCAGATGGCTTCCAGGTGCGCAGCCACAGCCTGGTTGATCGAAAGGGCTCCCTGGCTGCCTCCGATGATCAGCAGGGTGGCCATCCTGTCACTGAGTCCGAAAAGTTGTAAAGCCTCCGGTCTTTTACCCTCGATCCGGACGATATCTTCTCTGACCGGATTACCTGTCACGACGATCTTTTCCGCGGGGAAATAGCGATCCATACCCTGATGTGCCACGCAGATGCAATCAGCCTGTTTTGCCAGCAACCTGTTGGTCACCCCGGGATAGGAGTTCTGCTCGAGGATCAATGTCGGGATATGTTTACGGGAAGCCGCTTTCAGCGCCGGCCCACTGGCATATCCTCCCGTGCCAATGACCACATCGGGTTTGAAACGCCGGATGATCTGGCTGACTGTAAGTAAGCTAACGGCCACTTTCAGCGGGAAAAGAAGGTTCCTGAGCGACAGTTTCCGCTGGAATCCACTGATCCAGATTCCTTTGATGGGGTAACCCGCCCCGGGCACCTTTTGCATTTCCATCCGGCCTTTAGCCCCCACAAACAGGATCCCGCAATCGGGAAGCATCTGCTTCAGCGCATGGGCAATGGCAATGGCTGGGAATATATGTCCGCCTGTGCCACCTCCGCTAATTAAAATATGTTTTTTATCCTGCAACATAATCATTCGTAATCTCTTCATGTACATCTTCGTCGTGGATTTCCAGGTCGCGGCTTACGCTTACAATGACCCCCAGGGCAATGAAGGTGAACCACATGGAAGTACCACCCATACTGATCAAAGGCAATGTCTGGCCCGTCACAGGCACAAGGTTGACGGCGACGGCCATGTTGATCATTGCCTGAAAGACAATGCTGAATCCAAGTCCCAGGGCCAGAAATGAGCCAAACGATCGCTGACATCGCAACGCGATGCGGATAGTCCGGTAGAACAGGATCATGTAAAGCAGTACGACCACAATCCCACCAATAAGTCCGAAACTCTCGATGATGATCGCAAAAATGAAATCTGAGTAGGGGTGAGGCAGGAAATTTTTCTGGCTGCTGTTCCCCGGTAATTTGCCGAATATGCCTCCATTGGCGATGGCAATCTTGGCCTGGTCGATCTGGTAGTGATCCTCGTTATCCGGATTGATATAGCTTTCGATGCGTTGTTTCCAGGTGCCGAACCGGCCAACTTCAGGATTCCGATAGACCACCACAAAGAATATGACCAGCACTGCCGCTCCGATACCGATCAGCGACAGGATGTACCTGATGTTGATCCTGCCCAGGAACATCAGTGACACACAGGTAATGAACAGGATCCCCGCTGTGGAGAAATTCGAGGGCAGGATCAGACCACAGGTGATAATGACTGGAAGAATGATCGGCACAAAGGCAGATTTGAAATCCTTGATGGCATCCTGTTTTTTGGTGAGCAGCCGTGCCAGGAACATGATCAGGGCTAGCTTGGCAAAATCGGACGGTTGAAATGAGAAATTATGGAGAGTATACCACCGGCTGGCCTCATGGATCGAGGTACCCAGAAACAGGGTCATCACCAGCATTGGAACGGCAATGATTAGCGCGATCTGTGAGATCCGTGAATAGTAGGTGTACTTGATCCGGTGTGCAACGAACATCAATCCGATGGCCAGCAGGAGGATGATAACGTGCTTGAACAGGTAGTACTCCGTATTTCCTCCCTGGTACTTGTAAGCCAGCGTTCCTGTCGAACTGTAAACGGCAATGATGGAAATGATCGACAGTACGAATACCACCACCCAGATCACCTTATCTCCCTGAAAACTTTTCATCTGAATATCAACTTTTTATATTTTGCATGATTAATTCATCATCAATCGGTTATCGGTAATCTGATATCTGATATCTTAGAGCTTCCTCACCTCCTCCTTGAACTGCCTTCCCCTGTCTTCATAGTTTTCGAACAGGTCGAAGCTGGCACACGCCGGTGACAGCAGTACGACATCCCCCGGAATGCCCAGCCGGTAGGCGACTTCAACTGCTTTTTTTGCAGAACGTGTTTCGACGATCAGTTCGACGATATCCTTAAAAGCATCAATGATCTTCTGGTTGTCCTTACCCAGGCAGACAATGGCTTTGACCTTGGTTTTTACCATCTCGTAAAGCATGGTATAATCATTCCCTTTGTCGGTCCCGCCTGCAATCCAGATGATGGGCCGGTTGATGGACTCCAGCGCAAACCAGGCCGAGTTGATATTGGTCGCCTTGGAATCATTGATGAATTCGATCCCATGAACCTTAGCAACAAACTCAAGCCTGTGCTCTATCTGCTGGAAATCTGAAAGGCTCTCTTTTACAATTTCTTTCCTCAGGTCCAGGATCCTGGAGGCAATACCTGCGGCGAGTGAATTGTAAATGTTATGACGGCCCTGTAATGCCAAACTTTCAAGTGTCATGGTAAAAAGTTCGTTATGTGTGTTAATGATCATCGTATTTTCGATTTTCTCTCCCCCTGAAGTAGCATCCTGTAGCGGTATTAGCAGCCAACCGCCCTGGCTGTCCGGTTTACGGTGAACGGAGAAGGGATACTTTTCAGCCGGGATCACCCGATGCCGCATTTCTTCCGTAATGACCCCGTCGTCGAGGCAGTAAATAAAAGCATCGTCTACCGTCTGATTACGGATGATCCGGAATTTGGAATCTTTGTAGTTGCTGAACTGGTAACCATAGCGGTCAAGATGATCCGGTGTGATGTTGGTCAAGATGGCGATTTCCGCTTTGAAATCGTACATATCGTCAAGCTGAAAGCTGCTGATCTCCAGCACCCAGTAGTCGTGGTCTCCCCCGGCCAGCTGCATGGCGAAGCCCGAACCGACATTCCCGGCCACAGCCACGTCGAGCCCTGCTTTTCGAAGTATATGGCCTGTCAGCAGGGTGGTTGTCGTCTTGCCGTTGCTTCCCGTGATGCAGATCTTGGTTCCGTGGCAGTACCGCCCTGCAAATTCAATTTCGCCGATCACCGGTATGCCCCTAGCGCGGATACGTTGGATCAATCCGGAGCTCTCGGGAATACCGGGGCTTTTGATCACTTCATCCGCCTCAAGTATCCTCTCCAGCGTATGTCCATTTTCTTCAAAAGGAATCTCATGAAATAAAAGAACGTTTTTGTACTGATCCCGGATCCTGCCCTGGTCGCTGACGAAAACCAGCAAACCTTTCTGCTTGGCCAGTGCGGCAGCACCTACCCCGCTTTCACCGGCACCCAGGACGACGATATTTTGCTTTAAGGTATACACGCGATTGCTCTTTTCTAACTATCTCATCTTTAAGGTTATAACGGATAACACTGCCAGCAGGATTCCCACGATCAGGAAGCGCTGGACAATTTTTGGTTCCGGATACCCTTTCATCTGGTAGTGATGATGAACAGGAGCCATTTTAAAGATCCGCCGGCCTTCGCCAAACCGTATCCGGGTGTACTTGAACCAGCTAACCTGAATCATTACCGATAGACTCTCGGCCAGGAAAATACCGCAGAGCACGGGAATGAGAAGCTCTTTCCTGATCAGGATGGCACATACAGCGATAGCTCCTCCTAACGAAAGGCTGCCGGTATCCCCCATGAATACCTGTGCAGGGTAGGAGTTGTACCACATGAAACCGATGCAGGCTCCGACAAATGCACTGATGTAAATGGCCAGCTCACCCAGGTTGGGTATGTACATGATATTAAGATAATCGGCGAAAATGATATTGCCTGAGACCCATGCAAGGATTCCCAGCGTGGCGCCGGCTACCGCTGAGGTTCCTGTGGCCAGCCCATCGAGTCCATCGGTCAGGTTGGCACCGTTCGATACCCCGATGATGATCAGGATGACAAGCGGTACGTAGATCAGAAAGGCCCACTTATGATAATCCTGACCTAAAAATTTCAGTGCCTTGGCGTAGTCCAGTTCGTTGTTCTTAAAAAACGGGATCGTTGTCTTCGTCGATTTGACCGCATCACTGCTGAACCTGGCACTTGCAGGTACCTGTTTTTCAATGGACTCCAGGATCGTCGTTCCTGAGTCCTGGTTGCGGATCTTTTCACGGATCACGATGTTATCGTTGGACAGGATGGTCAGTCCGATCACCAGGCCCAATACGATCTGTCCCAGGATCTTGAACTTGCCTGCCAGTCCTTTTTTATTTTTTTTGAATACTTTGATATAATCATCCATAAATCCAATGATCCCAAGCCATACGGTCGAGATGAGCATCAGGATGATGTAAATATTGTCGAGGCGTGCGAAGAACAGGGTGGGTAACAGGATTGCGCTCAGGATGATCAGACCTCCCATGGTTGGGGTACCTGCTTTTTCCGACTGACCCTTCAGGCCAAGCTCCCGCACCGACTCCCCGATCTGTTTTTTCTGAAGCATCCGGATCATGGACTTACCAAATACCATGGAAATCAGCAGGGATGTGATCACCGCAAGTGCGGCACGGAAGGAGATGTATTGAAATGCGCCTGCACCGGGAAAGTCATACGCTTGATCAAGGTATTTGAACAGGTAATAGAACATATCAGTTTTGGTTGGGTGAACGGGTTAAAAAGATCTCCTCCATGGTTTGCCGGTCATCGAAAGGATATTTGATTCCCTTGATTTCCTGGTATGTCTCATGCCCTTTCCCTGCCACCAGGATCATATCGCCCGGTCTGGCCATCATGGAGGCTGTCCTGAGGGCTTCCTTACGATTGGTGATCACCACCACTTTTCTTTTCATGCGTACTTCCACTCCCTCCAGCATCTGCCGGATGATCTCTTCCGGGTCTTCAGAACGGGGATTATCCGAAGTAAGGATCACCCTGTCGCTCTTTTCGGCAGCAATCCGTCCCATTTCCGGCCGTTTTGCTGTATCACGGTCACCACCTGCACCAACTACCGTTATCAGTTTATGGTCGCCCGTACGGATTGCCTGCAGTGTCTTCAAAACATTCAGCAGAGCATCCGGCGTATGCGCATAATCGATGATGGCTGTCACCTGATCAGGACTACTTATCATATCAAACCGTCCGGTAACCGGAGCGGCATTGCTTAAGGCTGTCAGGACATCGGGTGGATTCTCTCCTGACAGAACCGCTGCACCGAACACAGCCAGAATGTTATAGGCGTTGAATTCACCGATGAGCCGGAACCAGACACGTTGCAGCTCAATATCGAGCTGGAGCCCCTCCAGCCTGTTTTCGATCACCTTGCAGCGAAAATCAGCCCGGTGCCTGAGCGCATAGGTGAAACACTGCGCACGGGTGTTCTGAATCATGACCGGACCATTCCTGTCGTCCAGGTTCGTCAGGGCAAAAGCATCTTCAGGGAGTTCATCAAAGAACTTCTTTTTGGTCAGCAGGTATTCCCGAAAGGTCTTATGGTAGTCAAGATGATCATGGGTGAGGTTGGTGAAGATTCCGCCGGTAAAGGTCAGTCCCGCAATTCGTCCCTGGCAGATGCCGTGCGAGCTGACTTCCATAAAGCAATAGGTGCATTTTTCCTTAACCATTTTCGCCAGGAGCTGATTCAGGTGAATGGCATCCAGGGTTGTATGCGATGTGGGTATGACCTGATCGTTTATCTGGTTCTGGATGGTCGACAGCAGACCCGCACCCTTACCCAGAGCCCTGACCACCTGGAAAAGAAGGGTGGCGATAGTCGTCTTGCCATTGGTTCCCGTTACCCCAATCAGCTGAAGCTGACGCGATGGATTGCCGTACAGGTTGGATGCTGATACCCCAAGCGCATGGGAACTATCGTTAACCTGGACGTAGAAGACCTGCGGTTGTGGATGGCTGGGAGGATCTTCACACAGGATCACCGAGGCTCCTTTCTCGATGGCGGCGTCAATAAAGGCATGCCCATCCACCACGCTGCCCCTGACTGCCACGAACACGCAGTCGCTGATGACCATCCGGCTGTCAAAATGGACGGTGCTCACTTCCTTCGGTGGAGCCCCGACTTTGCGCAGGATCGTCAGTCCGGTCAATATATCATCCAGTGGTATCATTCTCCGGTGGCAGGTTTTGGTTGGGTGACAGGGTCAGGATAATGGCTTCACCTTGCAGAAGACGTGATCCGGGTGGCAGGGACTGGTTGGTAACCTTTCCCTTTCCCAGGATACAGGGCTTCATGCCCAGGCTTTCGATCAGGAAAACGGCATCCCTTGCGCCCATTCCCCTGAAATCGGGTACAGCGGTATCAGTTACGGCAATACCCTGGTAATGCATGCGGTTTTTCTCCCGGTAGACCATGGCCCACGCAGTATCAAATCCTGCGGGCACGGCTTTCTGATCAAGAGTTGCGAAAATTGTTTTTAAATCCGGCTGATAACCCCTGACCGTATCAGGCAGCATGATCGTATCTTTTGCAAATTCTTTCCCGACCCGGACAGCCAGCTGGGTTGCATATACTTTGTCGGCGATCTCGCGAAATACGGGAGCGGCTATCTGGCTTCCGTAATAAACGCCCTTTGATGGATTGGTAACGACAACAATACACGAGTAGACCGGATCTTCCGCAGGAAAGTAGCCGACAAACGTCGCCTTGTAGTTTTTCTTGTTGTACCCCGCATCGTTATCCGCTATCTGTGCCGTCCCGGTTTTCCCGGCAATCCTGTAGGGCGCGTCGTTCAAACTCTTGCCTGTTCCGTTTTCCACCACTCCCTCCAGCAGGGTTCTCAGATCATGGATGGTCTTTTGCGAACAAATTGAATGATTCAGGACAACGGGTTCAAAGGACTGGACCGTTTTTCCTGATCTTCTGATTTCCTGGACGAAGGCAGGCCTTAACATTTTCCCGTTATTTGCCACGGCATTGTACAGCGTCAGGATCTGCAGGGGTGAGAGCTTCACCTCGTATCCCACCGACATCCAGGGCAGGGTGACCCTGGACCAGGAGGGAGAACCGGGATTTTTGATCAGCGGGGACGCTTCACCGGCAAGCTCAATTCCCAGCGGTTTGTTCAATCCGATCGCGTAGAGTCTGTCAGTGAACTGGCCGGGATTACCCTGATATGCGTCCCAGATGATTTTGGATATGCCCACATTCGACGAGTGTTCGAAGGCCTCTCTCACGGTAATGGATCCGTCGCCAATAGGGTGGACATCCCGCATGGTTCGGTTGGCATACTGAATGCTCCCATTCCCGGTGTAGACCGTATTGGACAGGTTGACTTTCTGATCATCCAGAACCGCCAGCATACTGGCCAGTTTGAACACCGAGCCCGGTTCGGCTCCCTCCGCGATCGCATAGTTGTAATCTTCCTCGTAGCTTCCTGCCTGATTCCTTCCCAGATTGGCGATCGCCCTGACATATCCTGTCCGGACTTCCATCAGGACCGCACAGCCATGTTCGGCTTCATGGTCGGTCAACTGTTTCAGCAGCGCATGCTCGGTCACATCCTGCAGCACAATATCCAGCGTGGTGATGAGGTCGTCGCCGTGTTGCGGTTCCAGATCGTACTCTTCGCTGACAGGAACCCAGATGCCGCTGGCGATCTTCTTCACGAGCCGCTGTCCACCCGTCCCCTGCAGCTGTTTATTATAGGCACCCTCGAGGCCTACATAGGCTTTGGCTTCTTCCGAATGATAGCCGATCGTACGGGATGCCAGGAAATCGTATGGCATTTCCCTGCGCGTGTGCTCCTCAACGATCAGCCCGCCTCCATACCTGCCCAGCCTGAAAATGGGAAAACGGCGGACCTTATTGAGCTCCTCGTACGTAATTTTTCTTTTCAGAAGGTAGTAACGGTTACCTGACTCCCGGGCATTTTTCATCTCTTTCAGGTACTCGAATCGGGTTCTGTCTTTGAACAGATCGGAGAGGTACCAGGCAAGGGAGTCGACATGGGCATAGAAATAGTCATCACTGATCTCCGTAGAAGCTGCATCCATCCGAAGATCAAAAATTGGGATGGAGGAAACCAGGATATTGCCCTGGCAGTCATAGATGTTTCCCCGCTGGGCTTCTACACTTTCAAAACGGACTTTTTCTTCGATGGCCTTCTCTTTCCATTCCTTGCCCTGCGGAAACTGAATGACGATCACCCGGGCGATTATGGCCAGGGCGATGATGAAAACCAGCGCATACAGCAGGATGACCCGCCACAGGATATCTTTTTTAATGTCACTCATGGGTAGTAGGGACTTGGAGGGTACGATCAGGCGATGCAAGCTTTATGGGTGGAACGGTGGTTTCCCTCAGACCGGTTTCTTTCAGTCTCAGCGCGACTGTTGACTGACGACCCACTGACATCAGTTCCGATTTACTGGTGATATAATGGTACCGGAGCTCGTTCATCTGGTTTTTCAACGCATTGATCTCGAACCATGTCTTTTCTGCCCTGTACGACAATGCAACCTGAACGATGGCCAGGAACATCAGGTAAAGGACGAAGGGGATCAACCGGATCACTTTTTCACGGGTAAGGAATGAACCATCCAGGATGGTATGTGCCGTCCTGCTGATCCTGTGCCGCTTCTTTCGCTTATTGTTCTCCGATGGATTCAGATCGGGTTGCGGATGTATGGAATCGTTATTATTCATTATTCAATACTTCGGCAATTCTGAGTTTCGCACTTCTTGACCTTGGATTTCTGCTGAGTTCCTCCTCTCCGGGAACAATGGGCTTGCGCGTGATCAACCTGAAAGGAGTTTTTGTCCGGCCGAAAAAGTCCTTATCCGCTTTTCCTTCCAGATTACCCGAACGCATAAAATTCTTTACGATCCTGTCTTCCAGCGAATGATAGGTAATGATCACCAGGCGGCCCCCGGGTTTCAGTACGCTCACCGATTGCTGCAACAATTCCCTGAGCGCTTCCAGTTCCTGGTTAACTTCAATGCGCAGAGCCTGGTAGACCTGTGCCAGGTAACGGTTTTCACCTCCTTTAGGCAGGCAGCCTGCGATGATCTGCTGCAAATGGTTCCCATCCGTAATAGCGTTCATCCTTCGGTTCCGGACGATCAATCCCGTCAGCCGGGATGCATTGGGAACCTCTCCATAGTCTTTAAAGATCAATCGAAGCCGTTCTTCCGGATATTCATTCAGGATGCGGAGCGCGGTCAGGCTCTTCTTTCTGTCCATGCGCAGGTCCAGGGTGCTGCCGAAGCGTGTGGAAAAGCCTCTCTCGGGCCTGTCCAGCTGATGGGATGACACACCCAGATCTGCCAGGATGCCCTCCACGGGAAGCACATGGTAGTATCGCAAAAACCGCTTCATGTACCGGAAATTATGATTCAGCAACAATAAACGTGGATCGTCAATTCGGTTGTTCATGGCATCTGCATCCTGATCAAAAGCAATCAGCCTTCCGTTGCGCAGCTTCTCCAGGATCTTCCGGGCATGTCCGCCTCCTCCGTATGTCGCATCCACATAGACTGCGTCAGGTTGGATGGCCAGACCCTCAATGCTCTCCTTCAACAATACCGGTTCATGATAAACCATAATATCATTGCTGCTGCTTGTCTTTATTTCCCATTACCTTTTTTGCCCTCTCCGAGAATGCTTCAGGAGGTTCATCCGTGAATAAATTGTTGTACCTTTCCTTATCCCATATCTCAAACCGGTCGGCATAGGCAAAAAGCACAATATCCTTTTCAATACCGGCATAGGCCAGCAGTTGCCGTGGCATCAGCAGCCTGCTGGCACTGTCCAGCTGAATTTCAATGGCCCCTCTCTGGAATGAACGGACGAAATTCCGGTCATCGGGTTCAAAAAAATTCAGATTGTTCAGGTTCTCTGTCAATTTATTCCATACATTTAGCGGAAAAACAGTGAGGCACCGCTCGAAGCCCCGGCAGATGATGAATTTGTCCTGAGCCTCAGGCGGTATTTGCCTCTTTAATGCAACAGGCATCAAAATGCGGCTTTTGGAATCCAGTAGGCATTCATATTCACCGAGAAGATAGGGCATCGTTTTGGGCTGATTTTGGATGTAAATATAGCAAGAAACTACACGATTCTACACTTTTCTACACTTTTTCACACAAAAAGTTTCAACTTTTTGTTAATATCTTTCTAATAATTTTTTAAAAACTTTATTATCAGTGGATTAAACCCTGGCTGTCTGTGCAGATACCATCGTTCAGCCACCGCCATTGCCCCTTTTTCTTAAATTTTCTCTTCGATCATCAATGGATTGTTGGTTATCTTTGTATTGAAATTCCCATGTAATAAAGGACTCCGGATGATCAATGAACTTTCGGACATAAGCCAGGAACAACCGCATAAGAAATTTCTTGATCTGGAAAAGATCATTGCCAGCAAGAATCCATTCCTGCTTAAAATCCTTCCCGGCTTTCTGCTGAGGTACGTCAAACGGATCGTTCATGTGGATGAACTCAACGATTTTATCTCCACAAATGAGCACCTGCACGGACTAGATTTCGTGAAAGCCATCCTGGATGAATTCAGATCCGTCGTCGTCGTGGAAGGTTATGAGAACCTGCCGGTGAATGATCGCTTCGTCATCGTCGCCAATCATCCTCTGGGGGGCCTCGACGGCATTGCGCTGTTCAGTGTGATCGGTAAGGTCCGCAAAGACGTTATCTTTCCGGTGAACGATCTGCTGCTGAACATACCGAACCTGCGGGAATTGTTCATCCCCATCAATAAACATGGGAAGAATACAGAGAATATTCAGCTTTTCGAGGATACCTTTGCTTCTGATGTGGCGTTACTCTACTTCCCGGCCGGCCTCTGTTCCCGTAAACAGTCGGGAAGGATCGTCGATGTGGAATGGAAGAAAACATTCGTAGCGAAGTCCAGGAAACATAAGCGGTATGTAGTTCCTGTCCATATTGACGGCCGCAACTCCAATTTTTTCTATAACCTGTCTGTCTGGCGGAAACGCCTGGGAATCAAAGCCAATATCGAAATGTTTTACCTTGTGGATGAAATACTGAAGCAACGCGATAAAACCCTGACCTTTCGGATCGGTAAACCCATTTCCTGGGAGGTTTTTGATAAACGCCATTCGGACAGGGACTGGGCTGCACTGATGAAAGAAAAGGTCTATGCGCTGGGAAGAGGTGTTCCAGGACCCATCGAATTCAATGGCGGTGAAGAGGATTTCCAGACCCTGTCGCAACACCGTACCATCTACGGTGAACATACATCTACACGTGAAGACCATGCAAAAGATCATTGATCCCGTTGATCCCGAACGGATCCGCGCTGAACTGACCGCCGATAAATTTGTCCGCGATACCAACAACGGGCATAAACAGATTTTTATCGTTACCTATCAGGATTCACCGTATACCATGCTCGAGCTGGGCCGGCTCAGGGAAGTCAGTTTCCGTGATGCGGGCGGGGGAACCGGAAAGGAGACCGACATTGATGAGTTTGATACCGATCCCATTGCTCCCTTTAAACAACTGATCGTATGGAGTCCTCAGGATAAAGCCATCGTCGGGGGGTATCGCTACCTGGAAGGAAGCCAGATTCGGAAAACACCTGAAGGTAATTTCTATACTCCGACAGCGCAGCTGTTCCGCCTCTCGGATGCGTTCATTAACGATTATCTGCCCTTTACCATTGAACTGGGACGTTCGTTTGTCCAGCCTGAATATCAGCCCATATACAATATCCGAACAGGGATCTATTCACTGGATAATCTTTGGGATGGATTGGGTGCCCTGACCATCGATCATCCTGAGGTCAGGTATTTCTTCGGCAAGATCACCATGTATCCCAGGTTCAATATCCGGGCAAGGGATATGATCCTGTTCTTTTTACACAAATATTTTCCCGATCCTGACGAACTGGTCAGGCCGTTTGAACCATTGTCCTTCATGACGGATTCAGGGGAGCTGGAACAAATCCTTTGCGGCCAAAATTATGCAGAGGACTATCGCATCCTGATGAAAAATGTACGGATCCTCAACGAAAGCATCCCCCCGCTGGTGAATGCCTATATGAACCTTTCTGCCACAATGAGGATGTTTGGTACATGCATCAACCAGCATTTTGGAATGGTGGAGGAGTCGGGAATCCTGATGACCATTGAGGATATCTATGATATCAAGAAGGACAGGCATGTGTCTTCCTATAAAAAGAATAACAAGGAGCTAACCAGGTGATGATCATCCGTCAGGCGGTCTATGTTTCAAGCTGTGCGGCAGTTACATCCTGTCCGGCTCCTGATCGTCCGGAGTACGCTTTCCTGGGCCGGTCGAATGTGGGTAAGTCATCGCTGATCAATATGCTGACCGGACAGAAAAACCTGGCAAGGATATCGTCACGGCCCGGAAAAACGCAAACCATACAGCATTATCTGATCAACGGGGAGTGGTACCTGGTGGATCTACCCGGAATCGGATATGCCCGGACGCCGCTGACCCTGCGCCGGAAATGGGAACAGATGATCGCCCGTTACCTTCTCAACCGAATCAGCCTCATGAATACGTTCCTCCTGGTGGATAGCCGCCTGGCACCCCAGAAACTGGACCTGGAACTGGTCGACTGGTTCGGCGAAAATCAACTGCCCTTCACCATCCTTTTTACGAAAACGGATAAAACCACCCTGGCAAAGGGCATGTCAAATATCGAGGCGTTTCAAATGGAAATGAGCAAATCATGGGAGGAACTTCCTCAATGGATCCGGACTTCAGCACGGACACATAGCGGAAGGGAAGATATCCTCCGCATCATTGAAGAAACCAACCGGATCTTTCTTTGCGATAACCCATCAGGTATAAGGTAAGAGGATACCCTATTTGAATTCCAGCAGGATAAAATCCTTCGGAACCGTGTCGCCGGGTTTGACATTCACTTTTTTGACAATTCCTTCGCCGGGTGAAAGAATGTAATTATTCATCTTCATGGCCTCGAGGATCATCAGGATGTCATTGGCCTTTACTTCGCTCCCGCTTTGCACGTTCACCTTGCGGATGGAGCCGGGGATGAACGACAGGATTTTTTTTGGATCGGAGGGTACGAATTTCTTTCGCGCAAGGAACTTACTGGTGAGCTGGGTACGATACTTAATGTTGTCGATCGTCAGGGATTTGAAATTATTCTCCGAATGGTTTAACTTATTCATAGGCTTTTCGTTGGTGAGAGGTTGGTCAGAAAGGAGGTATTCCATGTTTTTTAGCAGGCCTGTCCACTCGTTTATTGGAAGATACTTCCAGCGACTGTAACAGGAGCTTTCGCGTTTCATTGGGATCAATCACCGCGTCAATATATCCATAAGCTGCAGCTACATAGGGATTGGCAAATTTTTCCTTGTATTCCTTGATCTTTTGCCTGCGCATCTCCTCCGGATTCTCCGCATTTTTTATTTCATTCTTAAAAATGATATTGGCAGCTCCTTCCGGTCCCATGACAGCAATTTCGGCTGTTGGCCAGGCCAGCACAAAGTCGGAGCGCAGATGATGGGAACACATGGCAATGTATCCTCCGCCATAGGCTTTTCGGAGGATGACCGTAACCTTGGGTACCGTGGCTTCTGAATAGGCATAGAGTATTTTTGCCCCATGCCGGATCACACCGGCATGCTCCTGGTCAACGCCGGGCAGGTACCCTGGCAGATCCACAAGGGTAACCAGCGGAATGTTGAACGCATCGCAAAAACGGATGAAACGGGCTGCTTTGTCGGATGAATCCACATCCAGTACACCTGCCAGAACCAGAGGCTGGTTAGCGACGATACCCACCGTTTCACCTCCGAGACGCGAAAAACCAACGATGATGTTGCGGGCAAAGTGCTCCTGTATTTCAAGGAATTCAGAGTCATCCACGATTGCTTTGATGATGTCGCGAACATCGTAAGGTTGCCGGGGATTGGTCGGAAAAATGTCGTCGATCTTGTACAGACGGGTTTTCGGTGGCCGCTTCGGGAAGGGCTCCGCTTTCTTTTCGTTGTTCCAGGGAATATAACTGACCAGCTGTTTGATCTGGGTGAAGCATTCCTGTTCACTCTCTGCATAAAAATGGGCATTTCCCGTAATCTCTGCGTGAACTTTCGCTCCACCAAGGTCTTCCATGGAAATTTCTTCCCCGATGGTGGCCTTGATGACTTCTGGTCCTGTGATGAACATTTTGGAGATTTTGTCAACAACAAAGACAAAATCCGTGAGAGCAGGGGAGTAGACCGCACCTCCCGCGCAGGGACCCAGGATAACGGATATCTGCGGTATAACCCCTGATGCCAGCGTGTTCCGGAAAAAGATCTCTCCGTACCCGGCCAGTGAATTCACGCCTTCCTGGATACGCGCACCTCCCGAATCATTGATCCCGACCAGGGGTACTTTCAGTTTCATGGCCTGATCCATGATCTTGGTGATCTTTTTGGCATGCATCCAACCCAGTGATCCACCGGCAACGGTAAAGTCCTGGGCATAAATGCAAACAGGATAGCCACTCAGCGTTCCTGTACCGGTGATCACACCATCACCGGGCAGATATTTCTTGTCCATATCGAAATCCCTGCCCGCATGCTCAACAAAAAGATCGTATTCGTAAAATGATTTCGGATCCAGCAGCGTGATGATCCTTTCCCTTGCTGTCATCTTCCCTGTTGCCTTCTGCTTCTCGATCGCTTTGGATCCCCCTCCCTTCAAGGCAAACCGCATCCTCTTCTTCAGGTCTGATGTTTTCCTTCGTAATGAAGACATAACCCGTATTTAAAAATGTACTTCGTTTGAGTGAGGCTGGCAAAGATAGCGATTAATTTTCATCGAACAAGTAAAAAAATCTCCCGCCGGGATATCTGAGCCGAAAGAAATTGATAGTCAGTGCTTTGGTCGGATTTTTTTCGTGAAATTATCTGTGAATGACCCAAAGGATGGTCGTATGGATTACCGGAATCCGTTGGAGGACTTAACGGAATTTTACGATCGTCACTCCATGACCCCCGAGTTCAAGCTTTTCATCCTCAAAGTGTTTCACTTCAGGAACCTCTTTCAGGTAATCCCTGATGACCTTTAAAAGGATACCATCCCCTTTGCCATGGAGGATCGTCACTTCTGCTACATTCAGCAACAGGGCTTCATCAATGTATTTTTTTACTTCGCCCAGTGCTTCTTCAGCCCGTTTCCCTCTCACGTCGATGGTCAGCCGGAACGCAGCCATCCGGGAATGGATCTCGCTTGTGATCGAGTTGGGTGACCTGACCGGTCGCAGGCTGATCAGCTCCTCCAGTTTCTTTGCCATGGTCTCAAGCCGGTCAGCAGCCACTTTCACCTTCATTGCCCCTAGGGCGATCGTCACTTCATTTCCCTTGATCTCAAGCACTTCGCCCGGTACTTTCTGACCAACGATGCGCACGGTGTCCCCTTTTTTCAGATCCTTCCCCGCCGCCTTCCATTCCTCCCTCTCACCTTCTGCCTCCCGCTTTCCGCCTCCTGCCTTCTGCCTTCTACCACCCACTTCCCGCGGACTGCTGACTGCTGATCCTGCTTCGCTTTGCTTCGCAGGACAAAGCTGCTGACTGCTGACTGTTGACTGCTGACTGTTGACTGTTGACTGCTGACTGCTGACTGCTGACTGCTGACTGCTGACTCCTGATCCTGATTTCGCTTCGCTCATCATGACAGGCTGCTGACTGCCGACTGCCAGATCCTCCAGCTTCTCCTTCCACTGCTCAATCTTCTTCCTCGCCTCCTTGGTGGCTTCCTTTTCCGCCTGCTGCTGCCGGATCTCACGGATGGTCTGCTCAATGAGCCGGTTCGAACTTTCGATGATCTGACGGGCCTTCTCTTTTGCTTCAGCCAAAAGGGCAGCCCGGCCCTTTTCAAACTCCTCGGTCATCCTGCCGTACTTCTGGATCATTTCGGCCAGGAATTCATCTGCAACCCTGAACTCGGTCTGCTTCCGTGCCACCTCCTCCTTCTGAAGTTCAAGGCGCTGAAGCTCCTTGTCAAAATCCAGCTGGGTCTTTCCGGTCTTCCTGGCTGCATTCTCCAGTATATCCGGTGGAAATCCGATTTTTTCGGCAATCTCCAGCGCATAGGAGCTTCCCGGATTTCCGGTCTTTAACCGGTATAACGGCTGCATTCGCTCCTGGTCGAACAGCATCGCCCCGTTGACCACGCCCGGTAACCTGCCTGCCAGAAGCTTCAGGTTGGAATAATGGGTTGTGACGACACCGAGTACGCCCATCGTATCCAGTAGCTCAAGCGTCGCCTCCGCAATGGCCCCTCCAAGCTGTGGCTCCGTACCCGATCCGAACTCATCGATCAGAAACAGGGTATGCCTGTCGGCGTGCTCAATGATATATTTGATGTTCAGCAGATGGGAACTATACGTACTCAGATCGTTGTCAATGGATTGTTCGTCCCCGATATCAATGAATATCTGGTGGAAAATACCGGTTTCTGAATAGGCTGACATGGGAACCAACAATCCGCATTGAATCATATATTGCAACAGGCCGGCGGTTTTAAGGCAGATCGATTTACCTCCGGCATTGGGTCCTGAAATGACCAGGATTCGCTGATCTTCATCCAATTCAAGGGTAAGCGGTACCACATTTTTGTTCTGACGCTGATGGGCCAGGTACAGCAGGGGATGAACTGCATGGATCCAGCGGATGACCGGATGAGGGTTGAGCAGGGGTTTCTCTCCGTTGATCTGAATGGCCAGCATGGCTTTTGCCCTGATAAAATCAATCTGACCGAGGAACTGGTAGGCTTCCTCCAGGGAATCCAGTTGAGGACGGATAGCGTCAGTGAATACGGTCAGGATCCGAATGATCTCTCTCCGTTCGGCATTTTCGAGTTCCCGGATTTCGTTGTTGATATCAAAAATTTCCGTTGGTTCAATGAATACGGTCTGCCCCGATGATGATTCATCGTGGATGAATCCGTGTATTTTGCGTTTATGGGTCACCGGCACGGGAATGACCGCACGGCCTCCCCGAATGGTGACCGAAGTATCGTCGCTGATCCATCCCTCTTTCTGGGCTTTCTGCAGGGTGGCCTGAATGCGCCTGTCGATCTGGTGCTGCCGGGCGATCTGATCCTGCCGGATTTTTTTCAGCGCAGGAGAAGCTGTATCCCGGATCATGCCCTTTTCATTAATGATCGCGTCAATCTGTTGTATCAGCCTGGGATCAACGCTGACCCCGGCTGCAATTTCTGAAAGCGTCACAAAACGTTCACCATTCTTTCCCTTGAAAAACCGAAGGCACTCCACAAGGGTATGCAATGAGGAACGCATGTCGAAAAGGACGTCCGGTTCAATAAAGGTTCCGGCTGTCCGAAGCCTCCTGATCTCATGGGTAAGATCGAAATAATCAGCACCGGGAAATCCCATTCCCGATGTCAGGATGAGCTTGAATTCCCACACCTGCTCCATCCACCGGCTCACCTGTTCAGCATCCGTACTGAACGTTATCTCATCGACAAGCCTTACGCCCAGCGGACTGATGCAATTCATACGGATCATCTCCCTGATCCGGTCAAACCCTAACTTGGACTCAAAATCAGATGGATAGAGCACGGTTCAACCTGTTGAACTGCAAAGATACAGGTTAAAGAGCAGCGGTTGACACCGTACTGAATTTTACATCATGCCTTCATATCACCTGATTTAATGTAAATTTGTCATTTTATATATCCCTTTCCGAACCCTGGTTTTCAACAGCAAGGTTGATAATTATTTAAAATTATCGGGGATATGTGTATTACCTTTTTGTAAAAACCGGATTAAAGACTGTAGTTAATGCTGCGATACTCTGATGAGGAAATCCTCGGGGGCTTAGTTAGAAAAGATAGCAGGATCATCAAATTCATCCTTGTAGAACATTTCGCAACGATCAAAAGGTTCATTCTTCGCAACAACGGCACTCCGGAAGATGCTGAGGATGTCTTTCAGGAAGCAATGATGATCATCTATCAGAAAACCAAGGATAACGAGCTGAGTCTGGAATGTTCTTTTATTACTTTTTTATATTCCGTGAGCAGGCATATCTGGTTTCAGAAACTGGAGAAAAATCGGATCGATCCTGCGTATGTCAGCGATCTTGAAAATTTTATCCAGCTTTCGGATGAGATGAGGTTCGAAGTCTATGATGAGGAAAAAGAAAGAATACGGCTTTTTCAGAAGCATTTCCTGGCCCTGGGTGAGGATTGCCAGAAGTTGCTCCGGTTGTTTGTCAAAAGGGTACCGCTGGCGGAAATCATGAAGATCATGGGGTATAAATCCGTAAAGTACGCGAAAACAAGGAAATTTTTGTGCAAGGAAAAGTTAAAAAAGAACATTAGAAACGATCCGGGAAGTCATAAATTTTATGCTCAATGAATACGAAACTGAAATATTCAAAACTGATCGAGAAATATCTCAATGGCGAGATGGATGAGGCTGAGATCAGGGATTTCTTATCCGGATTGAAAGAGGATAAGGTCCTGGCCGAAGAATTCAGGTTCGACAGCGAATTGACTGCTGCTATTGAAGATGAGGGTATGCTCGAATTCCGACAAATGCTCATGGAGCTGATCCGGGATTCAAAAGATAAGAAAGGGGTGGTGCGTACATTGTTGTCGCGACCCTATCGGATCGCTGCAGCAGCATCCATTCTACTATTGCTTGCTGCAACGTGGTTCCTGTTTCTCACACTCAGCCATCCATCCAACGACAAGCTTTTCAGCAATTATTACGATTCTGATCAACCGTTGCGGATGACACGCCGGTCGGGTACGGAGCTGGTTGAAGCACTGCGGAATTATCAGGATAAGGATTTTATTCAGGCAATTGAACAGTTCAACCAGATCCTGGAAACGGACAGCCGCAATTCTGCAGTCCAATTCTATGCAAGCATATGCTATATTGAAACCGGTCAGTTTGATGACGCTATCAGGTACTTATCGGATATTACCAGCAATACAAACAGCCTTTACAACAAACCGGCCGAATGGTACCTTGGCCTCTGCTACCTGAAAACAGGCCGCACAAATGAGGCTACAGAAATTTTCCGAAAGATTGCCAGCGATCCAATCCACGATTTTCAGAAAGATGCAGCAAAGATCCTTTCAGAATTAAATAAGAGAAAATAATATATCTCACTATGTATATAAAAAGACTGTCCCATTACGGTGACAGTCTTTTTTGTTTATTTTTGAAGTGGATTTTGAATTCGGTATAATTAATCAATCCAATCATCGTTCATTTCAGCATGAAGAGGCGAACCTTTATAAAAACTGGGTTTGGTGCCGGTCTGGCAGCCGGAGCAGCTGCTTTTACGGGTGGCATGGACAGGCTGTTTGCACAGTCGGGCGATACGGGCAGGCTTCCCTATGATCTTGTTGCCGTAAAAGGTGGGGAACCCGATGTGATGTTCGATAAGGCCATTGAATCCCTGGGCGGGATGAGTGCTTTTGTCAAAAAGGGACAGTCGGTTGTGATCAAACCGAACATCGGATGGGATGTGCCACCGGAGAGGGCGGGCAATACAAATCCCCTGCTGGTGAAGCATATCATCCGTCACTGTCTGGCTGCCGGTGCCTCGGTTGTATATGTTTTTGACAATACCTGCGACAAATGGGACCAGTGCTATGCAACCAGCGGCATCAAACAGGCAGTGAGTGATGCTGGCGGGAAAATGGTGCCCGGGAACCAGGAAAGTTATTACCAGCAGGTGGAAATCCCCGGAGGTGTAAAACTCAAAAATGCCAAAGTTCACGAATTGATCCTGGAGTCGGATGTGTTCATCAATGTCCCGGTCATCAAACACCATTCCTCTGCCAATATGACCATTACCATGAAGAACCTGATGGGTGTGGTATGGGACAGGATGTACTGGCACCGTAATGACCTGCAGCAGTGTATCGCTGACTATGCCACTTTCCGCCGGAAGCCGGACCTGAATGTTGTGGATGCATACCGGATCATGCTGCGTAATGGCCCGCGGGGTGTTTCCCCGGCTGATGTTTCGCTCCAGAAACAGCTGCTGGTTTCAACCGATATGGTTGCAGCGGATGCAGCCTCTGCCAAGATCTTTGGCAAGGAACCATCGGATATTAAACACATTATCCTGGCTGAGCAGCAGGGGGTTGGACGTTCAGACCTGAACAGCCTGAAAATAAACCGTATCATTTTATAATTGCCAATGAACAGGGCCTGGCTAAAAAACATACGCGTCATCCTGGCGATTGTTTTTTTTATGTATGCCCTGATCATCTTTTTGGATTTCGCCGGACTGATCGGTGAAAGGTTATACCACGGATTCACCTTCCTGCAATTCACCCCTTCACTGATCGAATTCATTCATCTGCTGGGCGCCACCTCCCTGGGATTTCTGGTGGTCATCCTTCTGACACTGGTCTTTGGAAGAATTTACTGCTCCACCCTCTGCCCGGCAGGTGTTTTCCAGGATATGCTCATCTTCCTGAAAAGGAAGATCCGGAAAAAAGAACGGTTTCACTTTCTCAGGGCCAGGCCGGGTATCCGTCTGGCTATCCTTGGAATCGTACTCCTGTCGGTTCTGGCAGGATCCATGGCGGTGCTGAACCTGCTGGATCCTTACTCCCTTTTTGGCCGGATTACCGCGGAGCTTTTTCGGCCCCTGGTCATTGGGATCAATAACCTGCTTGCTTCGTTCCTGAAGCTTTTCCATAATTTCTCCATCAAACCCGTGGAGATTCGCAGTTTTATGGTGGGATCCTTTTTGGCTGCAATGTTCTCTCTGATCGTGCTGGTTTTGTTTCCTCTATTCAGGGGAAGACAGTACTGTAATACCCTTTGCCCGGTGGGAACCATACTCGGTTATCTGTCGAAGTTCTCACTATACCGCATCACTCTTGATAAATCGGCATGCACACAGTGTGGCGAATGCATGTTTACCTGTAAAGCCGGATGCATCAACATCAAAAAGAAGGAGGTGGATCTCACCCGGTGCGTAGCCTGTTTCAATTGCCTGAATGTGTGCTCACTGAATGGAGTTCGCTATGCACCGGTCTGGAAGAAGGCAACTGCGGAAGTCGCACCTGCAGAACCTGATCTTTCCAAACGGAATTTCCTGCTGACCTCGGCAATTTTGCTCGGATCACTGGTCACGGTCAAAGGACAGCCTGGACACAGGGGTGGCTTCGGTCAGGGCAGGCATCTTCAAGGGGGAAAGGGGAATGACCTGGCGGTTTCTCCTCCCGGATCCCTCAGCCATCAGCACTTCACCAGTGCCTGTACGGGTTGTTACCTGTGTGTGAGCGCCTGTCCGACGCAGGTACTTCAGCCAAGCCTTGCCAGTTATGGATGGGAAGGGCTTTTTCAGCCGGTGATGGATTATAGGGTCAGTTTTTGCAATTATGACTGTGTGGTTTGCAGCCAGGCATGCCCCACAGGAGCCATCCTTCCCCTGACAACCGATGCGAAAAAGGAAGTCCAGGTGGGCATAGCTCGTTTCATCAAACGCGAATGCATTGTCTTTACGAAAAATACCGCCTGCGGCGCCTGTTCTGAACACTGTCCCACCAAAGCGGTGAATATGGTGCCCTACAAATACGGGCTGACCATCCCCGAAGTGACTCCCTCAATTTGTGTGGGATGCGGTGCCTGCGAATATGCATGTCCGACAGATCCGAAAGCCATCGTGGTAGACGCAAATCCCGTTCACCTGAAAGCCCGGTTGCCTGTTGAGACCGAAAATGGGAAAGGAGTGGATTATAAGGAGGAGTTTCCGTTTTAAAATCAAAAATCAAAGAGTAAAGAGCAAAAATCAAAAGTACATTTGCTTTTTGCTCTTTGATCTTACCGCATTGGATAGCGCTTAAATATCTCTTCCGATCTCAGCAAAATGTCAACGTATTGCGCTCTTTTATAGGCGAAGGGATCCTTGATCCGTTGTTTGGAAAGCTTACCGCGGAAGTCATCCAGTTTCTGATACTGCTTATCGTGCATCCACTCCTGGATATCCGTCAGCATGGTGCTGATATATTCGATCTGGTTCTTGTAAAGGGTGCTGACCACCTGTACACAATCTGCTCCGGCCAGCAACATGGTGATCACATCTTCACCGGTCAGGATTCCGGTGTTGGCACAAATGCTGGCATTGATGTTCCCATAGAGCAGTCCTGCAAACCGTAAAGCGATGCGGCTGTCCTGCTGATGGCTGAGGTTGTATGGAAAATAATTCTCTTCCAGGTCAATATCAATGTCAGGCTGAAACAGGCGGTTGAACAGTACAATACCGTTGGCTCCGGCTTCATCCAGCTTTTTGATCAGGTACAGGGGATTGGTATAAAAGGGGCTCAGCTTCACTGCGACAGGGATGGATACTGCCTTTTTGACTTGGGCCAGGATGGCAATCTGATCCTCTGTGATGGAGGCCTCGTTCTTATTGAAGTCCTGAGGTACAGAGTAAAAATTCAACTCAAGGCCATCCACACCGGTTTCAGCCAGTTGTTCAGCATATTCCACCCAGGTTTCCCTGTATACCGCGTTAAGGCTGGCAAAGAGGGGTATGGAGACCGCCTGACGCGCTTTACGCAGGTTCATGAGGAATTCCCTGGGACCCGCATGTTCGATGTCCGGAAACAGGGTCGTCATTTCGGCATGGCGTTCCGAATATTCATCCAGCGCTTCCGACAGGGCAAGATTTTCAAGCTGGATCTGTTCTTCAAAAAGAGATTTATAGACGATGGCAGCAGCTCCTGCTTCCTCCATCTGTTTCAGATAGCGCTCATCCAGCACCAGGTTGGAAGCACCCACGATGATGGGATTCTTAAGCTCAATACCCATATAATGCGTTCTCAGATCACTCATGGCGTAAGTATTAGTGAAACGTCGGTTCAGTCAATAATCCTGATTTTTAGAAACGTATGGAAGTTATTCCGGTTGATTCCTGCGTGACAAAAGTACAAATTTTTTTATTTTATCCGGAATTTGCCCCAATCTAAAATGATTTTAAATAAAGGATGTAAAAGGATATTCAGAGGGTTTTCTTTACCCAATTCATTTTAATTTTATAATTTCGCATCGGCAAAGAAAAACGTGCAAATCATTTGTAAATAAGCCATTTATACATTAACTTCAATTCATATTGTCATGACGAGTAAAAAGAAATTCATTACCTGCGACGGGAACATGGCGGCATCACATATTGCCTACATGTTCAGTGAAGTAGCCTGTATTTACCCCATCACACCTTCCTCTACCATGGCGGAATACATTGATGAATGGGCTGCGCATGGGAGAAAGAATATTTTTGGCGAGGTGGTTCGCGTAAAGGAGATGCAGTCAGAAGCCGGTGCTGCGGGGGCTGTTCACGGCTCTTTGCAGGCAGGGGCGCTTACCACAACCTACACAGCATCACAGGGGCTGTTGCTGATGATCCCCAACATGTACAAGATTGCGGGGGAACTTCTTCCGGGTGTTTTTCATGTCAGTGCCCGTACGGTGGCTGCCCACGCATTATCGATCTTCGGTGATCACAGCGACGTGTATGCAGTCCGCCAGACAGGATTCGCCCTGCTGGCCAGCGGAAGTGTGCAGCAGATCATGGACCTGGCCGCAGTAGCTCACCTGACCGCCATCCGTACCCGCGTCCCCTTTCTGCATTTCTTCGACGGATTCCGGTCATCGCATGAATTGCAAAAAATCGAGGTGCTGGAGAAAGAAAACCTTGCAGCGCTGATCGATCAGCAGCAGCTCAGGGCATTCCGCCTGCGGTCCCTGAATCCGGAAAATCCAATGATCCGCGGTACGGCACAGAATCCGGACATTTTCTTCCAGGCCAAGGAAGCAGCCAACCTGTTCTATGAACCCATCGCAGATGTGGTGGATGAGTACATGCAGGCGATCTTTAAGCTTACGGGCCGCGAATACCATCCGTTTACCTATTATGGCGCACCCGATGCCGAACATATCATCGTCGCCATGACTACCATCACCGAAACGGCAAGGGAAGTGGTGGATGCATTGATGGCAAAAGGTGAAAAGGTCGGCCTGATCACCTGCCATCTGTACAGACCCTTCTCACCCAAGTATTTTTTCAGGGTATTTCCAAAAACCGTAAAGCGTATCGCCGTGCTTGACCGTTCCAAAGAGATCGGGGCAACCGGTGAGCCTCTCTATCTTGACGTGAAGGAAATATTTTACGATAAAGAGAACCGTCCGCTGATCGTCGGCGGTCGTTATGGCCTTAGCTCGAAAGATACTACTCCGGCTCACGTGATTGCCGTATTCGATAACCTGAAACAGCCTCAGCCGAAAAATGGATTCACCATCAGCATCAAGGACGACGTCACCCATTTATCCCTGCCCCTGCTTCCGGAAATCAGCCTGGCACCGCAGGGTACCTTTGAAGCCAAGTTCTACGGGATTGGATCTGACGGAACCGTCACGGCCAATAAGAACTCCATCAAGATCATCGGAGACACCACCAACAAATACTGTCAGGCATATTTTGCCTACGACTCGAAAAAATCGGGTGGCATCACCACCTCCCATTTGCGTTTTGGTGATCAACCCATACGCTCAACCTACCTGGTGAACACTCCTGATTTTGTTGCCTGTCATGTTCCCTCATACCTGGATAAATACGATATGCTGAAGGGACTTAAACCAGGAGGTACCTTTCTGCTCAACAGCATCTGGGACGAGGAAGAAACCAAGAACCACCTTCCCAACCATATCAAAAAATACCTGGCGGATCACCATATCCAGTTCTATATCATCAACGCTACCAAAGTGGCTGAAGACATAGGCCTGGGATCCCGGACCAATTCGATCATGCAATCGGCTTTTTTCAGGATCTCCGGCGTGATCCCCTATGAGGATGCTGTGAAGGAAATGAAGAAAGCGATCGTTAAATCGTTCAGCAGCAAAGGGGAAGATGTGGTGAACATGAACTTCGCTGCGATCGACAGGGGAGGAGAAGTGACGAAAATCGAAGTGCCCGCTGAGTGGTCAAAACTACCGGTCAATGGTCAGGAAAAGACGGAAAACCTGCCGGCATTTATCCGGCAGGTGGTCAACCCGATCAATTCCATGAAGGGTGACGATCTGCCGGTGAGCGCCTTCGTCGGAAGAGAAGACGGTACGTTCCCTTCCGGAACGGCTGCCTTTGAGAAACGGGGAATTGCCGTGAATGTGCCGGAATGGATCCCGGAGAATTGCATCCAATGCAACCAGTGCGCCTATGTCTGCCCCCATGCCTGCATCCGGCCTTTCCTGCTGGATGAGAAAGAATTGATGAATGCCCCGCAGCAAACGGTTACCCTGAAGGCAATTCCGAAGACCTATGAAGGTCTGCAGTACAGAATACAGGTGTCACCGCTTGACTGCACCGGATGTGCAAACTGCGCCGAGGTCTGCCCTGCCAAGGTGCCTGCACTGGTGATGAAACCCCTGGAAACCCAGCTTGGCCAAACAACGCGCTGGAATTATATGGAGTCAAATGTCTCCTATAAGGACCATCTTGCAGAAAAAGATAAGAGTGTGAAGAACAGTCAGTTCGCTCAACCCCTGTTCGAATTTTCCGGTGCATGTGCCGGCTGCGGCGAAACACCCTATGTAAAACTGATCACCCAGCTGTTCGGCGAACGCCTGATGGTAGCCAATGCCACCGGCTGCTCCTCCATCTGGGGAGGATCGGCTCCATCAATGCCTTACACCACCCATAAAGCATCCGGTTTCGGTCCCGCATGGGCCAACTCATTGTTTGAGGACAATGCAGAATACGGTTTTGGTATGGTGACTGCCCTGGGAAAGATGCGCGAGCGACTGGCCAGACTGATAAAAGAAAATAGCGATACCCTGTCGGAACCGCTCAGGGATCTTTATGCACAATGGATTGAATGGAGAGAGGATCCCCTGAAATCACGGGAAATTACCGATCAGATCGTACCACTTCTGGAAAAGGAATCCAACCCCATCGCGAAGGAATTACTCGATCTGAAACACTATATGGTCAAAAAATCCGTATGGGTGATTGGTGGAGATGGCTGGGCATACGATATTGGCTATGGGGGTCTGGACCATGTGCTGGCATCTGGTGACGATATCAACCTGCTGGTACTGGATACCGAAGTATATTCCAATACAGGGGGACAGGCTTCCAAAGCAACCCCGGTTGCTGCCGTCGCCAAATTCGCTGCCTCTGGTAAAAAGATCCGTAAAAAGGACCTGGGAGCCATGGCCATGACCTATGGCTATGTGTATGTAGCCCAGATCGCTATGGGAGCAAACCAATCCCAGACACTCCGGGCCATTCGGGAAGCCGAAGCCTATCCCGGCCCTTCCCTGATCATCGCCTATGCACCCTGTATCAATCATGGATTGCGGGCTGGCATGAGCAAAACCCAGGAGGAGGAAAAACGCGCCGTAGAAGCAGGCTACTGGCATCTGTACCGGTTCAATCCCCTGCTGGAAAAGGAAGGTAAAAATCCCTTCCAGCTGGATTCCAAAGAACCCGACTGGACCAAATTCCAGGATTTCCTTAACGGTGAAGTACGCTATACTTCTTTACGGTTAGCATTTCCCGAAGAGGCTTCCATCCTGTTCAGAGAAGCCGAGAAAAACGCCCGCTGGCGCTATGAAAGCTATGTTAGAATGGCCTCTATGGACTGGTCAGCGGTGAATCAATGAAATTAACCATGAAGAGAACACTCTTACTGGGAATCGCAGCCATCGGTCTGCTGGTTGCCTATGTGACACTTACTTCTCCGGCTGGCTCTGCCGAGAGTGTGAACAGTTCCAATACGGTATGGCCTGAAAATGTGGCGAAGATCCTTGAGAACTCTTGCTACGACTGCCATACCGACCTGTCAGGGAACGCAATGGCCAAAGCCAAACTGAATTTCGACGGATGGGATAAACTGACCGATGCTAAAAAACTGGGAACCCTGGATGAAATCTGTTCGGAAGTGACCAGAGGCAGTATGCCCCCGGCAAAGTACATCTCGAAATACGCTGACCGAAAACTTTCACCAGAACAGGTTACGCTGATCTGCTCCTGGGTGGAGGAGGAATCCGGGAAAAGGTAGTTGCCCTCCAGCAGATGGGTGAGGAGGTTTCAAAAGGAGAAATGCCGCTGAAAAGCTATTCCCGTATGCATAGGAAAGCCCGGTTGTCAGCGGCTCAAAGGGAACAGCTATCACAGTGGATTGATCTGGAAAGTGCAAGGTTGATCGGGCAGTAAGCAAGCGCTGCTCCGGATTACAGCTTCAGCGAATATTGCAGGATCACACTCCGTATTTCTTCGGCCTTCAACGGCCGGAGCGAATAGATGCGGTTCAGGAAATTATTCACGATCAGGGTGATCTTGTGCTGGTCACCGAAATGGTAACTGAGCCGGCCATCCATCACCACGTTCCCGTTATTGTGATGTTCGAAATAATCCATGTAAAGGATGGGCTGCAGGGTTCCCCCTGAACTGATGGTAGCCTGTTCAAAATCAGCTATGGCCTTGTCAAGGTTCTCAATCTTGCTGAAATATTTCACACTGTATCCCACGATCCATTGGAGATAATGCCACTCAAGGTCACATTTTAATGTGTGCAGAAAACGGTATTTCAATATCTCCCTGGAAGGATCCACACTCGTGGAATTATAGCTGAATTCGGTGTATCCCCCTCCCCCCGGATTGTAATCATGGGCAAAGACAAGATCGGGCTCCAGGGCTTTGGGTATAATATAATTGTAACCGACGATCGTATTGACCTGCATCCGGGTTCCTATCCGGGCGATCCCGGTGTGGGAAATATCAATGCCCGTGATCCGGGTCTTTCCGGTGTTGAGAAACTTGAATCCAGCCATGGCGAACGTGAAGGTTGGATCCCAGAAACCAAAAAGGTATTCGATCGTATTTTTATATTCCTGCTGGAAAATGGCAATATCGAGATAACCAAAGTAGTTGCCGAATTTCAGGCCCTGTTTCAGTCCGATCTCTGCATTCCAGCTGGACTCGGGTTTCAGATCAGGGTTCTCAAAGACGGCGATGGCTCCCATGGAGGTTCGGATAAATCTTTCGGCGATGGTAGGATAACGATACCCCTGTCCGAACGATGCCCGCAGGTATGTTTCCTGCATCAGCTTGAGGGTGCCTCCGAGGCGGAAAATGCCTTTTGTGTCGTCAACCGTATCATTCAGGCTGTAATGTTCCAGCCTGATCCCAAGGGAAAGGTTAATGGTCTTGAAGAAGTTCTTCTCCAGCTGCATATAGCCCGACAGGTTCAGCAGGGTGTTATCGGGTGAACCCGATCCTCCGTACATTTTGGCATGTGAGTTAGTGAACTGTCCTGAAAAACCGCCAATGAACTCAAAACCGTCGAGGAATTCATATTCCCTTCGAAACTGATAGTCACCAATATAAACCGTCTGACGCGTCGACTGGTCGTTTGACATGATGTTGTTCAGATGGAAGATCCGTCCCTTCAGCGAGTGGCGGATCCCTGTCTGGGTGTAATAATTGAAAAAGGGATCCAGGAAGAAGCTGAACATATCCTGAAGTATGGCTGAGCCAGGGTAAGCCCTGAAAAAACCGGAGGTGTCGTCCAGCCAGGCCATCGTCATCTGGGTGTTGTTCTGAATGATGTTCCCGTTCATCCCATAGTCCAGCCCCTGTATCTTTTTGGAGCGGTAGCGCAGGTTGAAGTTCATACGGTACTGGCGGCTTGCCATCTGTTTATCCGTAAAATCGCTGACCGTATCAATCACATAGGGATTGGGACGGGGCGCCCCGATGTACCCGTGATCGAAGTTCACCTGACCTCCGGCCACCAGGTCCAGATTGCCCAGCCTGCGTGCGTGAAGGAAATTCAACCCGGTGATATAGGGATAGTCGTCCCACCACTTGTAGGATTTATCCCCGGGAGCGGTATAAAATCCTGAATAGGCATTGACCCGGGTCAATGGCTTGGCTTTGGGGTAGGCCGTCCGGATGTAGATGGCTCCGCTCAGGGAGGATGCCCCGGAAAGTACCGAGGCGGCTCCTTTAATCACCTCGATCTGTTCGATATTTTCAACCGGTATCAGATCCCATAATGAACGTCCTGCATCCCCGGTGAGCATCGGCAGGTCGTCAACAAAGACAGCCACCTTACTGCCCACGCCGAAGGTGAATCCGCTGCCACCCCTGATCTGGGCCTCTCCATCCAGGATATTCAATCCGGGAGTCAGATCCAGTGCCGTTTTGACGCTCCTGGCGTTCTTACTCTCGATCATCGTTGATTTGATCACTTCCATGGAGACGGTGAGATCTTCATACCGCTTCTCGTATTTACCCACTTTGATTTCAACTCCCTGGATTTCACTGATGTAGGGTTCCAACACGATCTTTTTTTCAATGGTCTCCCCTCCAGCGATCTGCAGGGTGATCGTATCCGATTTCATCCCCGTATAATTGATCAGGAAGGAATGTGTCCCCGCTTTAACGGTCAGGCTGAATCTTCCGTACAGGTCAGAGGCCACTCCAATGGTGGGATCCGATCGCAGAATGATGTTGGCTCCAATCAATGCTTCGCCTGTCGTCCGGTCAATCACTTTACCCTTGAATACGCCGTATTCCTGGGCTGTCGACAAAAGGACAGACAGCAATAATAAAGCGCCCATCAAAACCAGGGATCGATATCCGGAGGGATACAGCTTCATATTGCCAGGTTTAATTCGGTCAGTCGAGGTAAAATTTCTTCGACATGATGCCCTGATCATAGTGCAGGCACCCGATATAAATTCCCGGATGTAACCGTGTTGGCAGCATGATTTCAGAAGAAAGATCCTGGATCTCCAACATGATCCTGCCACTCAGATCCAGGACCCGGAAGGAGGCGATCTTTACCATGTCAGGAGTCATTCCCTTGAAAACCACTTTCTGGCCCATGATGTTGAATGTCATTTCCCGGGTTGCCTTTTCATCCGTACCCTGATCTTTATAGATCAGCTGGAGATCATCGAACAAACCCTGGCTGTTTGCAATGGCATCCGTGCCATTTCCTGCCTTGACCACCACCAGGATATATTCAGGGGTGTCGTCCGACAGGTAGACGAAAGGGACGGAAAAGCGGGTCCAGGTTTCAACGGTAGCTTCGGGCATGATGAAATTTGCATCGGCGATCCAGTTGTTGTGTGTGCCATGTTCTGGCAATGCTCCCTGTTCTTTATGCAGGATAGCCCGTACGCCTCCGTGGTCGCTGCCCACCGGGTAATACTTATACCAGCCTGCCAGGCTGTCGGGTTTGCTGGTGAATACGGTATGCCATTTGGCAGAATCCTGCCGTGTGAACACATATCCACTATCCGGATTGAAGCTGGCGTGAACCTGTCCGTTAGTGAGTGTCCCTGTGGCCACAATTCCGGGGAAAGGCACCAGGTTGGTCAGTTTAACGGAATAGTTTCCCGAATGAGCATCGGTGGATTGTTCCCAGACCACAGGTGCAGCCTGATTGGTTGTGGGATTGTCGGATGTCTTGATGGAGCTCCAGTCAGCGGGTTCCTCCCTTACCGTGCCGGCATCCTCCCATATTTCAAAACCTGCATTTTCGAGCTGTTGCTGTGCGGAAATCCAACCGTGGGCAATCAGGCAGGCCAGGATCAGCAGTAGTTTATGCATAAGGAGACGCATCCTTCTATTGTATCTGAAGTTCATAGGGTAAACGGGCCTGTACTCCCTTCATGGTGGAGATCTCTTTCCAGATGCGGTAATAGGGATAAAAATCCCCGATCTCCTTTTGAATACGGGTTTCAGGATCTTTTCCCATCAATTCATCCATGATCTGCTGGAAAGGATCTTTTTGTTTGGGCAGCGAAACCACCTTATAATTTGTGATCTCTGCCATTTCCGATGCCAGTTGGATGGCGTCGTCCAGTCCCCCGAATTCATCGATCAGGCCGATGCGTTTAGCGTCCACACCGCTCCAGACGCGTCCCTGTGCAATGCTATCCACCCTTTCGACCGGGATGTTGCGAGCTTCGGCCACGTAGGCCAGAAACGTGGCATAAATGTCATCCACCTCGTACTGCAGTACTTCTTTTTCTTTTTCCGTCATCGGCCGGTTGATGGCCATAAATTCAGCATTTGCGTTGGTCTCGACCTGGTCGAAAGTGAGTCCGAGCTTGTTGGTGAACAGCCCTTCCATATTGGGAACAAAACCAAACACGCCGATGGATCCGGTGATCGTATTCTCGTGTGCAACGATCTTGTCGGCCATACAGGATATCCAGTATCCCCCGGAAGCGGCCACGTCACCATAGGAGGCAACCACGGGTTTTTTGAATTTTGCCAGCATCAGTTCCCTCAGGATCACATCCGAGGCCAGCGCATCCCCCCCGGGCGAGTTCACCCGGAGTACAATGGCCCTGACATTGGTATCCAGTCGGGCTTCACGTATGGTTTTGGATAAACGTTCGGAACCAATTGCGTAATCATCACCCTCTCCGCCACTGATGCCTCCCAGCGCATAAATGACAGCGATCTTGTTTTTCTGAAAGACCTTTTGTTTCTTATGAGGCTCATAGTCCATGTATTTGTTCAGCGTTATGGAAGGGATCTTCTTCTCTTCCTTGATGTCGAGCGCTTTTCTGATCTCAGCCATGAACTCGTCCTTGTACAGCAGTCCGTCAATAAGCTTCTTTTCAACGGCGAGCTCCGGTTTTTTTAATGCATCCAGCTCCGTGGCGATCCGGTTAAGCTCTGACACCGGAAGATTACGGGCCGTGGCGATCTGCCCGATCATATAATCCCACATGGTGGTGATAAAACGGCTGGTTTGCTCACGGTTGGCATCACTCATCCGGTCGCTGATGAAAGGTTCCATGGCACTTTTGAACCGGTTGTTCATCGGCCGGATGAGCTGGGCCTCCACATCCAGTTTTTCAAGCGTGTTCTTATAGAAGGTGACCTCAGCATAGAGCCCCTTAAAGAGCATCATCCCCTTGGGATGCATATAGATCTTGTCGCCTGCAGTGGCCAGGTAATAGGATCCCTGACTGTAGGAATCCGCATAACTGTAGATGAATTTACCGGATTTCCTGAAGTTGATCAGACCGGTACGGAACTCATCAATGTTGGCGATGCCGGCATTCAGGTTATTGAGATCAAGGTAGATACCCTTGATGTGATCATCTTCCCCGGCTTTTTTGATACAGGCCAGAATATCATCCAGCCCGGGGGTCTTTTCCATGGAAAAATCCGTAAAATTTGACATTTGCGGTGTTTTGGTGCCTCTGTCCATGATCTTTTTATCGAGTGTAAGCTGCAATACGGCATTGCCGGGGACCACCACGGCTTCCTTTTCTCCGAGGGAAGCGAGCGAGAACAGGAAGATCATGAAGATGAGTAACAGGATGATGGATATCAGCAGATACCCGGCCATTGAGGCGAGCATGAATTTCAGAAAGTCTTTCATGGATTCTGGGTTTTTGGTTTCAGGCCATTAAATTACGAAAAAAATGAAGCGGATGGAATTCTTGTCGTATTTTTGGGTCTATTAACAGGATCAAACCATTCATGGCGATAGCCTTTCTTTTATTGGGGGGAAATCTGGGTGACCGGGAAAGGATGCTGGAGACGGCGGTCGGTCACCTGGTAAAAAGCTCCGGTGCGCTTCTGGCATCCTCTTCTATCTATGAAACCCAGCCCTGGGGAAACCATGAACAACCTTTATTCCTGAACCAGGTCATTTGCCTTGAAACCCGCCTGTCGCCCTCGGAATTACTCGACGAGATCCAGGCCATCGAATTGCGGATGGGCAGGAAACGGAACGGGCATCGTTATCAGCCAAGACCCATGGATATTGATATCCTGTTCTACGACGACATCATCCTTCAGTCGGAGAGGCTGACCATACCGCACCCACTCCTGCATAAACGTGCATTTACGCTGATACCGCTGATGGAGATTGCACCCGGATTGATCCATCCGGTACTGAACCGGTCAATCGACGAACTGTGCAGGAGCAACCATGATCCATTGACGGTCAGGAAATACCGGTTGAAACATAATACGGAAGCATGATGCGATACAACTATATCTCCATTGAAGGCAACATTGGCGCCGGGAAAACTTCCCTCGCTCAGCGGCTTTCCGCACAGTTCAATGCAAAGCTGATCCTGGAGCAGTTTGAGGACAATCCATTCCTGCCCAAATTTTACAAAGATCCCGACAAATATGCATTTCCACTGGAATTATCCTTTTTGGCCTCCCGGTTTCAGCAGTTGAAGGACCGGTTGACCCAGCAGGAATTGTTTACATCCCTGACCGTATCGGATTATTTTATTTATAAATCCCTCATTTTTGCCCGGCGGACCATCCGCGATGATGAGATGATGCTTTTTAAGCGGCTTTTTGATCTGATGGCCTCCTTCCTGCCCAGACCCGACCTGCTGGTGTACCTGCATGTGGACGTTGAAAAACTGATGAACAACATTCAGCTTCGTGGCAGGGAGTATGAACAGGAGATCAAGGAAAGTTACCTCAGAGGGATTCAGGAAAACTATTTCGAGTTTTTCCGGCAGCACACCGGTCAGCGTATCCTGATCATCGATACGAATTACATTGATTTTGTAGCACTCAAAGAAGATTATGACCGGCTGGTAGAAGTGATCTCACAGGAATATCCCCGAACCATCACACGGATCGTTTTATAAAAAAAAACGCGGAAGCGCCATGTGTTTCGCTTCCGCGTTCAAGGGCCGGATGACCCTTCAGAAGGATTCTTCTGTTATTTTATCAGTGCCTGGAAGTTTGGATCCTCCCAGAACTTGATAAACTCACGGTCGGCAGCAGCCATTTTCTTGCATTTATCGCTTTCCTTGACCGCTTTGGCCAGGTTGTCGATAACCATCTGCGTGTTTTCGGTGCGGGCACCGATGACCGCCTTCAGATAATCAACCTTGGTACTGGTTTCTGCACAATTCAGTTCATTTTCGGCACCCTTGTAATCACCTTTCTGGAATTTAACCATAGCAATGTTATACGTGCATTTTGAGCCGGCGAATGACGCAAGCGCCTGATCCCATTTGCACTGAGCGGCCTGAATGATTCCCATATTGTAACCAACCGGTGCGCCATACTGCTTGGCTTTGGTGAAATAGGTTTCGGCCTTTGTATAATCACCAATCTTGGAATAGTAGGCACCGAAGTTATTCAGGACAACTGGATTGTTGGGGCACAATCCCTCAGCTTTTTCCAGCATTTTTTTGGCATCATCCAGCTTATCCTGTTTCATGTACACCCATGCCAGGTTGTTGTAACCTTTGCAATCGTCCGGGTACAATTCAATATATTTCTTCAGGATCTTTTCCTTTTCACCCAGATCATCGGTAAGGGTAGCTGCATAAAGCAGCTCTTTCTGTGTGAGTTGGGTCGGATCGGTAAGACCGAAATTCAGAATTTCCGCATCCGATTTCATGGGATCATAGATCCATGCTTTCATGTGGGTTCTCCGGAGTGGAGGCAGGATATCTTCTTCGATTTCCTTATAAACCAGCGACATGTTCTTGATCTCCTCTTCACGTCTTGCAACATTGGGCTGTGATTTCACAACGTTGAGAATGACATTCTTGTCCTTCATGTCGGAAGCTTCCACTGCTTTTACGAAACCGTCCCAATCTTCGCCATGTGCACGGATGTTGAACTTGATGTCTTTGGTGGCATCCAGCTTGACAAGTGATTTCTTGTCCTTGGCCAGTTTCTTGTAGAAGTCGATCAGGTAATTGTGGCCGGTTTTTGCACGGTTCTGCGAGAGGTCTTCGTTATGGCTTTCTTCGCCTTCCGGTGAGGCCCATGCGTCGATGTCAATATCCCTGATCCGGGGTCCCGCTGCAAGGAAATCCTTGAATTCCTGCAGTTTGGCTTTGGCCTCTGCATTCTTGTTCAGCGCCATGTTCCAGTTCAGATCCCATCTGTCGACAATGAACCAGATGGTGGCTTCCTTGCTGGAGTAGGTTTGCCCTTCATAGAATTCGCTCGGGTCCAGGCCCAGTTTCTGGTAGGTAGCCTTATCCGCATACAGCAACTGTTCGTCGTGGATGATGGTTTTGGGCATGATCGTACCGTCGGCGATCTTTCTTTCCGGAAGAATGACATACTTATAATCGGTCATGATCACTTCGCGGGTTGCCGGCTCATACGTGGTTTTAACCAGGTATGCAACGGGATCCACAACCAGTTCGGATCCTTCCATACCTTCTTGATACGGGATCGTGGTATTATAGGTAAATGTTCCGCCTTCAGCGTAAGGAATAGCTTTCCCGTCACCCACAACATTTTCTCCCTGCAGATAGATCGGATCCATCGCGTAGGAGCCGCCGTCCCATTTCAGGACCGGTGCAAATTGCATGACGGCCCTCTTGTTGAAATATTCCGGCGGGAAGGTTCCCTTGATGGTAACGGGTATGTCGGTACAGGTATTGACCAGTGGGTCGGGGATCACTTCGTATTTCACCAGGCCGTAGTTATCCACCATTTTCTTCAGGTTGCCGCCCGATACGAACTTGTAGGTAATACCCAGTGAAGTATAGCTGAACATATCCTTGTACACCGGCATGGCGTCATCCGTGAAGTTGTCGATCTCATCTGATCCGGTAAAACTGAAGGTGCTTTCCAGGTTGAGGTCCACTTTTTCACTCAGCCGGAAATCAATTCCCAGACCCAGCGGGATCGAATAGGTCAACCTGCTGTCCGATTCCACCAGATCATCCTTTACCTGATCGTAGTAGACTTCATCCTTTATGGTTTCCGGGGTGATGGGATCACCCGTTTCGGTATGTTCCAGCTCACCCTTGCTGATCAGAAGCCCAATACCGGCAATGAGGTTAAAATCAATGAACCGGTCAGGATTATAACCACCGATGAGGTTGGATAAATTGAGGGCGCCGGTCAGCCTGGGGTTATGGAAACTTTTGGTTTCAAATGTCCAGTTGTAGGGTATCTGTGTGAAACGCACCAGGTCATCATCTGCTTTTGTACCGGCCAGTTTACCACCCTGGTAGTGAAGGCGCAAACCAAACACTGACCCAAACTGACGTCCAATGCCCAGTCCGTAACCCAGTCTCCAGTCTTCCGTATCGGGGAAAACAGCACCTTTATCATCCGGAGAGGCAATGTCACCGTGATAAAGCAACAATCCACCATTAATATTGATAAACCAGTAAGGATCAAAAGAGGTGGTTTTCTTTTCTTTCTCCTGCTTGGGTTCCTGCTCGTCCTGGGCAGAGAGAAGGAAAGGAAGGCCTGCAAACAAAAGGGTGATAAGCCCTATTTGTGACAAGTGTAGAAATTTTTTCATAAGTGTATGATTTAAGTGAAATTTCGGGATTTTAATTTTTTAAATGCAAAGATATTAAGATAACCCAATACTGACTACGAAATTTGCTCTAAAATTAGAGAAAAATTAACCATTATGCAAATTTTTCTATATTAATTCAATTATACTATGTTTTGAACAAAAATGTTCGAACAAATTTATCAACAGTTCCACGAAAATTTATTGTCTCAGGATCCGTTGGAACCATTCCATGCTTTTATACGGGAGAAATGCATGATCGTTTCTCAGAAAAACGGCCAGGCTGCTGTCCAGCTGAAGCGCTTTTACCAGCTCGCTGGCGACCTCAGCCTCGTTGTTGGTTTTTGCCCCGTACAGAGCCAGAAGGTAATGCCTTGTGGCGGTTTCAGGTGAGCATGCTAATATTTCACCTGCCTTTTCCGGCTGGTTTGCCATCAGGGCGGCCAGGGCTGCATTGATATTGCATGGATAGGATTCCAGCTGGGAAAAGGCTTTACCATAATCCCCTGTCAGCAGATAATAGATCCCGTAATTGTAGGAAACATCCACCTCTTCCTTTTGTGCAAGATCCAGGTAATGAAGTGCCTTGTCAGCACGGTTCATCTTCAGGGAGGCTGCTGCCAGGTTATTGAAAATGGTTCCGTTCGACGGGAAAAGGTTACTTGCACTGTTAAGGTAAACCATGGCCTGCTCCGGCTCATCCAGGTCAAGGTACAGACAGGCGATATTGTTGTATGCTTTCCACTCTTCCGGATACCGAGCCGAAGCAGACCGGTAGATCTCCATTTTTTTTGCGGGATCATCGGTCAGTGTGGCTGCATACATGATCTGGTTGAAATGCAGGAATTGATGGTTTTCAAGAGCACATACCAGAAGTTCCTCATCCGTTTTTAAAGGCTCATGATAGGAGATCCTGATGCTGATCCTTCGGAGAAGGGGATAGAAATTGTCCTTTAGGATTGGATACAGCGATGATCGCTGCAACTGTTCCATGATCTCGGTATCTGTAAAATCTTGATTATCAATAATATGTATAATTTCATCTCTGCCGGCCAGGTCTGAAGCCCTCAGGGTTTTTACCAGTCCGTCCCAGTCTTCACCCCCGGTTTCCGTCAGGATCGTACAGGATGGCTTATCCTTCAGGATGGCAGTAAACATGCTGCTGACATAGCTGGCGCCTGCAGCGGAGCGTTTTTTTGCGAGTGCGGCGTTGTACAGGCTGTCGCCTTCAGGGGAGGTATAGGAGGTAATCACAACCGTATCGGGCAGCCAACCGGTTTCCAGGGGCTGAAAGAGCAGTTCCAGCTGGTGTTTGACAAAAGGGATTTGATTTGCAGGCAGCTCCGTATCGATCCGGAAAGCGTCCCGGTCAAAGAAAACATTGGCCATCAGGTCTTCCTTCTGCACACCGCTGTAATTTTGCTTTGCCAGAATGGCATGTTCATCGTGCACTACGAACTGCAGGTACGGGGTGGATGCGCCGGTGTCGGCACCGGGATGGTACCCTGCAGTGGCGTACAGTGTATAAAAAAATAAAGAAAAGATCAGGATGAAATGACGTAAAGAGTGCATGAGTGGCTTTCGTTGATTAACGGAGCGAAGGTAGTCTTTTTTTATGAATGGTCTTTGGCACCGGATAACCTGCCGGAAATTTCCCACAGGACGATACCAACGGTTACGGAGATATTCAGCGAGTGTTTGGTGCCAGCCTGCGGTATCTCAATGCATCCGTCGGCCAGCGCCATCACTTCTTCCTGTATGCCCGTAACCTCGTGCCCGAAAATGAGGGCGAGCTTTGCAGCAGGTTCAGGCCTGAATTCATCCAGGTAAGTATGTTCATCCGCCTGCTCCACCGCAACGATCCGGTATCCTTCCTCCTTCAGCTTGCCGACGGCTTCTGCGGTATCCTCTTCATAGCTCCAGTCAACGCTTTCCGTTGCGCCCAGCGCCGTCTTGTAGATATCCCGGTGCGGCGGAACAGCGGTGATCCCGCACAGGATGATCTTTTCGATACGAAAAGCATCCGCCGTGCGGAAGACCGACCCCACGTTATGGGTGCTCCGGACGTTGTCCAGCACAACGACGACAGGCAGCTTGGGGGCTTTTTTGAAGTCACCGACAGATAAGCGGTTCAGCTCTGCATTCTTTGTTTTACGCAATGCTTGAAATTTTGATGTAAAGATACTGCTTGATGCGGCGGAAATCCCATATTCCAAGCACCAAATTCCAAATAAATCCCAAATTCCATGATCCAAATTCCAAACAAATTCCAGGATTCAAATTCCAATACACTGCGGCGAAAAGGTTGGTGAGTACCCAGGAATGGATCTTTTGCAATTCATACCGCGTAGCGGTTCAAGCTTTGTAACGCAATGATATACCACCCCACCCCTTGCCCCTCCCCTCAAGGGGAGGGGTTGGGGAGGGGTAATCCCGACAATGCTACAATGCTTTATGCCCTACGGGCAAAGGAACAGATGACATAACAAATTCCAAATTCCAGGGGCCAAATTCCAAACAAATTCCAGGATCCAAATTCCAAAGGTCACTATACGGAAAGGGATTATAGTGTAACTTTGGAATTTGTTTTTTGTGATTTGTTTGGATTTTGGACCTTGTGATTTGGAATTTTCGATGGATACATCCTCCGACATCACTCCCCTAATGAGGCAATACAACGCCATCAAGTCGAAATACCCCGATGCGCTCCTGCTGTTCAGGGTGGGTGATTTTTATGAGACGTTCGGGCAGGATGCCATCCTGACCTCCAGAATACTGGATATTGTCCTCACCCGTCGGGCTAACGGAGCGGCAGCTTATATCGAACTGGCAGGCTTTCCCTACCATGCGCTGGACACATACCTTCCCAAACTGGTGAAAGCCGGTCAGCGCGTGGCCATCTGCGACCAGCTGGAGGATCCCAAACTGGCGAAAAAGATCGTAAAACGAGGTGTCACCGAGCTGGTCACACCGGGTGTTTCCTATAACGATAAAGTGCTGGAAACCCGGGAGAACAATTTCCTGGCCGGCATTCACCTGGGGGAGAAGATCACCGGGATAGCCTTCCTTGACGTTTCCACCGGGGAATTCTACCTGTCGCAGGGTTCGATTGAATATATCGACAAGCTCATCCAGACCTTCAAGCCCAGCGAGGTGCTGCTTCAGAAGAACATGCAAACCCATTTTAAGACGCTGTTCGGTGAGAAATTCTATATCAATACGTTCGATGACTGGGTGTTTACCATCGACTTCACAAGAGATCTGCTGCAGAGGCATTTTGGCACCACTTCACTCAAGGGCTTCGGTGTGGAGGAGCTTACGCAGGGGATCATTGCCGCGGGGGCGGTCTTTCATTACCTGGCCGAAACCCAGCACGACCGTGTGCAGCACATATGCAAGATATCGCGCCTGGAGGAGGACCGGTATGTATGGCTCGACAAGTTCACCGTGCGCAACCTTGAGCTGGTGAGCACGCCCAATGAGCACGCGGCAACGCTGCTGCAGGTGATTGATCACACCATCTCTCCCATGGGATCCCGCATGCTGAAAAAGTGGATCCTTCTGCCGCTGAAAGAGAGGGCTCCCATCACGGAGCGTCATCAGGTGGTTGATTATTTGATCAAACACACAGATCTGGCCGATCTTTTCCATCAGCAGATCAAGCTGATGGGCGACCTGGAGCGGTTGATCTCCAAGGTAGCCGTGGGGCGCATCAGTCCCCGTGAGATCCTGCAGATGAAAAGGGCGCTGGAAGCGATCGAGCCGGTCAGGCAGGCCTGCCTGAAAGCCGGTCTGCCTTTTTTGCAGCGCCTCGGGGAGCAGCTGAATCCATGCCCTTTGATTACACGGCGGATCGGACAGGAGCTCATGCCCGATCCCCCTGCGCTGGTCAGCAAGGGGAACGTGATCAGAGATGGTGTTTCCGATCAGCTGGATGAACTCCGCAGGCTCATGCACAGCGGAAAGGACTACCTGGTTCAGATCCAGCAGCGGGAGGTCGCCCGGACGGGCATATCCTCATTGAAAGTAGGATATAATAATGTATTTGGCTATTATCTTGAAGTAACCCACACACATAAAGATAAGGTGCCTGCTGACTGGATGCGCAAGCAAACGCTGGTCAATTCTGAAAGGTACATCACGGATGAACTGAAAGAATACGAAGAGAAGATCCTGGGCGCTGAAGAGAAGATCCTGGAACTGGAGTTACAGCTTTTTGAGGCGCTGGTGACAAGCCTCACAGAGTACATTGAGCCGGTGCAGCTCAATGCCAGGCTCATTGCGCGCCTCGACTGCCTGCTGACGTTCTCGGTGATCGCCCGCAAGTATCATTATGTGATGCCGGAGATGGACGACAGCTACCAGCTGGATATCCGGGGTGGCCGGCATCCGGTCATTGAGCAGCAGCTTCCGCCGGGTGAACGGTACATCCCGAACGACGTACTGTTGGATCCCGAAACGCAACAGATCATCATCCTGACCGGGCCCAACATGTCGGGCAAGTCGGCCCTGTTGCGCCAAACGGCGCTGATCGTGCTGATGGCGCAGATGGGATCGTTTGTGCCGGCCGATGCGGCGCGGATCGGCGTGGTGGACAAGATCTTCACGCGGGTGGGAGCATCGGATAATATTTCGTCGGGCGAGTCAACGTTCATGGTGGAGATGAATGAGACGGCGAGCATCCTGAACAATGTCTCCAACCGCAGCCTGATCCTGCTGGATGAGATCGGCCGCGGGACGAGCACCTACGATGGTATCTCCATTGCGTGGGCCATTGCCGAGTTCCTGCACGAGCATCCGCTGTTCCATCCCAAGATCCTGTTTGCCACGCATTACCATGAGCTGAATGAGATGGCGGCGAGGTTCCCGCGGATTAAAAATTACCATATCTCGATAAAAGAAATCAATAATAGAATCATTTTTCTCAGGAAGCTGGAAGAGGGAGGCAGCGAGCACAGTTTCGGCATCCATGTGGCGAAGATGGCGGGGATGCCTGTTTCCGTTCTGGAAAGAGCTGAGGAGATGTTGAGGGTGTTGGAGCAGTCAGCAGTCAGCAGTCAACAGTCGGCAGTCAACAGTCAACAGTCAGCAGTCAACAGTCAGCAGTCAGGAGGAAGGGGGAGAGGGAGAGCGGGAGGCGGGAGGCAGGAGGCAGGAGGCAGGGGGGTATCAGCTGAGTTTCATACAGTTGAATGATCCGTTGCTGGAGCAGATACGGGATGAGATCCTGAAGACCGACATCAACACGCTGACGCCGGTGGAGGCGTTGATGAAGCTGAATGAGATCAAGAAGATGCTGGGCGGGAAGTAGGTTCAAGTTGCAAGCTGCAAGTAGTGTGGGTTAGGGGGCAAGGGTAGGAGTGTGCTGGGAGGCGGGAAGCAGGAGGCAGGAGGCAGGAGGCGGGAGGTGGGGATTAATTGATTGGACTGTTTTTGGTGAAATTCTCTGCATTTCGAATCATTTGGTTTAGCATACGGCCAATTTTATCAGACTGGTTTAAAAGCTTTTCATAAGCTTCCTTTGATATATAATTGCATGCCAGAGAATAATCAGGCCATATTTGGGTTTCGGTATTTTCCATGTCTGCATCAGAAATTTTGCTTTTAAAATGCGCTATATATTGCTTATTACGATAGGCCTCTCCGATATTTGCAGTGACTGATCTTGACGATCTTCTAATTTGATCGATTAAGGAATATTTTTCTTCCGCTGGAAATCTTTTGGTTAAATTAAAAATTTCCATTGACATAGAGAACGCTTCCTGAAATACTTTAAGATCTCTGAATCCAATCATTACTTACAATTTTATTTCATTACATTACTTAATCCGAAACTTGCAGATTTGTGACCCTATTTGCAGTAACTATTTAAAATTTTTTCCCTTCCCGCTTCCTGCCTCCTGCCTCCTGCTTCCCGCTTCCTGCTAAAAAAATCGTCTTAAAATTTCTAATTTTGGAAAAAAGGTTTAACTTTGCCTCCCCAAAAAAGAAACCACGCGGAAATAGCTCAGTTGGTAGAGCATAACCTTGCCAAGGTTAGGGTCGCGGGTTCGAGTCCCGTTTTCCGCTCAAAAAATTCGATATTCGGTCCTGAGTATCGGATTTTTTTTGGTAAAAGGATTCATGTGGGTCATTCTTTGTCATTGGTAGTTATTCGTTGTTATTCATGGTTATTTGTGGTTATTTGTTGTACTTTTGATCTTTGAAATTTGCTTTTTGCTCTTTGATCTTACACCACACTCACACCCGCTCTCACACTGGCTTCCGCTGACTTACGTCAGCTTCAGCCAGCAAAGCTCACACCCAATTCGCCCGGGTGGTGGAATGGTAGACACGAAGGACTTAAAATCCTTTGGCCAATGCGGCCGTGCGGGTTCAAATCCCGCTCCGGGTACAGTGCCGAAATACTTGATAAATAAGCGTTTCGGCATTTTTTTATTTCCTGTTGGAAGTATAAAAAGTGACTGTTGGCTGAAAAATTTTGATTAAAGTGCGGAAATAAGGTGCGGAAAATGTTTATTTCTTTCATTTTATACTTCTGGATTTCTTTGTTCTATGTTATTTTTCTTGGCAATTCTGAACTCCTGTAACTCTTGATCTCGTTCTTCCTCGGCTGAAAATACCCTAAATCCGTGAGCGGCTTTAGCAATTTCTTTCTTATCTATATAATTTCTTTCTATCACCTGATCAGCCGAGTGTCCTGTAATTACTTTAGTGTTGCCAATCCCCATGAAAATTTCCAAATTTGTAATATAGGTCTTTCTCAAGCATTTAAAAGTTAGTTTCCTCCCGGTGTTAAGCTGATCATAGTAATGAGTAAAACCCCGGCTAAGAACATCGGACATCACCTTTCCCCTTTTAATTTTTACTTCAGGAGCCAATATATAGTCATCTATTTTGGAAGATTTATTGGGATTTAGCTCATCCAGTAGCTTCCTTAAGGAAGCGGTAACAGGAATATAAATGAACTTTTTTTCTTCATCAGAGATTCTATTTTGAATTCGATTGACCTTATAATCCTCCACTTTAATATATTGAATTCCATTGCTTTCCTGGATATCTTTCCATTTTAAGTTTATGATCTCTTCTCGCCTTCTGCCAGTTTCCAGGGCCAGACGAATACCATCAGCCAACCAAGGGCGAAATAGATTTCGCGTAGGCTTTACTCCATTTTTATATTCCCTGATCCCATTCTCAGGCGTGATTTGTTTAAGCAGGGCTTGATATTCTTGAAAAGTTATCGCTTCTGGTTTCGGATTTAAATTCTTCCGTTTAACTTTTTCGAAATAATTTCTGATCGGACAATCATATTCTTCGGCATACCATTTAAGAAAGGAGGTATAATAACTGAAATACTTATTGAATGTCCTGGGGGCAAGTTTTCTCTTTTCCAAGGATGAAAAAACCACACCGACCATCTGATTATCTATATCCTCTGTCAGGCAGGTAGCAAGGTTGTATCTATTATCTTTTAAACATTCAGCCAAACTTTTTAAGGCTCGCTCAACATCCTTGATATGTTCCCTGCTTCTGATTTTTATCAAATGGGCTGGAACACCTTCGTTGTTTAGCCAGCCAATATATCGAGCCAAAGCTTGAATTAAAAGATACGGCCTGTTTTGGCTTTGATCTTCCTTGTTAATCTCATGTTTTAGCGCTTTATTTTTATTTTCCTGATAGGCTTCACTTTTTGCTTGTCTCTCAAATTCAATTGCTTGTTTAATCGCTTCGTTAATGTCTCGTGTTTCTAATTTTTTTGTCCTTCTCTGATTATTTGTACCTGGCACGTGGATAATCACTTTAAAAACATGTTTGTCTCCATTCTTGCATTGCCAAAGGGGCTTGCCGGACGTTTTACAAATTTCTGAGACACTTGTTTTGCATTTATAACAGAAAACCTTTAATCCTTTCCATTTTTTTGATGCTGGAATATACAAAGGCTTATTTTCCATCGTCGGTATCATACCTTGGGCTTATTGAATTTGTAAATATTGACAGAAAGTTTTTTTCATATTCCCCTTGTGGTTTATATCCCATTACTTTTTCAGGTCGATTACGGCCATTCCGAGATAAAGACTTCTTTGAGGCATAGCTAATCAACGAGCGCAGTTTGTAAATTTTATTTTTCTCTTTCTCAAATTCATCTCTTAATACGAACTGTCTATTCGAACCGACATCGGATAAAATACGAACATTGTTATTCTTGCACCACCTCCGTACTGATCTGCGATCACGATAACGAAGCTCTCCAAGTAAGTCCTGGAGGTAAAGACGTTCTTCAGTCATTTAAGGTAATCTTTAATACAGGAACTTTTTGTTCAGCTGTAGGCTTGTTATTTGGCTTATTGTTTAAATAAATCCTTGAATTTCTCAGATTAAAATGTTTAATCTGCAATTCCGCTAAATGTTCGATGTTCATAATACAAAATGTTAGGTTTTGTACTTATTTACGAACCCAGGTAATGAAAAGGAAATAGGAGGGAGTTTTTGGACAAGCTTGAAAGGTCAGTTTGACTTTGCTTTCCAAAAGGTATAAAATGTCTCTATCCTTTGTAATGGTCTTTTCATTACATGGGCCCAAGGTTAATATTCTCTTGGGTGCCCTATTTCAATTGGCGTTGAAATAGGGCTTTTTTTATTACAGGCTGTTAAAGAACTATTTACTAAGCATTATTAAGTGCCTATCATTATCATTTCTTATCTTTGGATACAAAGTAAATACTAATTTATTTCTAAGTGTATGAAATACATGCTATTACACAACAATACACTAAAATACATTACAATAAATTGACCTTATTATTATGAAGAAGAAAACCATTCCTATTCCTGTCGAGCTTGTCAAAAAATTAAAGAAGAAAATGGAAGAAAGCTATTCGGGAGATATTATAGATGGATTTACCTTTTACTTGAATCAAAATATTGAAATATTAAAAAGAGAAGGAATCATTTTTGATCAAGTTGTCATAATCAAGGACTTAAAAAGAGGCGTTATCGAAAATGGTCATATTACTCATGATATTATTACGAATGCCATAATCCGAGCGCCCTTTCAAGCAAAGAAAAAATTAATAAAGGCGCTGATTATCGCAGCTTTTAGTAAAGATTGGGAAATTGTTTATAATGAATACTATAATAGAAATGGAGACTTAATAAACAGCGAAGCATCGGGTAAAGTAATAAAAAATACAGATTTAGAAAAGGTTTTAAGGACAATAACCCTTGAAAATTGGAATGCTTCTGCTAATTTCTCTACTCCTCAATGGGCAAATTACGTAAGGGTTCCAATTGAAAATGGACTTATTAAGAGGATTAGATGTCAAATAATAACAACTTCGGAATATTATCGGTTTGGCTTTAAATTGTTTAGAAAAAATGGCAAACTATTTGGCGATGGCTCTATTCAATCTTTGGATAATAATTTTGTAATTCATATTGGAAAAAATTTTTTATCAGATGTGATAAAATATACAATTTATCGTAATGGCATACGCCAACGACCAAGTGGGGATACCGAAGCTAAGCCGTCAAATAACCGGATGATAGTTGAATTGTTTATTGATAACGAAGATATCCTTTACCTGTTATTGAACGGTAGTGAAGTTTCCAAATCTCTAATCAACAAGGAGATACGTGAGAAAGTATATCTGCTTGCCTGGGGTGACGGAAACGAATTTCAGATAAGAGTAGAAAATATCGAAATCGAATTTGAAAGTGCATAAAATAGGGATTATCAGCACCTGCCTGCCTACCCAATGTGGTATCGCTACTTATTCAGATGATCTTATTAATTATCTTAAAGTTCAATACCCATTTTTGAATTTTCATCAGTTCGAGCTATCTTTTGTTCCCAAGACGAATAACCCTAAAAGATTCGTCATAAGAAATTATCAAGCTGAGGACTACATTAAAGCTTATGAATTTATTAATTCTTCAGATATTGATTTACTTGATATTCAGCATGAATTTAAAATATTTGGAAAACCAGACGGAGAGAATATAAATATTTTATTGGAAAATGTAACGAAACCAATTGTTGCTACTTTACACACCGTAAACATTGAGTTTCCAAAGAACAGAGAAAGTATTTTTCGGAAAATCACATCGAGAAGCGATTTATTATTTGTTTTTTCAGAATATGCAAAAAATTGCATTGTTGACAAATATAATGTTGAAGAATCTAAAGTAAGGGTTATTCCCCATGGGACTCCGATAATCCCCTTTCGTCTACCACAGGAAATTCAAGAAAGAAAATACAGCCAAGACGTTTTAATTTTTGTTTCTTCTGGTCATATGCGAGAAACAAAAGGTTATGATATAGCAATCAATGCTTTGAATAAAATAAAGAATATTATAGGCAATTTTCATTATTACATAATCGGTGAAGATCATCCTCAAAACGAAACTGCTAAAGCTTATCGGAAATATCTAATTAAGCTAATTAATGAATTTGATTTTAAAGATAATATAACATTTATTAATAGGTATCTGCCACAAGAAGAGTTAATTGGGTCGATTCAGATGGCTGATGTTTGTCTGTTACCATATTCCAAAAAGGAACAGAGTTCAAGCGGAGTTTTAGCATTGATGATTGCCTGTGGGCGACCGGTGATAGCAACTCCTTTTCAATTTGCTAATTCTCGAATAACGACACAATCAGGCATAGTAACCAAGACATTTCTTTCAGATGATTTTGCTAAGGGAATTCTGAATTTAATAAAAAGAAAAAGTAGTTGGGATAAGATTAGGTGCTATAATCATACCCTTGGTTTATCCTGGAATTGGATTAATGTGGTTAAGCAATATTATCAGGGCTATGAGAAAGCTATTATTGGCTACAGGGATATTGTTAATTACTCAGCTTCGGAACAATCTGATTATAAATAATATAAGGGAAATTAATTTGCCACACTAAAGGGTATTAATCATAGTTGGTTTGGACGGATTAGCATACAGAATGATAATATGCAATTATACAATCCTAGTGGAATGAATACTCACAGAAAATCCTTCACGCTTTATACCCTTAGCTATTAGCAATAAGTGGTAAAAAAATTGGTCATGTTACTATTGATAAATATTTACCTTAAAATTTTCATTATGACACAACAAGATTTTTTACAGAATTTCTATTGCAAATTTGAAATTGTTAATCAAAACAATTTTACTCTAGTTGCAATATCAAAAGTAATTCGAAGAAGTGATGGTTTATTGGTTGATCAAGTATCAACAACCTTTAATATTCAAGAAACCATAGAATGGATAATTGATAGTCACTCAGCAGTTTCTCTCATTCCTATAAATTGGAATGATATTCAAGATGAAACTAAAAGAGTCCATCTTGGATATTTTGCTCAACGTTGTCTAATAGAAAATTTCTATCCGAGAGATTCAATAAATTTCCCAGATATTTCAAATATGTACCAGTAATATGGAAATTTTATAAAAAACGGCTATCAGCTTGCTACCTGTATTAAAAAAGGATGAAATTGATTTTATATTTTCCACCATAATAGGTTAGAGTCGGTTTCATATTCTTTGAAGCATTTCGTTTAATCTGCTCCAAAAAACATAGGGCACTTCGGTCTGGTAATAGACCTGGAGAGGTTGATAAATCCCGATCAGAAACTTTTGTCTGTATTTTTCTTTATCAGGATAGATGGCAATAAAAGTCAGGTGGTTATCTCTTTTTAAAGCTTCTTTTTGAATCATCAATTCATCAAATCCGCCGGCTTTTTTGATTTCCTTTTGAAAGTATTTTAACTGGTTAAGTGTATATGGATAGGTCTTGGTTTTTAACATGTTGATATAATAATAGTTTTGTAAGAGTTAGTTTTGTAGAGTTTCTTTTGTTATGCGCATTTTTTGCACAAGTTCTGTTACTTTTTTGCTGAAGTCCTCAGCAAATTTTGCGTTAGTTGAAAGCTTTTCCACTTTGTTATGCCCATCATTATCCACCCTGGAATTCAGGCGATAAAACAGCTTGGTTTTCCCTCTTCTCAGCCCTGGTTGATCTAGGAGATTGCCTTGTTGATCATGGATTTGAATTATTTTCTTTTTTACCAGCAGATCAATTGCTGAAGTGATGGCTCGATGGGAACTGCCAGTTTTTTGTTGTAATTGACTAGTTGAGATCCAATCAGATTCTTTTCGACCGTCTTTTGTCTTTAAGTCAGCCCAGCCAAGAGTTTGTCGAATAACCACCAGCAGTACTTTCAACTCAGCTGAACTTAAATCTTTTAGATAACTATCTAAAATTACATTGGGAACCGGCGTGGTCGATGGTTGCCTCATAATGTTAAGGTTAGTTTTAAAAGTTCTTAATAATTGTTTTCTTCTTTTTTGGTTTGAGCTTCATCTTTTTCAAAAATGAAAAAGTCAGTTTCCGGTTGATTGAACAGACGCAGGAATCTTGTCCCCTGATCTGTTTCTTTCAAAATACCGGTTCGATACCATTTCATTTTTTTCTGACCCTCTTTTTCGTAAATCTTTCTGGTACAGATATCAAATAGTTTCATTGTAGCTTGGTTGATGATTGATAATACGACCTGACTGTTTGTAGACAGCGGTCTATGGAATTGGAGGTACGATCATGTTTGTACCTGCTAAATAGTTCTCTGATTAGCCTTGTTCGTTCCGTTTTGATAGAATTCAAAAAGACCTTGAAAAAGGCAATGCTAATTTTGCCGCCATTAGATTGAGATTCAATCAACTCCCTCGGCAACTCCACAGGCCGCTATATACAAGAAGCTTCTGGTGCATATATATAGCGATGGAAAGCTTGAAAATAGCTAGTATTTTTCCTGTCTAAGATATATTGTGCGACGTGGTACCAGTTTCGCTGTAAAGATAATCCCTGAAAAATATAGCTATTTCATGTACTTCCCTGTTATTTAAAGTACTGAAATTTCTCTAAGAGCAAGTGTAGCATAAGCCAGAATAAAATGCAAGGTTCATTTTATTATTTTCGTTCAAGCAGGCCTGAGATAAAAATTGGCATTCTTCACAAATTCATTATCGTTATATTGTTCATAGATAAAGGTTGAGATAGGATTAATGTGCCCCAGTCCCCTTTGGATAAAGGCCAGTGGAGCATTTTGATCACGTCGTTTATGGGCCCAACCATGACGAAAACTGTGTGGAGTAATTTTTTCTTTAATCCCGGCATCAATTACAGATTGCTTGATGATTCGTTGAACACTTCTGGCGGCTAATCTGGAACCCCAGCCATTCTCTCTATTCAGACTTATAAATAATGCCGATACATTGCTAACTTGGCGCAAATGTATTCGCAATGAGATGTATTTTTTAAGATAGTAGTGAGTCTCTTCTGACCAAACTATAATCCGTTGATTTTTAGTTTTTTTAGTGTGAATAACTGCTGACCTGCTGTTTTCGTTTATTTGTGATATGTCTAAATCACAGAGTTCTGAAACACGAATACCGGTATCCCATAATAAACGGATTATTAATAGATCTCTGAGGGATCGAAAGTCATTTTCAGGGATGTTTGAAACTATTTTTTTGAACTCAACCTCAGTAATAGCCCGATGGGACTTAGCCTTGATTTGTGGAATCCTAATGAAGGACGGAGAAAGACATTTATAATCTTGATCCCGATAAAATTTTAGAAAATTTTTAATAACGATAGTCGCATACTGCACACAATATGAGCTATAATGATTTTCTATCCAGTTCTTGTACTTTACATAATCACTAATATTATATTCTTCTAACGGTTTATCACCGCAGACTTTAATAAACCGCTCTAACCAAATCTTATAATTTACGCTTGCACGAGGCGCATAGGTTCCCTTCCATTCCAGATACTGTTTTATTTTTTCTTGCATATTACACAAGACCCGCCGGAACGAACCTGCGGGTCTGGTGTAAGCACATTTTACCAGTAAAGGTTTAAAATGGCTTTCGGAAGTTTTAAAACCTCCAAAAACAATCTTAACATAAATCCTTTAAAATACCAGTAATATTACTTTATACACAGACTCCGTCGATTCGTTCCGCTCCGGTTAAGGAGAGTCCCATTTAAGGGTCAACGGTTCTGTTATTAATTTTTAATGTCGTAAGTATATATTAAGTTATCCACAATGTCAATACTACCGTGTCGCACAATCTATTCAATAACAATAGTATAGTAGGCACTTCCCTATTTTGATTGCCTTAGCTATTTTGGAAATATTATTTTCCAAAAATCAGGTTTTTCTGTGTTGCACTCCTTGTACCTGGTTTTCTGCTGCTTGTTACTCATAAAATTCTGCAAAGTTACTTCGCAGTTTAAAATTTGGTCAAGGATAACATTTACCGGTATTCCTAATTTCTTTTCCGGTTCTGTTACCCTTCGGGTCTGTTCATTTTCTCATGAGTTCGAAAACTGACCCATCTCCTTGACCTAATGTTATCCTGCTCGTGATTGTTCCGGCTGAATTTTTTTTAATCAGCAGCTCTCACAGGCTGCACAAAACGTTTAGCCATGAACACACAACCTTTATTCAAAAATTTTGTGCGCGAGCTTCGCGTGAACTACGGAGTAGTTTCCTACACCAACTGCAACAAGGTCTCCTCCAGCCTGGATGCCTGCAGTATCCTTCGCGATATCTGGGATTCTGACATTTCCCATCGTGAAGCCTTCTACATCCTTTGCCTTAACCGGGCCAACAAGGTCATCGGTTATGCCCTAATCTCCTTAGGTGGTATTTCCGGTACGGTGGCAGATCCTAAGGTGATCTTTTCTACAGCCTTGCTGGCAAATGCCAGCTCAATAATCCTTGCCCACAACCATCCATCCGGCAATACGGAACCCTCTGCTGCTGATCAGGCCCTCACTAAAAAGATGATCCAGGCCGGTAGCGTTTTGGATATCCAAGTGCTGGATCACCTGATTATCACTCCGGATACCTACCTGTCCTTCGCGGATGAAAACCTGATGTCCTAGAAAGAGAGCCGAAAGGCTCCCTCCTTTTTTATTCGTATAAAAAAGCTTAATGCTGATGCACCAGGCTTTTTTGTTAAGAATTTTACCAATTCTTTTTGGCTCTCTACTCATTTCATCTCCCCTATGCATCCCACACGAGGGTTGAAAATTCACTTACTTTACTCATTTCCCCATTCGTTAAGTTCATTCGTTTACAACCCTTGACTTGCTGTCGCACGGCTAGATTCGTTGTCCTGACGCTCTATAGCAAGATTGCGTGTGGACGGTCAACTTTGTTACCGCCACACGCAATCTTGCGGGGGACACTATCCCCCGTACCCCCTAAAATTCAGATTTTTATTATCCAATAAAAAATCTTAATTTTGTTTAAAGATATTTACATCCCAGGAAGGCATTTCAAAGGCTTTGTGATCCTCTCTAAATTCCTTACTGATTTCAGCGATTTTCCGACGCAGCTCAACCACGTCATGTTTGCAAAGCGATTTGTAAATATCCCGATATGGTTTATATATCTTCATATGGGTTAATCCGAAATGATGGCGAAATGTTACTCTTGTTTACTTGAAAGTTATTAACAGAAGATTCGATAAAATACCATTTTTATGGTATATAATTCAGGTTTAATGTATATTTAGCAATAAAAATTTTTTTAATTCCCAAATGAGATAAAATGACAGAAATAAATTATAAAGAAGAACGGATTAATGACGTTAATAAAATAAAAGACTCTCTTCACCCAAGAAAAGTTGTTGTTTCAGGTCCAGGAACAGGTAAAAGTTATCTTTTTAGTGAACTTATTAAGAAGAAGCGAGCTGAAGGAAAAACAAATTTTCTGGCCATTACATTCATTGGAAAACTAAGTGATATGTTAGCAGACGATCTCTGTGGGCTTGCTGAAACTATGACATTACATGCGTTTGCGAGAGAATTTGTTCTACAAAACTGTCGGGGGTGGACATATTACCCTAAAATGTACGAACTTATAAAAGAAGATTTAGAAAATGAAGGTATTAAGAATTTTGAAATTGGGGATGAAAACTATATAAATAAAACAAAATTCTATAAAGCGATCGGAAACGATGATGTTGTATATTATGCTGTTCGAATTTGCAGAAAAAATCCTAATAAAATCCCCCAATATGATTTAATCTTAATTGACGAGTTTCAGGATTTTAATTCGATAGAGTCTGATTTTGTTGACCTTCTTGCACAACGAAGTGAGATTATAATAGTTGGTGATGATGACCAGACATTATATAAATTTAAGGGCTCATCTCCTTCATTCTTAAGAAACAAATACAGTCAGTCGAACGATAATTTTGAAAGCCATACTCTTCGTTTTTGTTCTCGTTGTACAGAAGTTATGATTAAATGTTTTCACGATCTTATTGAGACCTATGGCTTAAATGATCCTCAATTAGGAAGAATTCAGAAGGAATTTATTTGTTATTTACCTGATAAGAATGAAGATTCAAAACGTAATTCCAAGATTCAAATATTAAAGAATTGTCCGACAGGAAAAATTGCCTTTGAAATTAAAAAGGAACTTACAAGATTAGTACAATCACAAAAGATTAAAGATGTTTTAATAATTGGGGAAGGCCGAAGTTGTGAATCAATTTTAAAACAAATTGGTGAGCAATTATCAAATTATGGCTTCAGAAATGTCGATTACAAGAAGAAGATTGATTATTTTAGTATCAATCAAGACATTGTTGACGCTTATAAGCTCATTCACTATAATCCTTCCTCCCCATTAGGCTGGAGAATATTAGGTAATCCTGAGGATTCCAAACAAAGAAATAAACATATTAAAAATGCTGAGACTCTTGATAGAATTATTAATAGTACTTCAAGTAAATTAACATCAATACGTGATCAAGCTATCTCTGAATTAGAAACAGTAATAGAGGACGAAAGTATTAATGATTTTGAAATTCGTAAGGGTCTTTTATTCAAACTGCTAAAAAGGAACAATATCCATCTTTCCAGACCATTATGTAATTTAGACATCAGTGTTTGTAATATTTTAAATTCAAAAGGGCTCGGAGCAGATGTAGTGTTTTTAGTTGGATTTGATAATAAAAGATTTCCGTTAAAAGAGACACCAAACGAAGAAGAAGTATATCAGATGCTTGTCGCCATGACACGAGCAAAAAAAAGAATTTATTTAATAAATACCATTGGAAAGAATATGTCAAGTTTTATCGATTATCTAGATAAACAATATCTTGGTATACGAGAGATTACTTAAATAATTAGCTTCTTAAGCTATTAGTATGTGCGAATAATCCTAAAATACTCTTTTGAATTTAAAAAAATATTCAAACGTGAAATTATATTCAATTAGCTAAACTATTTGATGTTAAATCTAGAAAAATGTAGTACATTTATGCAATCGAACTTATTATCAATAAATTAATTAAATAGTATGGCAAAGAAAAATATTTATAAAGTTCCACAAAATATTCTAAGAAAGATTGAAGCAATAAAAAGTAATGAAATCGTTGTAGGGTGCGCGATAAAGTTTAAAGCACAAGATTTATTATCTGGAAGATTAAAACACTTAGGTATCTCTTTAACTTCTGAAGAGTTAAATATTCCTAAAAGTGTTATTCCTCCAAAAGATCAAGGTAGGTATTCAAAAAGGAATATAAATGGAGTCGTGATCATTCGTAAAGACCTTCCCTTAGAAACTCACTATAACAGCGTAGATACACCTAACTGGGGAGATTCTTATTACGGTACCCATACGGTAGATTTGCCATACCACAAGTATCCCAGAGATTTTAGAGCACCTCGCGAACTTGAAATTTTAATAACATGCAAAGATACTAGGCCAGGACTTCCTGAATATATTATAACCTTTCAGGTTCAAGAGATACTTGATAAAAATGATGTAGATTTCAACAAACGATTATTTGAAAATCTTAATCTTCTTCAAGAAAATATTGGTTCTTTCGGCGTTGAAGCGGCAAGTATACCACTTTCTGAATATTCGAAATCTTTGTATGTCTCGTGGGAGATTTTGCCACCTGGTACTCTTGAGGAGACAATTGAAAGGGTTTTTCGTGGTAAAATCCCCACAAAACAACAGAAAGATGTGACGACTGAAAGATATGTCTTTTTCCAATCACTGAAGCCAAAGAATTTAGTGTTCGGACAAAGTGGATTTAGACGATATTTCGGTGCATTATTAGAGGATAATCTAGTTGTTTTTGAAAACATTGAGTATGGAAATGCAATTTATATTCTTTTTGAGAATTGGGAAGAATTGAGTAAACTTAGCAGAACAGAATTATTATCTGGCAGATTCGGAATTTCGTTTGATAGAATCATTCATATAAGTGGCTGGAAAGAAAAAGTAAAAACTATTGTTACTGAGAAACGAGAATCCCATCAATCCTCAAGGATTTAGTCAATAACAGTAATATATAAAGATGCCGATTTATTAAAAAGTTAATCTCCTACCTAAGAAAGTTAAATTTTCTCAAAATAAAAACCGCCAGAATCCCCAATAGATTCATTCCAATATTACATTTTTCGAGATCATAGAGATATAAAATGAAGTTGATATTAAATTCTATACACAACTATATCCAGTAAGTTAATACTCAAACATTTTAAAAAAACTTGCCAATATGTCGAATTCGATTAAGGTTTTGTTATGTCCGCAATCTTAGGGGGCTTCGGCCCCCTTCCGGTTTATAATAACGCCAGGTATCTGCCTGGCGTTGTTGTTTAATCTTTTTGATCTGTTTAGTTATATTAATGGTGGAAAAATTTTACTTTTGATAATATAATGATAGAATTAAAGGTATTCAACCTTAAAATATTGAAGATAAAACAATTTGGCTATGTCTAATCAAACTAAAGAACAAAAATTTTATAAAGCTCTGCAGGATGTTTTTATTGGTGCCAAGATTGAAGGCGAGGGCGGTTTTGTTAATTTGATGAGGATAAAATCAAATTACTACCGTAAGATTGAGGATACCCTCAAAAAAGATATTGAATCGGCTCTGAAAAGCTACCCTAAATTCAAAGATGAACTTTTTGACAAGCTATATTCGTTTTTTAACCGATACTTTACGGAAAGCGGCTCAATCTATTTCAACTCAACGCCTTTTCACAACAATATCTACGAAAAGGTTTATACCGATGAAAAAGATGTTATTCTCTTTTGGAAAACGCAAATGCTTTACTATGTCAAAACCGATCGGATTTTTAGAAGTTTGCCGGTTGAGTTTGACGGATTCAAGTTTTACTTTGACGCTTCAAAGATAGAAAGCAAAAAAGCCAACGAAAAACGTTCGCTTATCTTTACATTAAACAAAGTCCGCGAGGAAGGAACGATTGTTTTTGGTGTTTCCTACTCCGAGAAAGGAACAAAAACAAAACAAGACGAGATTCTAAAATCCATAAAACGGAAAGGTATTGCGATTACCGAAGAACAACTGGAACGTGCTTTAAAGGTTTTTGAAAAGCAAAGCGAGGTTGATTTTTTTATTAACAAAAACGCCAAAGCATTCTTGCAAGAGCAGTTTAAGCTTTGGAGTTATCAGTATTTCTGGGAAGGAGCTAAAGAGTGGGGTGCAGACAGGGTTAATCAGCTTCAAATCCTCAAAAACATCGCCTTCAAGATTATTGATTTTATTTCGCAATTCGAAGATGAGCTAGTAAAAATCTGGAACAAACCGAAGTTCGTCAAAAACTCAAACTATGTGATTACCCTGGACAGAATCCTGGATAAAAAGCTCGTTGAGAAAATTAAAAAGCATAAAAACTTTTCGGAGCAAGTTAAGGAGTGGGAAGAATTAGGCATAAACAAAGACAATCCTAAAGCGCCGATTGATACAATGCATTTCAAGGATTTAGAGATTGAGATATTAAACCAGTTTGACGATTTGGATAAATCTTTGGACGGCTGGCTCATAAAAAGCGAAAACTATCAGGCGTTAAACACAATCCTACCGAAATTCAGAGGAAAGGTGCAGACAATCTATATTGATCCACCGTTTAATCTAGATTCCACTGATCAATTCCTCTATCGTACGAATTATAAAGATTCAAATTGGGCGACACTGCTTGAAAATAGGTTAAAGCTTGCAAAGGATATTTTAAATAAAAATGGTGGCATATTTGTAAGATGTGATTATAACGGGAATTGGTTAGTTAGGCAGTTAATGGATTTAATTTTTGAAAGCAACTTAAAAAACGAAATTACTATTCAAAGAGGTCGAGAAGATGTAGGTTCACCAAATAAGTTAGAGACAACAACTGAAAGTTTGTTTTTGTATGGTAATGTGGGATTTTCTATAAATAAGGTTCAGACAAAAAGATCAATAGCAAACATACAATGGACTTCATTTTTAATGGGAGGAGAAAGAAGGCCTAGAGAAAGAATATTTTTTGGGAAGAAGATTACACCCCCGGCTGGTCAGCACTATTCTTTAAAACAAGAAAAAGTAGATAAGCTTTTAAATGAAAAATTTTTACGGCTAAGATGTAGCAACTGTAGATCAATTTATTATAAAGCAGAAAGTACAGAGGAATTGAATCTATATATGAAGAAAAAACCGAACCGTTTTAAATTTTATGACATAAAAGATGATACGGTATATCATGGAATGAATTCAATAACTAAATGCGTTGATTGCAACACCGACGATTTTAAAGTTGAATATTTGGGATCTCCAGATGTATTTGTCAGTAGCAATTGGACTGATATTCCAAGTTATGTATCGGGGGCCGCTTTTAGTACCGAAAACTCAGAATATTTAATTGAAAGGGCAATAAAAGTCGGGTCTAACAATAAGGAACAATATATTTTTGATTTCTTTTTGGGCTCTGGTACGACCACGCGTGTCTCCCATAAACTAGGATTCAAATGGCTGGGTGTAGAAATGGGTGAGCATTTCTACACAGAGGCCTTACCAAGAATGAAAAAAGTTTTAGCTTATGATTCAGGTGGTATCTCTAAAGAAGTAAATGATTACAAGGGTGGTGGTTTTTTTAAGTATTACGATCTTGAACAATACGAAGATGTTTTAAAGAATTGTAAATATGGTGAGGGTGATTTGTTTAATAAGACAAGCGAGAAGGCATATCAAGAGTACGTCTTTATGAAAGACGAAAAAATGCTCAAAGCAGTAGAGATTGATTATGTAAAGGATAAAGTCAGAGTGGATTTAACAAAACTCTACCCAAATATAGACATTGCCGAAACCTTGTCTAACCTTACAGGTAAATGGATTAAGAAGATCAGCGATAGCGACGTTGAATTTGAGGACGGAACAAGAATCAATATCAAAGATTTGGATTATAAACTAATCAAGTCTTTAATCTGGTGGGAATAGTATGAAAACTTATTTGCAATCAATCGTTGATGACTTTTCTTTTGATAATCTACCTGCTAAATGGCAAGGATTTGATTTTCGCAGATTTTCAAAAGATAAAATGCTTTTTGATTTTCAAAAGCAGGGCCTTCAAAATGCGCTCAAGGGTTTATGGCTTTATTTCGCAGAAAAGAAAGCGAACAAACAGAGTTTATTTACACACTATCAAGCCAATGGTTTTACAGAAAATTTTGACTATGATTTAAAAAAGAGGGAGGGCAAAAAGACGGCAAGGTATCTTTTAGAATACGACAAGGATTATCCTGCAGTAGATTCAAAAATTCCTTTTGCTCATTTCATAAATCGAATGAGTTTTTGGATGGCAACCGGTTCGGGTAAGACGCTGATTGTTGTTAAGCTGATTGAGCTTTTAGGCAAACTTATTGCCGAGAAAGAATTACCAGCGAGGGATATTCTTTTTTTGGCGCACCGCGACGACCTTTTGGACCAATTCAAAAATCACGTGGATGAGTTTAATAGTTTCAATTTTGACACAAAGATAAATCTCAAGAATTTAAGAGATTATGAGAACGTCAAGCGTGAAAATGCTTTGCCGTTTGCGAAAAACGAGATTACCGTTTTTTATTATCGTTCCGATTTGATTTCCGACGAGCATAAAGAAAAAATCGTCAATTTTCAAAATTACGATAATGGCGGGCAGTGGTATATTCTGTTAGACGAGGCACACAAGGGTGATAAAGAAGACAGTAAGCGTCAGATTTTATACTCTATACTTTCTAGAAACGGGTTTCTGTTTAATTTTTCCGCCACCTTTACCGATCCTAGAGATTTTGCTACCTGTGCTTTCAACTTCAACCTTTCAAGATTTGTTGAGGAAGGATACGGAAAACATATTTATGTATCATCTACCGAAATTAGCGCATTTCGCAGGCGGGGAGATTTTTCGCCGATTGAGAAGCAGAAAATTGTTCTGAAGACGCTTTTACTTTTAACTTATATCAACAAGTATTTTGAAAAAATCAGAAAAATCAATAATTCGCTGTATCATCGTCCGCTTCTTTTGACGTTGGTTAACTCCGTGGATGTAGAAAATGCTGATTTGGAATTATTTTTTAGGGAATTGGAAAAGGTTGCAAGAAAAGAAATTAGAGCGGATTTACTTAAAAAAGCAAAAGAGGAACTTGTTCAAGAATTTCCCGACAACACTAAATTCGTATTTGAGGAGTTGGAATGCGTCATTAACACTGATTTAATTTCAAAATTGGATTACAAGGATATTTTGAAATATGTGTTAAACGCAGACACGCCAGGCAAGATTGAAGTTTTGAAAATCCCTGGGAATCGGCAAGAATTGATTTTTAGGTTAATGACGGCTGATAAACCATTCGCTTTAATCAAGATTGGCGATATTTCTGGTTGGCTCAAAGACAAACTTGGGGACTATGAGATAAACGAGAGTTTTGAGAATGAAAGCTATTTCAAACGGATAAATCGTGACGATTCTGACATAAATATTTTAATGGGTTCTCGCTCTTTTTATGAGGGTTGGGATTCTAATAGACCTAATTTGCTTTTATTTGTGAATATCGGGGTTGGAAACGACGCTAAAAAATTCGTTCTGCAATCAGTTGGACGAGGTGTGAGAATAGAGCCGCAAAAATATCAGAGAAAGCGACTCCAAAATTTACTTAATGCCAAAGTTGTAAAAGAGCAATTATTTGAGAAAGTCAAAAATTTGATTTTACCGATTGAGAGCTTGTTTGTTTTTGGTACTAACGCCGAAAACCTAAAGGAAATAATTGCTACGCTGAAGGCAGAAAAGCAAGATAAAAACTTGGGTGAAGCGTTTATCTTGAATCCCGACGCCCATAAACATACTCTTTTGGTGCCGGTTTATAAAACCGCAGAGAGAATTTTTGCCGAAGAAAAAGATCCGCAAAAATATCCCATTAGCCACGAGGATTTTAATATAACGTCGCAATTCTATGGATTTTTAGGCGATAAAATCGCTTTAGCTAAATATGATTGTGAAGTGAAGGTTTTAAAGAAAGCGAAAGAAAGTTTTACTGAAGAAGAGCGACATTATGATTTTAGCGAAAGAAACTCGCTCTTTGAGCCAGAGTTAATTCTTAATCGGATTTTTGATTATCTTGGAGTCAAAAGCAGAGAATTTGAGAGGTTTAAGGAGTTACAAGACGAAATTGTTCATTTCAAAAAGGTTAGATTTACGGATGGTGAAAAATACGAAGAAATCAAACGAAAGATAGAAGAAGTAAGACACTATCCAGAAAGACAAAAAGAGCTGGATAAGCAATACGGCAAAATCTCCAGAAAAGAATTTGCAAGACAACTGACCTTGTTTGAACAGGCGGGGAATTTTGAAATGAAGAGCCAAAAAATCAAAATAAAGTATTTAGCTAATCATTACTATCTTCCGGTGATAGTCTCGGAAACAGAAAGAATTGATTATCTAAATCATATTATAAATGTTGATAGCGAAGTAAAATTTGTTGAGCAACTGGAAGATTATCTTACCAAACCCGATAATGTATTTACTCAATTTGACTGGTGGATGTTTTCAAAACTTGACCAAACGCTGGATGAGGTTTTGATTCCTTATTACAATCCGAAGGAAAATAAAATCGCCAATTTCAAACCCGACTTTATTTTTTGGGCGCAAAAAGGCAAACGCTATTTGATTTTGTTTGTTGATCCTAAAGGTACAGAACACACGGACGGGTACAGAAAAATTGACGGCTATTCAAGGATATTTGAAATTGGCAAACAAAAGCAAAGCAAGGATTTTTCGTACAACGGTTTAACCGTAAACACAAAGCTATTGCTCAAACCGAGGAGAGGAATAGCCGAAGTTTTGGAAAATTACCGAGGGTATTGGTTTGATAATTTTGGTGATTTTGCGAATAATATTAGCTGAATAATTTTCACCTTTCCAATCTGACTGAATTTATTTTTTCTAGTTCCCTCTTTTGTCTTAATTCCCTATTTCTTTCAAAGCTTTTATCTATTTCTACTACGTGATCATCAATATCTAAGCTTCTTTCTTCGTTCTTGATATTCAGAATGAAGTCAGTTGCTTTTTGGGCCTGGGCACTGGCATGGACAATAAACCGTTTATCATTTTTCAGCCTTTTAAGCCAACCTTGGATATAGGCGGCATTGTTTTTAAGTTGATCAAATGGAATACCAGCGTATGATTTTAAATAAGAGGCTCCCATTTCAGCCGTCAGTTCTTCAATTGCATATTCCTCTGATCGGAATCCTTTACCGTTTACCAGCTCATTTCTGTTTAATCTTTCAGGGTGGCCGGTACTGTGCACTAATTCGTGGAAGAGGGTTCCATAATAACCTTCACTATTTAAAAATAGTTCTGCTTTGGGTACATTCACAAAGTCCTTTGATTTATTATAATAGGCAAGGTGTTCGTCATGTCTGATATCAGGGCGTTGGGGCATTTCAGCCAGAATTTTTTCACATAATTCTATCGGATTATTTTGTCTTTCAATAATAGGTGGTATTTTTTCTTTGGGAATTCCTGTACACTGATCAATATTGAAGACATTGTAATACCGAAGTAATGGTATTTTTTCTTTTTCCTTTGTTTCTGTGTTTTCCTTTTCAAGCCATTTCCAAAATACAACCTCCTGGGCTTTTTCTCCTTTTTTGACAGAAGCGCCTAAATCTTGCACTTGTTTGTAGGTCAGAAAGTAGCTTTGGGGATATTTAAGAGAGACTAAGAGCCAAACATTTATTCCTCGGTAATTTTTTCCAGTAATCAAGTTTTTGGGAAGACCTGAGCCAGTCCAGGGCTGTTGCCACGGAATAACTCCTTTTTCAAGGTGTTCGATTATATGATTTGTGACGATTGAATAAACATCGGTCGATATTGGTTTTTGTATAGTAGTCATTGCTTTAAGTGAAATATTAACGGTTGCGGTTGATAAATTTTGTTTTTTTATCCCTCACCTTACTTAGCTCACTCCCTCTGTTATAAAAGGTGTCTAATTTTTCCATCCGTTCATTCGTTAAACCAAGCCGGTTAAAACGAAACTTGACCTTTTGTGAGATTACCCCGGTTGTTTTTCCACCTCTTTGATAAGTTTCAAGTCCGTGATCCTTTAATTTTTTATAAAATTCATTTTTGGAAGTTGCTGTCTGCAAGCAGGAATCAATAATTGTCATAATGTTTTCTTTTTTGGTCGCTCGACCAGTTCTGAGCTTTAATTGATATTCTTTTTCAGTAAGTCGCGCTTTTGCTGTTCTATCATGGGCTACTAGTGATTTGGAAATTTCCGGGAAACGTTCAACTTGGTAGTTTTGAATATCCTTTTTTAATTTCTGAAATTCTGCTTTGGACATTCGCAATGATTTGCCATGGCGATATTCCACACCGGATACACAAATGTGAATGTGATAATGTTCTTTATCAAAGTGAGGCACAGCCAAATACATGCCTTTGGTATTTCTCTTGTGGATGTATTCTCTGGCAATCTCCCTCAGCTTTTCAAGGGTAATATTTTCTGAGTCGCCTTTATGAAAGGAGATAATTTCGTGAGTTAAAATGACGCTGTTCTTCCTTTTCCGTTTCCGAAACTTTTCATTCTCTTTAAACTGAGATACCCATTTTTCAATATTTTCCCCTCTTAGATTGTGGGCAATGATAAAGCTTCTGTTTCCCCTATCGTAAAGACGATTCTCATCATTCAGCATGTATTCCAAGAGCTTATTAAAATCTGGCTTTTTAAATGATTTGACCTTGACTATCATACTGTAATAGGGGCGGATTTCTGAAAATCTGGTCTATTTGCAATTCCAGCTTTTCAATCCTTTTTTCAATGGCTTCAAATTTTTGTTCCCGTTCCCAATGATACTTTTCTTTAACTTTTACAATGCTTCGTATTTCATTCAAACATTGAGATAAGATCAGTTCGAATGAAGCTACCTGGTCCTGATTTGGAACGAGATAACTTCGATTAAGGTAGGCCAGGGCAGAAGCACGAATAAAGGCCGTCACGGACATTTTATGTTTTCTGGCGGCATGTTCTATGGTAGAGTACTCCCCTTTTTCATTTGAAAAATTGACTGTAAATTCAGGCTTATGCTGTCGTTGGTTTTGTTTATATTTCAGATAATATCCTTTCCTATATCTCTTTTTTGCCAACTTGATTTCTTCATCGGTGCCTTTTTCCAATACACCCGAAGATTCAAGGTATTGCCACATTCCCCCTTTATGTTTTTTAACTCTATTCATGCTGACTTTTTACTGGAACCTTAAGGGGTAATAATGGAATTTCATCATTCAAAATTTTGTTTTCAATTTCTGGCGTTGGAATTTTGCTGAAATTCAGGTATTTGCCGTTCTTGTAATACGGTTTTAGCCTGGCTAATATCGGAGGATGATGTCCGCAAACCAGCAAGGCTCTTTTGACGTTCATCGTGCGGATTTCATCATTGGTCATCAAGGGACGAATCACCGTTCTTTTCTTATCATCCTCATATTGATATCTGCCAAGAGTCTGTTCCAATTCTTTTGTGGTTTCCAGCGAAGCACCGGTGAAATACATTTTGGCAAAACAATTGGATCTGATACCGTCTGCGTCGTATTTTCCATAATGATGAATCAACTGATTAAAATCTTGAACCAAAAGCATAATGCCAGAACGATGCTTGCGAACATTGGCCACGGCTAGGGGTAAAGTCGGTAGATTCAGGGATGAGGCTTCGTCAATCAAGAGAAAAATGTCTTTTTCTTGTTTTTCGGGGAAACGGCCAAGCAGAAAAGCAAAGAACTGTTCAAAGAATAATGAAGTTAGCACACTGTAATATTTCTGATCGGCTACCGAATTTTGAATATATAGAGCCGTTGGCTTTTTCCTAAATTCCAGAAAATCTAGGTTGTCTTTGGATGTTACTTTAGCTACATAATCGTCACTGAAGATTTGCAGAGCAGCTTTGCAGGTGGCAATTACTCCACTGACTACTTTATCGTCATAGGCAATAAACGACTTGTATTCCGTAAATAGAACATCATCGGCATATTCACTAAAGAGAGCATCAATTGATTCAGGATTACCACCTAAGCTGTTCAGCAACTGGCGGACATTGTAAAGATTTTGAAATTCAACAGCCTGTTTTTTTATGATGGTAATTAGCATTGCCAGTAGGGCAGCCGCCTGAGTATTCCAGAATGGGTCTTTTGTTTTCCCCCCTAAGCCATTTTCAACCAACAACGAAGCTACTTTGTGTATATCAGAGGAGTTTTGTGCCCGGATTAATGGGTTATAACCTGATGAATTTTGCGGATTGGCGAAATTCAATACTTTGATTTTAAAGCCTTTTTGTTTTAAATAGCCAGCACTTTTAATAAAAAGTTCACCTGAAGGATCGTGAATTACCAGGCTATCCCTCATAGTGAAGAGTGAAGGAATCAGCACGACACTGGTTTTGCCTGTTCCGGTTCCCCCGACGATCAGAGCATTCTGATAACAATCCTTTTTAGTCAGTTTTCTTTTACCGGTCAGGCAAAATCCATAATTGTAACTTGAAAGTAAGATCCCTGGCGGGGCAAAGGTGGAGTTATATTCCTTTTTCTTTTTTGAAATCTCAAAGATAAATTCCAAGGCTTCAAAGATAAACCCGACAATCCCTTCAAGTAATTCGGAAATTAAGGTTATGATTTGGATAAATATTTTCATATTGATTTGATTATTAGATTAGGTGATAAGTTTTTTAAGGAAGGGATTAAGGTGTTGGAGAAATATTTCAATCAGTTTTAATGTTCCCCATAGCAGAATGATAAACATCTTAAAAACAAGCTTTAATAGCCCCTTGACCAACTTCCATATCGTATTTTTCAATTTTATTTCTTTAGTTTTAGGTATTCAGTATTGAATTCCTTTATTCGGCTTTTAGCTTTGAACGCCCTGTCTAATTGATATTGGCTGTTATTTCAACAGTCGCGCCTTTACTTTCTAACAGCTTTTTATAGAACTCAGAAATTATCTGATACTGCCCATCTGTTTCAGGATTGGCCGGTTGATAGATCAGATAAATTTTTATCCCAGCTAATTGTCGCAGAGGAACTTGGGTATCAAAGTATTGACGGATGGAATTAGGATTTGTTTTTAGGAGGCTGAATTTGCTTTTATCGTAGAATGACATTTCGGCGGTGTTCTCCATCAGGTCGCTATAAACCAAGACAATCTTTTTCTGAGCTGGACTTTGACTTAATCGGTTTAATTCATTGGCAATCGGGATATAAACTGATGAATTGTTCCGGCCGTGGGTTTCCTCTTCTGCCTTGATTAAAATCTGGGTAATTTCCGCATAGAAATTATTAATCTTCTTTTGCCGGTCAAATTCATTCCCTAACCAATGATTTTCGGCACTAATACTTGTTTGGTAGGTGTAGTTGTAGCTGACATCGGTAATGTCGATAAATCGAACATTTACCCCATTCCATTGGGAATTATCCAAATTTACCAGGGGAACAATATCGGCTAATTTAGGCTGGGCTATTTGGTCATCGGTTATATCCCGCATCACCGTAACTTCTATTTGAGTGGAACTAATATTAGTCCTGGCGATAATAATTGTGGTTCCAATTATCATCAGGATTATTGAAATTATGGCTATGACTGTTTTCATATTATTGAGTTTTATCAGTAATAAGGGTGTAATTAAAACTATCTATGTCTAGGATAGGCGGCTCTTCTGAAAAACAATCTGGTGAGGTCCCATCGTTTCGGAAAATAAGGTTGGTCGTTTTGAATATTCCTAAAGTTTCAAAATACATTTTCGTAATTCGGTTAATGGCATAATTAGCGTAGTGAGCTACTCGGATCCGAACTTTTGTTCTTTCGACGATGGTCACTCGAATTTTTTCTCTTTCAGCTTTTAAATGCTCGATTTCCTTCTTCCTTTTTTTGACCTCATACTGTAATTTAAGCAGTAGAGCATTCTCTTTAATTTCTGCCCAGGAGGGTAACACGAAGAATGAGAGTAAAGCAGAGACAATAAAAAAGAAAAGATTAATGATGACGAAGTAGCCTGGTTGAATATGGACATCATGGGTTGCCAGATAGTTTGATCGGAAAATGGCCAAAGCAATAAAGAGAACAGTAATTAGCAAAAGCGCTCCGGCTATCACCGTCAGTTTTTGTCGCTTGGTTTTTACCCCTTTGTAAAGCATCGGGGTAATGTGGGAAAAGACAAACACGGCAAAGGAGACGCAAATAGACAGAACTAAAGCAAAGAGCATGTTTTCTCCGGTTACCTGAAAGGCTTTGGTGTTAAAAACAATTTCACCTGTGGTAATCAACAGAGTAGCGATAACCGCCCAAAAGATTCTTGTCGGGATACTGCTTTGGGCGAAATCTCTTAAAATGTTTTGGTTATTTTGATTCTGGGCTTCCTTTTCATTTATTTCAAAGTCAAGGTTTTTCACTTTTTCCCTGAAATAATCAGCGTCGACTTTGGCTTCGGGGAAATGGGCTTCCGGCTGGAGATAATGAAAAACATCGGCGGCTAGTCTTTCGTAGCCAGCTTTAATTTCCCCGGTGTAATTTGAAAGATTATCTCCGACCAGGCTGGGAAGGTTTCGTTGCGCAAAATTCTTGGAATTTTTTTCAGTTAATATTTTTATTTCGGCATCTCTTTTTCGTAACATCTCATCCAAAGCTGGATCATAAACGTTACCGGTCGCAATGGTTATTGATTTTGTTTTCATATTTTTAAGTTTTAAGGATTTGAAATTATCTGGTAAAAAATTTTGACTGCCATCGACATTTCAACTGGCGTAATTCTCTTAGCGTCTTTACTCTTTCTTCAGGTTCATCGGTTTTTGCTTCCATTTCTTCAGTGTAATATTTTTCATCCATTTCTTGGGTGTAATTCATAAAATGGTGTTCAATATCAATGAAATCCGAAGTCGCCGGGATTAATTCTTCGCCTAAAGAGTTTACCGAGATATATTTGACAGAATCTTCTCCATCTGTGAAATCAAGATAAATCTGACCAATGGATTCTTCTGTATTATCCGGCAAAACCCTAATTACCTTGACAGTGTTAGAAAGTGGATCAAGTGAGCTGAATTTTAGCGAAATTCTATCTTCTCTGGCTTTTTCCATAATGCTTCTTTTATCTTTCTATATCCATGTCCAGCTCTCGGTCGTCATGATCATTTCTGATTTCCGCTAGTTCTATTTCCCGGTCGGATAGTTCAATTTCAGGCTGTTGTGATTTCTCTTCTTCGTTTTCGTTGGAGATTTCATTTTCCTTTATATTCTCTTCTGCCTTTAATTGGACTGAATTCTTCTCATCCTGCTGCCTTTCCATTTGATTGAGTACGTTCTTTTCGCTGGGATTTAACCTGTCCGGTTTTTCAGTTTTGTCTTTGACTTTTTCTTTATCGGATTTTTTTTCTCGAATCGCTTTGATTTCATTCGTTCTTGAGACATTCGGAACATAAGGGTATTTCTCGTACTTCTGCCGATTCGTTTTTTTGAAGGCTTGGGCCATTTCGGCCATGCTCTTGCCGGAATTCTTGAATCTACTTTTTAGTTCAGCTAGATCCGAGACATTATAAAAGACTTGAGTACCGGTAAAGTCAGTCGCGAAATACTTTGATTGTTTAGTATTAGGATCGTATTCTCGAAAAATACGTCCGATGATTACTCGATCGTGGTTTATAGTTTGGACGACGGTCATGAAATGTTGGCCCTTTCTGGCCGAACTGTATTCAATGAATACGGTTTTACTGTTTGTAATTTCCATGGTGTTTTTAATTAAGGTTAGACTGGTATTGAGAAAAATAGAATATTGACCCTCCTTTTGGAGGGAAAAGATTTCAAATGAAGTGCGGATAGGGTGCGGAAAGAAGGTGCGAAAATGTCGTATTTTGCATCAAAATGCAACCCCGAAAGTTCCGATTCTACTGTGTTTTCAGGAGTGTTGTCAGGACTTAAAATCCTTTGGCCAGTGCGGCCGTGCGGGTTCAAGTCCCGCTCCGGGTACAATTAATTTCATATTAGGCTGAATATCAATATGTTTATTCAGCCTTTTTTATTAGTTGCTGACTGGGTTGCTGAAAAAGAAAAGATCTGGATTAAAATGTACTATTAAAAAGTTGAAGTTTTATACAGGGAAACAAACTGTCTGGCTAGTCATCCGTATTTTAAGGGACTTAAGGTGGAGAAATAGGCTCCTCCAGTTCATCAGAGATTGTTATATGCACGATCTCCTTTCAGATAGATAATGGATCAGGTCATCTTTTAGTTAAACCAAGCTGGTGTATTATGATATCGAGCTCTCCCATGGCAAGTTCAAGAGTATCAAATTTTTTAAGCGGCATTAATTCTTTGCCGTCAGAATCGAACAAGATTATTCTGTAATCCTTCCTTCTGATATCAAGGGGGCGATTTCCCTGGCTATATGCTCTATATGTTTGATTTGATTCCTTTATTCCCAGTTTCATTTCAGGGACAACATGAATCCAGGTGCCAGTCGGTATAATCCCAAAAATATCAGTGGAAAGTCGTATCCTTTTTTTATTATAATCTATAATAGCACTGGTAGAAGTAAATCCCACAAAAGCACCAAGCAACAGAATAATTATTCCCGTAATGTAAAAAAATATCAGGATAATCCCGGCAATACATAAAATGACACCTGCGAAAGTTCCAACAGGTCCGAATGATTTATCGAGTTTGTTCCTTGTTATCATCTTAATTTTTGGCTAAAAGTATCCATTTACCCATTTTTACGCATGATCTTCCCTCAGGTGGAGGTAGATATTGGATAGAAAGAGTCTGTTTTGAGGGAATGGTATCTATTGTACATGGTTTCATTTTAGGCTGCCCCACACGAAGCCGTACTTATTGTGCACTCTTATATTATTGAATTAAAATTTTACCTAATCGTATTGTTCCGTGTCTGTTACTTAACAAGTACAGATATAATCCAGGCTGTAAATTTTCTTTTTTAATCCAGATTTCATTTGAATAGAAATTAGAATAATTCCGAACTTCTTTACCATCAATTGAAATGATTTTTAAACTATAAGGAGCTTCATGAATCGGATCTATTTTCAATAAGGTTGAATTCTTAAAAGGATTAGGAAAAATACAAGTATTGCATTCCTTGAAATCATTATTTAAAATCCTAGTGACTAGTACAAATAATTCTTCTGAACAAGCTTTACAACCATTGGTATCAGTGATTTCAACCAAATAGAAACCTGATTTTTGGGCAATGTGTCTTTGATGAGTGGCTTGCCATATATAATCGCTGTCATAATACCACTGGTAATTGAATGCTGTATCCGAAATCAAGGTATCCTCTTTTTGGGTTATTTGTGGTATTGGGGGAGAGGCATAATCAATGAGTTTTAAAGTGTATATATCTGAATAGAAACCACTGACATCTTTGTTTTCCAAAGTATCCTTTCCAAATGATATATATTTGCCACGAAACGCACCTGTCAGATATATATCACCGACCTCATTAATAGTAAAATCCTCTAAATCATTTTTATAATCTTCAGCTCCCAGGGCTTTCGCCCAAATTACTACTCCGCTTGTATCCAATTCTGTAACGAATCCCGTTTGATAAGCGTTTCTTATTACTATAAGAGAATCAAACTTTATTGACTGGCTTCGGAAACAACCTGACAAATAAAGTTCATTTGAATGGGATAAGCCTATATTGCTATTCGCTTCGTAATATTTACCTCCTGTACTGTTTGCCCAAATCACATTCCCGTTGCTATCGAGTTTGGCGTAATAAATATCACTACCACCTTGGTTAATAAAGAAATAATTGTCAAATTCGATGGTGTCACTATTAAAATTTCCTGTGATATATATATTCCCGTTACTATCAACCACAAAATCCTCCAGACGGTCATAATCATTCCCCCCGAATCCTTTTACCCATACGACATTCCCATCAGTATCAAGTTTCAAAATAAAAATATCATATGCTCCATTATTCAATAACAGTTGAGATCCAATATAAAGTGAATCACTCTGAAATGCTCCGGCAACATATATAAAACCTGAATTGTCGGCGGTCATTTCCTCAGCAAAATCAATATCTTCTCCTCCAAATGTTTTCGCCCATACTGCTTCTCCATTATAATCATATCTGACAATAAATACATCGGTCTCACCTTCATTTACCAAGGTATCTTGCCCGAGAATTACTATCTCACTTTTATATCCGCCTATTGCATAAAAATTTCCTGAATTATCACAGACAATACTCTGGCTGAAGTCGTAATCATCACCTCCTTGACCGATTGCCCAAAGAAAACTGCCATCATAAGCATATTTTACAATGAAAAAATTCTTATCACCATTGTTAATTAGGGTATCCAGCCCAACCACCAGTGTGTCGCTTTCATAATCCCCTATGCAATATATATTTCCTAATTTATCTATGGATAAACCCCAGACATAATCTTTGTCGTTTCCGCCAAAACCTTCTACCCACAATACATTACCCAAAGAATCATATTTAAGAACAAATGCGTTTCGTAAACCTTTATTAATGATTGTATCAACCGTAAATATCAAGGAATCACTAGTAAATGAACCCGCAATATAACAGAAATGATTTATACTGTCGGTCACAATACATTCAACATCATCGGAAGAGTCACCCCCTATGCCTGAGGTCCATAACCATCCTTTACATTGTGCCTGAAGTGCATTGTTTTGAAAAAAGGAAAAGCCAATAATCAAACAAAAAAAAAGTATCCTTATTATTTCCATATTAAGCAGGTACAAAATTCTTATCTTTCTTTTTGATTAGAATAATTGTGCATAACACTATAAGGTTTTATCCGCAAGATACATAAAAAGAAAATATCGAGCAATACCATACAAGAAATTATAGACAAATTCGAGTTGAATGAAACTGCATGATAATCAATTTATACAATGATTTTAATTTAATAATTAACAATCATCTACTTCAACATCATTTGCATTCGGTTTGACATGCTCCAAAACACTAGGCACCTCTATCACCGATCCCGACATATATTTGATCCCACTCTTGGACTGATACACCCACAATCCGATATCATAGGTCTTTCCATCCAGGAGCAATCCACCCCGGTACTCAGGAATATTGTCCCCGTTTATCTTTTGGCTATTCCGATAGATCAGAATATGCCCGGCAGCTGACTTTTTCATCTTGGCAGGGTTATGGTGATAACAGGCGTGATCTTAAACTGAGCCGGATAAATCATTTCCCCGGTCTCGGGATCTGCCACCGGCTGGGTGATATGCTTGAGCATCTCCTCCCGCTGCTTTTTGGTCTTATCCAGCTCGCACCAGGTGGAATCATAGGAGAAATCATAGGTCCGCCTTTCGGACAACTGTATCCTGGATCCCTGGTAGTCAAACTGCTTACCATACTTCCCGGCTTCTGCCAGTACCTGGTCGGCAATACCATCCTTGAGTCTTTTAACAAGCTCCTCCATTGCTTTCAGACAAAGGAATATGTTCAGAGGATTGTGATTCCCGCCATCGATCTCCTCAAGGACCCTGCGGGATAAAGCATCAATCTGTGTTTTGGTCAGACTGAACTGTTGAATAATACTTAGTGTTTCCATGGTAATACGTTTTAATGGTTGTTCTTTAATGCTATAAGTTGTTCTTTAAGTTCTCGTCTCATCTTAAAGGTACCGATAGCCTTGTCGATGATATCCGTCTCTCCGCTTTTAAACCGTTCAATGGTCTTCAGGAATTGAGCTTCTGATATCCATTCCCTGCCATCATCATAGGTTCTTGTCCCTGCAGTTAGATTCAAAGGCTGGCTGGCTTTCTCGGCATCATCATCTTCATCGATATTCAGGCATAGGATAGCTCCCAGGGCATACCTTCTCTGGTAAGTGATAGCAGATCCCAGCCCTTGAGGATCATCCCTCTGTGGGCTCATACGATACGTTTCAGCGATATATTCCCCGCTGGTATGAAGAAGTATAGTCTCTAGCTCATGATCTCCTGTAGGGAGTTGTACGATCGCCAGACCGAATTCATTCAGAGGCTTCTGTACGCTCTCGATGATCTGGCTCAGGGAAGCATAACGGTTCTTAAAATGAGGGTTCACCGCATCTTTGGTGACCTTCACCATCCTGCCCTGAAACTCGATCAGGGCTTTACAAATAGACTGTATGGATTCTGATGTTTTCATCTTATCGGATTTTAAGGTTCATACAATGCCCTGCTGCTTCATACTTTGCTTCAATCCAATCTTCAGGACTACAGGGTTCAAAATCCTGGATGTCGATAAACTCGGGATATTTCCATTCAAACACATCACAGCTACTGCCAAGCAGACTGATAGTTGTGATCTGTGGAGGATCGTCACTGGTGATACGGATCCAGCGCTTGCGGTTAGGAACCTTGCCAAAGAAGGGAAGTTCCACAGAGATTTGCTTTTTCTCATTGATTTCGATTTCAAGTGTTTCCATAACATTAAGTTTTAGAAAATAAAAAAAGGGGCTTGTGATGCCCCCTGATAATCTGTTAAATATGATCTTACAGTTTTTCGTCATCAGCAAAGCTGTAATAACTTTCACTGCTGAGGATAAGATGATCCAAAATGGGAAGATCAAGCAGCGATCCGGCATTCTTCATCTTTTGAGTCAAATTAATATCTGCCTGACTAGGTTCCAGGTTACCAGAGGGATGATTATGCGCCATGATGATATGGGAAGCATGGGTTTTTAAACCAATTTGAAATATCACCTTGGGATCACTTACCGTACCACTTGGTCCACCCATTGAGATCTTTGACCATCCTATAACTTTATTGGAACGGTTCAGGAGCAAAACAAAAAATTCCTCTATGTAATCCATTCTGTGAGACCAGATACTGCGGAAGATACTTTCTGCATCTTTAGAAGAACTTACTTTAGGCATATCTGAATACTTAACCCTATTACAATAAGTGATCTGGACCTCTCTCAAACAACAAGAGAATAAGTCCAACGGCTGTTCTTTTTTCCTCATAATTCTGCCCATACCTTTGGGACTTATTTCGGCTTCTGGTACGCCCATTCTCAGAAATAATACTCTATTTTCCTATAAATCAATAAGGGGGAAGAAAAAAGAGGAGCCCTTTCGGGCTCACTCTTCACTGCTTCAGAGACAGGATCGTCGGTCTGTTCTTCACCACGGTAAGCAGGATCTCTTCGAAATTCGGATGGATTGTTTCCGTTCCCACCCAGGCTTTCTTCTGCACTTCCTCTGGACTCGCCTTGACGGCTGCCTCATAATCGGTTGCAAGCATGCTGACCGGCAGGTAGTTCTCGATGACCACTCCGAAGCAGGGATAGTCCCTGTTGCGGTTTGAAGCCCATGAGATATGAAATTCATGCGTTCCGTCGGGAAGATCGAAAACCCTTCCGGGGAATCTGAGCTTAGCATTGCGAACCTCACGGGGAAGACCCAAGGTGTCGATGAAGGCGCCTCCGTTGCTCTGAGACCTCTCAAAGCGGTTGATGCGAGTGTTTTTCGTTAAAGTTTCCATGATAAATGGTTTAAATGAATAAATAGGACACCACGCCCCTTTGGACGCTGAAAGAGACGGGGGGTCAGTATAGGATGGTTGGAGGGAACGTATATAGGGGGGTAAATCCAGGGGTGTACAGGATGACCCCGGGGGTATGTATCTCAGATGTTGGTTGGAGAGGGGGTAAACACAGATTGACCCGGGGGGTATGCTTATGAGAAGTTTTATGAGGGGGCTTACAGGATTTTACATTTGCATCGGACAAACATAAAAATGATTATTAATCCATCAGATTTTTGGGAATAACAACAGAGGAAAGATTGAGTTGTTGAGGCACTAATGTTCATTATCCTCATAATTTCAAATGTTTTCAGCAAATAAAGACCTGATGTAATGAAAAGAAAGTCGAACGGTGCCTTTTTTTAATCGTGGTTTATCTATATTTTATAACTTTAAAACGTTGAATTGAATTTCCAAATTATCGACAAATTCTTTTTAATTCATTCTCCCATTTGTTGAATAAATGATGATCGTAGATTTTTTTGGAATGGGTTTTATCAGTGTATTAATTGCATTTACACCCCGATATTTAGGTGTATGTATTCAGTTGTGGTACTGATAAATTGGAAATAAATTCAATGAACATACGCACCGTTGGGGCTAATTATAAAAATAACAACATGAGAGGTAAAACGATTCAAGTATTCTTGACAGATGGTTCACCGAGAGGAATTAAAATTGCAGAAATCACGAGTAATATTGAATTGGCAATTTTTATTCCTCGGACAAAGATGAATGAAGCCAATTCGAGAAAAGAAGTATCAAATCCCGGAATTTATTTTCTTTTTGGTGATAATGAGGATACTGCCAAGCCAACTGTTTATATAGGACAATCTCGAAATTGTATAGATAGAATCAAAACCCATGATCAAAAAAAGGATTTTTGGAATTACGCTATTATAATTACTTCAAAAACTAAGAGTTTCACTCAAACGCATATTGAATACTTAGAAGAATTAGCAATTTCAAAAGCATTTGAAGCCAATAGATATAAGTTAGTGAATAGTGCAAATCCTAAGAAATTTGATGTTCCTGAAACATTAGAGGCGGACTTACTTGATAATTTTGACACAATCAAAATACTACTATCAACACTAGGCTTTCCTCTATTTGATATAATTAGTAAAAGATCTAGATCAAAAGATACTTTGATTTGTAAAGGAAAAGACGCTAGTGCTGAAGGGGAATATTTGGATGATGGTTTTGTTGTATTTAAAGGATCAAAAGCAAATAAGGAACTAGCACCTGCATCAAATTCAACAATTCGAAACTTGAGAGAAAAACTTGTTAATCAAAAGATTCTTTTGGAAAAGGGAAACGTGTACGAGTTTCAAGAAGACTATTTATTTAATTCACCAAGTTCTGCTGCAGCGCAAGTATTAGCACGAAACGCAAATGGATGGAATGAATGGAAGGATAAATCGGGTAATACATTAGATGAAATAGAACGAAAATAACTAGCCCCAATAAATAGTATAGTGCATGCGAGTTTCATCGGTTTTCGAGCGTATGTGGCTAGAGAAAAGGTCGGTGTAATTTGATAGGAAATCGCCTCGTAATCCCGCACGACACCATACCATCAACCGTTAGTGATGATTTTAGGACAACCTGTAAATACAATATAAATGGACTTTAAAGACTTCAAAAAAATTGTTCAAGACGACATCAAAACAGACGAAAGTGAGTTGCGAAATTTTCTTTTTTCTGAGTTGCCAAAATTGCCAGTCCCGACAGTTCAAGTAAGTTCAAACACTTACATTGAAAGGGCAGTTGGCGTCAGCAAATCAAGCGGAGACTTTGATTTAAGCAGGTTATCTTACATTCCTGACCATATCAAGCACATTACTCCAAAAGGACGGTTTAATAATGCTGGTGAACCTTTATTCTATGGGACATTTACTGACTTAATTGTCCCTGAAACAACAAGATATTATTTAGCAGCGGAAATTGACCAAAGCATACTTGGACAGCAAACCAAAACATTTAATTATACCATTGGAAAATGGAAATCATTTAACGGATTCCCTTCAATACTATTCATATTCAAAAAGGACTTTTGTCACAATGACCTTATTAAATCTGCTCACGACAGTTATATAAAAAGTAAAGAGTATGTTTCATTGACAGATGACCAAACAGAATTTTTAGAAATCATTACAGTTGAATTGGCAAAATTGAAGTCTGCTAATGATTACGACATAACAAACATAGTGTTTGACTATTATAAATCAAAAGACTATCAATCTATAATATATCCAGGCATTCCAGGAAAATATCGTGGTAACAACATTGCAATGACACCGCAAATTTTCGACAAGAGTTTTACATTCTTTATGGGAGCAGAATTATGCTTAACACAAAACGCTGACGACATTGACATTTCAATCGTTTATAAAATTGAGCTTACACCAGACAATAAACTTAAATATTCAACATTTGCTGACGATGAAATTGGTGACAGTATTTCAATCAGCAAATAGAAAAACAACCGCTAATAGGCGTTTGGCTCAATGGCGGGTGAAGTGGTTAATTGAGCATTTTACCTCGCATCAACTTTTGTGGTGTATTGACAGTGAATTGCTCCGAAATCCGCTACGCCCCAAACAATATACCGTTATGCAAAATACTAAAACAAAATATAGATATGGAAAATGAATTAAAACGAATACTTGAACTTGAGGATCCAATTTTATTTTTAGGAGCGGGTTTTTCATTAGGTGCTAAAACACAAAATGGGAAAGATTTTCCTACTGGAAACCAGTTGAAAATTGAAATAATTAAAAACCTTTTAAAGGTTGATGAAGGATCATCTGAGTATAATGATTTAATCAAATATAGTTTGTCAGATATTTGTGATTACTGTGAAAATGAAAAGAGCAAGGCACATCTTACAGATTTTCTTGTAGACATTTTTCAGAATGCAAAACCTGCAAGTTTTCATGAACTCGTATGTGAATATCCTTGGAAAAAGATTTATACAACTAATATTGATGATATTATCGAAACAATTTACAATAAAGGGAAAAAAGGTTTATTGGTCCAAAATTTTAAAAGAAGGTCTACGCTAAAACTTGATGATAAAACAGAATACATTAAACTACACGGCTGTGTTAATAATCCAAGTGAAAGTCTAACATTTAGTACTAAATCTTATTTAGATTCCATGGTCCTTACAAAGGATTACAGATTTAATAGTCTTTCACTTGATATGCTTTCCGAGCCAATAATATTTGTAGGTCACGATTATAGTGAAATAAATATAGACTACTATTTAAAACTTTATGAAAATTCAGGTTATCAATCTTCAAGAGGGAAACTCTTTTTTATTAATCCAGATCCTTCAATAATATTTACAAGCAAAATTAAGTCCTTAGGCGCAGTCTTGATTAAATGGGATGCTGAAAGTTTCTTTAATTATGTGAATAAAACTTATTCGCAAACGGATAATAGTGAAACAATAAAACATTTAAGAACATTAAAGCGATTTGGTTTTGAAAGGTTAAATGAAATTCGAAAATCAATTGTTCCAATAAGTAAATATGAGAGTAATCTATATTTTGGTTATGAACCAAATTGGAAAGACATATATGACGAATGGGATTTTCAAGATATAAACATTAAATCAGAATTGGAAAGATTTAAAGATAGTATTTTGAAAATTGGAGAATCTGGAATTTTTGCAGTTTATGGAAAGGGTTTATCAGGTAAAAGCACCTTTTTATTAAGATTAGGTGCAGAGTTGGAATCAGATGGTTATGAAGTTTGGCAATATACGGGTAAATATTTTAATTATTTTGAACTTTACAAATGGATAAAACAAAATCCTGGATTAAAATATTTTGCCTTATTATATGATAATGCCAGTCATAACTACCGTGATATTAGTAGGTTAATAAATTTAGTTTCTTCTGATCAAAAATTAATAGTAATTACAACATCAAGAGTGCCACTGCATATTAGGATGAGATATAGCATTGTTGACAATAAACATTTGGAATACTACATAGAGCCTAAAATATCTGAGAATTATGCAACAACAATAGAAGAAAAACTATCTCAAAAGGGATATTTAGGTGTCCTTAAAAAATATAGTGATAAAGATGAAAGAATTAACAAAATTGTATCAAAAAATGATGTTTTGGACATTCTTTTCGAAATTACTTATGGAAAAGGATTTAAAGAAAGGTTAAACAAAGGATTGCAAAGTATACTAACTAAAGATTCTGATTGTCATGACTTTTTAATATTTCTTGCAATATTTGAAAAACTTGATATTCCATATATTCCCAAAGAACTTGTTTCTTTTATTTATGGAATTAATAGCAATAAGATGTTAACCGAGGTAGAGGATTATATTAAGTATTCTCAAAATGGTGATATTAAGTTAAGGACAGGTTTTTTTCTTATTTCAATTATTCAATCTGCTTCGAAAGGGAAAATCTTATCAGTATTAAAATCTATTTTGCGAAGTATATCACCACAATTGGATAACAATCCAAGAAATTTATGGAATCAAATAGAAGCATCATGTATTAAGGAAAAAACATTGCGTATTAAGCTAAATCTGAAAACGCAACAAATAAAAGAAATGCTTTATGAATTAAAAGACGATTTGAGTGGTAGCTATAATTATTGGCTTCAGCTTGGGATTTCTGAACAGATAGAGTTGGATTTTGATAAAGCGTTAAATCATTTTAGACAAGCAGAAGTAATAAATCCTGGTTCTTATATGGTTCAAAATGCAATAGGTAGGAATTATCTTAGGCAGGCAAATAATATGAATGAACGAAGTTACGCGACTAAAGTATTTGAAGAAGGAGAGGAAATAATACTTGATCTTATAAATCATAGAGAAGAATTTCAAGTTAGGGCTTTTTCAACTCATACATATCTTTATGAAAAGATTAATTTTTTAAAAAGGTTTAAAGTTGATATTTCTAGAAATGAACTCAAAGAAATGTTTAACTTATTAAAAAAGCTTGTTGACAAGGATCCTGAAGATGTAATGACAAAACACATCAGTAATTATTTTATGGACTATCTAAAACTTACAAAAAGAACAGATATTGTTAAAATTAAATATCACGACCTAAGTATTTTAAAATCTATGTTAATTGATAATCAAATGGATATTAATGATATTGAAATTGAATAAAGTACTTTGCATAATAAATAAGGCTTCGTGCGGCGCAAGCCAAGCATGAAGCCGTGTTGCATGAAATCCCACAGACTATTGAGGTTATATTATGGGGATTAAATCAAAAAACATTGCTATAGAGTTGTACCCAACGCCATCCGTTCTTTGAAATTCTGAAAGGAAACAGGCGATCCAAGCACTGGAATCAGCTTTAAAGAAAGACCCCAATGGCATTTATGGTGAGTTTGGATGATAGGATAGTGGGTCCGGAATGCGGGCATGTTTGTCATCATTGATGTTGATTCTGGGATGAATGAATAAGCTGATTCCGGTACACAAGGGGAGGTCCCCTGCCGGGAAGAAACCGTTCAATGGTAACCATCGTCAACTGGCCACATTCGGGGCAGATATCCGGATCGTACCCAAGTCTCCGACGACAGATCTCTTTCCAGTGCTCCCTTTTTATGGTTGGTTCAACCCTTACCCCCATGCTGTGTTGCAGCTGGTGCAACACCGGCCGATGGGTTGCAGATAGAAAACCGAAATGGCGGATGCGCACAAATCCTTTATTCAGGATATGGTGACTGAAACGGCGAAGAAACTCAACCCCCTCCAACGTCATGACCTTCTGTTGATTATCCCGGTAATCACGCCAGCGGAAAGTGACGCCATATGGATCAACCTTCAGGATACGATGATTGGAGATCGCCGTCTTGTGGGTGTATCGCACCAGGTACTCAAGCACGGATTCCGGCCCGGCAAAGGGATCCTTCGTGTATACGACCCAGCCACTTCTGTAAAGCTCCTTTTTGAAGCCGGAATCAACACTCATCAGGTTGTTGAGACCCTCCATGAACTTACCACGGAATACCCTGGATAGATTTTCTGCCGGGAAAAGATAAACCTTACCGGATGCCGACAGCTTCACCTGTTTCCACTGTCCCCTGATCCCTATTCCGCCTGCCGGAACAATACAGTGAAGATGGGGATGATAGCTCAGGGTTTGTCCCCAGGTATGCAGGATAGTAATCATACCGGCCTGGGCATGGAGCTTTGTCAGGAAGAATTGGGAAAGGGTGTTCCATGCAGCTTTAAAAAGCAGCCGGTACATCGCTGATGGATTTGCCAGAAACAAGCCGTTCAGCTTGTCAGGTAAAGTAAATACCACATGAAAATAAGGCTGGATAATCCGGTGAAAGTGTACCACTCAATCCGGTGGAAAGTGTACCACCTTTTCGAAGACGGACTTGTACATCAAAATTAATCTTTTTTTTCTATTCTGTTTTTTCTAAGCGATTCACCTTTTA